>NZ_JANUEW010000002.1:0-622500 GCF_024807515.1 Pseudomonas sp. BIGb0558
GGGTGATTTCGTAGCGGGCTTCATCAACGGAGCCGGACAGGCGTTTGAAGCCGGTGACTACGCCATGCAGCGTGCGCAACTGCCTGGCAGGCGGCTGGATGAAACCGCGCATCGGCGATTGCTGCGGTGCGCTGTACAAGCTGAACGTGGCGTTCTGACCGAGCATTTTCTCGACAGCGATGTCGCGGGCGGTGCTGGTGAACTCCACGCGGTAGTTGAACAGTTCGCTCAGGCCTTCGGTGCCCTCGAAGGCGAGAACGTCGAGCCGTGCATCGACGTTGCGAACGGTGAGTTTGTGGCGACTGTGGTCGAAAAACGGGAAGGGTGATGCGCTGAAGGTCATGCCTTTTCATCCCTGGACTTTGCGAGAGGCCAGAGAGTAAAGATTTGCTATCTGCGAATAATGTCGGAAAGTTCGCCTTTGAAAGTAGGGTGCTTCCCAATTGGGTTTTGCCACCTACAAACTAGCGATCACCGTCACCATCGGGTGCTTGTGCCTAGGCGCCCTGAATACTCGGTAGGTTCAGTGGGCAGTAACACGCTGGCGCGCCGCGGAGTTACTCGGCGACAACGCCAGCGCCAACTGGGTGCGGTTGTGCATATGGGTCAGGCGCAGCACCTGGGACACGTAGAGTTTCACGGTGTTTTCAGTGATGCCCAGCTCACAGGCAATTTGATAGTTGGTCTGGCCCTTGCCTACCAGCCTTGCGACATCCAGCTGGCGCGGGGACAGTTGATTGAAGATCGCCGGGATTTCAACACGCTCGATGTCGCTGACGTCGCCATCCGCTTCATTCGGCACGGCGGATTGCGGGCTGCTGCGCACCTTGTCGAGGTCATGGTAAAGATCGTCAATGGACGCCGAAAGAAACTGCAGCTTCTGGTTCAGATTCCCCAGCTCAAGGTTTTTTTGCCGGTCTTGCAGCGCCACGGCCTGGCGCTGTAAGCCTTCCAGCAGTTCGTCCAGGTTGATTGGCTTCTGGTAGTAATCGGCAATCCCGGCGCGCAGGGCCTTGATCACGTCTTGCTTGTCTGCGCGACCGGTCAACATGATGGCCTCAAAAGCGCGCTGCTTGCCGGCCAGGCGTTGCAGGGCCTGGACCAGCTCGATCCCGTCCATCTCTGGCATATGCAGATCGCACAGCACCAAACCGATCCCGGCATCGTCGCGAAAGCGCTCGATAGCCTGCTGGCTGGAGTGGCAAGGGACACAACGGTAACCGTTGCTTTCAAGAAATTCGCAAAGCTCTTCCACGATCAGGGGCTGATCATCGACAACGAGCACTTTCACTTCAGAGGTAAGCTTGTTCACGCGCTACTCCATGCCTGGGCAAGCCAAAGACCGACCGATCCATTCCGACCACTTTCCTATACAACCTACCCATAAACGTAGACGTACTTTCCTACTATGTACATAGCGATACCCTACGTGGCGACTAATGGGATCCAAAGCCAGGCGAGGCCAAAACCGGCCAATAAAAACGGCACGAACGGCTGCTTGGCCGAACAGGCCGGATCCAGGTGCTGCAAGGTATTCCTAACCCCTTGATTCATCAGCGGCCACAGCCTGGGGGCCAGTAGTAGCCAAGCCGCGCTGGCGAGGCCTGCGCCGATAAACGTGCCCAGAATGTAGAGGGAGTTGGTCGCCAGTCCCAAGGCCGCGATCAGTTTCACGTCACCGGCCCCCAGACGGCCCAGCGCGTAGCCGGGCAGGGTGAACAGCAGCGCCAGGACAAAGGCCACGCCACCCTCGACAGCCGGCGCGCCGAGCCAGGTGGTACCGCTCCAAAGCAGGTAGACCAGCGCCAGCAGGCCGGCGCCGAGGGTCAAGCAGTTGGAGATCTGACGTACACGGATGTCTTGCACAGCGCACAGCGCCAGCCAAACAAATAGGACGAGGCTTTGAATCACGTAAAAAAAATCCCTTTTTGCTGAATGATTCTATGCTGATATCAGGTAGTAGCAGTCAGGGTAGACGAGTCATGAAAAAAGACCTCCCTAGAAAGCAGAAAGGTGCCGCCGCGCTGGAGTTCGCGATGGTCTTCATGATTTTTTTTGCCGTGTTTTATGGTTTGGTCAGCTACAGCCTGCCGTTACTGCTGATGCAGTCCTTTACCCAGGCCGCCGCCGAGGGCGTACGGCGCAGCGTCGCACTGGACCCCGCCACGGCCAGCTACCCAACGGCACTGCCCCAGCAGGCCATCGCTGCCGCCCAGGCGCAACTGACGTGGATCCCTCCCCAGTTCAAATTCCTTCCCACGTACGTCACGGCAACCTACACCCCGGCGGGCCTGTTGACGGTGTACATCAACTACCCGACGTCCAGCCTCCAGAGTGTGTTGCCGTTCCTGGTACTGCCAGGCTTTGGAACCGTCCCCGCCCTGCCCCCCACACTGTCCACCCAGTCGAGCATGCAGTTTTGACCTCAGGGGATAAACTGTTCGGCCGCCTGCTCGGACGCGGCAATCCGTTGGCCGCCGATGCGCAGACAGCGACGCCAACCACCGCCGCGCTGCTGTTCTACCTCGACACCCTGGGCCAGGTGGTGGACATCCAGGGCCCGCTTCGTCATCGACTGGAACCGCCCGGCACGCACTCGCAACAGCCGGCTTCGCTGCTCGAATACCTCACGCCACAGAGCAGCCTGGTGATCGAAGGCATGCCCGGCGACTGGCAAGGGCAAAGCCTGGACCTGGCGTTCAAGGGGCTTGCCGGGCAAACCCTGCATACCCGTGGCTGGGTGCAACCGGAGGGCAAGGGTTGGCTCCTGCAACTGCTGGACATTGGCGACCTGGTTGCCCATCGCCAACTCACCCAGGTACGCGAACACAATCAGCGCGTCAGCGATCAGATCAGCGAACATCTGCGGGTATGCAGCCTGGCACGCCTGCCCGAGGTGCTGCAGGACACGCTCCAGACCGTTTCCCAACACTGGCATATCCCCAGCGTCGCCCTTGCCGTGCTGGACGAGGCAGGCCAGGAGTGGCGTATCCAGGGCCATTACACCTCACACGATGCGCCGGCACTCTGGAGCAACGGGCAAGCCCTGGGCACCAGTCTCGACAGCCTGGGGGCCACGGCACCGGTGAGCCTGGAAGTACACCGTGGCCACAGCGACCACCCGCGCCTGCAAGGCCTGTTTGGCAATACCGATGGTTTTCTGGTGCCCTACCGCGACGCCCATGGCGTCGCCGCGTGGCTGCTGTGCGGCTTTTACCGGGCACAGGCCCACACCAACGACCGTGACTGGCTGCAACTGGCCGCCGCCGTCGCCACGCCCCTGCTCAACCGCCTGCGGGAACAGCGCCACCAGCAGCAGCTGGATCGCCTCGAAGCGCTGCAAGGGCTGCTCGGCACCGGCTGGTGGGAGTTGCCCCTCCACAGCGAAGACATCGAGCTCGCCCCGCAGCTGTTGCACACCCTCAGCCAGGGCGAGGCGGCCACCCGGCTATCGTTGCCGATGTGGCTCAACCTGATCCACCCCGCCGACCGGGAAGAACTCGCCAGCCGCCTGCAAGACCTGAAAAACCTGGGCAAGCCGCTCTCCACCAGCGTTCGCCTGCAACGTGCCGACGCGGGGTTGAACCCCATTTGGTACCGCGTGCAAGGACAAGCGCTGGGCTCGGGTGAGCACCGTCGGCTGGTGGGCTTCATGCTCGACATCAGCGACATAAAAAACCAGCAACAACAGGCGGCCGCCGCCCACGCACGGCTGGACAACCTGATCGCCAGTTCCCCGGCCGTGATCTACGTGCAGCGCTATGTCGAAGGCACGTTGCAACCGGTGTTCTTCAGCGACAGCCTGCTGCCATTGCTGGGCCGCACCCTGGCCGACTTCACCCCGGCGGCGCTGAACCAATGGGTCCACCCCGAAGACCGCGACCTCTACTTCGACCGCACCCGCCAACTGTTGCGTGAAGGCCACGTGAGCTGCCGCTACCGGGTGCTCGACAAACAGGGCGATTACCACTGGCTGCTGGATGAAGCCCGGCTGCTGCGCGACGACCTGGGCCTGCCCGTGGAAGCTGTGGGCCTGTGGCTGGACGTCACCGAATCGACCCTGGCCGCGCAACGGGTCAAGGACAGCGAGGAGCGCTATCGGATCCTGGTGGAAGACTCCCCGGCCATGATCTGCCGCTACCGCCCGGACCTGACCCTGACCTTCGGCAATACGCCCCTGGCCAACTACATGGAATGCCGGCCGGACCAGTTGCCGGGAATGAACCTCAGCCAATGGCTGTCGGCAGAACAACACGAGGCATTTGTGCAGCGCATCCGGCAACTGACCCCGGAGTTCCCCGTGAGCACCGCCGAAATCAGCCTGCAACTGCCGGGGCGTACACACGCCTGGTGGGTGTGGTCGGACCGTGGCGTATTCGACGAAGAGGGCCGGTTGCAGGAAGTGCAGGCCGTGGGCCGGGACAACACCGAAGTGCGCCGCTCCCAGCAGCAACTGACCCAGAGCGCCAAAATGGCCACCCTCGGCGAAATGGCCACGGGCCTCGCCCACGAGATCAACCAGCCGTTGAACGTGATGCGCATGGCCATCGTCAATGTGCTCAAGCGCCTGAGCAATGGCGATGCCCAAATCGACTACCTGACGGAAAAACTCCAGCGCATCGACGCCCAGGTCCAGCGCGCCGCCCGCGTGGTGGACCACATGCGCGTGTTCGGCCGCCGTTCGGAAGTCGAACAGCAGCCCTTCAACCCGGCGCAGGCGGTGGAAGGCACCTTGTCGTTGCTCAGTGAAGGCCTGCGCGGCAAAGGCGTTGAACTGCGCGTGGTACAGCCGGACGTTTCGGTGCAGGTCAAAGGTTATGTCGACCAGTTGGAACAAGTGCTGATCAACCTGATGGTCAATGCCCGCGACGCCCTGCTGAGCAAGCGCGAGCACAACCACGATTTGCAACCGTGGATCTCGGTGCAGATCGAGCACGACAGCCGCCATGTACGCATCTGGGTGGAGGACAACGGCGGCGGGATTGACCCGCGGCTGCTGGAGCGGATTTTCGAGCCGTTCTTCACCACTAAACCGATTGGCGTGGGCACCGGCCTGGGGTTGTCGGTGAGCTATGGCATTGTGGAGAGCATGGGCGGGCGGCTGAGCGTCGCCAACAGTGAGCATGGGGCGAAGTTTTGTGTGGAGTTGCCGGTGGTCGAGGCCTAGTTCACCAGGGCTGCTTGCCCGTGAGGCCGGCAACTGAGGTTGGCGCCCACTTCCACCGCATTCAGGTTCACCCCAAGGTTCGACAGCAAGGTGTTCACCAATGGATCGAGGATCGGGCTGAGCACTCCGCCGATAATCGTGCCCAGGGAGCTGTTGAGCCCGTTGAGCAGCGTGCCTGTCGTCTGTAGTAATCCGCCCAACAGATTGAACCCCGTCGGCTTGTAGACCTGGAACTGAATGCCGCTTAACGCGTTGCTGATGGCGCTCAACAGGTTGGTCGTCGACGAGGCGTAGTACTGCGCCGGTATGACGTTGATTTCGGGCGGCTGATTGTAGGTGTGAGGAGGCAGCGTTTGCACGGCGGCACCCACCTGAGCACTGACGCTGAGGCCTATGCCGCCACCGTAGAACGGCTTGCGGGTCGCCGGGTCGCACGTCGTCGGGCCGAGCCCCAACAACGGTTTGAAACAGGTAATCGCGCCGATATCGACCACCGGCAGCGGCGCGACCGGATCGAGAGCCGTGTTGTTGTTGAATGCGTTGATCAACTGCGGGCTCTGACCAATTTTCACGTTCACCAGTGAGGCGTTGGTTTGGGTGGTCAGGGTCTTGGTGGCATCACTGGCGCAGGTGAAGCCGGTGACATAGCTTTCAGCCGTACCCAGTTCCAGCACCACGTCGATCCTCGCCGCCGGCGGGTTCGAGGAAGAGGACAGCACTTGCAGGTCCGTACGCTGGCAATAGCCGCCCAGCACACACAACAGCGAACTCACCGTTCCGCCCAGGTTCAAGCTCAACAGGTTGTTCAACACGTCTGAAAGTGGCCCGACCAAGCCGTTCAAGGCGGTGTCCACCACCGGCAAGTCCAGCACCGGCAAGCCCAGAGTCAGGCCGACGCTCATTTGAGCCGTTCTTACATAAATTCGCGTCGCCGGGGTTTTATCTTTGGCATAGGTAGGGTCACCGATCGCTGACAACTGCGGTGGCTGAATCACCTTTACCTGAACACCTGCATTCACCAGCCCCGGGATATTCACCGGGATAGTTGCCACCACCCCGTTCTTGGTATTGGCCAATTGCACAAAGGCTTCCGCCAATTGGAACACGTTCAGGCTGGTGTTCAGCCCCGCCGACACCGCCCCTGTTTGCAACTGCAACAGGCTGCCCAGGGTCACATCCAAGTTGCCGATTATCGCCTTGATACTGGTGAGGCCACTGACCGCCACGCTGGCCGTACTGCCGCCGGCATTGAGCACTGTAATCGCCGCATCGAGTAGTTGGCTGATCTTGAGGTTCTTGGTCAACAGTTGATCGTAGGCCCCCGCCGTGACGCCTACATTCAACGCCAACTGGTTGAGGAAACTCAGCAAGTTGATGTTGGTGTCGACCAAGCCTTGCCAACCGGCCACGCTCAGGTTCAACGAACCGCCCAACAGTTGGCCGAACAGCAGGTTCAGCGCGGCCGACTTGGTCGAATCCACGGTGACCAGCGTTGATTTGATCGTCAGCTGTGCCTGGGGCGGCAGGATCTTCGGCGCCGCCACGGCGACGGCAGCCAGTTGGGTGTTCACGTTGTAGCCGCCACCATTGGCCATTGCCCATAGGCCCCCGGCAACACTGGTCATCACCGGGCGCGAAGCGGTCACCTGGATGGCGTCGGTCTTGGTCGAGTCGGCGGAGAACACCCGCTGGTTGGTGGCCCCGGTCGTCAGCACCCCACACTTCACTATCAGCGCACTTCCCGGCGGGATCACATAACCGTTGCGCACAGCACTGGCACCGGCATACGTGGGCGCGGTGTTGGTGGCGGCCAGGCAATCACCCTTGCGCTGCACCGCCTCCAGCGCCGCAATGTCGGCGATCGCCTGCAACTTGCGCTTTTCCATGTACAGGCGACCGCTGTCGACGACCAGCAGCAGAAACACCAAGGCGATGCCCAGGGTCGCGGCCGCCATCAAGCCAATCGCACCACGCTGCCCAGCAGGCCCGGCCACGCGGCCGCAACGAACTCGGGGAGACATCAAGCACTCCTTTGCCGGCTCAATGCCGGGCGCCTACTCTCCTGTGTTGAGGTTGAGTGTAGACAAGGCTGCGTGGCGTGCTGGCCGGATCTCAGTGCGGCGGGTAGTTGGAAAGCACCTTGGTCACCGTGGCACGAATCGCTGCGCTGCGGTCCTGCGGCTCGGGGGAACTGGCGAGGATCTGCTCATCGCTGCCACGCCACACCAGTTTGCCATCCTTGCCGTCGAGCAAATCAATCTGGATGGTCGCCACCTTGTAGGTGATGTTGCGGGTTTCGTTGTACATCGGCGCGCCCCAGTAACCATTCCACGGGCCGCCCCAGGCGCCGCCGTAGTTGGTGGTGACTTGTTGCTGGCGGTCTTCGACGATCAGGTAGGTCTGTACATTCAGGTCAGCCTTGGTGCCCGGCGCCGCAGGGCGCAGGCCACGTTGGTCGAGTTGCTCGCCCACGGCCTGGCGGATGCGCTGTTCGGTGAGGTCACTCTTGATCCGCGGGTCGTCCGGGCGGTATTGCAACGCGGGTTCTTTCCAGCTCCAACTGCGGTACGCGCCAAAGTCCCGGCTGGCGTCAAAATCGTGGTTGACCTGACTGGTCTGGCAACCGCCCAGCAACACAACAACAGCAAGTGCAGCGATACGACGAAGCATGGTTGTTCTCCAAAAGACGATCCGGGCCTGAGATGAGAATAGCTGCTAACTGGGCGGGTAGGCAGTCATTGCCTTTTGCATCGCCTCACGCAAGGCATCGGCGCGCTCGCCGAGGCTGCCCTGGCTCGCGGTTTCTGCGCTGGTGCTCCATACCGGCTGGCGGGTGCGGGCATCGAACAGGCTGATGCGCGCCACCGCCACCGTCACTTCATAGGTGCGTACCACCGGCACGCTGTTGTACATGCCGTAGCCGTTGCCATAGCGGTTATAGCCGCCGTAGCCGTAGCCATAATCGTCCTGGACCTGGCGCAGGCGTTTTTCCAGGCGCACATCGGCGCTCACCAGCAGGTCGGGGGCACGGTTGTCATGCAGGGGGCGCAGGCCACGCTGGTCGAGGGCGCCGCTGACCGCTTCGGCAATCTGCGCCGAATCGGCCCAGGCCGAACCCGCCGGCAACTGGTTGTTGAGCCAGGCCCAACTGCGGTAGGCGCCGTAGTCACGCACCGGCGCCGGGTAGGCGCTGGCATCAAAGGTATTGGCCGCCTGGGCAGGCGCCGGTGGCATCGGGGCAGACGCCGCCACATACGGGTTGGGGCTTTGGCAACCCGCCAGGCCCAGGCCCAGCAGGATCAGTCCAAGACAGCGCTTCATTTCGACCTCCGCAGACTGGGCCGCTTAAACCGGACGGCAGATCCAGTGCAAATAACGCCCAAGTCCGGCAAAGCTTGGGTGACGACGGTGTGCGAGCTCCATCTCCAACAAGTCCTGCAATTCGGCGCGTGCCTGGAATTCCACCGGCATATAGTCGTGGAACACCCGCACGCCACTCTGGGTTTCGACCTGCCACAGGCCCTCGAGTTGCGTCGCCAACTCCCGTGGGTCAAGGGGTTGTTGCGGCGTGAGGCTCTGTTTTTCGCCGGCCATGTCGTTCTTGCGCATTTTGCGGAAGTGGCCTTTGAGCAGGTTGCGGTAAATCAAGGCGTCGCGGTTGTAGAACGCCAGGGACAGCCAGCCACCGGGGGCGGTCAACTGGTGCAACACCGGCAGGATCGCGTGGGGCTCGGCCAGCCATTCCAGTACGGCGTGGCACAGCACCAGGTCGTAGGGTTCGGTGAGTTGGCCCAGCAGATCCTGCCACGGTGCTTGAATGAAAGTGGCCGTCTGCCCGGCTTCGGCGAAACGCTGGCGGGCGCCTTCGAGCATCGGCTCGGCAGGTTCGGCCAGGGTCACGTCGTGACCGCGTTCGGCCAGCCACAGCGACATATGGCCCAGGCCGGCGCCGATATCCAGCACCCGCAGTGGGCGATCCGGCAGCGCTTCAATCAGGTCGGCCTGGAGCACCGCCAGGCGAATCGCACCTTTGGCGCCGCCGTAGATCTTCTCGGCGAAACGGGTGGCCAACTGGTCGAAATGACGGTCGCTCATTTGGCAAACCGCCGTTCGCTGTCGGCCAGTTTGGCCTGTACCACTTGATCCATGTCCAACCCCAACTCGCTGCACAACAGCAGCAGATACAGCACGATGTCACCGACTTCCTGGCCGGCATGGGCGAGTTTGTCGGCGGGCAACTGGCGCGACTGGTCTTCGCTCAACCACTGGAAAATCTCCACCAGCTCGGCCATTTCAACACTGGCGGCCATCGCCAGGTTCTTGGGGCTGTGGAACTGCTTCCAGTCGTTGGTATCGCGGATGCGGTGCAGGCGTTCGGTGAGGTGTTCGAGATTCATGGGGCGCTCCTGAAGGTGCATAGCTTCGGGCGCAAGCCGCGCGAAGGCAAGTGAATCCCTGTAACGCGTAAACCTCTATGCTAGTAGGGAACTAGGGTTGAGTATTAACGACCAAAGCCTCAGCTACGCCCACCTTTTCATCAGGACACACACATGCAGGTAGAAAGCTTCTTCGAATGGCTGGGCCAGGCGCTCGGTTCCGTGATCCGCTTTATCGTCGACGGGCTCAGCGGGTTGTTCAATGCGCTGACCCACGCGGGCGGGAATTTTATCGACGGGCTGTCGCGTACGCTGGGCATGGATACCTCGATCATCAGCATCCTCACCCTGATCATCGGCCTGATGCTGCTGTACTCGGCGGTGCGCGCGTTCATGCGGGCGTCGATCATCATGGGGATTATCTGGTTGATGCTGGGGTTGTGGTTGTTGAGCTGGGTGGTTCGTTAATAAAGGGCCAGCAGGGTAAATCCCTTTAATTTGACGGACGTTTCCGAGACAATCTTTCGGCCTTGTGCCTGCCAGGACCGGTGGCTAGTCTTCGCTCCTTCACTGCATATCAGTGATCGGGTTTAGTCGCCCGGAATTAGTGAGCGCAAGTTGTCGCCATGCTTCATGGTGGCTGTGCGCAGGGCACCTTCGGGTGCGCCGGGTTCCACTAGCCGGTCGACTAACCTGCGTACAGCCGCCACCTTCGTTTAGTCGCGCGGGTGTCAGCTCCTTGCCTACTAGTGGAGTTACACCATGAATAAGATTGTCCCCGATCCACCCAGCGACATCCTCAACGACCGCGCCGCCTTCAATCGCGCCCTCGAACACTACCTGCCATCGCAAGGCTTCCACACCATCAACGAAGACCTGAGCTTCGAAGATTCCCTGCTCTACACCGCCAGCCTGCTGAGCAGCGCCTCGGCCACCGCGCTTGATTGCGGCGAGCTGCTGGAAAGTCCACAGCGGGCGAAGATCCTGGCCGTGTGGCACTTGCTGGAAATTGCCAAGACTACTGTCGACCGATCCATCGAATGCCTGCACCCGCGTAAGACTTAAACCTTCATTGCCTGGCCGTCAGCTATCGCAGGCAAGCCAGCTCCCACAGGAGGAATGCATTCCAAGTGTGGGAGCCGGGCTTGCCCGCGATAGCGATCGCCCAGGCAACAGATAAGCGTGCAGCCAGTTACACTACCGCCCCCCAAAGGAGCCCGCATGACTTCCCTGCTGACCGACTGGCGCGACCGCCCTACCCACCGCCGCGTGTGGGCCCTCGCCGCGCCGATGATCCTGTCGAACATCTCCGTGCCGCTGGTAGCGCTGGTGGACAGCATGGTCATCGGCCACCTGCCCCACGCCCATCAACTCGGCGCCGTGGCCGTGGGCGCCAGCCTCTATACCTTTCTCGCCTGGGCCATGGGCTTTTTGCGCATGGGCTCCACCGGCTTTGCCGCCCAGGCCGCCGGGCGGGGTGATGGTGCGGCGCTGCGGCAGATTCTGTTGCAGGGCTTGTTGCTGGCGCTGGGGCTGGCGATGTTGCTCGGCAGCATCGGCATTCCCTTAAGCGGCCTGGTGCTGGACTGGATGCAGCCCTCGCCCGAGCTGAACCAACTGACCCGCGAATTCTTCCACACCCGCCTCTTCGGCCTGCCCGCGGCCCTGGCCAGCTACGCCCTGGTGGGCTGGTTTCTCGGCACCCAGAACGCCCGCGCGCCGCTGGCGATTCTGCTGACCACCAACCTCGTCAACATTGCCCTCAACCTGTGGTTTGTCCTGGGTCTGGATTGGGGCGTGGTCGGCTCGGCCCGCGCCTCGGTGATCGCCGAATGGACCGGCGCCCTCCTCGGCCTGGCCCTCACCCAAAAAGCCCTGCGCGCCTACCCCGGCCATATCGCCTGGGCCGCCCTCAAACTGTGGCAAAGCTGGCGCCCGTTGCTGGCGGTAAACCGCGATATCTTCATCCGCAGCCTGGCCCTGCAATCGGTGTTTTTCATGATTACCGTGCAAGGCGCCCGCTTGGGTGATGCCACGGTAGCGGCAAACGCGCTGCTGCTAAACGGCTTACTGCTGACGGCTCACGCCCTGGACGGACTGGCCCACGCCGTGGAAGCGTTGTGCGGCCACGCCATCGGCGCCCACGACCGCCAGGCCTTGCGCCGCTCGCTGGTGGTGGCCTGTGGTTGGTCGTTGCTGGCCAGCGTCGGTTTCGCGATCCTGTTCGCCGTGTTCGGCCACCTGTTTATCGCCATGCAAACCGACATCCCGAGCGTGCGCGAAACCGCCGACATCTACCTGCCTTACCTGGCCGTGCTGCCGTTGATTGCAGTGTGGAGCTACCTGCTGGATGGCTTGTTCATCGGCGCCACCCGCGCCCGGGAAATGCGCAACGGCATGCTGCTGACGGTGGTGATTGTGCTGCCGTTCGCCTGGGCCTTGCAGGGGCTGGGCAACCACGGGCTGTGGATAACTTTCCTGCTGTTCATGGCCCTGCGCAGCCTCACGCTGTGGGCGATTGCCTGGCGCCTGAACAAACAGGACCGCTGGCTTACTGGCCCGGCGTGAACTTGATATACGCGGTGACCCGGTCCAGCACCGGCGCCAGCCAGCGCAGCGGCCGGGCCATGGACGCTACCAATGTCGCGTGGCTGGTTTTGCTGAAGTAGAACTCCTCAACCGGCACACCCGCCGCCCGCAGCTTGTTCGCCAGGCCGCCGGTGTTGCGCTTGGGGTTGACCAGGTTGTCGTCCACCGAGGCAATCAACAGGCTCGGCGGTGCGTCATGGCTGACGTGGTTGATAGGTTGGGAGTCGGGCGGCGAATCCGGGTAGAAGAACACCGGGCGCACATCGCGGTTTTCAATCGGCAGGAAATCATACGGCCCGGCCAGGCCGATCCAGCCTTTGAAGACTGACGGCGACAGGCCGACCCCGGCCAGCCACTGTGGATCCAGCGCCAGCATTGCGGCGTTGTAGGCACCGGAACTGTGGCCCATCACATAGAGCTTGCGGGGATCGCCGCCGTACTCGGCACTGTGCTGGTGCGCCCAGGCGACGGCTTGGGCGCCGTCCTGCAAAAACGCTGGGTAGCGCACTTGCGGGTAAAGCCGGTAATCGGCAATCACCACCACGATGCCGCGCGAGGCCAGGGCTTCGCCGACAAAACCGTAGTCATCCTTTGAGCCGCTGTTCCAGCTGCCGCCGTAGAAAAACACCACGACGGGTGCATCGGGCAAGGCGGTGACGGGACGGTAGATATCGAGTTTCTGGCGGGGATCGTCGCCGTAGGCGATGGAGGATGTTTTGGTGAAGGTGCTGGAGGGTGTGAGTGCGTTGAGCACTTTGATCGGGGAGCAGGCCGCGAGCAGAGTCGCGATGGCCAGGGTGAACACTTGCAGGAGTTTGCTCGACATCGTTCAGGCCCTATAAAGAGGGTACTGCCGAAACGCTGATCAAATGTGGGAGCTGGCTTGCCTGCGATGGCGGTGGGTCAGCCGGCCCATTGGCTGCCTGACCCACCGCCATCGCGGGCAAGCCCGGCTCCTACATTAGAGCCGGGTCGACCTTTGGAGCGGTGTACTTACGAGGACAGGTAAGACGAACGCGTCAGCCCAAGACGCAACGCATCCAGGAACTGAGTGCGCTCCGCCGCCGTGATCTTCGCGCTGGCGCACTTGTCACGGTAGTGAGTCATCAACTCCTCCGGCGACAAGTGCACGTAGCGCAGCATGTCTTCGATGGTGTCGTGGGTCTCGATCCCGGCGCTGTACACCGAACCGTCGTCACGCTGGTAGATGTTCACCGAGTCGGTGTCACCGAACAGGTTGTGCATGTCACCGAGGATTTCCTGGTAGGCACCCACCAGGAAGATCCCCAGCAGGTAATCCTCACCCTCTTTCACCGCGTGCACCGGCAAGCTGGTCTCGATGCTCTGCTCGTCGACGTACTGCTTGATCTTGCCGTCGGAGTCGCAGGTCAGGTCTTGCAGCACGGCACGGCGCAGCGGCTCTTCATCGAGGCGATGCAGCGGCAGGATCGGCAGTACCTGGCCGATGGCCCAGGTGTCCGGCAGGCTCTGGAATACCGAGAAGTTGCAGATGTACTTGTCGGCCAACTTGTCGTTGAGCTCGTCCAGCACCTGGCGGTGGGAACGCTGGCGGGCCTTGAGCGAGTCGTGCAGGCGGCGGCAGACGGCGAAGTAGCACTGCTCGGCCAGGGCTTTTTCGGCCAGGGTGATCTTGCCGTCGGCGTACTGGGTGGCCACGTCGCTCATGTAGTGGGTGGCGCGCCAGTAGGTTTCGGTGACCATTTCAATGTCGGTCGGGCCCAGCAGGTCCACCAGCCATTGCACGGTTTCCGGCAGGCTTTCCTTGTTCTCGATCACCGGCACGTCGTCGTTGTGTTTCTCGACGTCGGTGACTTGCACCACCAGCATGGCGTGGTGGGCGGTCAGGGAACGGCCGCTCTCGGAGAAGATGTTCGGGTGCGGCAGGCTCTGCGCATCGCAGAATTCCTTGAGCATGCCCACGACCACGCCGGCGTAGTCGTCCATGTCGTAGTTGATGGAGCTGGCGTTACGCGAGTGCGTACCGTCGTAGTCCACGCCCAGGCCGCCGCCCACGTCGATGTGGTCTACCGGCAGGCCGAGGTTGCGCAGTTCGCCGTAGTAACGAATGGCTTCCTTGAACCCGTGCTGGTAGTCGGCCAGGTTGGCGATCTGCGAGCCCATGTGGAAGTGCAGCAGGCGGATGCCCTGGTCCAGGCCGGCCGCGCGGAAGCGCTCGACCACCGACAGCAGTTGCGCCGCCGACAGACCGAATTTGGATTTCTCACCGCCGGTGTCTGCCCACTTGCTCGACGCCAGGGACGAGAGGCGCACCCGCAGGCCCACCTGAGGCTTGACCTTGAGGTTGGCGGCTTCTTCGATCACCAGGCCGACTTCGGATTCTTTCTCGATCACGATGAACACGTTGTGGCCGAGCTTCTGGCCCATCAGCGCGAGGCGGATGAACTCACGGTCCTTGTAACCGTTGCAGACGATGGTGCCGCCTTTCGGGGCCAGGGCCAGCACGGCCAGCAGCTCGGGCTTGGAGCCGGCTTCCAGGCCGATGGACACGTCCTGGGTGGCGATGATGTTCTCGATCACCGCTTCCTGCTGGTTCACCTTGATCGGGTACAGCGCGGTGTATTTGCTCTGGTATTCCAGGCGCTCGATGTTCGCGTCGAAGGCACCGGTCAGCTGGCGCACGCGGTCTTGCAGGATGTCGGGGAAGCGCACCAGCAACGGCAAGGACAGGCCGCTTTTGCGCAGCTCGTCGACTTGCTCGTACAGGTCGACGGGCGTGCTGTTCGGGCCGTTCGGACGGACTTCAACGCGACCGGCATCATTGATCGCGAAATACCCGGCCCCCCAATGGCGAATCCCGTAAACACTGCGGCTGTCCGCAACTGTCCATTGGCTGCCATCGTCTTTGCGTGTGCGTCGTACGGACATCGAAGTCCCCTATAAATGAAGTCGAAGTGCACCGGCCTGATCAGAGGCTGGCGCAGTCTAAAGAATGAAAATGACGATTTGCCTGTGAGAGGGGTAGACCCCACTTGCAGGACAGAGTTTAGACACCGGTCAGGAACAGGCTCTGTGAAAACCATGGGGACGACAGTTCGCGTTCAGCAAGCGGGTCATCGGGGTGGTTTTCACAGAGGCTGCTAGCCGCCGGATTTCTTCGCCTTGTAACCCAGCTTGATCAGCTCGGCCAACAGCAACTCGACGTGGTCGCCCTGAATCTCGATGATGCCGTCTTTCAGGGCGCCACCGGTGCCACAGCGCTTTTTCAGCGTGGTGGCCAGCTCCTTCAGGGCATCTTCGGCCAGGGGCACGCCGGTGATGGTGGTCACCGTCTTGCCGCCACGGCCCTTGCTCTCGCGACGTACGCGGGCAATACCATCGCCTTCGGGAATCAGGGTTGTTTTGCAGGTACACGCGTCCACGGGCTGGCGACAGTCCGGGCAGTGTCGACCTGCGTCGGTGGAAAATACCAGGCCACCAAGGGCGGCGAAGGATGCGGCTTTTTTGGCCACCGGCAATCCTCTTGGGAGGACAAAGACTGATCGGTGCGATCACCGACCGCGAAGCCCCACTCAGGCAGGGGCAGCGCTACTGAGCCGCAGGCATTCAACCCACTGTAGGAGCGAGCTTGCTCGCGAAGGTCGTCAACGATAACGCGGGCATTCAGGCAGCACGCGTCGTGCTTACGTTTTTCGCGAGCAAGCTCGCTCCTACAGGGTGAAGCAACAACGGTTCAGCTTGAAAAGTCGCGCAGTGTAACGGCAAAAAGGCCCCTTGCTAAGAGCCTAATGGCGCCAATTTATGCAACTTTAGCGACGCAGGGCCAAATAACGACGCAACCCTTCCTGGGCATCCGGGCAATAGGGCTTTTGCTCGGCCTCCTCCAGCACCGTCGCCAGTGGCAGAAAGCGGGCTTCCATGACTTCTTCCGGCTGGATCCGCAGCGGCCCGTCCCACACGGCCGAGAACGAAGTGCACCAGAGCCGGCTGTCGCCGTCTTCGAAATAGAAATGGTCGTGAGCGGTGAGTTCGACGCCGCTGACGCCCAATTCCTCTTCCAGCTCCCGGGCCGCCGACTCGGCGTAGGATTCGTGGGCCGCCACCATTCCGCCGGCCGCCGTGTCCCAGAACCCCGGGTACATGGCTTTGCTGAGGGTGCGCCGGTGCACACACAGCTCACCGGCCGAATTGAACAGGAAGATAAAGGTGCAGCGCCCGATCAGCCCTCGCTGGCGCAAATCGGAACGCACCAGGGAGCCGAGCAGGTTGTCCTGCTCGTCGACCCAGGCGATCAGTTCGGCGTCGGAGGCGGCGCGGTGCGCCGCCTCTCGGGTGGAAGCGTCCATCATCAACCCTGGTTCAGGAGCTGACGCAAGTCGATCACTGCAGCGTTGGCCCGGGAAATATAGTTGGCCATGACCAGCGAGTGGTTGGCCAGGATGCCAAAACCGCTGCCGTTCAGGATCATCGGGCTCCACACAGGTTCCTGCGAGGCTTCCAGCTCACGAATGATCTGGCGCACGCTGACGGTGGCGTTCTTCTTGGCCAGCACGTCGGCGAAGTCGACTTCGATGGCGCGCAGCAGGTGGGACAAGGCCCAGGCCTGGCCACGGGCCTCGTAGAACACGTTGTCGATCTGCATCCATGGGGTTTCCACCACTTCTTCATCGACCTGCGGCACTTCACCCGGCGCCAGCGCTTCGGTTTTCAGCGCGGTGTTGAGCTTGACCCGGCCCACACTGGCCGACAGCCGTTGCGACAGCGAACCCAGACGGGTCGCCACATCACCCAGCCAGTTGTTCAGGTTGTCGGCACGCGCATAGAACAGCGCGCCTTTCTGGTTTGGGTCAGACAAACGGGCTTCGTAGCGGCTCAGGGAGTTGATGCCTTCCTGGTATTCCGACTCGCTGGACGGCAGCACCCAGCTCTTGTTGTCGAAGTTGAAGCGCGGCTCGGCCTTGGCCAAATCTGCGTCTTCCGCCGACTGCGACTGCGAACGGGCGAAGTCCTTGCGCAGGGCACGGGTCAGGTCACGCACCTGCACCAGCACGCCGTATTCCCAGCTGGGCATGTTGTCCATCCACAGGCCCGGCGGGAAACGGTCGTTGGAAATGTAGCCACCCGGCTTGTTCAACAAGGTGCCGACTACGGTCTTGAGGGTTTCGACGGTGGTGAAACCCACCACCATTTGCTTGCCATCCTTCTCGGCGGCAATCTGCGCGTTCTGCTGCACCGGGAACAACGCGGGCTCTTCGCTCCAGTACCAGCCCAGGGCACCGGTGACCAACAGGTACAACGCAACCAGCGAGAGCAACGCACGGCTCATCAGCAGGTTACGGAAATAGCTGCGGGGGGCCGACTTGGTTTCGGGGGCCTGGCCCTTTGCACTGCCTGCGCGGTTTTTCCAGTCCAGCATGGCGATATCCTTTCAATCACTTGAGTTCAATAGCTACGACCACAACCCTACCCCATCGTGCCGAGCATCGGGGCGCTTTTAGTCGGGGTGGCGCGTATGCGCAGCTCGACTATAAAGGATGCACGCTTTTTACGCCCGCGCGACTGCAGGGTCGACAAATGAATATCCAGGACCTCGCAGTTAATTGACGTATGACACTCGTGCAAAGGAAAAGAGGTGCTAGCATAGAGCCATCAGTTCGACCTCAGCATGCAGCCTAACTAGTAGTCAGGATATGACCGAGCCAGAAGACCCCAGCCGTGAGCGTCTCAAGCACCATTTTGCCCAGCGGGTAATTCATCAGGCACGTCAAATTCTTGAGATCTGGCAGCGCCTGCAACGCAGCGAATGGTCGACCACTGACTTGTCCGAGCTCAGTGAGGCCAACCTGCGCCTGCTGCGTTTTGCCGAACGCTTCGAGCAGCCGGAACACGGCCAGTTGGCGCACCTGATCAGCGATTCACTCAAGGCCGTGGACGACAACCGCGGTCGCCTCAGCAGCCACCTGATCACCGAACTCAACCGTTTGATGCAGCGCCTGTCCCGCACCGGGCTGCGCCAGGGCGACCAGCTTGAGCAAACGCTCCTGCCGCCGATGCGCAAACCGATCTACGTGATGCTGGCCGACCACGACCGTGCCGAGCGCCTGGCCAAGCAGCTGGAGTTTTTTGGATTGAGCGCCCAGTCCCTCGACAGCGTGGCGGCGTTTCGCGCCTCGATGTCCGAGCGCTTGCCCGCGGCTATCGTGATGGATGTGGATTTCTGCGGCGCCGGCCTCGGCCTCAAGCTTGCCGCCGAAGCCCAGGAAGGCCTTGAACAAAAACTGCCGTTGCTGTTTTTCAGCCTGCACGAAACCGATACGCCCACGCGTCTCGCGGCCGTGCGCGCCGGCGGCCAGGAGTTCCTCACCGGAACCCTGGAGGCCTCGAGCCTGCTGGAAAAAATCGAAGTGCTGACCTGCGTCGCCCAGTACGAACCTTATAAAGTGCTGATCATCGATGACTCGCGGGCCCAGGCCATGCACACCGAGCGCCTGCTCAACAGCGCCGGCATCGTCACCCGCACCCTGATCGAACCGATCCAGGCCATGGCCGAGCTGGCGGACTTCCAGCCCGACCTGATCATCCTCGACATGTATATGCCGGCCTGCACCGGTACCGAACTGGCCAAGGTGATCCGCCACAATGACCGCTACGTCAGCGTGCCGATCATCTACCTCTCGGCCGAAGACGACCTGGACAAGCAACTGGACGCCATGAGCGAAGGCGGCGACGACTTCCTCACCAAGCCGATCAAGCCCCGGCACCTGATCACCACCGTACGCAACCGCGCGGCGCGGGCGCGCAACCTCAAGGCGCGGATGGTGCGCGACAGCCTCACCGGGCTGTACAACCACACCCACATCCTGCAACTGCTGGAAGACTGCAGCTTCCGCGCACGCCGCGAAAACAAGCCGCTGAGCTTTGCGATGCTCGACATCGACCACTTCAAGCGGGTCAACGACAGCCACGGCCACCCCATGGGCGACCGGGTGATCAAGAGCCTCGCACTGTTTCTCAAGCAGCGCTTGCGCAAGACCGACTATATAGGCCGTTACGGCGGCGAAGAATTTGCCATCGTGATGCCCGACACCGACCTCGACAGGGCCTGCCAGGTACTGGACGAGATCCGTGGGCGCTTCGCCGAAATTCACTACCCCGCCCAGCCGCAGGATTTGTGGTGCACGTTCAGTGCCGGCGTGGTGGAGCTCTGCGACGGCTCCGACAGCCTGATGATGGCCGCCCAGGCCGACGAGGCGCTGTACCGTGCCAAGGATGCCGGGCGTAACCGGGTCGCGTCGGCCCGGGCATCAAAGCAAAGTGCCACCTTTTCACCGGAATCCACCGAATCCGTCATAACTCTGTAATGGAAACGCAATAACTTCAGGCACTTACTTCTGCTGTCGGTTGAAACCACGCATGCGCCTGAAGCTGCTGACGAATCTGAACACCCTCCTGCTGGTCGCCGTTTGCCTGGCCCTGGGCGCGACACTCTGGTGGTCGCAACGCGCCCTGGAACGGCCTTACCTGCTGATGGAGCGCTACCTGGGCCTGTCGCAGACCTTTCAGAACCAGGCCGCGCGCAATATCGACGATTACCTCGCCAGCGGCGACGCCCTGCGCCTGAGCAGCGCCAGCCAGAGCCTGGAGAACCTGCTGCAGCACCTGGATGAGTTGCCGCCGGACCTGGCGCAGAACCTGCGACCCAGCCTTGCCGACCTGGATACCTTCAGCAAGACCGACCTGCTGGCCGCCGGCAAACTGGCCGGCGACCCGCAAGCCCTGCTGCTGCAAGCCGAACGCGAACTGGGTGCCAACCTGGAGCAATTGAACCGGTACGCCAGCGGGGTGAATTCGCCGGAGTCTGCGCGTTATTTGCCGCCTTTATTGGCCGCGTCCCAGCATCTGGCCAAACTCTCCCTGGCCCGGGACAAACTGGTGAGCAGCGGGCGCAGCGAACTGGCTGATGATGTGGAGCGCGAAGTCAGCAATATCCGCAGCCAGGCTGACGTGCTGGGGCAATTGCCCTTGCTGGGCGTGACGGCCAGCAGCGAGTCCAATACCGACGATTTCTCGGCCATGATGGGCCTGGAAAACACCGAAAAAACCGTAGCCCAGGACACCGGCGTCGACCTCAAGCGCGAGCTCAACAGCCTGCTGACTCGCTACCCCGCCGAGCTGAAACGCACCCGCGAGCAAATCCAGCAGCGCACCGAACTGGCCACCAGCACCCATCTGAAAATCAATGCGGTACAGCAGGCCATCGCCGGGCTGGAGCCCGTGGTGCGCGCCCAGCACGGGAAAATCCAGGGCGAAGTGCGCCTGATGCAAGGCGTGATGATCGGCCTGATTTTGCTGATCGCGCTGTTGATCGACACCTTGCAGCGGCACCTGGCACGGGTGCTGACCAACCTGGCGCCGGCCTTGTCCACCTGGGCCGAGGGCGATTTCAGCCAGCCCATTGCCTTGGGCAAGACCAACCGCGAACTGCACGATATCGAAGAATCCCTGAACCGCCTGCGCGCCTACCTGGTGGACCTGGTGGGCACCATCAGAGGCAACGCCGAGCAAGTGGCCGGCAGCAGCAGCGCGCTGGCGGAACTGAGCAGCGGCATGCACGACGGCGCCGAACGCCAGGCCGGTGACACCGCGCAGATTCGCGATTCCCTGGGCGAACTGGAGGCCACCATCCAACAGGTTGCCGGCGACGCCAGCCAGGCCGCCCAGGCCAGCCGCAGCGCAGGCGAGGCAGTGGAGCAGGGCCAACGGGTGATCGGCTTAAGCCTGACCGGGCTGCACGCCTTGGTGGGCGAAGTGCAGATCAATGCGCAGATGATCGAAAAACTCGCCGAGGAATCCGCGACCATCGGCGGCGTACTCACGGTGATTCGCTCGATTGCCGACCAGACCAACCTGCTGGCGCTGAACGCCGCCATCGAAGCCGCCCGCGCCGGTGAGGCCGGGCGCGGGTTCGCCGTGGTCGCCGACGAAGTTCGCTCCCTGGCCCAGCGCACCGCCGGCGCCACCGCCGAAATCCAGCACCTGATCGCCGGCCTGCAAACCGCCGCCCGGCAATCGGTGGAAGGCATGCGCGCCCAGGTCGAACACGCCGAAGCCACCGCCGAGCAAGCGCAGGCGGCTGACGGCGCGCTGGATGAAATCGTCGGGGCGATCCAGACCATTTCCGACACCGCCGTGCGGATTGCCGATGTCACTGCCCAGCAAAGTGGCGCTGTGAGTGAAATCCGCGATAACAGTGAGCGAATTCACCAGTTGGGCGAGGACAACTTGCTGCGAATTGGCCAGGGACGCCGCCAGGGAGAGCATTTGCT
Organism: Pseudomonas sp. BIGb0558; assembly: GCF_024807515.1. Lineage (NCBI taxonomy): Bacteria > Pseudomonadati > Pseudomonadota > Gammaproteobacteria > Pseudomonadales > Pseudomonadaceae > Pseudomonas > Pseudomonas sp. BIGb0558. The sequence continues at coordinate 21,438 of NZ_JANUEW010000002.1, forward strand.
GGTACTGGGCGGGCAACTCAACACCGCCGTGCAGGCATTCCGCGTCTGACCCAATGTGGGAGCTGGCTTGCCTGCGATGGCGGTGAATCAGTCAAAAAACCTGACACTGACACACCGCCATCGCAGGCAAGCCAGCTCCCACACTGACCGGATTCAGCCTTGCGGTCACATATTTTGCGCAATCCTCGCTAATCGTGCTGCCTACTGCATAGAACTGGACAGTCACAAAGCCTTTGCGGCATAGTCGCCGGGTTCTACCGTGCCCACATCAATAACAAGGAACAGCCGATGGCGACCTTACTGGTTCTTCACGGACCCAACCTGAACCTGCTCGGCACCCGCGAACCGGGCGTCTACGGGGCAGTGACCCTCGAACAGATCAACCTCGATCTGGAACGACGGGCACGTGATGCCGGCCACCATCTGCTCTACCTGCAAAGCAATGCCGAGTACGAATTGATTGATCGCATCCATGCCGCGCGCAGCGAAGGCGTGGACTTTATCCTGATCAATCCCGCCGCTTTTACGCACACAAGCGTTGCATTACGTGACGCGCTGCTGGCGGTGAGCATCCCATTCATCGAAGTGCATTTATCGAACGTGCACAAACGCGAACCTTTCCGCCATCACTCTTACTTCTCCGACGTTGCGGTAGGAGTGATCTGCGGCCTTGGCGCCAGCGGTTACCGACTGGCCCTGGAGGCCGCCCTGGAACAGCTTGAAGACACGGCCAAGCGCCCCTGACCGACCCTTTGGGAGTTGATGATTCATGGATATCCGTAAAGTTAAGAAACTGATCGAACTGCTGGAAGAATCCGGTATCGACGAGCTGGAGATCAAGGAAGGCGAGGAATCCGTACGGATCAGCCGTCACAGCAAGACCCCGGCCCAACAGTTCTACGCGCCACAGATGCAAGCGCCAGCCCCTGCCGCTGCGCCAGTGGCTGCTCCGGTTGCGGCCGCTGCCGAAGCACCTGCTGCACCTAAACTGAACGGTTTCGTGGTCAAGTCGCCAATGGTCGGTACCTTCTACCGCACTCCGGCACCGACCTCGCCAGCCTTCGTTGAAGTCGGCGCAACCGTGAAAGTGGGCGACACCATCTGCATCGTTGAAGCGATGAAGATGATGAACCACATCACGGCTGAAAAAGCCGGCGTCATCGAATCCATCCTGGTAGAAAACGGTCAGCCGGTTGAGTACGACCAGCCGCTGTTCACCATCGTTTGAACCGCGGAGCGCCTTCGATGTTGAAACCTGCGAAGAAACTGCAAAAAGTCCTGATCGCCAACCGCGGCGAGATCGCGCTGCGTATCCTGCGCGCCTGTAAGGAAGAGGGCATCAAGACCGTCGCTGTTTACTCGACGGCCGATACCGAATTGATGCACGTGAAACTGGCGGACGAAAGCATTTGCATCGGCCCGCCACTGGCCACGAACTCGTACCTGAAAGTCTCGAACATCATCGCTGCCGCTGAAGTGACCGGCGCTGATGGCATCCACCCGGGCTACGGCTTCCTCGCGGAAAACGCCGACTTCGCCGAACAGGTGGAGAAATCCGGGTTTGCCTTCATCGGCCCGAAAGCCGAAACCATTCGCCTGATGGGCGACAAGGTATCGGCCAAGGACGCCATGATCGCTGCCGGCGTGCCAACCGTTCCAGGTTCCGACGGCCCGCTGCCTGAAGACGAGGCCACCGCCCTGCGCATTGGTCGCGAAGTCGGTTACCCGGTGATCATCAAGGCCGCCGGTGGCGGTGGTGGTCGCGGCATGCGCGTGGTGCACAAGGAAGAAGACCTGATCGAAGCCGCCAAGCAGACTCGCTCGGAAGCTGCCGCCTGGTTCGGCAACCCGATGGTCTACCTGGAAAAGTACCTGACCAACCCACGTCACGTGGAAGTGCAGGTGCTGTCCGACGGCCAGGGCCACGCCATCCACCTGGGCGACCGCGATTGCTCGCTGCAACGTCGTCACCAGAAGGTACTGGAAGAAGCTCCGGCACCGGGCCTGGACGAGACCGCTCGCCAGGAAGTACTGGCTCGCTGCGTCAAGGCGTGCATCGACATCAACTACCGTGGCGCGGGCACTTTCGAGTTCCTGTACGAGAACGGTCGCTTCTACTTCATCGAGATGAACACTCGTGTGCAGGTAGAGCACCCGGTTTCGGAAATGGTCACCGGTATCGACATCGTCAAGGAGATGCTGAGCATCGCCGCTGGCAACGAGCTGTCGTTTACCCAGGATGATGTGAAGATCCACGGCCACTCGCTGGAGTGCCGGATCAACGCCGAAGACCCGAAAACCTTTATCCCAAGCCCTGGCCTGGTCAAGCATTTCCACGCGCCCGGCGGCAACGGCGTACGTGTGGATTCGCACCTGTACAGCGGCTACAAGGTTCCGTCCAACTACGACTCGCTGATCGGCAAGCTGATCACCTGGGGCGCCACCCGCGACGAGGCCATGGCCCGTATGCGTAACGCCCTGGACGAAATCGTGGTAGACGGCATCAAGACCAACATCCCGCTGCATCGGGATCTGGTTCGCGATGAAGGCTTCTGCGAAGGTGGTGTGAACATTCACTACCTGGAACACAAGCTGGCTAATCAGTAAGCGAAGTGCTCCACCCAACAAAGCCGCCTTCGGGCGGCTTTGTTGTTTGTGGGATACAGAAAACACCACAAAACCCTCTGGGAGCTGGCTTTTGTGGGAGCCGGGCTTGCCCGCGATGCAGACACCTCGATTTATCAGCCAGACCGAGGCGACGCTATCGCAGGCAAGCCAGCTCCCACATTTAGCCTGCGTTCAGTCAGTGGTGTCGTCTTCTGCTGTTCGCTCGCGTAAACTTGCGCGTCTTTCGCAGCCCTACCCCGCTGCACACTCATTTTTTCAAAGGTGCCCGCCATGCCTTGGCTGCAAGTCCGTCTCGCCATCAGCCCAGAACAAGCCGAAACCTACGAAGACGCGTTCCTCGAAGTGGGCGCCGTGTCGGTGACCTTCATGGACGCCGAAGACCAGCCGATCTTCGAACCCGAGCTGAACACCACCCCACTGTGGTCCCACACCCATCTGCTGGCCCTGTTCGAAGACGGCACCGATGCCGCCAGCGTCCTGGCCCACATGGAACTGCTCACCGGCGGCCCGTTGCCGGAACATCACAGCGAAATCATCGAAGACCAGGACTGGGAACGCAGCTGGATGGACAACTTCCAGCCGATGCGTTTTGGCCAGCGCCTGTGGATCGTGCCGAGCTGGCACGCCGCCCCCGAGCCTGACGCGGTGAACCTGCTGCTGGACCCGGGCCTGGCGTTCGGCACCGGTACCCACCCGACCACCGCCCTGTGCCTGGAATGGCTCGACGGCCAGGACCTGCAAGACTGCAACGTGCTGGACTTCGGCTGCGGCTCGGGGATCCTGGCGATCGCCGCCCTGCTGCTGGGCGCCAAGGAAGCCGTCGGTACCGACATCGACGTGCAAGCCCTGGAAGCCTCCCGCGACAACGCCGGGCGCAATAACATCGCCGAAGAGAAATTCCCGCTGTACCTGCCGGAGCAATTGCCCCAGGTGCAGGCCGACGTGCTGGTGGCCAATATCCTGGCCGGGCCGCTGGTGGCCCTGGCGCCGCAGCTGTCGAGCCTGGTCAAGCCGGGCGGGCGCCTGGCGCTGTCGGGCATCCTCGCCGAACAGGGCGAAGACGTTGCCGCCGCCTACGCCCGGGATTTCGAGCTGGACCCGATCGCCAACCGCGACGGCTGGGTACGCATCAGCGGTCGTCGGCGCTAGAATGAGCGCCTGCATGAATCGGATGGCCGCATGACCGACAGTTTCGTCACCCAGTGCCCACATTGCCAAGCGCGCTTTCGCGTCAGCCATGCTCAATTGAGCGTGGCCCGTGGCGTGGTGCGCTGTGGCTCGTGCCTGCAAGTGTTCAACGCCGCTCGCCAATTGCTGGAGCAGCGGGCCAATGCGCCTGCGGCCCAGCCACCGGCAGCCGTAGAACCGCCACCCGAAGCACCGCGGGCCATCAGCCAGAAGCAATGGACCGCCGAAGAGCTGGACCTGGATAACCTGGACCTCGACGAAGAACTGGCCAAGCTGGAGCGCCGCGAGATTCAACACACCCAGCCTGTGGGTGCAGACCGTCGCCAACCCGGCGCCGACCGTCGGCAAAAGGAAGACTCCCTCAGCGCCAGCCGCGACACCGCCAAGGCCGAGGAAGAGCAATGGGCCGCCAGCCTGTTCAGCGAGCCGCGCGACGAAAGGGCACAAGCCCCGCAACCGAGCGACGACGAACCGCAACCCGCCAAGGCAAGCCCCGGCAAACCCAAGCGCACCGAACCGTCGATGTCGTTTGAAGCGGCCGAGCCTGACGACGAACCGCCGCTGCACGCAGCCGCCGTCGATGACGAACCCAATCCACCGGTGACCGCCGCAGCAGAAACGCCGGAACCCGAACTGCCGGAGCGCGCGCAGCCCAAACGCAAACGCCCTCGCCCAGAGGCGGGCGCCCACGACGACCTGCTGTCGGACCTGGAAGACGACCCACTGCACCTGTATTCCCAGAAGCGCTCTTCGGGCTGGGGCCGCCGCCTGTTCTGGGGCCTGTTGGTACTGTTGGCCGCCGCCGGCCTGGCAGGTCAATACGTCGCCTACCAATTCGACGACCTGGCACGCCAGGACGCCTACCGCCCGTGGTTCCAGGAACTGTGCCCGAAACTGGGCTGCACCGTGCCCTCACGCGTTGATATCGCCCACATCAAGAGCAGCAACCTGGTGGTGCGCAGCCACCCGGAGTTCGCCGGCGCCCTGGTAGTGGACGCGATCATCTATAACCGCGCGACATTCTCCCAACCGTTCCCGTTGCTGGAGCTACGCTTCGCTGACATGAACGGGAATATGATCGCCAGTCGTCGCTTCAAGCCGGCCGAGTACCTCAGCGGCGAGCTGGCAGGCCAGACCGAGATGCCCTCCCAGACGCCGATTCACATCGCCCTGGACATTCTCGACCCGGGCAACAAAGCGGTGAATTACAGCTTGAGCTTCCACTCCCCCGAGTGAAACGGGTCATCGGCCGGGGTTTGACGGCAGATTATTGACTGCACGGCCTTGGACCAAACCAGCGGCGATAAGAAAATAACTGTTCAGATTTTATCCAATTCAGCCTTTATCCAGTCATCGAGAGCGGGTATCATGCCAACCCTTTTTCGAACTCTAATGATCCGGCCCCACAACAGGGAAGTCCTATGTCGGCGGTACGCATCGGCCCATACACATTGCACAACGGCTTGATCCTCGCCCCGATGGCGGGTGTCACCGACCAGCCCTTTCGTCAGCTTTGCAAGCGTTTGGGCGCAGGGCTTGTAGTCTCGGAAATGGTCACCAGCGACATGAGCTTGTGGAACACCCGCAAATCGCGGATGCGCATGATCCACGAAGGTGATCCCGAGCCCCGCTCGGTACAGATCGCCGGCGGTGATGCGCAAATGCTGGCGGATGCGGCCCGGGCCAACGTGGAGTTGGGGGCGCAGATTATTGATATCAACATGGGTTGCCCGGCCAAGAAGGTCTGTAACAAGGCCGCAGGCTCTGCCCTGTTGAAGGATGAGCAGTTGGTGAGCGAGATCCTGCATGCCGTTGTCGCTGCAGTGGATGTGCCGGTTACCCTGAAGATCCGCACCGGCTGGGACCGGGACAACAAGAATGGCCTGACGGTGGCGAAGATCGCCGAGCAGGCGGGCATTACAGCGCTGGCGGTGCATGGCCGCACCCGCGCCGACCTTTACACCGGTGAAGCCGAGTACGACACCATTGCCGCGATCAAGCAGGCGGTGTCGATTCCCGTCTTTGCCAACGGCGACATCGATTCAGCCGAGAAAGCCCGGCGCGTGCTGCACGCGACCGGCGCCGATGGCCTGTTGATTGGCCGGGCTGCCCAGGGGCGGCCGTGGATTTTTCGTGAGATCGAGCACTTTCTGCGTACCGGCGAAATCATGCCGGCACCGGAGTTGATCGAGGTGGAACGTATTCTGCTAGAGCATCTGGCCGCCCTGCACGCCTTCTACGGAGACGTGATGGGAGTACGCATTGCTCGCAAGCATGTGGGCTGGTATCTCGCAACCTTGCCGGGCGCCAGGGAGTTTCGCGCCCACTTCAATCGTTTGGATGATACGGAAGCACAGTGCGCCAACGTTCGTGAGTTCTTCAGCGAGCGTTACAAGAGCCTGGTGACAGGGGACGGAGAAGGGGTGGCCGCATGACGATGATGACCGAGACTTTAGTGAGTGGAACAACACCCGTGAGCGACAACGTCAATTTGAAACAGCACCTCAACACGCCGAGCGAAGAAGGCCAGACCCTTCGCGGGAGTGTCGAGAAGGCGCTGCACAATTATTTCGCCCACCTTGAGGGCGCTGCCGTCACGGACGTGTACAACCTGGTGCTCTCCGAAGTCGAAGCGCCGTTGCTCGAAAGCGTGATGAACTACGTCAAGGGCAACCAGACCAAGGCCAGTGAGCTGCTCGGTCTGAACCGTGGCACGCTGCGCAAGAAACTCAAGCAGTACGATTTGCTGTAAGCATTCAATCAAACCAGAAAGGCGCCCGCGTAAAAACGGTCGCCTTTTTTGCTGACTCCTTTGCTTTTGATGGAAATTGAAATGACCGACCAGACTACCCGCCTGCCGATCCGCCGTGCCTTGATCAGTGTCTCCGACAAGACCGGGATCCTCGAATTTGCCCGGGAGCTGGAAGCCCTGGGCGTGGAGATTCTCTCCACCGGCGGGACCTTCAAACTGCTGCAGGACAACGGCGTGGCCGCAGTGGAAGTGGCGGACTACACCGGTTTCGCAGAAATGATGGACGGTCGGGTCAAGACCCTGCACCCGAAAATCCACGGCGGGATCCTCGGTCGTCGCGGTATCGACGACGCCATCATGACCGAGCACGGCATCAAGCCGATCGACCTGGTGGCCGTTAACCTCTACCCGTTCGAAGCCACCATCAACAAGCCAGGCTGCGACCTGCCGACCGCCATCGAAAACATCGATATCGGCGGCCCGACCATGGTTCGCTCCGCAGCAAAAAACCACAAAGACGTGGCCATCGTGGTGAACGCCAGCGACTACGCCAACGTGCTGGAAAGCCTGAAAGCCGGCGGCCTGACCTACGCCCAGCGCTTCGACCTGATGCTCAAGGCCTTCGAACACACCGCCGCCTACGACGGCATGATCGCCAACTACATGGGCACCGTGAACCAGGCGGCTGAAACCCTCAGCACAGAAGGCCGCAGCCAGTTCCCGCGCACCTTCAACAGCCAGTTCATCAAGGCCCAGGAAATGCGCTACGGCGAGAACCCGCACCAGAGCGCGGCGTTCTACGTTGAAGCCAAGCCTGCCGAAGTCGGCATCGCCACCGCAACCCAACTGCAAGGCAAAGAGCTGTCCTACAACAACGTGGCCGACACCGACGCCGCGCTGGAATGTGTGAAGAGCTTCGTCAAGCCCGCCTGCGTGATCGTCAAGCACGCCAACCCGTGCGGCGTGGCCGTGAGCCCGGACGCTGAAGGCGGCATCCGCCAGGCCTACGAACTGGCCTACGCCACCGACACCGAGTCGGCTTTCGGCGGCATCATCGCCTTCAACCGTGAGCTGGACGCCGAGACCGCCAAGGCGATCGTCGAGCGTCAGTTTGTTGAAGTGATCATTGCCCCGTCCGTGAGCGACGAAGCCCGCGCCATCGTTGCTGCCAAGGCCAATGTGCGCCTGCTGGCCTGCGGCGAGTGGTCGGCCGAGCGTGCCGCTGCCTGGGACTACAAGCGCGTCAACGGCGGCTTGCTGGTACAGAGCCGCGACATCGGCATGATCGGCAGCGCTGACCTGAAAGTAGTGACCAAGCGCGCCCCGACCGAACAGGAAATCAACGACCTGATCTTCGCCTGGAAAGTCGCCAAGTACGTTAAATCCAACGCCATCGTCTACGCCAAGAACCGCCAGACCATCGGTGTCGGCGCGGGCCAGATGAGCCGCGTGAACTCGGCACGTATTGCCGCGATCAAGGCGGAACATGCCGGCTTGCAGGTGCAGGGTTCGGTGATGGCGTCCGACGCATTCTTCCCGTTCCGTGATGGCCTGGACAACGCCGCGAAAGCCGGTGTTACCGCGGTGATCCAACCGGGCGGTTCGATGCGTGATGCTGAAGTCATCGCTGCTGCAGACGAAGCCGGCATCGCCATGGTCTTTACCGGCATGCGTCACTTCCGCCACTGATCCAATTGACTGGTGGGCACTGGCTCCTGTGGGAGCTGGCTTGCCTGCGATAGCATCACCTCGGTGCACCTGATACACCGAGGCGCCCGCATCGCAGGCAAGCCAGCTCCCACAGAAAAGCCACCCACCGTGGTCTTCAGAATTCAGCGTCATCCGAGGTTTTTGAAATGAATGTTTTGATCATTGGCAGCGGTGGCCGTGAACACGCCCTGGCCTGGAAAGTTGCCCAGGACCCGCGCGTCCAGAAAGTTTTCGTTGCACCCGGCAACGCCGGCACCGCCATTGAAGCCAAGTGCGAAAACGTCGCCATCGACGTGCTGGCCCTTGAGCAGCTGGCAGACTTTGCCGAGAAAAACGTTTCCCTGACCATCGTCGGGCCGGAAGTGCCGCTGGTAGCCGGCGTTGTGGACCTGTTCCGCAGCCGTGGCCTGGATTGCTTCGGCCCTACCGCCGGCGCTGCCCAGCTGGAAGGCTCGAAAGCCTTCACCAAGGACTTCCTGGCTCGCCACAAGATCCCGACTGCCGACTACCAGAACTTCACCGAGATCGAGCCAGCCCTGGCTTACCTGCGTGAGGTCGGTGCACCGATCGTGATCAAGGCCGACGGCCTGGCCGCCGGCAAAGGCGTGATCGTCGCTATGACCCTGAGTGAGGCCGAAGACGCCGTACGCGACATGCTCGCCGGCAACGCTTTCGGTGAAGCGGGTTCGCGCGTCGTCATCGAGGAGTTCCTCGACGGCGAAGAAGCCAGCTTCATCGTGATGGTCGACGGCAAGAACGTGCTGCCGATGGCCACCAGCCAGGACCACAAACGTGTTGGCGACGGCGACAGCGGCCCGAACACCGGCGGCATGGGTGCCTACTCCCCTGCCCCGGTAGTCACCGCCGAAGTGCACAAACGCGTGATGGACCTGGTGATCTGGCCAACCGTGCGCGGCATGGCCGACGAAGGCAATGTGTACACCGGTTTCCTGTACGCCGGCTTGATGATCGACAAGGCCGGCAACCCGAAAGTCATCGAGTTCAACTGCCGCTTCGGCGATCCGGAAACCCAACCGGTGATGCTGCGCCTGCAATCGAGCCTGGTGCTGCTGGTGGAAGCTGCGCTGGCCCAGGCCCTGGACAAGGTAGAAGCCCAGTGGGACCCGCGCCCGAGCGTCGGCATCGTGCTGGCCGCCGGCGGCTACCCGGCCGACTACGCCAAGGGCGATGTGATTGAAGGTCTGGATGCGGCTGCTACGCTGGAAGGCAAGGTGTTCCATGCGGGCACCGCGCTCAAGGATGGCAAGGTTGTCACCGCCGGTGGTCGCGTATTGTGCGCAACCGCCATGGGCAGCAGCGTAGATGCCGCCCAGCAACAGGCGTACATGCTGGCGGCAAAAATCGACTGGAAGGGCTGCTTCTATCGCACCGACATTGGCTACCGTGCCATTGCCCGCGAGCGTGGCGAAAGTCAGTAAACAGCTATCCGTTCGGTTAGGCAGGGGCGTTTTGCCCTTGCCCTACTCTTGTGGCCCCGCGCATAGTTATACCCATGCATCAACCTACGAAGGGATTTCGCCGTGCGCTGGCTCAGGATCGCCATAGGTTTCACTGTCAGTCTGCTGACCTTGCTCTGCTTGCTTCCGGCCCAGGCCGCCGCACAAGGCAGTGGCTGGGCGGTATTGCTTGATGAACAGGCCGATCTGCAACTGAGCGATATCCGCTCGCCCCGCTACATCAATCAATTCAGCCCCATCGAACTGGACCGGATTACCGCCGCGCAACCGGACGGTGCGTTGTGGGTACGTTTCAGGCTGCAACCCGGCAAGCACGAGCAAGTGCTGCGGGTATTCGCCCCTGACCTGTCACACCTGAACCTGTACGTACTCGACGGCGACACCCTGGTGGAGCAGCAAGCCACCGGCACCCGCCAGCCCCAGGCCGAGCGCCCGCTGCCCAGCAGCGACTTCATGCTGCCGATGCCTCAGAGCCAGAAGCCGCTGGACGTGTACCTGCGCCTGGTCTCGGAACACGAACTGCGCCCGTACATCACCCTGGAGCCCGCCGTACTGGCGGCGGCCAACCAGAACCAGACGCTGATCTACGGGCTGCTGTTCGGCTGCCTGGTGATGCTGATCCTGCACAACCTGACTCGCTACGCCTACCATCGCTCCCGCAGCAGCCTGTGGCTCGCCGCCTGCGAAGTGCTGTTGCTGCTCAGCCTGGCGCTGCTGCTCAATGTGGTGGGGCCATGGCTGCCGAACTGGCACGCGGTACAAACCCCCGGCGCCTACCTCGCCCTGCTGCTGACGGCGCCATGCGGGCTGATGTTCGCCTACCGTTTCTTTGCGCCCCTGGGCCCGCATCCGCTGAACAAGCTGTTGATGGCCGACATCCTGCTGATCGTCCTGGTCGGGCTGTTGCTGCTGTTCGTCAACACACTGCCCCTGAACATCATCACCTACGCCCTGGTGGCGCTGGCCGGCCTGAGCATGTTGTTCGTTTCGGCGTATCACTGGCAAAAAGGTTATCGCCCGGCGCGGCTGTTCATGCTGGCGATGGTGATCTTCAACATTGGCACCCTGATTATCCTGCCCGCATTGCTGGGCCTGACACTGGTGGCGCCCCAAGGTCTGATCGTCACCTTGCTCGGTTTTATCTGCCTCAGCGGCTTGTTGATGAGCCTGGCCCTGGGCGAACGCCAGCGCGCCATCACCGAAGACAACTTCAGCCTCAGCCGCGACCTGGCGGCCAGCAATGCCGAGATCGCCGCCAAGGCCGAGTTCCTGGCGAAGATCAGCCACGAAATCCGCACCCCCATGAACGGCGTGCTGGGCATGACCGAACTGCTGTTGGGCACGCCGCTGTCGGTCAAACAGCGGGACTATGTGCAAACCATCCACAGCGCCGGCAATGAACTGCTCACCCTGATCAACGAGATCCTCGACATCTCCAAGCTGGAGTCCGGGCAGATCGAACTGGACGACGTGCAATTCGACCTCAACGCGCTGATCGAAGACTGCCTGAGTATTTTCCGCGCCAAGGCCGAACAGCAGAACGTCGAGCTGATCAGCTTTATCCAGCCCCAGGTGCCACGGGTGATCAGCGGCGACCCGACCCGCCTGCGCCAGGCAATGTTGAGCCTGCTGGAAAACGCCCTGCAAAAAACCGATGAAGGCGAAGTGCTGATCGTCGTCGCGCTGGACGAGCGCAGCAGCAAACCGCGCCTGCGCATCGCCGTGCAAGACAGTGGCCTGCCAATGGAACCCGCCGAGCGCGACGCCCTGCTGCACAGCGAGTTGCACAGCAAGAATTTCCTCTCGGCCACACGCCTGAGCGGCCATCTGGGCCTGGTCATCGCCCGCCAGTTGATCCTGTTGATGAATGGCGAATTCGGCATCAAGAGCGGCAGCCAACAGGGCAGCACCTTGTGGCTGACCTTGCCGCTGGACCCGGAACGCCTCGAGCATCCGACCTCCGACCTCGACGGCCCGCTCCAGGGCGCTCGCGTGCTGGTGGTGGACGACAACGACACCTGCCGCAAAGTGCTGGTGCAGCAATGCACGGCCTGGGGCCTGAACGTCAGCGCTGTGCCTTCGGGCAAGGAAGCCCTGGCGCTGCTGCGCACCAAGGCGCACCTGCGGGACTATTTCGACGTGGTGCTGCTGGACCAGAACATGCCCGGCATGACCGGCATGCAACTGGCGGCGAAGATCAAGGAAGACCCGAGCCTGAACCACGACATATTGCTGATCATGCTCACCGGCATCAGCAACGCGCCGAGCAAGATCATCGCGCGCAACTGCGGGATCAAACGCATCCTCGCCAAACCCGTGGCCGGCTATACCCTCAAGACCACGCTTGCCGACGAGTTGACCCAGCGAAGCAAAGGCACCGTGCAACCTCGCCAGCCCGCGATCAGCGCGCCCGTCCCGGTGACGGTGCCGAGTGATTTCCGGATCCTGGTGGCGGAAGACAACAGCATCTCCACCAAGGTGATTCGCGGCATGCTCGGCAAGCTCAACCTGCAGCCCGACACTGCCAGCAACGGCGAAGAAGCCCTGCAAGCGATGAAGGCCCAGCGCTACGACCTGGTGTTGATGGACTGTGAAATGCCGATCCTCGACGGCTTCTCCGCCACCCAGCAACTGCGGGCGTGGGAAGTCAGCAACCAGCGCATTCGTACGCCGATCGTGGCGCTGACGGCGCACATTCTGTCAGAACACAAAGAGCGTGCACGCCAGGCCGGGATGGACGGGCACATGGCCAAGCCAGTGGAGTTGTCGCAACTGCGCGAGCTGGTGGAATATTGGGTGGCGCAACGGGCACAACGGCCGGAACACGCCCCTACCTGACCTGAAACAGGATCTCCCTGTGGGAGCTGCCTGCGATGGCGGTGTATCAGCCACAAACATGGGTGCCTGACACACCGCCATCGCAGGCAAGCCAGCTCCCACATTTGTTCCGTGGCGCCTGATAGACTCCCCACACGTCCCCGCCGCGAGCCGCGCCCATGCTCCATGTGTTATTCAGCGTTTACCTGAAGATGCTGGTGCTCTACAGCCCCTTCTTCGTGCTCTCCTGCTTTATCAGCCTGACCCGCGGCTACTCCAGCAAAGAGCGGCGGCGCCTGGCCTGGAAAGTGGCCCTCGCCACCCTGGTCTCGAGCGTGTTGCTCTACCTGTTCGGCCGGGTGATTTTCAGTGTGTTCGGCATCACCGTCGACGCCTTCCGCATCGGCGCCGGCAGTGTGCTGTTTATCTCGGCCCTGGGCATGGCCCAAGGCAAGTCGGCCGTGCAGACCGACAACGTGCAGCAGGACGTGACCATCGTGCCGCTGACCATTCCCCTGACCGTCGGCCCCGGCACCATCGGTGCACTGCTGGTGATGGGCGTCAGCCAGCCGCACTGGGACGACAAGATCACCGCCATCCTCAGCATCGCCCTGGCCAGCCTCACGGTGGGCGTGGTGCTGTACCTGTCCAACCGTATCGAACGCATCCTCGGCGACCAGGGCTTGCAGATTGTCAGCCGGTTGATGGGGCTGTTTGTGTGTGCCCTGGCCGCGCAAATCATCTTTACCGGTGTACGCGGCTACCTGGTGCCGTAACGCTCAAATCCTGTATTTGGCGATAGCCAGGCGGACCTTGTCCCCTGCGCTGTCCCGCAGCAGTTGAATCGTGGATTCATTGACCACCGAGCTGTTCAGCACCAGGCACGTGCGGCCACTGAAGGCTTCAACGGAGGCACTGTCCCACTCCAGAAACGGTATGCCCAACTGCTTGCTGACGCCGTGGGAACTGTAAGTCACCAACACCATCGAGACCTCTCCGGCCGTTTCCGAACAGGACGCCAAGCCGAAATCACCACCGTCGCGGGTCGTGGTATTGCGTTTGAACAACTCGAACGAGGCCGGAAGCTGCTTCAAGGCCTCCACTGCATCACCCACCAGCTTGGGCAGCGCACTGATCAGCGGCCCCGACAGGAACGTCGAAGCCACCGTGGCCGCTACCAGGTTCAGCGCCGCCAACTGCACCGACAGCCCTTTGCGGGTCGTGTACACCCGCTCAAAACTGCTCCTCACCGGGATCCAGCCCAGGCTGGTCATCACCTTGATGAACTCGTCGTACCAGGCCTCGCTTCCCCGGGCGATGCGCAACACATCGCTGACGTAGCTGCTCGCCAGCAAATAGCTCTTGCGGGTGTACTCCTTGTTGAGACTGGTCATGCCGTCCACAAACGACATGACGCTGTTGTTCACCACCGCCGCATTCAAATCATCATCGTCAGCCTTTATCGGCGGGCTCGACCCGGACGACAGGCTGGACGCCCCCGGAAGCCGGTAAGCGGAAATCAGCCTCCTCCTTTTTGCGCTGTTGATCCGTCTGTTATTTCGCTCCATAGCCATTTCTCCATAACCCCCAACATGGGGCTTAACGCCAACACTAGTCGAGTTGCCGGAGATCTTGAGCTACAGGAAATTGACGACAGGACGCGCTGCTGCACGCAGGAAAAATCAGCCCGTGCGGCGACGCTGAGCAAACATTGGGGATGAACCTGTGCTGCGAAAAGACGCGGTGTTTTTCTTCGCCCCGTAGAGAAAGGTAAGACTCGATCTGGCGCCAGAACGGCTCGGCAAGCAGACCTTTCTTCCATCACCTGATGGCTTTTTCAAGGTGGCCCCATTGCGGGGCCACCGTGTTTCAGGAGGCCGGTTTCTCGCCGTACCAACGTGGCGTGTACACCCACTCACCGCCACCGGCGCGGGGGAATACGCAGGTGGTGGACGAGCCGATGAGCACCATGGTGCGCATGTCCACCTGCTCCGGGGTCAGTTGCCCCAGTGTGGTGACGCGCAGGGTCTGCCCCGGACGACCGATATCACGGCCCAACACCACCGGCGTCTCGGCCGCGCGGTGCTGCGCGACGATCTCCAGGGCGCGCCCCAACTGCCACGGCCGCGCACGGGAAATCGGGTTGTAGAACGCCAGCGCCAGGTCGGCCTGGGACGCCAGGTCCAGGCGCTTCTCGATGATCGCCCAGGGCTTGAGGTTGTCCGACAGCGACATCACGCAGAAGTCATGCCCCAGCGGTGCTCCCGCCTGGGCCGCCGTGGCCAGGGATGCCGATACGCCCGGCAGGATCTCCAGGTCGACCTGATGCCAGGCCGGGTCGCTGGATTCGTGCAAGGCTTCGATCACCGCAGCGGCCATGGCGAATACGCCCGGGTCACCCGAGGACACCACCACCACCGAACGCCCCTGCGCCGCCAGCTCAAAGGCGTGGCGGGCGCGCTGCATTTCTTCGCGGTTGTCGGTGCAATGCTGGATCTGGTCCGGCCGGAACGGCCCGGCCATGCGCACGTAGGTTTCGTAACCCAGCACGTCGGTGCAGCGGGCCAGTTCGGCCTTTACCGCCGGCACCATCAGCTCGGCAGCGCCGGGGCCCAGGCCGATGACTGCCAGGCGTCCACGAGGACGACCGATCAAGGACAGGTTCAGAGGGGCATCGGCGACCGTGATCGCGATGTCGGCCTGGGTCGCCAAATCGGCAAAGCGCAACGGTACGTCCAACTCGACTGAAGCTTCGTGCAATGACGAATCAGCCATCTCCGTTTCAGCCGCCAGCAGGCACGCCAGTGACTGCACGGCGAGCCCTGCATCCTGCAACGCCGCACGAATGCGCGAGGCCAATTGCGGCCCTGGCTGGCAGGTGACCAACACGTTCTTCGGATAAATCAGCAGTTCATTCGCCGCAGGCGTGCGCTGGGCACTGCCCACGTGGATCGCCAGTCGCGCCTGCTGATCCTGGGGCAAATTGGCCTGATCCAGCCACGGCGCAGCACCTTCGATGCGCACCGATTCGCCCGCCAGCAAGTCCGACACAAAGCGCTTGCCCAGCTCCAGATCTGCGAGCTGATAACCGCTGGGAGGGTTGAGCAGGCAGGTGCCGAAACGCAGCTCGCCACTGGTGGTGATCGCAGCGGCAACGCCCAACGCAGCAGCGATTTCACGCGCCATTACGTTCACACCGCCGAGGCCACCGAGCAGCGGCACTACCGCGCTGCCGTCTTCGGCGACTGCCAGCACGGCAGGCTCCACGCCTTTCTCCAGCAGCAGCGGCGCCAGGGTGCGGATCACAATTCCGGCGGCGCACAACGCAATGATCGACGTGCCCTGTTGATACAACTGGCGCAGGGTTGCGCCGAACTCGGTGTAGGACTGGTCTGCGCCCTCGACCCGCCCGGCCAGGCCGTGGATCAGCGCGTCGGGATACACCTGCTGGATAGCCCGGGCCGTGGGGAGGCTGCCCTGCCCCAGGATGACAATCGCGGGACTCGTCATCAGCCTTGCCACCTTTCACCAGGAACGATGATCAGCGAGAAATATGGCGAGGACGTTGGATCGACTTCGTTCAGGGCGACGATTTTCTGATTGGCCATGGTCGCACGCTCGACGTACAACGCCCGGCTCGCCAGGCCCAGTTCTTCCAATACCTGGCGCACCTTGGTGAAGTTGCGCCCCAGCTTCATGATCACCGCCGCATCGGCATCCGCCAGGCGACGCTTGAGTTCGTCGTGGGGCAACACGCCGGAGAGCACCGACAGGCTCTGGTTGCGATACACCAACGGCGCGCCCAGCACCGAGGCGCCACCGAGCATCGAGCACACGCCCGGGATCACCTGGGCTTCGTAGCGCTCGGCCAGGCGGTCGTGCAGATACATGTAGGAACCGTAGAAGAACGGATCGCCTTCGCAGATCACCGCCACATCGCGCCCGGCATCCAGGTGCGCGGCAACGTCGACACTGGCGGTGTCGTAGAAGTCGCTGATCACTTGCTCGTAGGACAGCGGCGCCGGCAACACTTCGGTGGTCACCGGGTACACCAGCGGCATCAGGGTTTGTTGCGGCACCAAATGGTCTTCGATGATGCCGAAGGCGTTGCCCTTCTTGCCCTTGGCCACGAAGTACGCCACCACCGGCGATTCGCGCAACAGGCGCAGGGCCTTGAGGGTGATAAGTTCCGGGTCACCAGGGCCTACGCCCAGGCCAATCAAACGTCCGCGTGCCGGCATTATTCGACCTCCGTGGCCAAGGCGTTCACCGCGGCGGCGGCCATCGCACTGCCGCCCAGGCGGCCCTGCATGATCACGAACGGTACGCCACGGCTGTCTGCAGCCAGCATCGCCTTGGATTCGGCGGCGCCGACAAAACCCACCGGGAAACCGAGGATCAACGCGGGTTTTGGCGCACCGGCGTCGAGCATTTCCAGCAGGTAGAACAAGGCGGTCGGGGCATTGCCAATCACCACCACACTGCCTTCCAGGTGCGGGCGCCACAGCTCCAGGGCGGCGGCGGAACGGGTGTTGCCCAGCTCGCGGGCCAACTCCGGCACGCTGTCATCGCGCAGGGTGCAGATCACCTGATTGTTGGCCGGCAGACGGGTGCGGGTTACGCCTTCGGAGACCATCCGCGCATCACACAGAATCGGCGCGCCGGCGGCCAGGGCTTCGCGCCCGGCCTTGCCCGCGCCCTCGGAAAATTGCAGGCCGTCGATGGCGTCGACCATGCCGCAGGCATGAATCACCCGCACGGCGAGTTTTTCCAGGTCGGCAGGAATGCGATCAAGCTTGGCTTCTGCGCGAATGATCGCGAAGGAGTTGCGATAGATCTCCTGACCGTCGCGGATGTAATCAATCATCGGTGTTGCTCCGTGGGTGGGCGCGCAACACGGCGCCCGCCGCTTCAATGGAAAGAGTGCGCGCGTGCAGGCGGCCGAAACCGGGCAGGCCTGCGTCGCGAAAATAGAGGTCGTAGTGGCCGGGGCTCACCGCCAGCAAGGTGACCGGCGCGGTGTGTGCGGCAGCGCAGGAACGCGGGCAGCCGGACAGGTGCACGTTGTGGCCGGGGGCAAGCGTGGCCAGGTGCAGGGCGTCGGCCTTGGTGTCGCAAAGGCCTTTGGCGCAGCCGCTGGAACCGGTGCAGGCGATCAGGCGCGCCAGGGGTTGGTCCACAGAACACAGAAAGCCAAGCTGTTCGAGGCGTTCGGTCACAGCCGCCGCGTCCCGGATATTGGGCAGCAGCAGGCCTTGCCAGGGCGTGACACGCAGGGTGGCGTCGCCATGGTCGACGGCCAGTTGCGCGGCGCCCCTGAGCATCGCCGAATCGAGGCGGCCCAAGGGTGCGACGCCGGCAACGTAGACCCGGTTTTTTTGGTGCTGTGGATAACTTCCCAGGTGCAGCGGCGCAGGGTTTGCGCGGCGCGAGAAGCCGTCGACAGGCTGCAACGGCAGGCTTATTTGCCCCAGGAAGTTATCCACAGACGTTTCGGCCAGCAGGTGCCGCATGCGGTTTTGTTCAGGCCGGGCCAGTGCAAGGAAGCGTTCCAGAACCGCCACCACCAATGCATGCCCTTGCGCCAAAGGCACGGCCGCCAAGGGCGCGTCCTGCGCCGGGCAACCTGCCAGGCCGAACGCCAACAGCGTCTGGCCATTGGCGTCGAAGGCCGACAGCCACAGGTCGTGGTGATGCTCGAGCATCGCCAGGGCTTCACCACCGTCCAGTTGCACGGCGAACTTGGCCGACAACTCATGAAAGCGTGGGTGGGTTTCCAGGGTGACGAGGATCTCGTCCGCCAACGGCCGGGTGTCGAACAGCATGTCGCGGTCGATACCGGCGCT
Organism: Pseudomonas sp. BIGb0558; assembly: GCF_024807515.1. Classification (NCBI taxonomy): domain Bacteria; kingdom Pseudomonadati; phylum Pseudomonadota; class Gammaproteobacteria; order Pseudomonadales; family Pseudomonadaceae; genus Pseudomonas; species Pseudomonas sp. BIGb0558. Next base: position 39,857 of record NZ_JANUEW010000002.1, read on the forward strand.
GGGGCTGAGCATCAGGTTGCGCACATCGTCCCCGGCGGCGCTTCTGGGGCCCAGGTCGGCGGCCAGCAAGGCCGCGATCAATGCATCCTGTTCGGCGCCAATTCCGCGGATTTGCAGGTTGGCGCGGTTGGTCGCCTCGATCACCCCGCCGGCATAGGCCTGGGCCGCGTCGGCCACGGCAAACGCCTGCTCGGCGCGGATCGAACCACCGGCCAGTTTGATCCGGCAAATCCCGCCATCCAACGCCTGGACAATACGCAGCAACCCCGGACAGGCCGAGGGGCGCAAGGTATTGGACGATGGTGTTGGTTTCACAGGGCTACCGGTTCACGGGTAAAGGCGCGGTATTATGCCTGCTTTGTCCGGCGGCATGAAAAGCCTGCCCGTCGGATGTCGTTCAAGGAATTCATATGTCGCCCTGGCTGACGGTAGTAGGCATCGGTGAAGACGGCTTCAAGGGCCTGGGCAGAAACGCCCGGCACGCTCTGTTGCGCGCCTCTCGCATAGTTGGCGGCCAACGCCAGCTGGACTTGTTGCCCGTGTGCATTCGCGGCGAACGCCAGTTGTGGCCCAGCCCGTTTTCCCTGGAGCCGGTGCTGGCGCGCCGTGGTGAGGCGGTGTGCGTGCTGGCCAGCGGCGATCCGATGTTCTATGGCGTGGGCGCGAGCCTGGCGCGGCAGCTGCCCGCCGATGAGCTGCTGATTCTGCCGGCGCCTTCTTCCGTGTCGCTGGCGGCGGCGCGTTTGGGCTGGCCGTTGCAGGACGTGGTGACACTGTCGGTGGTTGCCCGGCCGTTGGCGGCGCTGAATGCGCACCTGGCCACCGGCGTGCGTTTGCTGGTGCTGAGCAATGATGGCCAGAGCCCGGCGGCTGTCGCAGCGCAGTTGGCCGAGCGTGGGTTTGGCGCAAGTCGCCTGAGTGTGTTTGAACACCTGGGTGGGCCGGATGAGCGGCGCGTCGACGGTATCGCCCAGGACTGGCAGGGCGAGCCGATTGCTGCATTGAATCTGGTGGCCATCGACTGCGTGGCTGACGCCAACTCACCGCGCCTGTCACGCCTGTCACGCCTGGCGGGGTTGCCGGATTCGGCGTTCAAGCACGACGGCCAGTTGACCAAGCGTGACGTACGCGCCATGACCCTCGCCCGCCTCGCGCCAATGCCCGGCGAACTGCTGTGGGATGTGGGCGCGGGCAGCGGCTCCATCGGGATCGAATGGATGCGTGCCCACCCCAGCTGCCGGGCCCTGGCCATCGAGGCCGATGAAGGCCGGCAACTGCTGATCGAGCACAACCGTGATGCCCTGGGCGTCCCCGGCCTGCAACTGATTCGCGGCACTGCGCCCCACGCCCTCGCAGACCTCGAAGCGCCGGACGCAATCTTCATCGGCGGCGGCGTAACCCGTGACGGCGTGCTCGACACCTGCTGGCAACAGCTGCGCCCCGGCGGCCGGCTGGTGGCCAACGCCGTGACCCTGCAAAGCGAAATGACCCTGATGGCCTGGCGCGAACAACACGGCGGCGAGCTGACCCGCATTCACGTGGCCCAGGCCCAGCCGCTGGGGGGCTTTGATACCTGGCGCCAGGCGCTGCCGATCACCTTGCTGGAAGTGACCAAGCCGCTATGAAACGCATCCTGCTGCTGGGCGGCGTGACGGAAGCCCTGGCCATTGCCCGCACACTGGGGCCCGAGCATATCTACAGCCTGGCGGGCGTTGGCCGCGTTCCGACCGACCTTAGGTGCCAGGTGCGCGTCGGCGGCTATGGCGGCGCTGAAGGCTTGGCGCAGTTCATTCGCGATGAAGGTATCGAGCTGGTGCTGGACGCGACTCATCCATATGCCGCACAGATCAGCGCCAATGCAGCCCGCGCCGCCGGTTTGTGCGACGTTGCCTGCTGGGCCCTGCGCCGCCCGGCATGGCAGCCACAGGTGGGTGACGAATGGCGCGAAGTCAGTGACTGGGCGCAGTTGATCGAAGCCCTCAAGCCCTTCAAGCGACCGCTGTTCACGCTGGGCCGCGAGCCGTTGCAGCACCTCGACGAAATTCCCTCCGAGCAGTTCTGGACGTTGCGCGCACTGGATGTGTACCCCGGCAACGAACGCTGCGAAGTGATTGGCGCCCGTGGGCCGTTTTTGATCGAGGACGAGCGGGCGTTGTTTGAGCGGCGGCAGATTGATGTGCTGATCAGCAAGAACAGCGGCAGCACGGCTACGGAGCCGAAGCTGGAAGTGGCAAGGGAGCGTGGGGTGCCGGTGTTGGTGTTGAGGCGGCCGGTGTTGGCGAGGGTGGATATGGAGTTCACGACAGTCAACTCGGTACTGGAAGCATTCCAGTCTGTATGACGCAACACGAAACAAAGGTGGGAGCTGGCTTGCCTGCGATACAGACGACGCGGTCGTTCAGATACACCGCAGCGATGCCATCGCAGGCAAGCCAGCTCCCACACTGATTTGCGTCGCGCTGTCAGCTCCGCGTGGCGGCCGCCTGTTCGGCAGCATCGTGCACCCGATCAGCCAGCAACTCCGCCAGTTCGATCAACTGAGCAACGCCCAGCAATTCCTCTCGCTTCGATCCTTCCAGGCTAAACGCCAAGTCGCAACTCAGCGCGTTGGCCGAGGCAAGTGTTTCGATGAGGTTGACCAGCAGGTCTTCGGTGCTGATTCCGTCGGTTACGGTGAACAGCCGAAAAGGGGGATTTGGGGTAGGTTTAATCATTGTGAAGCTCCTAAGGGAAGTGGAGCTGCCACTGATCGCCGCGACGCGATGGAGGGTGGCAGCTGTGCGCAGGTTCGCGGACCGGTCCCTAGGCAACCCGGCATACCCGAAGGTATCCCGCGCACAGCCACCATAGCGCCGCACAGTAGACGATAAAAAAGCGCCAACTGAAAGCAGACGATGGCGCTTAGCGCCTACAGGAATCCGGGCCGCGACGCCCGCCCGCTGAGTTTGCAGCGGTGTACGGAGACTAGAGATTGAGTTTCCCAAGGACAACCGCCAATCGCTGTCGGAAATTTCTGTGGAGCATTCCCGTATCCAGGTTACATGGGGGCCCAATGAGAAGCTGCCTACACAGACACCAGAACCCGCTGACTACCGGAATAAGTATTCCCTTGGCGATGATCTTCAACATTTCGTCCACCGACGTTAAACATGAGGTTCATCGCATGACTGAAAAATCCCATCCCCGACGCTTAACTCGACCTGCTGAACATACGATTATCGAACACATAATCGCGAATCCCGAGCTTGCGCACGCGATTGGCCTTGAAGCGGAAGCCCCTAAATCGGATGAGCCCGAAGTCGCAGAACGATTGAACCAATGGCTGGAAAAAGCCCAATGCCTGCCTGACACAAAGACACAGTTCACGCGTTTCGATGCTGCCAACCATCTACGTACACAAGAAGAGATCGACTCTTATCTGGAAGCCTGCATCGAAGAAGACCCAGGCGATGGCTCATTGGTCAGCACAGCGCGAGAGACCATTGCCCGAGCAACCCGCAGGCTGAATACCAGGCAATAGCCGAATACAATCCCTCAGTTCCCGTCTATCCTCAAACCCAGCACTGCGACACCAAACCACACCGTCCCTTTTTACTTATCCCCCCCGATCAGGCTAAATACCCACCTGATCGCTTAACCCTACGGATTGTCCGCCATGGCCCGTCAACGCTTTGCAATTGCCTGGATAGCCTGCCTTGCAGTGCTGTTCAATGCGTTTGCCATGCCGCTGGCGGGTGCGATGCAGCAGGCGGATGACCCGGTCAAGCAATTGCTATGGGGCAGTTTCTGCTCCTCCAATGCCAACAAGCTGACGGCCATTGCCCTGGGCAAGCTGGAGATTCCGGCGCCGCAGCAGGACGATCACTCCACCATGCAGCATTGCTGGTGCTGCTCGGGCTCGGCGCCGTTGGTGGCGCTGCCGGGGCATTCGCCAACACTGTATTTCGCACGATTCGACGCAGTGCAAGACCTGCCGCCGCCGTCATTGCAATCCCCTGCCCCGCGCCAGCAATGGCCGAGCCTTAACCCCCGCGCCTCTCCAACGGTCTGATTTCTTCGCAAGTGAACTGCGTTTAGAACCGTTCTGGAGAACTGCCATGCTCAAATCTTCCCTGCTTCTGGCTGCGTTGTTGCTGCCGGTGTGTGCTGCTGCCAATGCCGAAGACTTCAAGGTCGGCGAACTGGTGGTCAGCGAACCCTGGTCTCAGGAACTGCCGCCCAACGCGCCGACCGTCGCGGCGTATTTCGTGATTCATAACCAGGGCGAGCATGCGGACCGCCTGCTCAGCGTCGACACGCCCGTGGCCGCCAAGGCCGAGCTGCATGAGCATGTGATGCAGGGCGACCTGATGAAGATGCAACAGGTGACCAGCGTCGCGGTGCCGGCCAAAGGTGACCTGACGTTCGCCCCCATGGCCTACCACGTGATGCTGCTGGACCTGAAGGACCGCAGCGTATTGCGCGACGGCCAGCATTTCCCGCTGACCCTGAATTTCGAGAAGGCCGGCCCCGTGAAGGTGGAAGTGTCGGTGCAGAAGCAACCGCCCATGGCCGGCCACGAGCACATGCACGCCCAGTAGATAAACCTTGATGGGCGCCCCACGCGCCAGGTTGCCCGCACACCGCCGTAAGCCGATGAGCCTTATGCGCGGCAGCTGGATCAGCCTGTTCGCCATGCTGATGATCTTTATCGGTCCGCTGATTTCCCAAGCGATGCCGATGGATCATCACGCCGGTATGTCGATGGCAATGTCCATGGACATGCCGAGCTGCCATGGCGACGCAAAACCTCAAAAGGCCCCCGACGAACACCACGTGCTGTGGGAAAAGTGCGGCTATTGCAGCCTGCTTTTCAGTTGCCCGGCGCTGCCTGGCAGCGTGTCGTTTGTCACCCTCGGCAGCCCACCGCCCGCCAACGCCCTCACCCCCGCCCCACGCCTGGGCCATGCCCGGCAAACCGTGTTCCCCGGCGCCCGCAGCCGCGCGCCACCCATCATCGCGTAAGCACTTCACACCGTTACTTCACACCGGCCGACTTTCAAAAAGACAGCCGCAGGCTGCTGGCCGTGTTGTTTACGACTGATTGATGGAATTTTTCATGTCCAGGTTTTCTGCTGACACCCGTTTGGGATGCACTCCCGTCTTCGCCGTTCTGTGCGGCGCGCTGCTGGTTCCACAGGCCCACGCCGATCAGGCTGACACTGAACTGAGCCCGACGGTGATCACCGCGATCGCCCCCAGCTCGCCACTGACGATCGTCACCAACCCGAAAGACCCGCGCCAACCGGTGCCCGCCAGCGATGGCGGCGACTACCTCAAGACCATCCCCGGCTTTGCCCTGGTGCGCAACGGCGGCACCAATGGCGACCCGGTACTGCGCGGCATGTTCGGCTCGCGCCTGAATATCCTCACCAACGGCAGCATGATGCTCGGTGCCTGCCCCGGCCGGATGGACGCGCCCACCTCCTACATCTCGCCGGAAACCTACGACAAGCTGACCGTGATCAAGGGCCCACAAACCGTACTCTGGGGCCCGGGCGCTTCCGCCGGCACGATTCTGTTCGAGCGCGAGCCCGAGCAGTTCGGCACCTTGGGTACACGGGTCAACGCAAGCATCCTGGCGGGCTCCAACGGGCGCTTCGATAAAGTCGTCGACGCGGCAGCCGGCGGGCCATTGGGTTATGTGCGAGTGATCGGCAACCAGGCCCACGCCGATGACTACAAGGACGGCAACAACGACACCGTCGCCTCGCGCTACGACAAGTGGAATGGCGACGTGGCCGTGGGCTGGACCCCGGACGCCGACACTCTGCTGGAACTCACCGCCGGCCGTGGCGACGGCGAGGCGCGTTACGCCGGGCGCGGCATGGACGGCTCGCAGTTTCTGCGGGAAAGCCTCGGGCTGCGCTTCGAGAAGTCGAACATCGGCGAGGTACTGGACAAGGTCGAGGCGCAGGTCTACTACAACTACGCCGACCACGTGATGGACAACTACACCCTGCGCGTCCCGTCGGGCACCGGGATGATGGCCGGCCCCATGGCGGCCAACGTCGATCGCCGCACCCTCGGCGCACGCATCAAGGCCACCTGGCGCTGGGCCGATGTGCAGTTGATCAGCGGCATCGATGCGCAAACCAACGAGCACCGCGAACGCAGCGCCATGGGCGTCGACACCTACAAGGACCTGCCCCGCAGCAAGGACGCCAACTTCCACAACTACGGCGTGTTCGGCGAGCTGACCTGGTACGCCGCCGACCGCGACCGCCTGATCACCGGCGCCCGTGTGGACCGTGCTTCGGCCAAGGATTTCCGGCAAACCATCGACTCAGGGATGATGAGCAGCCCCAACCCTACTGCCGATAAAACCCGCGCCGACACGCTGCCGTCGGGCTTCGTGCGCTATGAGCACGACCTGGCCGACAGCCCGACCACCGTGTACGCGGGCCTGGGCCACTCAGAGCGTTTCCCGGACTACTGGGAGCTGTTTTCGCCGAACACCGGCGCGGTGGGGTCTGTGAATGCCTTCGACGGCGTGAAGCCCGAAAAAACCACCCAGCTGGATTTCGGCCTGCAATACAAATCCGCCGACCTCGACGCCTGGGCTTCGGCCTACGTCGGCCAGGTGCGGGATTTCATCCTGTTCGACTACCAACCGGGAATGATGGGCACCACCTCACAGGCGCGCAACGTCGACGCACGAATCATGGGCGGTGAACTGGGCGCGGCGTACAAGCTGACCGCCAACTGGAAGGCCGATGCCACCTTCGCCTACGCCTGGGGCAAGAACAGCAGCGACGGCAAGCCACTGCCACAGATTCCGCCGCTGGATGCGCGTTTCGGGCTGACCTACAGCCAGGACGACTGGAGCGCCGGCGCCTTGTGGCGGGTGGTCGCGGCGCAAAACCGTATCGACCAGAACAAGGGCAACGTAGTCGGCAAGGACTTCGACAAGAGCTCGGGGTTTGGCGTGTTCTCGCTGAACGCGGCGTATCGCATCAATAAGAATTTCAAGGTCAGCACCGGCGTCGACAACCTGTTCGGCAAGGCGTACGCCGAGCACCTGAACCTGGCCGGCAACGCCGGGTTCGGCTACCCGGCCAATGACCCCCAAGCCATCAAGGAACCGGGGCGCACGCTCTGGACCAAGGTGGACATGAGCTTCTAAGAGCATCGCAGGCAAGCCAGCGCCCACAGTTGAAATGCATTCCCCTGTGGGAGCGGGCTTGCCCGCGATGGCGTCCTCGATAACACAAAAAATCCAAGCCTTTGCGGAGCACACCCTGATGAACCCACCGAAGATTTCCTTCTACAACCTGGCCTGGCGCTGGCATTTCTACGCCGGGCTGTTTGTCGCGCCGTTCATGGTGCTGCTGGCCCTGACCGGCATCATCTATCTGTTCAAGCCCCAGCTCGACCCGCTGATGTACGGCCACCTGCTGACCGTGCAAAGCGCCGAGCACGCATTGAGTGCCGACGAGCAACTGCAACGCGCCCAGGCCGCCTACCCACAAGGCAAGATCAGCAAGTACCTGCCGCCGGCCGACGCCACCAGCAGCGCGCAATTCGTCATGCAAAACGACGGGCACGAAGTGAGCGTATTCGTCGACCCCTATCGCGGCACCGTCCTCGGCGAACAGGACGCCAAGAAAAATCTGCAGGCCATCGCCCGTGCGCTGCACGGCGAGTTGATGATCGGCACCGTCGGCGATCGCCTGGTGGAACTGGCCGCCGGCTGGGGCGTGATGCTGGTGATTTCTGGCCTGTATTTGTGGTGGCCGCGGGGCAAGTCGGCGGCGGGCATTCTGTGGCCACGAATGGGCAGTCGCGGTCGCTTGTTCTGGCGCGATTTGCACGCGGTCGCCGGTTTCTGGGGTGCGGCCTTTCTGCTGGTGATGCTGCTCAGCGGCATGACCTGGACCGGCTTCTGGGGCAAGCAATACGCCGAGCTGTGGAATAAATTTCCGGCGGCGATGTGGAACAACGTCCCGCAGTCCGACCAGCAGGCCCGCATCCTCAATACGGCAAGCCAGCAGACCGTGCCGTGGGCCATGGAAAACACACCAATGCCGATGTCCGGCGACCACGCCGAGCACATGAAGCATGGCGGCATGACCAAAGGCCCGGCAGCGCCCACCATCAGCCTGCAACACGTCACGGAACTGGCGCGCTCGCGCAACGTCGATCCCGGCTATAGCATCACCTTCCCCACCACCGCCGAAGGCGTGTTCACCATCGCGGTGTTCGCCAACGACCCGCGCAACGACGCCACCCTGCATGTGGACCAATACACCGGCAAGGTCCTGGCCGATGTGCGTTGGGAGCACTACAACACCGTGGCGCGGGTCACCGAATCCGGCGTGATGCTGCATGAGGGCAAGATGTTCGGCGTGGTCAATCAGATCATCGTGCTGCTGATTTGCCTGATGATTTTGCTCAGTGCCGTCAGCGGCCTGGTGATCTGGTGGAAGCGCCGGCCACAGGGCGGCCTGGGGGTTCCGCCGTTGCGCCATGACTTGCCGAAGTGGAAAACCGCGATGGCGATCATGCTCGGGCTGGCGATTGTCTTTCCGCTGGTGGGCGCCTCGCTGATCGTGGTCTGGGCACTGGACCGCCTGGTGCTTTCACGCCTTTTTGCACAACGTGAATCTGCCTCAGGTTCGGCATGAAACAGGCGAGATGCCCTATATAGAGGCGTTAGGTAGTCTTGCGCGGGCTTTCACCCACGCCATGGCAAGTGTTATAGTATAACACTTGCTGTATATTCCCGGCTTGCCGCGCCCTGCGGCAAGTACCGCCTCGAAGAAGCGATTTATCGTCCGATGAACAAGTACCTTGCGTCCGGCCTGTGCCTGCTCGCCCTGCATAACAGCGCCCAGGCTCTGACTCTCCCAGCCAGCCCCGTCACCGCGCCTGCGGTGGACGATGAACGCGTCGACCTGAACACCCCGACCACGGCTGGTTCGCGCCTGAACCTCACAGCCCTGCAAACTCCGGGCAGCGTTGAGAGCCAGACCGGCGAACAGATCCGCGCACGGGGCGACGCCACGGTGCAGGACGCCATTTCCCGGGCCACCGGCATCAGCCGCACCGGCACACCTGGCGACGGCGGCACCTCATTGTCGGCGCGCGGTTTCACCGGCCAGAGTTCGGTACTGCAACTCTACGACGGCGCCCGCATGTTCGATGGCGCGGGCACGTCCACTTTCCCGGTCGACACCTGGTCCGTGGAGCGCGTGGATGTACTGCGCGGTCCGGCCTCGGTGATGTATGGCCAGGGCGCCACCGGCGCAGTGATCAACACCATCCCGAAGAAACCTTTCGAGGGCGAGATCGAAAACCATATCCGCCTGGGCTACGGTTCTTATGATCGCCAGCAGCAAGCCCTGGACAGCGGCGGCTCGCTGACCGATACCCTGAGCTACCGCCTGAACATCAACCGCCTGCGCAGCAATGGTTTTATCGACCGTGGCGAGTCCGCAAGCGACTTCGTCAGCGGTGCCCTGCGCTGGCAGGCAGCCGACAACCTGAGCTTCACCCTGGCCACCGACTACGGCGACCAGATCCCGCAAAACGATTACGGCACGCCGCTGATCAACGGCCAGTTGCACAAGGGCCTGCGGGACAAGAACTACAACGTCAGCAACGATATCCAGCATTACAACGACCAGTGGACGCGCCTGACCAGCGAGTGGCAGATCAACGACAACGTCACCGCCACCAACGAACTGTCCTACCTGAAAAACCAGCGCCGCTGGCAGAACGCCGAGAGCTACAACTTTGTCGACGGCGGCCTGGTGCGCCAGAGCTACCTGGGCATCAAGCACAACCAGGAACAGGTCGGCGACCGCCAGACCTTTACCTTCAAGCACACGTTGTTCGGCCTCGACAGCCAGACCGTGACAGGCGTCGAGTACAACCGCATTCGCTTCCGCCTGGCCAGCAACTCGCCGTTCAATGACCTGACCGACGGCCAACCGGTGGACATTCTGCATCCGGTGCCGCAGCCGTTTGAAAGCGCCAGCCCGTTCATTCCACAGTCCGTCAGCACCACCAAACAGCTTGCCGCGTTCGCCGAAAACCGCCTGCAACTGACCGACAAACTGTCGCTGATCACCGGCGTGCGCCGCGACTATCTGCACATCGATCGTGAAGACCTGACACAGAACAACAGCGACTCCAACAAGACCTTCACCGGCAACAACTGGAAAGCCGGCCTGGTCTACGCGATCACCCCGGACACCTCGGTCTACGGCCAGTACGCCACCAGCACCGATGGCGTAGGCAGCCTGATCACGCTGAGCCCGAGCCAGCAGCAGTTCGGCCTGTCGACCGCCAAGCAGACTGAAATCGGCATCAAGCAGGCCTTCTGGGATTCCCGTGGCGAATGGACCCTGGCGGCCTACCACATCATCAAGAAAAAACTACTGACCGATGTGCCAGGCACCGACCTCAAGGAACAAGTCGGCCAACAATCCTCCAACGGCCTGGAAGCCAGCCTTGACCTGCAACTGCCCAACGCCTGGCAACTGCAAGCCAACGCGGCCATCGTGCGGGCGCAGTACGACGACTTCTCCGAAGTGGTCAACGGCCAGGCTGTGTCCCGCGACGGCAACCGCCCCACCGACGTCCCGCGCCGCACCGCCAACCTGTGGCTGAGCAAAGCGATCACTGACGACGTGCGTGCCGGTGCCGGTGTGCGCTACGTTGACGCGCGTTATGCCGACACCGCCAACACCAGCGAAGTGCCAAGCTACACCGTGGTCGACGCCAGCGTGTCATGGAAAGCCATGCGCAACACGACATTGGGCCTGCAATTGAATAACCTGTTCGACCGCACCTACGCCGTCAGCCAATACAATAACGGCCAGCAATGGATCCTTGGCGAGCCGCGCTCGTTCTTCGTGACAGCGGACTACACCTTCTAAAGCAACGAGAATCCAGTGTGGGAGCTGGCTTGCCAGCTCCCACAGGGGCCCGTATCGAACCTGAGAGTAAAGATGACCTCACTCAACCTCACCGACCTCGCCTGGACCCCGCCAGGCCACGAGCACTGTCATCACCAGTTCCAACTGCGTGACGCCAGCCTGCACGTGAGCGCCGGTGAGTTTGTCGGCCTGATCGGCCCCAACGGCAGCGGCAAGACCAGCCTGCTGCGCTGTGCCTATCGGTTCAGCAAACCGGCCGAGGGCGAGGTGCTGCTGGAACACCAGAATGTGTGGAAGCAATCCTCGAAGTGGTGCGCGCAGCGTATCGCCGTGGTGCTCCAGGAGTTTCCCGATGCATTCGGCCTGCGGGTGGATGAAGTGGTCGCCATGGGCCGCACACCTCACAAGGGCCTGTTCGACAGCGACACGGTTGAAGACCAGGACCTGATCCGCCAGGCCCTCGAAAACGTCGGCCTGCTGGGCTTTGAAGACCATGCCTTCGCCACCCTGTCGGGCGGTGAGAAGCAACGGGTGATCCTCGCCCGCGCCCTGGCCCAGCAACCGCAATTGCTGATCCTCGACGAGCCGACCAACCACCTCGACCCACGCTACCAGCTGCAGTTGCTGCAACTGGTCAAGCGCCTGAACATCGGCACCCTGGCGAGCATCCACGACCTGAACCTGGCCGCCGCGTTCTGTGATCGCCTGTACGTGATCAACCACGGGCGCATCGTCGCCAGCGGCACACCTCATGAAGTGCTGACCGCCGAACTGCTGCGCGAAGTGTTCGGCGTTGAAGCATTGATCGACACCCACCCCTTGTCCGGCTACCCCCGAATCACCTGGATAACCCAACCATGATCCTGCGCTCCCTGCTGTCTCTCGCTTTGTTGCTCGGCACTTCCCAGGCGTTCGCCGAAGCGACCCGTTACCCGCTGAAAATCCAGAGCTGCAACCGCGAAGTGACCTTCGCCGAGGCACCCAAGCACGCGGTCAGCCATGACATCAACATGACCCAGATGATGCTCGCCCTGGGGCTCAAGTCGCACATGGCCGGCTACAGCGGGGTCACCGGCTGGAAGTCGGTGACCCCGCAAATGGCGCAGATCCTCGACGGCCTGCCGGAGCTTGCGAGCAAGTACCCGTCGGTGGAAACCCTGCTGAATGCCAACGTAGATTTCTTCTTCGCCGGCTGGGACTACGGCATGCGCGTCGGTGGCGACCTCACCCCGCAAACCCTGCAACCCTTGGGCATCAACGTCTATGAGCTGACCGAGTCCTGCGCCTTCGTGATGAAGCGCCCGGCCGCCACGCTGGAAGACACCTATAACGACCTGCGCAACCTGGGCAAGATCTTCGATGTGCAGGACCGCGCCAATGCCCTGATCGCACAGATGCAGGGGCAAGTGGCCGAAGTACAGAAAACCCTGCCCGCCGAAAAACCTCGCGTGTTCCTCTACGACAGCGGTGAAGACCGCGCCATGACCTCCGGCCGCCTGGGCATGCCCCAAGCGCTGATCGACGCCGCCGGCGGGCGCAATATCCTCGACGACGTGGACGCCAGCTGGACCCGCGTCAATTGGGAAACCGTGGTGGAGCGCAACCCGCAGGTCATCGTGATCGTCGACTACAGCGAAATCACCGCCGACCAAAAAGAGCAGTTCCTGCTGAACAACCCGGCCCTGCAATCGGTGGACGCCATCAAGAACCAGCGCTTTATCGTGATCCCCTACGTCCAAGCCACGCCCGGCATCGACAACGTGCTGGCGGTTGAAACCCTGGCCAAGGGGTTCCACGGCGAATGATCACCCGTCGCTATGCCCTGCTGCTGAGTGCCCTTGGCGCGTTGTTGCTGATCTCGTGCGTGGTCTCGCTGGGGTTCGGCTCGGCGCGGGTGCCGGTGGACGTGGTGTGGCGGATTTTGCTGCATAAAGCCTTCGGCATGGGCGAGGTGGACTGGAGCGCGGGGCAGGAACATATCGTGTGGCTGATCCGAGTGCCGCGCATGTTGCTCGGTGCCCTGGTGGGCGCCGGGCTGGCGTTGATCGGGGCGGTGTTGCAGGCCGTCACCCGCAACCCGCTGGCCGACCCGCACCTGCTGGGCGTGACCTCCGGCGCCACCCTCGGCGCGGTGATCGTGGTGCTGCATGTGGGTGAAGTGATCGGCTTGCTGACCCTGCCCATCGCGGCGTTCATCGGTGCGTTGCTGAGCATGATCGTGGTGCTGGCAGTGGCCAGTCGCAACGGTCGGCTGGAGAGTGACCGACTGCTGCTGTGTGGCGTGGCGGTGTCGTTCGTGATGATGGCGGTGGCTAACTTGCTGCTGTTCATGGGCGACCACCGCGCGGCATCGGCAGTGATGTTCTGGATGCTCGGCGGCCTCGGTCTGGCGCGTTGGGAGTTGCTGGCAATTCCCTTCGCTACGGTGTTGCTGGGGCTGGTGTTGCTGCTGGGCATGGCGCGTCCGTTGAACGCGCTGATGGCCGGTGAGCAGACCGCCGTGACCCTGGGCCTGAACGCGCGCAATGTGCGCTTGAAGGTGTTCCTGATCGCCTCGCTGATGACGGGCGTGCTGGTGTCCATCAGCGGCTCCATCGGCTTTGTCGGGCTGATGGTGCCGCACATTGCCCGGCGTCTTGTGGGCGCTGAACACCGGCGGTTATTGCCGGTGTGCGTGCTGCTGGGCAGTGTGTTTCTGGTATGGGTCGATGTGGCTGCCCGCACAATGATCGCGCCTGAAGACCTGCCCATCGGCGTGGCCACGGCGGCCATCGGCGGGCTGTTTTTTATCGGGCTGATGCGCAAGCGCTGACGCCTTGCCTTCAGGCCGCTGCGCTGGACAATTGCCCAGACGCACCGTCAGAGCTCATCGTGCTCAAGCACGTCCTGATCCTCCGGTTGGTGCTGCACGTCCTCGACTTGCCACTCTTCACCGAGGGCACCCTGGTGTGTCCAGAACGCGTCAGTGTCCAGCACTGAGAGTTGGCCGACTCTTCTCAGTTGACTCACTAACTTGCTGGGGGTGGGCGGTAAGCTGGGTTGCAGCAGTGCGGTTTCCTGGGTGGAGAAACTGGGCACGTACTTGAGCAACGCGCCGCCCCGGCAGCTCAGGTAGCAACTTTGGGCCTGCGGCAAATTGCGCTGCAGCACCTCCACATAGCGCCGCAGGTCATGCGTGGAGACAAAGCTCTGCAGCAGGTCCTGGTCAATGAGCTCACGGCTCACCGTCGAGGCAATCGTTTTGTAGAACGCGTGTATCGCCACGATGCTGTACGTGGATAGCAAATGCGTGGGAAGCACATAGAAACCCTGCTTATCGGACCAGAACAACAAATCCAGGCTGTTCGGGCTGCCAATGCCCCAGTCAGCGTCTTCCACCGGGTCCAACGCCACATAGCCGGCTGTTTCGGGCGGCGCCATTACTGCGCCTATGTACTCTTTTGCGGCGAATGCCCCCACCCGGCTCAGCGCCGACCGGGCCGCGTCATCGATATGACCGAACAGCGGGCCACAAAACGAATGAAAGTGCGGATCGCTGATGGCGCTGTCGGGCGGTAACTGGGGATGCCATCGCTCCGTCACGCGTTGCTTCTTGCCCCAGATGCGGCTTGTCACACGGATATACAGCTCCCCCTTGGTCGCCAGGTCGAGGATGTAGTCACGCCCACTCAGGGAACCCTCCAGCAAGCGGGTTCGTGCGCTACGCGCCTTATTCATCAAGCCAAATACCGCTTTCTGCGCCGTCAACTGATAGCTGAGCAACGCGCCGTCGGCACACATCAGGTACAAAGGAGAGATACGTCCATTGCCGGATGTCTTGAGGAAGTTCAGGGCATTGGCAATGTCCTGCGGGCTGAAGAAGCTATACACCATCTCATCGCCAGGTTCGGTGAATGGCTCATCGTGAGCGCACAAGTAAAACCCTTCCAGCCTGAAACCTTGGGGTAAGAGGCCATCGATGAACACCTGCGCAAGATGGGCGTAGTTTTCCCGCACCAGTGGCATGGTGGCCATGTACAGCGGTTTTTTCTGTGACTTGAACACATAGCCAAACTTCACCTGTGTATCGGCGCGGTACTGCAAGTGAACGTGCCGCACCGCGTCAAATGCCTGGGTAAATATCGGGCTATAGCGTGGGTCCGCGCTCGTGGCTCGGATCGACAATGGACCAGGTCGCAGGACGGAGGGAACAAACGTGCCCTTGAGCGTCCTGGCCGGCCCCCACATCGGGCTGTCCTCAACCACACGCAGGGTGCCGGCCTTGGCAACTTGAGTGACAAAGTCCGACGGCAGCAGGCGCCCTTCGCGAATGTCCTGCTCAATCTGGTTGTCGGCAAGGTCGCCTCTCACCAGGTTACGCGCGGCCAGAGCGCGTTTTAGGGCCAACTCCGCGGCAGACTGGGACGCTCCGTAGCTGAGTATCGAACCGTTGGGCCCAAACACATATTCGCTGCCGATATGCGCCTCATGAAACAGCAGGTTCGCCAGTACCGCACTGGGGATCATGGAGGTGTAGAGGGTTTTCTGGGAAGCCGACAGCAGGATGGGCACCTCCCGTTCCACCAGCGAGGAGTAACGTGCTACGACGGTACTGCCGGGCGGGTACAGGCCCATCGAAATGCTTGGGTTCGGGTAAATCCAGTCGGTGGTGAACCCCCGGGGCGGCACCACCAGCGGCTCGGTGGCCGCGAACAGCCCATTGACCAGCCTGAGGACCACGCCCCCATAGGTACGCCGCAGCCTCGGCCCCACCTGCGCCGCGACATGACGTATCGCGTCATCGGGGTTGGCGAAGGAAGGACTCAATCGCCGTCGCACCAGGTTCTCGTAGCCCGACCAGGTTTCACCCACCACGCCCAACTTGTCCCAGCACTGGCTGGTGCGCACCACGCGAAGCTGGCCACGTTTAGCCCACTCGCGGACAAAATCCAACGACGTCTTCTGACCCGAAGCCAGCAATGCAGTAGCCTGCGTAAATTCGGCTTCCACCAGCCCGCCCTGTCCGATAACGATTGGCGCGGGCAAGTAACAGAGCAGCGCACCGTCCAGGGTCGATAAATACACCGGCAGGTTTGTGCCCTTGTTGTATTGGCGCCCCCTGCGTTCGGAATCGTACACCGCGACATACAGCACCATCGGCATCACAAAGTAAGTCGTCAACCACGCACTGCTCGTACTCAGCCCCGTGGGTTGCCAGTGCTGCGAGCGAAACAACGCATGCAATACAAACCCCTCAGGAAACCGGAAGCCCGAGGCGTCATCGACGGCAAACAGGCTATTGAGTTTGAATAACGTATTGGCCCCCTCCACACACACCACCTCGGTGGCGATGTATTGCTCCCGGTCCTTGTGCTTGAGGAC
This sequence comes from Pseudomonas sp. BIGb0558, assembly GCF_024807515.1. Lineage (NCBI taxonomy): Bacteria > Pseudomonadati > Pseudomonadota > Gammaproteobacteria > Pseudomonadales > Pseudomonadaceae > Pseudomonas > Pseudomonas sp. BIGb0558. The sequence continues at coordinate 56,143 of NZ_JANUEW010000002.1, forward strand.
AAACGCAAAACAGTCCTGGGTTGTCCGGTTACTCCCATGCACGCGGGCATGCAGGTTACGTGCGGCGGCATCGGCAGTGCCGAACAGGGCGCCGTAGGTGACGTACTCGGGCGGGCCGAGAGGCTGAGAGTAGGTGGCATGGGGCATCCAGTCACTGCCAATCTTCGCCCGTGGGCCCCATAACGCATTGCCTTCTATCACGCGCAGATCGCCGCTTGCCGCCAATCGTACGACCCACTGGGCAGGCGTCAGCGAGGGATCGGCGAACGGCCCTGTCCAGGATGGGCCGCCCGGCGTATAGGCCAGCAGGCAGTCTTGCCCCGCCGACAAATAGGCAGGGCGCTGTGAAGCGATGATCGAGGCGGTTTCCTCGGGGGAAAACACCTGCAAATTGATCATCGCCGCTTCGCGCGTCCAGCCACGCGCCTCGACCCACGCAGGGTCGACCATCGACAAGGCCGGGTGGGAACCGTAACGCCCATGCACCTCATAGCCCACCTGCGGAATCAGCGGCCCGCGATCGCCCAAGGGGAAGAACAGCGTACCGTCAAAGGGGTTGCTCGCACTTTCCCGGGGGATCGTTGCGACAAAACGCCCATCTTCACTCTTGAGAATATAGCCACCGTAGTAACGGCCACGCCGCGAGCCGATTTGTAGATGGGCATACACCGCCGCATCATGGGCGGTGCGGAAATGACCGTTCCAGGTCGCGTTGGGGAACGCGGCAAGCAATGGCGAACGCGTGTCCACCGGGCCCACATCGCGCCACAGCGCACCACGCCACACCACCGATAACTCAGTGACGGCAAGCACCCGGCGCACGTAATCACGCGGTGTCAACGTACCAGCCACCAGCTCAGCCTCGGCCCCATTATCATCGAGTACACCGTCGGGACTCTGCCGGGCCAGGTCACCGGCAGCACTGACAGCGGGCACCTTGAGTTTGAGCAGCGCGCCGTCCGGGACCAGCGCATACAGCTGCAACCCACGGCTCGTTTCCTGGTTTATCCGGGTAGCTCTTTCCTGAGAGATAGCTGCGAGCAGCTCGGCCGGTTTAATAAAAGTGGAATACAACCAGGGCTCCCGCGCGCTGGTCTCGGTGGGCGAAGGCGACGAACGGAAGTAGATGGCTTCAAGGGCATAGTTGGCAGGCAACGCCCATTCGTAATCGCCTTTGTGCGGGAATGTGCCCTTTGGAGAGAACAACGGCGTGCTTTCGGCCCTGGGGAAAGTTGCCACGTAGTGTTCGCCGTTGCGGTGTTTGAGCAAAAAACCGAATGTGCGGCCCTCCGGGGTGATAACGGACTCAGCTTGCGCGGCCTTGATTGCGTCCTCCGCCCGCTCACAAATCGATGTGTACAGCGGTTGGCTCGTAACGGCTGTTGATGTGAAGGGTTCGAACACCACCCAATCGGCCGGCACGACGCCCATCGAACCACCCCACAAATCGGTGGGTACGATCAGGCTGAGTTCTCCCAGCGTGGAGATTTTTTTCACCAACTCGCTGAACGGACCATAGACCCCGACCTTATTCCCCGCCGGCTTTCCCGCCCGCAGCCACAACGCAAAACTGCGCTCTTGCGGCGAGCCACTCGGCGCGTAACGAATCAGCGAGCCGTCCGGCCCCGAGAGATAGGCCGCCTGGAAAAACAGTCGATCATCGACATCGTGAGAAAAGTCCGACCCCGAAAAAAATCCGAGGAAAGCCTTCACCATTCGGGCATCAAAACTCGGGTTTCGTTGCCCGATTCGCTCATGTTGCGCCGGGTGTGAATGGTAGCTCGCGACGCACGTGTAGCCCTTGGGCTGCTGGTAATACCCATCGTCGCCAAGCGCGAGTACTTTGAGCAAATTGAACTGCATGTCGTCGCCAGGCAGTGGTTCGGTGGCGCGGTACAGCCCTGTCGGCCCGCGCACAATTACGCCGCCGTATTCTCGTTCGCGGCGTCCGCCAATTTTATTGTGTGCCCAATAAGCCGCATCCGCCTCATGCACAAATGCGTCGCTCAGTGCCGGCAGTCGGGCAGCGCCCCTGTTTGAGCCGGCGGCGCGTTGTTCCCGCGATAATCTGATGGCCATGCGAACTCCCTTTAAAAACGCTGGATCGGTGTTGTCGTGGGCCATTTTCGCCACCGGTAACCCGACTCAAGCGGTAGGTAGTTAACGATTTGCCTCAAGCGACGTTGCGCGCCCCGTTCCGGAGCAGCGTCACGCACCACCACCAGACACTGCCTTTTTGTGGTGCGCCACCGCCGGGCCGCATCGGGCAAAAACGGCGAATACATACCTGCAACCGACTAGGCACACCCCTTGCAATGTCTCCAGCATCTGCCCTTACAACAACATTGAGTTCTGGAGATCGCACCATGAAGCGTCGCAGCTTGATCAAGGCTTTCACTCTCTCGGCATCCATTGCCGCCATGGGCATGACCTGGACCGTGCAGGCCGCCGAGACCATCAAGGTCGGCATCCTGCACTCGCTGTCCGGGACCATGGCAATCTCCGAGACCTCGCTCAAAGACATGGCGCTGATGACCATCGACGAGATCAACGCCAAGGGCGGTGTGAACGGCAAGATGCTCGAACCGGTGGTGGTCGACCCGGCCTCCAACTGGCCGCTGTTCGCCGAAAAGGGCCGCCAGTTGCTGACCCAGGACAAGGTCGCCGTGGTGTTCGGTTGCTGGACCTCGGTGTCGCGTAAATCGGTGTTGCCGGTGTTCGAAGAACTCAACGGTTTGCTGTTCTACCCGGTGCAATACGAAGGCGAAGAGATGTCGCCCAACGTGTTCTATACCGGTGCGGCGCCGAACCAGCAGGCGATCCCGGCGGTGGAATACCTGATGAGCGAAGAAGGCGGCGGCGCCAAGCGCTTCTTCCTGCTGGGCACCGACTACGTGTACCCGCGCACCACCAACAAGATCCTGCGTTCGTTCCTGCACTCCAAAGGCGTAGCGGATAAAGACATCGAAGAGGTCTACACCCCGTTCGGCCACAGCGACTACCAGACCATCGTGGCCAACATCAAAAAATTCTCCGCCGGTGGCAAGACTGCAGTGATCTCCACCGTGAACGGCGACTCCAACGTGCCGTTCTACAAAGAGCTGGCGAACCAGGGCCTGAAGGCTACCGACGTACCGGTCGTTGCGTTCTCCGTGGGCGAAGAAGAACTGCGCGGCATCGACACCAAGCCGCTGGTGGGCAACCTCGCCGCCTGGAACTACTTCCAGTCGGTGGAGAACCCGGTGAACAAGAAATTCGTCGCCGACTGGAAGGCCTATGCCAAGGCCCACAACCTGCCAGGCGCGGACAAAGCCGTGACCAACGATCCGATGGAAGCCACCTACGTGGGCATCCATATGTGGGCGCAGGCGGTGGAGAAAGCCAAGTCCACCGACGTCGACAAAGTGCGTGAAGCCATGGCCGGGCAGACCTTTGCCGCGCCGTCCGGTTTCACCCTGACCATGGACAAGACCAACCACCACCTGCACAAGCCGGTGATGATCGGTGAGATCCAGGCCGACGGGCAGTTCTCGGTGGTGTGGCAGACCCAGGAGCCGATTCGTGCGCAGCCGTGGAGCCCGTACATCCCTGGCAATGACAAGAAGCCGGATTACGCCGTCAAGAGCAACTGAACCAAGGGGTGTCGGCACCTGAGAGCCGACACAAACCCTGTGGGAGCTGGCTTGCCTGCGATGCGGACACCTCGATAGGTCTGATGCACCGCTATCGCAGGCAAGCCAGCTCCCACATTTGTTCGAGCAAGGCCCAAGAATATGCCCACTGCCCTCCACCGCTTCATCCTCGCCGCCCTGCTGTTGCTGCCCCTCGCCGCACACGCCAGCGACGCCGAAGACTTCCTTGCCGCCAACCCGATGCAACAAGCCAAGCTGCTCCAGGACTGGGCCGCCCAGCCCGACCCGGCGCGCATCGAGCTGGTGGACGCCCTGCAACAAGGTCAGATCACGGTCAACGGCGAAACCAAGACCGTACGCCTGAACAATCGCCTGCGCGGCCTGATCGACAACGTGCAAGCCAGCCAGCAACTGCTCGCCGCCGACCCCAAGGTGCGCCTTGGCGCCGCGCAAACCCTGCAAAAAAGCGCTACACCTGCGCAGCTGAAATTCCTCGACCAGCAACTCGCCGGCGAAACCAACGACGACGTGCACACTGCCCTGAGCCTGGCCCTGGCCAACCTGCAACTGGTGGACACCGACCCGGCCGTGCGCCTGGCCGCCGTGCGTTTGCTCGGTGGCACCGGCGACCCGCTGGCCCGCACTCGCCTTGAAGCCCTGCTCGCCCCCGGTGTCGAAGCCGACGCCGCCGTGCACACCGCCGCCGAAACCAGCCTGGCCCAGGTCAAGCGCAAACTGATGGTGGGCGAGATCCTCGGCCAGGCCTTCAGTGGCATGTCCCTGGGTTCGATCCTGCTGCTGGCCGCGCTCGGCCTGGCGATCACCTTCGGCCTGCTCGGGGTGATCAACATGGCCCACGGCGAGATGCTGATGCTCGGCGCCTACTCCACTTATGTGGTGCAGTTGCTGATGCAGCGCTACGTGCCCCAGGCCATCGAGTTCTACCCGCTGGTCGCGCTGCCGGTGGCGTTTTTTGTCACCGCCGCCATCGGCATGGCCTTGGAACGTACGGTGATCCGTCACCTGTACGGCCGCCCGCTGGAAACCCTGCTCGCCACCTGGGGCATCAGCCTGATGCTGATCCAGCTGGTGCGTCTGGTGTTCGGTGCGCAGAACGTTGAAGTGGCCAACCCCGAGTGGCTGTCCGGCGGGATCCAGGTGCTGCCCAACCTGGTGCTGCCGTACAACCGCATCGTGATCATCGCCTTCGCGCTGTGCGTGGTGGTGCTGACCTGGCTGCTGCTGAACAAGACCCGCCTGGGCCTCAACGTGCGGGCCGTGACCCAGAACCGCAACATGGCCGCCTGCTGCGGCGTGCCCACCGGGCGCGTGGACATGCTTGCCTTTGGCCTCGGCTCCGGCATCGCCGGCCTCGGTGGCGTTGCCTTGAGCCAGATCGGCAACGTCGGTCCGGACCTCGGCCAGAGCTACATCATCGACTCGTTCCTGGTGGTGGTGCTCGGAGGCGTCGGCCAGTTGGCCGGCAGTGTCATGGCCGCCTTCGGCCTGGGGATAGCCAACAAGATTCTCGAACCCCAGATCGGTGCCGTGCTCGGCAAGATCCTGATCCTCGCGCTGATCATTCTGTTCATCCAGAAACGCCCGCAAGGACTCTTCGCACTGAAAGGACGGGTGATCGACTGATGAACCAGCCATTGATGCTCACGGCCGCGCAAAAGGCCGGCCCCAAGGTGACCGTCGCGGTCGGTGCAGTGGTGCTGATCCTGCTGCTGGCGCTGCCGTTGTTCTCGCTGCTGTCACCGGAAAACCCGCTGCACGTTTCCGCCTACACGCTGACGCTGGTGGGCAAGATCCTGTGCTACGCCATCGTCGCCCTGGCGCTGGATCTGGTGTGGGGTTATGCCGGGATGTTGTCCCTCGGCCACGGCCTGTTTTTCGCGCTGGGCGGTTATGCCATGGGCATGTACCTGATGCGCCAGGCGTCCGGCGATGAGCTGCCGGCATTCATGACCTTTTTGTCGTGGACCGAATTGCCGTGGTACTGGACCGGCACCAGCCACTTCCTCTGGGCGATGTGCCTGGTGGTGTTGGCGCCGGGCTTGCTGGCGCTGGTGTTCGGGTTCTTCGCCTTCCGCTCGCGGATCAAGGGTGTGTATTTCTCGATCATGACCCAGGCCCTGACGTTTGCCGGGATGCTGTTGTTCTTCCGCAACGAGACCGGGTTTGGCGGCAACAACGGCTTTACCAATTTCCGCAGCATCCTCGGGTTTGGCATCACCGAGCCGGGCACGCGGGCGGCGCTGTTTGTGGTCACCGTGGTGCTGTTGGTGGCGAGCCTGTACATCGGCTGGCGCCTGGCCCAGAGCAAGTTCGGCCGGGTGCTGACCGCGCTGCGGGATGCGGAAAACCGCCTGATGTTCTGCGGCTACGATCCACGCGGCTTCAAGCTGTTTGTGTGGGTGTTGAGCGCGGTGTTGTGTGGCCTGGCGGGTGCGTTGTATGTGCCGCAGGTGGGCATCATCAACCCCAGCGAAATGTCGCCGACCAACTCCATCGAAGCTGCCGTGTGGGTGGCCCTCGGTGGTCGCGGAACACTGATCGGCCCGCTGCTGGGCGCCGGCGTGGTCAACGGCATGAAGAGCTGGTTCACCGTGGCGTTTCCTGAGTATTGGCTGTTCTTCCTGGGTGCGCTGTTCATCATCGTCACCCTGTATCTGCCCAAGGGTGTGATCGGCCTGCTGAAGAAAAGGGGCGACCAATGAGAATCACTGCGACGGCGGAATTCATGCTCGAACCCATTCTGGAACCGAACAAAGACCAGGGCAGCGCCCGTGATGCCATCGGCCTCGGCCAGTCGGCCGGCAAGGGCCTGAACACCCGCCATGGAACCATCCTGACCCTGGAAGACATCAGCGTCAGCTTCGACGGCTTCAAGGCCTTGAACGACCTGAACCTGTACATCGGCGTCGGCGAACTGCGCTGCATCATCGGCCCCAACGGCGCGGGCAAGACCACGCTGATGGACGTGATCACCGGCAAGACCCGGCCCAGCCACGGCAAGGCCTGGTTCGGCGAAACCCTGGACCTGACCAGCATGAGCGAAGTACAGATCGCCCAGGCCGGCATCGGGCGCAAGTTCCAGAAGCCCACGGTGTTCGAAGCCCTGAGCGTGTTCGAAAACCTGGAGCTGGCGCAGAACACCGACAAATCGGTGTGGGCCAGCCTGCGGGCGCGCCTGAGCGGGGAGCAGAAAGACCGCATCAGCGAAGTCCTCGACACCATCCGTCTCACCGCTTCGGTCAATCGCCCCGCCGGCTTGCTGTCCCACGGCCAGAAGCAGTTCCTGGAAATCGGCATGCTGCTGATGCAAGACCCGCAACTGTTGCTGCTGGACGAACCGGTGGCGGGCATGACCGACGCCGAAACCGAATTCACCGCCGAGCTGTTCAAGCGCCTGGCGGGCAAGCACTCGCTGATGGTGGTGGAGCACGACATGGGCTTTGTCGGCTCGATTGCCGACCACGTCACGGTGCTGCACCAGGGCAGCGTGCTGGCCGAAGGGTCGCTTGCACAGGTGCAGGAAAATGAGCGGGTGATCGAGGTTTACCTCGGTCGCTGATGCTTTATGTGGGAGCTGGCTTGCCTGCGATGGCATCGACACGGTGCAACTGATACACCGCGTCGCCCGTATCGCAGGCAAGCCAGCTCCCACAAGGAATTGAGGAGATTTTGAACATGCTGCAAGTCGACAAGCTGCACCAGTACTACGGCGGTAGCCACATCCTGCGCGGGCTTTCCTTTGAGGTAAAAGTCGGCGAAGTCACCTGCCTGCTGGGCCGCAATGGCGTGGGCAAGACCACCCTGCTCAAGTGCCTGATGGGTTTGCTGCCGGCCAAGGAAGGTGCGGTGAACTGGGAAGGCAAGGCCATTACCGGCTTCAAGCCGCACCAGCGGGTGCACGCCGGTATTGCCTACGTGCCTCAAGGCCGGGAGATTTTTGGCCGGCTGACCGTTGAAGAAAACCTGCTGATGGGCCTCTCGCGCTTTCCCGGCGCCGAGGCCAGGGAAGTGCCAGCCTTCATCTACGAACTGTTCCCGGTGCTGCTGCAAATGAAGCAACGCCGTGGCGGCGACTTGTCCGGTGGCCAGCAACAGCAACTGGCTATCGGCCGCGCCCTGGCCAGCCGCCCGCGGCTGTTGATCCTCGACGAGCCCACCGAAGGCATCCAGCCGTCGGTGATCAAGGAGATCGGCGCGGTGATCAAAAAACTCGCAGCACGCGGCGACATGGCGATTCTGCTGGTGGAGCAGTTCTACGATTTTGCCGCCGAACTGGCCGACCAATACCTGGTGATGTCCCGGGGCGAAATCGTCCAGCAGGGGCGTGGAGAAAATATGGAAAGCGAGGGTGTGCGCGGGCTCGTTACGATCTAATCTGTAGCGTCCTAACGATAAGCACTGACCATGACTCTACCTGCCCCCACCGCGCTGTTCACCCCCAGCTGGCACGCCGAGCTGGAACTCGGCTACGCGCGTTTCGGCGACACCACGCGCCCGGTGATGCGTCGCCACCTCGGCCCGCTGCGGGTGCAAAAGCACCTGTACGCCGAAGGCCCCGAGGTGTGCCAACACATCATCGTGCACCCGCCGGGCGGGATTGCCGGCGGTGACCGCCTCGACATCACGGCCCATGTCGCCGAAGGTGCCTGGGCACAACTGACCAGCCCCGGCGCAGCCAAGTGGTACCGCGCCAATGGCCCGGCCTTTCAAACACTGGAGCTGACGGTTGAGGCGGGCGCCACCCTGGAGTGGCTGCCGCAGGAGACCATCGTGTTCAGCGCCGCCCAGGCCGAACTCACCACCCGCATCGACCTGCAAGGCGATGCCCGGCTGTTTTACTGGGACGTGGTCGCCCTCGGACGCCCCGCCAGCGGTGAGCGTTTCGACCTCGGGCACTTCCAGTCGCACCTGGATATCCGCCGCGACGGCCAGTTGATTTGGCATGAGCGCCAGCGCATTGTGGGCGCCGACGGTTTGCTCGACTCGCCCATCGGCCTGGATGGGCAACCGGTGTTCGCGACGTTGCTGGTGACCGGTGAAATCGACAGTGAATTACTCGAACAATGCCGCTCCCTGCCCCACGCGGTACGCGGCGACCTGACCCAATTGCCCGGCTTGCTGGTGGCCCGCTGCCTGGCCAGTGAAGCGCTGCAGGCGCGGGGCTGGCTGATTGATTTATGGCGGCTGCTGCGCCCGGCTGTGCTGGGCCGTGAAGCCGTCTCACCGAGAATCTGGAGCACCTGAACCATGGACCTGACCCCACGGGAAAAAGACAAACTGCTGATCTTCACCGCCGGCCTGGTGGCCGAGCGGCGCCTGGCGCGCGGCGTGAAACTCAACTACCCGGAAACCATCGCCTACATCTCCGCCGCACTGATGGAAGGCGCCCGCGATGGCCGCACGGTCGCCGAGTTGATGCACTTCGGCACCACCCTGCTCAGCCGCGAACAAGTGATGGAAGGCATCCCGGAAATGATCCCGGACATCCAGGTGGAAGCGACCTTTCCCGACGGCACCAAGCTGGTCACCGTCCACCAACCTATCGCCTGAGGCCCGGCCATGTCCTTTTTGATTCGTGATGCGGTGCACGCCGATTTGCCAGGGATTCGCGATATCTACAACGACGCAGTGCTCAACACTACGGCGATCTGGAACGAACAGCCGGTGGACCTGGGCAACCGCCAGGCCTGGTTCAGCGCGCGCCAGGCGCAGTTTTACCCGATCCTGGTGGCGGTCGAGGATGAGCAGGTCATCGGCTATGCCTCGTTCGGCGACTGGCGGCCCTTCGAGGGCTTTCGCCACACCGTCGAACATTCGGTGTACGTGCGCAGCGACCAGCGCGGCAAAGGCCTCGGCCCGCAGTTGATGCAGGCACTGATCGAGCGGGCGAAAACCTGCGACAAACACGTGATGGTTGCCGCCATCGAGAGCGGCAACCAGGCCTCGATCCGCCTGCATGAGCGCCTGGGTTTTGTCACCACCGGGCAGATGCCCCAGGTCGGCACCAAGTTCGGCCGCTGGCTGGACCTGACCTTCATGCAACTGACACTCAACCCTGGCGCCGAACCGCCCAAGGAGTGACACCGATGAACGCCCAACTGCGTCGAGTCAATGCCGAGAGTTTTGCCCATTACCGCCAGGGCCTGGTTGAGCTGTTGCTGGACGCCGTAAAGCACGGCGCTTCGGTAGGCTTCATGGCCGACTTCGACGAAACCCAGGCCCGCAGCTACCTCAGCGGCGTGCAGGCGAGTATCGAAGACGGCAGCCTGCTGCTGTGGGTGGTGGTGCGCGATGAAGTGGTGGTGGCCAGCGTGCAGTTGGCGCTGTGCCTGAAGGCCAACGGCCTGAACCGTGCCGAAGTGCAAAAGCTGCTGGTGCACAGCGAGGCCCGGCGCCGAGGCCTCGGCCAACAGCTGATGGCCGCGCTGGAACTGAGCGCCCGCCAATACAAGCGCGGGCTGTTGTACCTGGACACCGAAGCCGGCTCCGGCGCCGAAGCCTTCTACCAGTCGCTGCGCTACACCAAGATCGGTGAACTGCCCAACTACTGCCAAAGCCCGGACGGGCGCTACACCCCGACCGCCATCTACTTCAAGACCCTGGGACAACCTGCATGATTCCTGGCGAATTTCAGATCCAGCCTGGCGACATCGAACTCAACGTGGGCCGGCGTACCGCTACCCTGAGCGTGGCCAACAGCGGCGACCGGCCGATTCAGGTCGGCTCCCATTACCATTTTTTCGAGACCAACGACGCGTTGACCTTCGACCGTGCCGCCAGCCGTGGCATGCGCCTGAATATCCCGGCGGGCACGGCTGTGCGCTTTGAGCCGGGGCAGAGTCGTGAAGTGGAACTGGTGGAGCTGAGCGGCAAGCGCCGGGTGTTCGGGTTTGCCGGACGGATCATGGGCGACCTGTAGTTTTTCTGGTGTCTGCTCGGGCCTCATCGCAGGCAAGCCAGCTCCCACAGGGGAATGCGTTCCAAATGTGGGAGCGGGCTTGCCCGCGATAGAGAGCGAAGCGAACGATTTCAAACTTTCCTGAATCTCAAGGCATGCACATGAAGATTTCCAGACAAGCCTACGCCGACATGTACGGCCCCACCGTCGGTGACAAGGTCCGCCTGGCCGACACCGAGCTGTTCGTCGAAGTCGAACAGGACTTCACCGTCTACGGCGAAGAAGTCAAATTCGGCGGCGGCAAGGTGATCCGCGATGGCCAGGGCCAGAGCCAACTGCTCGCCCATGAAGTGGTCGACACCCTGATCACCAACGCGCTGATCATCGATCACTGGGGCATCGTCAAGGCCGACGTCGGCCTGAAAAACGGTCGCATCTTTGCCATCGGCAAAGCCGGCAACCCGGACATCCAGCCCGGCGTGACCATCTGCGTCGGCGCCAGCACCGAGGTGATCGCCGGTGAAGGCATGATCCTCACCGCCGGCGGTATCGACACCCACATCCACTTCATTTGCCCGCAGCAAATCGAAGAAGCACTGACCAGTGGCGTCACTACCATGATCGGCGGCGGCACCGGGCCGGCCACCGGCACCAACGCCACCACCTGCACCTCGGGCCCGTGGCATTTGGCACGCATGCTTCAGGCCTCCGACTCGTTCCCGATGAACATCGGCTTCACCGGCAAGGGCAACGCGAGTTTGCCGGAGCCGTTGATCGAACAGGTCAAGGCCGGCGCCATCGGCCTCAAGCTCCACGAAGACTGGGGCACCACCCCGGCGAGCATCGACAACTGCCTGAGCGTGGCCGACGAGTACGACGTGCAGGTGGCGATCCACAGCGACACCCTCAACGAATCCGGCTTTGTCGAAACCACCCTCGCCGCGTTCAAGGGCCGCACCATCCACACCTACCACACCGAAGGTGCCGGTGGCGGTCACGCACCCGACATCATCAAGGCCTGCGGCTTCCCCAATGTGCTGCCCAGTTCCACCAACCCGACCCGGCCGTTTACCCGCAACACCATCGACGAACACCTGGACATGTTGATGGTCTGCCATCACCTGGACCCGAGCATTGCCGAAGACGTGGCCTTCGCCGAAAGCCGCATCCGCCGTGAGACGATCGCCGCCGAAGACATCCTGCACGACCTCGGCGCGTTCTCGATGATCAGCTCCGACAGCCAGGCCATGGGCCGCGTCGGCGAAGTGATCACCCGCACCTGGCAGACCGCCGACAAGATGAAAAAACAGCGCGGCCCGCTGCCGGGAGACGGCGCAGGCAACGACAACTTCCGCGCCAAGCGCTACATCGCCAAGTACACCATCAACCCGGCGATCACCCACGGCATCAGCCATGAAGTGGGCTCCATCGAAGTGGGCAAATGGGCGGATCTGGTGCTGTGGCGCCCGGCGTTTTTCGGGATCAAGCCGACCTTGATCCTCAAGGGCGGCGCGATTGCCTCAAGCCTGATGGGAGATGCCAACGCCTCGATCCCAACGCCGCAGCCAGTGCATTACCGTCCGATGTTTGCCAGCTTCGGCAGCTCGCTGCACGCCACCAGCCTGACGTTTATCAGCCAGGCGGCGCTGGCGGCAGGCTTGCCCGAGCAATTGGGATTGAAAAAGCAGATTGCGGTGGTCAAGGGTTGCCGCAGCGTGCAGAAAACCGACCTGATCCACAACGACTACCTGCCGGATATCGAGGTGGATCCGCAGACCTACCAGGTCAAGGCCGACGGTGTATTGCTGTGGTGTGAGCCTGCGGAGGTTTTGCCGATGGCCCAGCGTTACTTTCTGTTCTAGGCAAATTCACTGATCGCCTGGTCGGTCAACCTCTGGTTCAGGGTTATCAGCTCGGCGTTAATGCGGTCGAATGCGTCGCCATATTCCGAGTCGGACATTAGCCGCCCAGGCTCACTGTCAGCGCCAGAGCGGCCCAGGCGTTGCGCCGCCTGGCCGATAGTCTGGCGCAAGGCCTGCCTTGCACTCTCGCTCAGGCCGGCATCACCGGCCCACTTTTTCTGCGCAGCCTGGTAATCGATCAACGCGTCGAATTTTTCGGCAACCACTGCGTACTCAGCGTGATGGGCACGCTGCAGGAAGTCAGTCCACATTGGCTGTTCAAGCAAGTGGGTACGCAGCTGTTCCCCTTGATCGAGCGCTTTTACGCGTTCGAACGCCGAATCGACCATCGACGGGGTCACGTAGTCCTCGCGAAACATCATGGTCCTGGATTGCCACGGTAAATCCAGCCGGGTCGCCAACGGGACGGTATACGCCAAATAGATCTCGACCTCATCGATGTCGTCGATGGGCTCTCCGTGAGCGTCTTCATGCTGAACGCGCTGGCCCTGTTCGTCATACTCCGGAAATTTGACTCCCTGCTCCAGCAGCCGCGCCACGCGATCATGAGCAACGCGCCCCAGCTCATCCAACCGCCACTTGCCCCGGGCGAGTTTGAACACAGCCCGGCGCACTGAGGCCACATCCTCGCTGAAATAGGCTGACCGCAGCAGTACCACAACCCCCATCGAATTGAACAACTGTGCGCCAGCATCAACGCAGGCCGTGGTGTCTCTTGCCATCAAGAACAACTCTTCTCGCAGCAACACGTCTTCACCCATGGCCTCCAGCATGCGCCAGACTTTGGCGGTCAGTTCCGGCAACCATCGACCGCCTGGCGCCAGCGCATCGCCGGAATTCCTGACTGCTCTGATTACGTCGAAAAAACCTTCCGAGCCAAACGCTCCCTCAAGCATTTCCCATAACAGCTGCCTGGAAGGCCACTCCTCATCCGAATAACCGGTTTTCCACAGGTCACTGTCAAGACTCCCTCTGGCAGGCATACGGCGATCCGGATCCCGCCCGGCAGCCTCAATGTACGACTTGAACCGTGCAAGCTCATCAGGCTCCAACCCGTCGCGGGAGAGGAAGGTTCGCGCCACAATCAGCGCCTTATCGGAGCCGGGCGCAAATTCGGGAACCCGAGATAGAGGGTTGCTCTGCATATCCAGGATGAAATCCGCTGGCCGGGGCACGCGGAACACGCCGGTGGGCCATTCCTGCAGGCCTGTGTCATTCAGTAAAAGTCTGCGCAACAGGGGCATCCGGCTGACATCGGGTGACAAGCCAAGCGGGTTAATGCTCAGGGCCAACTCTCTCAACTGCACACAGCCCTTCAGCCGCAGGACATCTTCAGACGTCAAGACAATGTGGTTGCCCCCCAGCGACAGCCGCCTCAGGTGTGGCATCTGCTCGATGGCCGCCGGCAGTTGAGTCAGCTCGCAGGCCTCCACATTCAATCGACGTAGCCCCCGAAAGTTTGCAAGGAACGGCACGATGTCCGCATCCGTCACATCCACGTCATACAACCCGACGTAGGTGACATGATCGAAGTTTGCCGTTAACGCAGGCAACGCTTGCAACTGCTGACCCAGTTCCACTTCGTGCCATTCTATTTTCTGCCCCAGATAGCGACCATGGGCATCGAGGTGCCCTGGGCCGACTCGTTTCCAGGCATCAATCAGCGTGTCATAAATCCTGCGTCTGGCGCTAAGCACCTTGCGGTCCTCTGCGCCAAAACGCTCCACACCTTCCTTATGTGTGGTCATCCACCTCATCAATGTGGATTGCATGGTTTTGTACTCATCCTCTAACGCCTTGAGCCACGTGAGATCAAGGGCGCCCCGCTCCTGGATCATTGTGAGCATTTCGTCACGCGCCATATGCGGGTAAAGCTTACGAACCCGCTCCTGCGTGATCTGATCCCATTGATTCCCCCCGCGCCCACTCAACGGATACCCGCGACGGCCATCAGGGAAGGTCTGCCACGGCGGAAAAGATGTCCGTCTTGCCGGTTGCATACCCAAGCTGCCAGCCAACTGCTCACGGGGAATCGCATGTTGAATCACCAACACTTTCAACTCCTCCCCCTGACCAACATGGGGCAGACCGATCCTGTTGCGATGAGCATCGGGCAACGCGTGTTGCAACGTGCCATAGAGACCATTGATGCCATGTAATTGCTGACCGCGGCCGTCAAAAGCCTGATAGCGCCCATCACCCACCCGTACCAGTATTTTGCGATCTGTCGCGTTCTTCGGACCAAGGCTGGCCCGCAACACCCCCTCAACGCCTGCCTCGCGTATTTCCAGGCGCAGGTTATCCGACCAACCCGGCAACGCCGGTAGGGTGTTGAGCACCAGGGCTTCAGTGTCAGGACCCGCCATGGCTTCCAGGTACAACCCCTCATAGGCCAGCGCAAGGCGAAACCGGCGCTGCATCACCCTGGCATTTTCAGCCAACTCCAGCGGAATACGTCGGCTGTCGACCATTTTCTGTAACTGCTTCGGCGGGACGTCTGCCAGCAGCTCTTGCGCCATCAGGCCAGGCAGGCTCGGGAAATCGCGTTGAATCAAGGCGACAGGACTATCGACCTTTGGCCGCTGCGTCTCGTAGATACTGCGCATCAAGCGCACCTTGGCGCCTTTGGCATGGTTTTCCAGCTGATCGCGCAATGCATCAATGCGCGCCTGCGGGTCTTTTGGGGGATAGATCTCTATCAAGTCCTCCAGCTCGCGTTCATCCAGAAACTCGACAATACGCCTGGGCAATAGGCCGTTCACCAAGTCATCACGGCTGACCCTCAAGGTCTCGGCTCTGCTGGCACTCTGGTTACCGTATTTGACCGAGTCGCCCTCCAGGGTCGTCGCCACAAACGCCTCAATGGCCTTGGCCTTCGGCCACCTCGGCATTTCCACTGCAAGAGAGGCCGAGTAACTGCATAAGGCGTCGGGGAGCAGGTTGGCCCGGATGCCTTGCGCTACCTGTTCAGCATCGTGGTAGGCCCTGAACTGGCGCAGCGTGTCGAGCAAAATGGCCGGTACCGGCTCGCCCTCCACGTGCACGCGGCGCAGCACATCCTCGCTCACATCCGCCACGTGTCGAACCTGCTGCAACTGGGTATCGCTCAAACCCTCCGTCATCGGCCCCAAACGCCGCATCAGCTTCACGCCCTCCCAACTGTGCGGGCTCTCTGCCTCATGATTCCAGAGGCCAGCGCCATTTTCCGTCAGTTTCGGTTGGTAGGCGTCTGACCGGGTGGGATGGGTGATGCTGTACCGGTCAAGCACTGGGTCTTTCTGCAACGCATACCGCCGGCCTTCCAAGAGCAGCAGGGTTTTACCATTGAAGGTGTGCAACCCCCGCTCATCAGACGTGGCGGTTCCAGGTAGCGGCGAGGTGTGCTCGTAGGCTGACAGGTCCGGTTTCCATAGGCGGGTATTGCCGCTGGGCAAGGTCACCGCCTTGAGCTGCTCGATGAAAGGCGAGACCGTAAAGTGCAGCGCCGCTCCCTGCACCACCAGCAACGCCAGGTTTTCCAGCACATCGGTGATGTGCGACCAACCGGCCTCGCGGTCACCTTGGCTCAGTTCGGTGACGCCTTCAACGATCTCGTAGAGCAGTTGGCCGGCCGTCACGGCAGTCATCACCACGCCCAACGGCGGCACGGCCATCCCCACCAGGTTCAAGGCGAACATGCCGATGCTCAAGTAATGCGCCGCTCGCCGTGAACGCGAGGCCTCGTCAGCCTCCGCAGTGCTCACCGCCTGGTTTCGGGCATCCGCCAGCATCTGCCCGCGCAAGCTGGCATAGCGATACACCCAAAGGTCCACGCTCGTCACAAGACCGTTGAGCTCGTAGGCCTGGATATTGAATTCGGGGTCGGTCGCAGAAACGCGCACAGACGGCTGCGGCTCGTCATAGGAGGGTTCAGTGGAAAAAGACGGCGCCGTCAGTAACCGCCCCCACTCCGAACGCAACCACTGCTCCCCGAACGGCTGGGGAGGAGCGTCCACCACCAGTTCCGTCAGCCTGCGGTAGTAGTACGCACGATCCGCGTCGGCTACGAACCTTGCGAAAAATTGCTGATACTGCGTGGCTGTCCAGCCGTTGGAGCGGTCGGCGGTCCTACTGGCGCTCGCCGTCAAGCGATCGGTCAGCTCCTTGCTGAATTCCTCGAATGACTCATAACGCTTGATGGGATGGTCGGGGTCATCGGGGATGTAGACAATAACCCAGCACGGAAGACGAGGCTGGCGACAGGGAGCGATGATCAAGCATTCACGCAAGGCCAGGTTCATCAGGCTGAGGCGGCGGTACCGGACCCGTTTGCCGTCGAGCATGATGCGCTTTTCTCCCGTTTCCACGCGCTGCAACAGCGCGTAATCGCTGTGGCCGATATCGCCCTTGATCAGCGCCAGGTGAGCCGCCACCTTGAAGGCGTCTATCTGATAGCGGACATAGGGCTTGCGGCCGTCGGGATGGTGCAACATTGGCCGCAGGTAAGTCTGATATTGATCGCCCAGATCCAGCTCACGGCACAGTTGTGCGAAGGTATGGATTTCCAGGGTTGTGGTGTGGCGCTCGAAATGGCCCTGCTCATTCGGTGCCGTGATAAACCCCGAGGCGCTGTCGAAAAAATCCTCCTCGGCCTCGCGCGCCTCAAAGTTGCAGAGCGCGGCTTTGAGCAACGAAAACGTCTTGACCTTGAAACCGCCGGTCTTTGCACCAAAGGCGTTTTCGACCGGGAAATACAGGCGTAGCCAGGTTTGATTGACGTCCAGTACATGGCCGGACGCTTTTAATTTCGCCTCCAGCAATGGCTGGGCAAACGCTTGCAGCAGTTGGATGCTGCTGAAGTATTTCTCCAGTTTGTTCTGCGAAACACAACGGGCGTCCAGCAGCGTGCTGAGCTGATCCTTCTGCGCCTGGGAAGCAGCGGCATACCAGGCAGGAATATCTGGCGAGGTTTCTTTGAGGGCCCGGCGACGCGGTGGAGAGCTGTTGATGAGGCAAGTCGGAATCGCCTGTTTGATCAACGTGTAATGTTGCCCTTTATCTCCGGGCGGGAGGGTTGGTGGGGTGGTAACCGTGAGATCCGGCATGGGATGACAACCTCGTAATGAGTAAGGTTGCCATCTTATGCAGTGGTTTTTTGAAGCATGTGATAACTATATAGCAGGGCTCGATCAGAGCAGCTCACGCGGATTGGACGCCGCTTTCCGTGCCTCCACGTCCCTCCTGAAGACGCACGTGTCCAGGAGGAACGCACCGCGGCATCAAGCCTCCCGATGTGAAAAATATTACGTGAACAACGTTTTTATCATCTCGTCGGAGTATTGGTAATTCATGCGCAGTTCTGCCCCCGCTGGAATATCTTGCGTCGCAAATACCACTGGCAGGGTGTAGTCCTTTCTTTTTGGTGTGGCGCTCTCGCCCACTCCCAGCATCAGGTCCGCCTCAATCTCGAAGGACACGGCTTCCACGTTATAGCCCTGGGCAGCCTGGCGTAGCGGCTTGCCATCCGCGTCATATTCCAGAACGGTGTTTATTCTGGAAAGGATGTTGTCTCCCGACAGGAAGATCGGCTCACTGGTGAGCACGTCTATCTTGAGGGTCGGCCTGTCGCCGACACGCATGGTGTAGGTGTGCCCTTCGGACCCGAAAATTCCTGTGGGAAGAATGGTCCCGCCATACACACCGACTATTTCGCCTTTGGCGATACGCCGGTTGGCAACGACCATGTTTTGTCCTATCAGGGACTTTTCTTGCGGCACCTGCATATCCTGCTCGTTGAACGCGCGCACCTGCAGTTTTTCTTCATACAGCGCGCCGACGCCCTCATATCCTTCAAACTTGATGTAAGGCTTGATGGGCTCTGAGGTGTAGTGAGTACCGGACTCCAGGGTGATGCTTCTCTCCAGCTTGCGAATACGCACCGGCCTGCCCTGGAGATCTCTCAACGGGTACTTGCCGTTGTTGGCACGCACGTAAGTCCCCGGCGGGTGTTGCCTGACCGTAAAGTGAATTTGCTGCCTCATGGTGCGAAGTTCGTCTGACGTATAGGGCGCCGCCGCCATGGATTCCACGGCCTCCTCAAATTCACTGTCAGACCCGCCGCCCGCCAAGCCTCTGCGCGTCCAGCCTCCCGCCACCTCCGGCTTGGCGACAATGCCGCTGCTGACCAGTTCGTAGGGGTTATTCGGGTTCTGCACCCACAACAGATAATGCTGACCGTCGCCCGCGTCCGGCATGCTTGCAATAAAATACGGTGCCTTGTTGAACTCAATGGCACGCGCCTGTGAAAGCTGCAAACCCGGCACCGCGTCGGCTTCAACCAGCGCCTCAAGGGGTTCCCGGGGGAGCCGCATTTCGGCGATTTCCTGGCGGGTCAGCCTGCCGATCAGTTCGCCCTCCTTGATTGCCAGTTGCGCATGCAGGTCATCGGCTTTCTCTTTGTAGACGGTCGCCGACAGTTCCTGGGCCTGCTGTTTTTCATGCAGCGCGGCCAACTGTTGCTGGTAAGGCTCGCTTTGGGCATCGAACTGCGAGCGGTATTTCCGGGTGACATAGTCTTGCCAGAATTCCCGAGACAGCAGCGCCTGAAACTCTTCGGCGGAGTTATCCAACGCGATCACCTTGGCATAGGCACCGTCCAGCATCGTGGGCGTGACCCCCGCCATGCCGATGAACGTGACGTGCTGTGGCTGCCCCGGTAATTGCAGGCGGTCCTTGAGGCCGTAGCGATAGGCCAGACGGATTTCCACCTCCTCTGCCAAACGCTGCCTATGGGGCAGTTTATCGGCCGTGGACACGGCAGGGTCGTTGACGATGGCTTCGCTGCGCTGGATGTCCGCCGCCGCGATCTTGTCGACCTCATGCAAACGCAACAGCCCCTTGGACAACTCGGACAACTGTGTGCCCAGGGTCTGATCCATGGCCTGCGTCCGGGCCTTGTAGAGCAGGGTCCTGACCTCCAGGTTACTGAACGAATACGCAGCACGGTCGCAGCAACCCGGCTCGCCGGCCAGGTCGAACAGTTCCTTGCTCAGGCGTTGGGACTCGGGGGTGTTTTCGCTGATGCTGTCGATCACCTCCCAGACTCGGCGCCGCAGGTCGCTGCTGTCGGCCTTCGTCAGGTCCAGGCGCTGCAGAATCTCGAAGAAAGGTGCCGCGCCTTCCTGCTCCTGCAATACACGCCATTGGGCGCGGCGCAGCGTGACTTGGTCCCCGGGCAACCCAAGGACCCAGCGCTGGAACGGGTTTTGCGAAGCCGTGCCCACTGGCGCTCTGGTCGAACTATTCAGTGCCGTGGCGACCAGGCGGCTGGGGTTATCCGGAGTCGCCAGCCGGGCCTGTTCAAGGCGGGCACGGTAGGCGCTCACCTGTTGCACAGTGGCCACCGACAAAGGGTTATTGCTCACGTCGGTCACGTTATTCACCTGGGCCATGCGGCCCAGGTTCGCCTCTGACGGGGCGATGACCGCATCCGGGATCGTCGTGATCTGGTTATTGTTCAGGTATATCTCGTTAATCCCCGTGTGCTCGGTCAGCCCGGTAGGCCACGTATCAATGCCGGTATTTCTCAGGTCCACCGTACGTATGTCAGTCAGCAGGCTGAAGTCCGGTGCCAGGCCCAGCGGGTTGTTAGACAGCCACAAGGCCCTGAGGGTGATGCGCCCAGACAGGATGCCGACGGCTGTCGGGGTCAGCCGGATCTGGTTGCCGTTCAAGGTCAAACGAGTGAGGCCATTCATTTCGCCCAGCGCCAGCGGCAATGCCAAGAGTCGGTTGTTCGACATATCCAGCCAGCGCACCTGTCGGAATCGCGTGAGAAACCCTTCCGGCGAAGCATTCAGGCCCATGTTTTTCAGTTTGAGCGAGGCCACATGGCTGAAATCGACATCCAGATCCGGCAGGCTGGGCAGACTCAGGCCACTGAGGTCCAATTCATAGCCGATCGGTGTACCGTCGAAGGCGCTCACCTGCTGGCCTTCCTTGCGCCAGCACTGGAGGATCCGTTGCCGCGCCATGAACCTGTCGTCGGCGGCCGAGAAGTTGAGGCCCCGCTCCGAGGTGAGAACGTAATGCTGACTCGTACCGCCCCCCGAAAACGCCCAGGCGTTCAGCTGTCTTTCCAGCGTGTCAAATTCCCGTTCGACCTTGAGCAGGTCGTCTTCTGACGCCCCCCAGATAAACCGCTTGAGTTGCGCAATGGTTTTCTTCGGATAGATGCGCCGAAACCTTTCAAGCCTGGGGTTGGGGCTGTCAAACGCGTCGAGATGCTCGGCGTTCATCAACTCGGGCCGCACCAGGTCCACGCGTTTCCAGTAACGGTCAAACTTCATCCAATAATCGGAGGGAAATTGATTACCGTGAAGCAAGGTCACGTTGTTGATCCTGGCCATCGCTTCCAACTGATCGTCCAGCGGGTTGAGGTGTGAGGAGGGCGCTTCCCTTAGTTGGTTGTAACGCAAGTCGAGGAGCTGCAGGCCCGTCTGATGTTGCAACCCCGTCGGCCACTGAGCCAGTTGCGTGTTGCTCAACCTCAGCTTCTTCAAGCGGTTCATGCCACTGAAGTCCGGGGTCAGGCCCAGCGCATTACCCGACAGGTCGAGCTCTTCAAGGTTGCCCAAGGCGCCCAGTGTTGCGGCGCTTTGCGGGGTCAAGCGGATGCGGTTGGAGCGCAGATTCAACAAGGTCAGGTTGTTCATTTCGCCGATCACATCAGGCAGCTCGGTGAGCCCCACGCTGATAATGCCCAGCTCTTTGACGTGGGTGAAACGCTTGATAAATGCTTGAGCCGTATCGGACCACTTGATGCCATACAGCTCAAGCGCCCGAACATGGCTGAAATCTGCATTCAGCACCGGTAACTCCTGCTCAGGACCTGCGTGCAACGAGAGGGTGTCGGTCTTGCGGCGCCAGCAGCTTTCGATCCTATCGGCAAAACCGCGCGCCCAACCTCCTGCACGGTCATACGCAGTCACCGGATTTTTCGGGGCATTGGCTCGCACCCAGACCTGCAGGTCACGTTGGAAGGTTTTGTATTCGAGTTCCAGCGCCGTCAACCTGGCGTGCGGGTCGGGCGCCAGTGAAGCAATAAAGTGGGTGAGTTCTGCCTCGTTTAAGGTCGGATACAGTACCCGGGCCCGGGTTTTCGCCCTGGCCCGCGAAGAGCTGAAAACGTCGGCGACCATCTTTCGAATACCGCTACCGCCCAACAGACGCATGGAGGGGTCGTAGGCCGGTTTACGCACAGGATTGGCCAGCAACACAGCGCGCAACTGTTCGCGAGGCAAGGGGGAAGCTGTAACGGCCTGCTTTAACTGGCGTGCGTCGGTGATCGCCAAGGCCTGACGCTGCGCGACAGACAAGGCATCCCAGGCAGCGGCGTAAACGTCCCCGGGCATGGGCGCCTCAAACAAACCGTCTTCCCTCAGGACCAGCGTCTTGACCTGCACCGCGTTGGGGGAACCGATCGCATCCAGCAGCGGCCCCGTGGCCGAATATTGGCGCAGTTCCATCCGCGTTCCTTGCGGCCATCCAGGCAACGTTTCCACGCTATGCAAGGCCAGGCGCAGGCTGTCCAGATTGCCCGGCGTGTCCAGGTGAAGCCCCTCATAGGCACGCGACACCCGCACTTCCTGCTCATACCACTTCGCTTGCTCGATGCGCGGAGGTGGCAACAAGCCGGTGTCGTGAAACGCCTGCTGCGCTTCGACCGTCAACCCGCTGAGTAACTGCTCAGCCACTGACGTCGGCAGCATGGGGTGGCTGGCCATCACCCTCTGCACGTCGGGATCGACGGAGGCAGTCAATGCCTTGTAACGCTCTTCAATCAACGCGCTTTTGAACGTATCGACGGTGTCGGCGATGTGCTGACGTAATTTACCCGCCCGTACCGCCTGCGCGTCCAACGCACTGCCCGGGACGTCCTTGAGCTGCGGATCAATGCCCTGCAACGTGTTCAATACTTGCTCAAGTAACTGCCCCCGAATCAGTTGCTCGTCCGTGAGTACGACCACTCGCGTGGGCCAGGACGCCAGAGCCTCACTCTGCCAGAGCACCCTGCCGTGACTGGCCAGGACCCGCAACGCCACGTCTGTGGGCAACATGCCGTGTCGCTGCATAATCTGCAGTTGCAGCGCCGGATCGGCCTTGGCGTACTCGGCAGGTTCAGCGCTGCTCATTTGCTCGACAAAGGTCGTCAAGGCTTGATGGGCCTTGAAGCGCTCGAGGGTGTCGTTGAGCATCAGGGGCACCGGCTCATGCTCGACAACCGCCTGACGCAACACGTCATCCTCCACACCGCTGGCGGCACGGGCTTGCTCCAGCCGCTCGGGACTAAGCGGCGTCTGTTCAAGCCCCAGGCGCCTGATCAGGGTCTGACGGTCCCAGGTCAGCGGCGCGTCCACCTCGTGGCTCCAGACACCGGCATGGTTATGCCCAAGCTGCGGTTGATAAGCATCGGCTCGGGTGGGGTGGCGAATATGATGCTGCCCTGTTTCAGCGTCCTGTACGACACGGAAATAATCGCCATCGAGGGCCAGGATGGTCTGGCCGTTGTGCTGGTAAAGCCCCAACTCATCCGGCGTTGCATCGGCGCCCAACTCAATGGGCACCTTGTAAGGCGACAGGTCAGGGTTCCACAGCAGCTGCTTGCCCGACGCCAGGGTGACGGGCCTCAGATTGTCGACCACTCCCGCTGTGTTGATACTCGGCAACACCTTGGCCCCGACGCCCAGCATCGCGACATTGAGGGCAACGCTGGAAAAGTGTGCCCACATCGTTTTCACATCGCCTCGCTCATAGGCTTCGATGCCTTCATACACTTCAAAGCACATCTGCGTCGCACCCACGAGCAGCATGACCGGGCCCAGCCCCGGCACGACAAAAGCGGCGAGATTGAACACGCTGATCACCGCATCCACGTAGCCCTCCAGTCGCGCGATGCGTGCCTTTTGGTCTTCATCCCCGGTGGGCACCGCGACGGCGCGGGCATCGGCCAGAATCTTGCGCACCTGCGCCTTACGCAGTTGTTCCCACAGGTTGCCGTTGACGCCCGTCTCCTCTATGGGCAATCGCTTGGGCGTTGCCGCCAGCGGGTAATCACCCGCCACGCCGTTGCCATTGGCGGGTTTGTACAGCAGGTTGAATTGCCGGAAAAACCTGCCCTGGTCGCCCTGGGGCACGAATCGGCTGAAAAAGCGCCGGTACGACACACCGTGCAAGCGGGTTCTGAGGTCGGCCATGAACTCGCTACTGGACGCATACTCCTTGAGCGGTTGCTGTGGGTCATGGGGAATGTGTACCAGCAGCCGCTCGACCCTGTCAGAGTCGAGACGCGCGGGGCCAATCAGCAAGGGCCCCACCAGCACACTGCCGAACACCTTCAGCGCGGCAAACGTCACGGGTTTGCCATCGAGAGTGGCCTTGCCCGGGTCAGTGATGACCTGTTGGATCATGCGATAGCCGTCGGCGCTGATCCCCCATTCGGGCTGGTGCATCGCCACCTCGGCGCTCAGCGCCAACAGTTGTCGCTGATGCTCTCGCAATTGAGTTTCCAGAGCGGCGCGCTGGCTGTTATCCGTGGGTTGGACAATCGCCTTGAGGTGCTTCTGATACAAACCGCCCAAGTCCAGGGTGCGGCACAGCTGGGCAAACTCATGGGGGTTTATGGCCAGGGCGGCACCTTTGATCGCCTCGGGGCTCGGGATGATTTCGCCGTCATACGCGCTCCAGGTTGTGATGACCTGGCAATCTGCACACTCACTGGCTTTTTCTTCGTCGGGAACGAAATTGGCCAGGGCCGCCTCCAGCAGGGAAATACCCCGGTACTCAAAGCGTTGCGACGGGCCACGGTGCTGGTCGAAGACAAACGCACCGCCCAGATCGCCGCGAGCGTTAACCTCATACTTGCTGGCGAAATAGACGTTGTTGACGTCCAGATCCAGGTTGAAGCGTTGCTTGATGGCGTCTTTAAGCGGCTGCTCGGCAAACGCCTTTACGTCCCTGATCTCGCCCAGGGTGTTCTCGACCTGGTTCAGGGCCTCGCGATAACGGGTATGGCTGTCAGCCAGGTCAGCCTTTTGCTGATGCGTGGCGTTCAGGTACCAGTTGGGCAGTTCCATCTGGTGGTTGGCGAGTTCTTCCTGGCGCCGGTTCAAGGCCCCAAGAAACCAGGCTGGGACGCGGTTTTTGAGAAAGTCGTAATGCACACCCCGAAGGTCAACGTTGAACGTGCCTTCGGGGGTGGGGTTAATGGGTTGTTCTGACATATCGGGCCATCCATGACGGGCTGTAAAGAATCCAACCTATCGAATTGCGCTGCCTGAACGTCCCTAGATATGTAGGTGAATCAAAATGCTCACCGGCAATGAACGACACCTGACGCAGGTGTACTTAGAGCGGATGCTTTTCCAGCAGCTCTCGGCTCAACGTCTCGATCAACTCGGACTCTTCTATCTGCCACTGCGCTGCCAGCGTATCGGCCTGCTCGGTATAAGCGCTGCCCGACAGTTCGCCCGATGAAGAGCGATCATGCAGGCTGGCCTGATGCACATCAAACGGTTTGCGCTTCGCCTCGAACTGCGGGCGGTAGGTGTTGGTCACATAGTCTTTCCAGAAGTCCCGCGCCAGCAATGCTTGAAATTCCGCCGGGGAGTTGTCCAGGGCAATGACCGCGTCGTACGCCTGATTGAGCATCGGCGCAGTGACTTGCCCCAACTGGATGAACCTGGCCTGGCTGGGCGCCGCCGGCAGCTTGAGGCGGTCCTTGAGGCCGTAGCGGTAAGCCAGGCGGATTTCGACTTCTTCCAGCAGGGCAATGCGGGCATCTTGTTCCAGAAGCGTCAGCCCCGGCGTGCTGCGGATCGCCGCCGTCCGACGCTCGATATCCGTCAGGGCCATTTTCTCCACTTCATCCAGGCGGAACAGCCCACGTGCCAACTTCAACAGCTGCGCCGCCTGCTGCCCCTGCTCTGCCTGGGACTCGGCCCGGTAGACCAGCGACATGATCTCCAGATTGCTGAACGACAAGGACGCACGGTCACAACACGCCGGGCGTCCCGCCCATTCGAACATTTGCTCGCGCAATGCTTCAGACTTGACACTGTCCTGGGTAATCGTATCGATGACCGCCCACACCCGCTGCTGCAGATCTTCTTCGCCAGCGCCGGCGTTTTCCAGGCCCGCGAGCAGGTTAAAGAACCCGTCAGCTTTCTCATGCCTGGCCAATGCTGACCATTGCGCCTCGCGCGTCGCCAGTTGGTCCGCTGGCAGGTCGACAGTCCAGCGCAGGATTTGCATAGAAACCTGAGGGTTCGGTCGAGTCGGCACGCCGGCGCCCACGGAATAAAACCTGAAACCCGATTCAGCCCGGTTACGTGCCAGGTCAGGATGCTCTCGCTCAAGGCGATCCCAGTAATCATTCAGCCGTTGCTGGGTTGCCTCGGACAGTGGGTTGTTGGCGAGGCTTGTTACGTTATTGGTCCGTGCGATCCGCTCCAGGTTTTCAGCCGAGGGTGCCACCACGCTGTCGGGAATGGTGGTGATCCGATTGTTGTCCAGCACAACCCAATCGAGCGACGGTTGCTCAAACAAACCCACCGGCCACGCCTCAAGTTGCGTATTGCCGAGAGCGAGTCCACGCATATCGGTGATTGCGCTGAAATCCGGCGCCATGCCCAGGGGATTATTCTGCAGCGACAACACTCTGAGGGTGGTTCGCTCGGACAACACTCGTGCGGTTTCAGCGGTCAATCGAATGCGGTTGAAGCTTAGATTCAGGCGGGTCAGGCCGTTCATGTGCTCCAGTGCCTGGGGCAGCCGTGTCAATTGGTTGCCCGCCATGTCCAGCCAGCGCACGTGCCGAAATCGCGTCAGAAAACCGTCCGGCGAACTGCTCAGCTCCATTTTCCTCAACTTCAACGAACCCACATGGCTGAAGTCGGCATCCAGGTCCGGCAGGCTCGGTAACCGCAGTTCGCTCAGGTTAAGTTCCAGGCCGATCGGAGTGCCGTCGCTAGCCAGTTGTTGTGCGGTCTCGCGCCGCCAGCAGCGCAGGATGCGACCCATCGCCTGGTACCGATGCTCTTGGGCAGCGTCCGCTTGTACTACCCGTCGAAGCGCCCTGTATCTTTGCGACTCGCCCACTCCGGAGAATGCCCAAGACGACAGCTGGCTGTTCAACCGCTCGTACTCTTGCTCCAGGGCTGCCAATTTCGCCTCCGCCTCCGCCTGCTCCAGCGGTTGCAGGAAGGCTTGCACCTGCTCATCGTCGAACTCGGGGTACAGATCGCGAACCCGGGTGGCCAGCGGGTCCAGTACCTCAAAGGCGCCGGGCTGCCCGCCCACCAATAGCTCCGGCCGCGTATCTGTCAGCCGTTGCGAATACGCCTTGAGCTGTTGATAGCCGTCCAAGGAAAACGGATTTCCTTGCAGCAGGGTCACGCGATTGATGCGGGCTTGCGCCTCCAGTTGTTCAGGCGCGGGATTGAGGATGGCGGGCGGCACTTCCCGCAATTGGTTGTTGCGCAGATCCACCAGTTGCAGGTTCGGTTGTTCCACAAGCCCAGTGGGCCACTGGCTGATGCCGGTGTCACTCAGGTTGAGACTCTGCAATTGGCGCAGCCCGCTGAAATCCAGCACGCGCCCCATCAACACATTTCGCTGCAGGTTCAGGGTTTGCAGCGTACTCAACCCCTCCAGCAGGGCGATATCCCTTGCACTCATGGGAATCAGGCAGTCACTCAAGTCCAGGTGAGCCAACTCTTTCATGTCGGCAACCGCCTCGGGAATACGGCTAAAAAACGCGACCTTGATACGCAGGCGCTTGAGCCGGGTAAACCTCTTGAGGAACCCACCGGCGCGATCCTTAAAGGTCGAACCATCAAGGACCAGTTCCTCAATATGGTTGAAGCTTGCGTTCAACGGGGGCAACTCTCTCGCCAATTGCAGGTTCAGTGTCGTACCACTGCGACGCTGCCAGCAGCGCTGGAGCTTGAGGGCGATGGCCTGTCTTTCCGCGATCTTCCAGCGGTGGTCGCCAGGTTGTGAGGCCGGCTCTTGCACCCAGGCCGACAACTCCTGTTTCAAGGTCGCAAACTCGCCCTCCAGCCGGCTCAATTCATTACGGGGAGAGCCGCCCAGGTTTTGCAGAAATGCATCGGCTTCACCCTCGGTAAAGTCGGGGTACAACTTGATGATCCGACCGCGTGGTGTGCGCAACAGGCTTGCCAGTTGCTGACGCAGGGGCATGCCACCGATCAGCCGCGAACCGGGCGCAAGATCAGGCTTGAGCACCCGCTGTTCATGCAACACCGACCGCAAGTCATCCCGTGGCAACGGCGCCTGTTCCACAGCCTGTTTCATCCGCAGGCCATCGCGCAAGGTGAAACCCAGCGCCTGCCGTTCCTCGGGCGACAGGTAGGACAGCACCGCGCAATACAGGCTGCCGGCACCGTCCTGGGCAAAGCCGGAGCCATCGTTGACCGACAACACGCCCCGCACTGGCGACTGCGCGTCGCCGATGCTGTCCAGCAGCCGGCCCTGTGGCCCGCCTTCTCGCAATTCAAACCGCGCCTGCGCCGGCCAGCCGGGCAGGGTTTCAAGGCTGCGCAACGCCAGCCGTTCGCTGTCGACACCGGCGGAAATATCCAGGTGCAGCCCTTCATAGGCCCGGGTCAGGCGCAGCTCCTGCTGGCACCACTGCGCCCACTGATCGATCCGTGGCGGCAGTTCACCGGGGCGGCCGAGGGCTTCCAGTTCCGCCTCGGTGGCGTGTTCCAGCAGTTGCTCCACCACGGCGTCCGGCAGGTGCCGGTAGCGCGCCTTGACCCGCCCGATCAAAGGGTCGGCGGCCGTATTCTGCGCATCGTAGAGGGATTCAAAAAGCGTCAGCCGGTTGTGCTGCGCATCGGCTGCGATCTCTTTGCGCCACGCGCGGGCCCTCTCGGCCACGCTCATCTGCGAGGTCCCGGGCACGCTGCTCATGTCCACTCGGTTGGCCTTGAACAGAACCAGCATGCTCTCCAGCAACGAGCCCTGAGTACGGGTGTCTTCACTGACCACAAACGTGACGCGCTGGGAGCTTCCTTGCGGCCCGGGCGGGTCTTCCCAGATAACCTTCATCCGGCTGTCCAACACCCGCCAGGCCGGCTTCTGCGGCAACAGGCCCTGGCTGCGCATGATTTTGAACTGCAAGCCCAGGTCCGCCTGGGCGAAGACTCGGGGATCATCACTGGCGATCTGCTGCGCGAAGGTTTCAAGGTCATGCTCGATACGAAAACGGCTGAGGGTGTCGCTGAGCTGCGCCGACGGCCGATCCTGCTCGACATACTGGCGGCGCAAGGTGTCGTAGTCGGCACCACAGGCCGTGCGCACGCGCTCAAGCTGGGCATCGCTCAGGGCCTGGGCGCGATACCCCAGGCGCTGCATCAGGGTCGGGCCGTCCCAGGTCAGCGGGTCTTCAGCGCCATGGGTCCAGATACCCGCTCCGTTGTGTTCCAGGGGCACCGCGTAGCCATCGGCACGGGTTGGATGGGGAATTTGATACTCGCCACTGACCGGGTTTTGTTCCACCACATGGTTGCCGCCGTCGAGGGGCAGAATGTGCTGGCCGTCATGGCGATGCAGGCCCAGCTCATCGGGCACTGACTCGGCGGGCAGCTTCACGTCGCTGCGATAGGGCACAAGGTCCGGTTTCCACAGGCGTTGCTCGCCGTTGGGCAACTTGACAGGCTGAAGTTCGTCGATCAACGGCGGCGTCTCAACCTTGGGCAATTTCGCCAGGCCCTTGCCGACCCCGGCCATCAGCCCCAGCATGGCCAGGTTCTGTGCCACGTCGATCAGGTGCTGCCGAGCGGCCTCGCGGTCACCCTGTTCCCACTCCATCACCCCTTCGAACGTCTCGTACAGCAGTTGCTCGACCATCACCGCCATCATCACTTCGCCCAGCACCGGCACGAACATCGACAGCAGGCCAACCGCCGCAAATCCGCCTTCCAGCCAGTGCGCAAGTTTCTGTGCGCGAACCCGCGCATCCACATCGGCGGTGGGCACGGCCTGGTGACGCGCATCGGTAATGATCTTGTCGCGCCCGCTCTCATACAAGTCAGTCCACAGGTCGACATTGGCCGACCACAGCCCATGCCGGGCGACGACCATCGGCTGCAGTTCAGCCCCCGCATCGGTTTGGCGTGTGGCCGTTTTTTCCGGCGGCCATTCCTGAGGCTTGAGCAGCATCGACGCGAGCGGGTTCGTCACGTCGAAGACGCTCTGGAACACCGGCGACTTCACGACGGTGCTGAGCATTGAAGTGGCGTTCGACTCGGCCCGGGTAAACCGACTGAAGTAATACGGGTGCTTGGCGGCGTCGACAAACTGGCTGAAAAACCGCTGATAACGCGTGGGTTGCGGGCCCGTCGCCGCCGTGACCTGGGCCGGGTCCGTCGCCAGCAATTGGCGGGTGAGTTCTTTCTTCAAGTCATCAAAGCGGTTGTAACGCTTGAACGGATGCTCGGGATCATGGGGCACGTAGACAATGGAGACTTCGCCGTAGCGGTATTTTTCGGTGAGCTCGAACGACACGCAGCCCTTGAGCTTGAGCCCCATGACACTGAGCGAAGAAAACCACACCGGCTTGCCGCGCAGCGTAGGGTTGCGTTCGCCGTTAATGACCTGCAGCACCATGGCGTAGTCATCCGCCTCGATGTCTTTCTTGACCAGGGCCATGTAGGCCGCCGCTTTCATCGCATCCTTCTGGCTGGTGATGATGGCCTCGCGCAGGACGGTGTCGACGTGCGCCTCTTCGGTCCCCAGGTTGTCCTTGAGGTAGGCCTGGTACTGCGCGCCAATGTCCAGGCTGCGGCACAAGTTGATGAACTGCTCGATAGTCAACGAGGTACTGACCGGCGCACCGTCCTTGGTGACGAATTTGGACGCCTCGTCATAGAAGTCCGCGCCGCCTTCGTCCGCTTCGAAGTTGTGCAAGGCCGCGTGCAGGAGCGAGACGTTCAACACATTGAACTCCCCGACCTTGAGGTCAAACACCCCCAATTTCACGGACTTTTCCAGCTTGATAAAGGTGTCGTCGACATCCAGTTCAACCTTGAAACGATCCTTGAGCGCCTTGACCAGTAGCGGTTTGGCAAACGCCTCGACCGCCGGCACGTTGGCCATGCGGCCATCCACCGCTTGCTGCGATTGCAGGCTGGTGCGGGTGTAGCGTTTCAGGGTCTGGCGTTGCTCGGATGTCAGGCCCTGGAACCAAGGCAACTGATCAAACGCATTCACCTGCTTCTCCAGACGCTGTCGGGCAAATGCCTGGATCAGCCACTCGGGCACTGCATGGGTAATAAAGTCCTGATTGGACAGGGACAGGTCCGGAGTGCTTGCTTGCCGTGATGTCATGCTCGCGCGCTCTGCACGTTGAATGAGGGTTGCAAGCCCAATGCCCTTGAGCACCGTTCCGGCCCCCCTTGGCTGGATAGTCTGGTGGCCCACAGGATCTGGTCGGTCAACGCCACGAATCGGGCGAAGAATTGCTGATGCTCCGTGGGCTCGACCATGGTTGGGCGACCGAGGCCCGGTTTGGGCCAGTTTTTCAGCCGGCGCGTCAGCTCCTGCTCGAACGGGTCAAAGGTTTCATAACGCTTGATCGGGTGTTCCGGGGTGGCGTGGATCAGGCTCTGGGGAATGGCAGCCTTGATGTGGTCGTAGTGACGGCGCTGAACGCCGGAAACGGGCGTTTGAGAGGTTGGCATACACACCTTCCTTGGAAGAGGAGAAAGGTGATTACCTTAATCACCCACCTTCCAGGGCCGGGCGTAACTATGTAGCGGGCAGGTAGCGGACAGGTAGCGGGCAGGTAGCGGGCAGCGCTTACTCGACGACGAGGCGGCCCAACCGCTGCTTGAGCATCTGGTTTTCGGCACGCAGTTGCTGCACTTCTTCCAGCAGGTCCAGCGCCAGGGCGACGCCTTCCCATTCCAGCTCCAGGTCCTTTTGCAGCGCCGACGCACGCTTGGCCAGGGCCAGTTCGTAATCGGTGAAACGCCAGGACTCCGGACTCGTCCCCACCGGTTCAACAATGCCGTGCTCGACGATTTCGATCACGTAGGCCACCGACAGATCGGTGGCCTCACAGAATTCTGCCATGTTCACTTGAACCAAACGGGGACTGCTCATCGTTAGCTACTCCATGATTCTCTTGGATCGAAGGCGGCTTTTTGTGCCAGTTCCTGCCACAACGCCTTGACCTCGTCGTCGGTGTTTTTCGGCATCACCGCCTTGAGTTGCACAAACAGGTAACCGCGCTGCCCGGCCTTGTTCAACAAGCCGTGGCCCTTGGCGCGCATGCGCTGGCCGTTCTGGCTGCCGGCGGGCACCTTGAGGTTGATCTTGCCAGTGAGGGTCGGCACCGCCACCTCGGTACCCAGCGCGAGCTCCCACGGGGCCAGCGGCAGGGTGATGATCAGGTCTTCGCCTTCCACATCGAATTTGGGGTGCGGCGCGAACTTGATGATCAAGTACAGATCACCTGCGGCCCCACCGCCAATCCCCGGCGCGCCCTGGCCCTTGAGGCGGATGCGCTCGCCGTCGGTCACACCGGCCGGGATCTTCACGTTCAGGCTCTTGGTGGTGTTGCTGACGTGCTGGCCGGCCGCGTTGTACTGCGGCACCTGGAAGTTGACCTGCTTGGACTCGTTGGACAGGGTCTCTTCGAGGAAGACCGGCAGTTCCATTTCCACATCTTGCCCTCGACGCCCGGCACTGCGGCCCTGGGCGCCACCAAAACCGTTGCCGCGGGAACCGAAGATCGAGCTGAAGAAGTCCGAGAAGTCGCCGGTGTCCTGGCCACCGCCGCCGTAGCCGCCACGGCTCTGCCAGCCTGGCGGGCCCTGGAACGGCTGGCCATGCTGGCCGTATTTGCGCAAATCGTCGTATTCGGCGCGCTTGTCGGCGCTTTTCAACGCTTCATAGGCTTCGGACGCGTCCTTGAACTTGGCTTCAGCGTCCTTTTCCTTGCTCACGTCGGGGTGATATTTGCGCGCCAGCTTGCGATAGGCGGCCTTGATCGTCTTGTCGTCGGCAGTCGGCTCGACGCCGAGAATCTTGTAATAGTCTTTGAAGTCCATCGGGGGTTTCACCGTCCGTTATCGATATCGCACTGCCAGCGTCACAGCATGCGCCTGTTTGCGGCGTCTGGATTGACCGATCTCAATCTTGTGACCGAAGGGTGCGTCAGAAGTTTATCGGCGCTGCGGGCAGAATCCTGCAGCCACCAACCGTATGGAGGGGATTTGGGGGCAAACACCGGGCTTTCAAGGTAACAAGTGTGCTGTATTTAGCGGATAGTCGGCCTACGCATCTGCACGCGGGTGGCATACACTGCGCGGCCGTTTTTCAACCGGAACCCGATTGACATGAAAAACCCATCCCCAGCCCGTGCCTGCGGTATCGACTTCGGCACGTCCAACTCCACCGTCGGCTGGATTCGTCCCGGCATGGAAACGCTTATCGCGCTGGAGGACGACAAGATCACGCTGCCGTCGGTGGTGTTCTTCAACTTCGAAGAGCGCCGCCCGGTGTACGGCCGCCTGGCCCTGCACGAGTACCTGGAAAACTACGAAGGCCGGCTGATGCGCTCCCTCAAGAGCCTGCTGGGTTCCAAGCTGATCAAGCACGACACCAGCGTATTGGGCACGGCGATGCCGTTCACCGATCTGCTGGCGCTGTTTATCGGCCAGCTCAAGAGCCGCGCAGAGACCACCGCCGGGCGTGAGTTCGACGAAGTGGTGCTGGGCCGCCCGGTGTTCTTCGTCGATGACGACCCGATGGCCGACCAGGAAGCCGAAAACACCCTGGTGGACGTGGCCCGCAAAATCGGCTTCAAGGACATCTCGTTCCAGTACGAGCCGATCGCCGCGGCGTTCGACTACGAGTCCACCATCGAGAAAGAAGAGCTGGTGCTGATCGTCGACATCGGCGGTGGTACCTCCGACTTCTCCCTGGTGCGCCTGTCGCCCGAGCGTCGCCAGATCGACAACCGCCACGACGACATCCTCGCCACCGGCGGCGTGCACATCGGCGGGACCGACTTCGACAAGCAACTCTCCCTGGCCGGCATGATGCCGCTGTTCGGCTACGGCAGCCGCATGAAGAGCGGCGCCTACATGCCCACCAGCCACCACATGAACCTGGCGACCTGGCACACCATCAACTCGGTGTACTCGCAAAAATCCAAGCTGGCATTGGGCAGCATGCGCTACGACATCGAGGACACCGGCGGCATCGACCGCCTGTTCAACCTGATCGAACAGCGCGCCGGGCACTGGCTGGCGATGGAAGTGGAAGAAACCAAGATCCAGCTGACCCAACAGGACAGCCGCCATGTGCTGCTGGACCGGGTTGAGCCTGGGTTGAGCGTGGAATTGAGCCGGGCGTTGTTCGAGTCGGCCATTGATGGCCTGCTGGAGCGCGTGCGCAACAGCGTGACCCAGTTGCTCAACGATGCCTCGGTGGACGTGGCCCAGGTGGACACGGTGTTCTTTACCGGCGGTTCCAGCGGGATCCCGGCGCTGCGCCACAGCATCTCGGCGATGCTGCCGAATGCGCAGCATGTGGAAGGCAATATCTTTGGCAGTATTGGCAGTGGCCTGGCGATTGAGGCCAGCAAGCGCTACGGCTACTGATTACACGGCTTGTGTGGCGAGGGAGCTTGCTCCCGCTGGGGTGCGAAGCGCCCCTAAAAACTGGGCCTGCTACGCAGTCCAACGGGAGCAAGCTCCCTCGCCACAAAAAGCGGATCGCTACACCATCCCCGCCAGCTTCAACTCACTCTTCAAGTACGCGTAATAAATCGGCCCCGCCACCACGCCCGGCAGGCCGAAGGCGGCTTCGAACACCAGCATCGCCAACAACAATTCCCACGACTTGGCACTGATCTGCCCGCCGACAATCCGCGCGTTGAGGAAATACTCGACCTTGTGGATCACGATCAGGTAACCCAACGCCGCCACCGCCACCCAGATCGACAGCGACAAGGCCACGATGGTGATCAAGGTGTTGGACATCAGGTTGCCGATCACCGGCAGCAGGCCCAGCAGGAACGTCAGCACGATCAGGGTCTTGGTCAGCGGCAGGTGAATCCCGCACAGCGGCAGCACCACCGCGAGGAAGATCGCCGTGAACGCAGTATTCAGCGCGGCGATCTTGATCTGGGCGAAGACGATGTTGCGAAAGGCCTGGACCAGCAGGTGCAGGCGATCAAACAGGGCAGCCGCCAGGGGTTTGCGCTTGGTGAGGTCCGGCACGCGTTGCAGGGCGATGATCGCGCCCAGCACCATGCCGATCAGCAGGGTCACGAACATGTGCGCGGCGTCTTTGCCCACCAGTTGCAGTTCGCTGAGGTGTTTGCTCAGCCATTCGCCAATGGCCACGCGGAACTCGGCAGCACTGGCCGGCAGGTAGGCGTCGAGGAACGGCGGCAACTGGCCGCGGGCACGGTCGACCACGCCCATGAATTTATCGAGGGAAGCCCCAGGGTTTTCCGCTTCGTGCAGCAGGAAGCTGATGGCCCCGGCAAAAATCAGGGTCAGGATGCTGACGATCAAGGTCCCCAGCAACGCCACTGCCAACCAGCGCGCACGCCGGCCTTCGATCAGGCGCTGCAATTGCGGGGTGAGCATGTTGACCAGCTCATACACCAGCAGCCCGGCCAGCAGGCTCGGCAGCAACTTCAACGGCAAAACCAGCAGCAGCCCGCCAAAAATAAGCACGCAACTGACCAACAACAACACGTGACGCTGAGAAAACGTTGGCATACAGCCTCAAAACGAACGGCGTTAAAGGATGGGCAGTCTGCCAGCCTTGGGGAAATCAAGCGAGAAGTCTAAACGCGGTCCAATGTGGGAGCTGGCTTGCCTGCGATGGCGGAGGGTCAGTCAGCAGAGGCATCGACTGTCAGATCGCGATCGCAGGCAGGCCAGCGCCCACAGGTTTGTGCATTATTTCTTCAGGCAGGTGCTCATAAAGGTTTTACGCGCATCGCCGGTCAGCGCCTGGGTTTTCGCCGTGGCGTTGCAGTCTTTCATCTTCTGCTGCTGTGGGGTGAGGGTCTTGGCGTCGTTGGCGGCCGGGGCGGCCGACAGGCACGTTTTCATGAATGCCTTGCGATCATCACCGGTCTTGCCACTGGTCTTGGCTTCGGCGTTGCACGAGGTCATTTTTTGTTGCTGAGCCGTCTGTGCGGCAGTCGCGGCAAAGCCTTGAGAACACAACAGCAAGCCCATCATCAACAGCGGAATACGCAGCATCTTCATGGAGTTTTCTCCCTGTTACCGTGCCGAGGGGCACGGCCTCTCCAGCAGTGTAGTCAAACCCTGTTACACGTTCACCTGCTGCGGATATTCGTCCGACGGTACTGCTCCGGAGTGCAGCCCGCCTGGCGTTGAAACATGGCGATGAACGCCGAGGCGGTGCTGTAGCCCAGGTCAAACGCCACTTCCTGGACGCTGCGCGAGCTGTCCAGCGCTTCGATGGCCACAAGAAAACGCAGGCGTTGGCGCCATTCACCGAAACTCATTCCCAGTTCGCGTACGAATTGCCGGGCCAGGGTGCGCTCGCTGACATGTGCCTGTTCCGCCCACTGGGCCAGCGCGCGGTTATCGCCGGGATCGGCCTGCATGCCCTCCAGCACGCCGAGCAGCCCGGGATGGCTGGCATACGGCAGGAAACAATCATGCACCGGGGCCTGCCGGAGCTGGTCGACCAGCACCTGGGCCAGGCGCACATCGGCTTCATTCTCGGGAATATTCACGTCGCGCTCGGCGAAGTCACTGAGGATCGCCTTGAGGATATCGCTGACGCTCAGGGTGCACGGCTGCGCCGGCAAGTGCTCGCACAGCGCGGGCGCCAAGTACACCGAGCGATAGACAATCGCCTGGGCGTTGTAGGAGCTGTGCTGGGTGTTCGGCGGGATCCACACCGCGTATTGCGGTGGCGACATGAAGCGGCTGCCCGCTACTTCAAAGCGCATCACGCCACGGGCCGAGTAGTCCAAAGAACCCCATGCATGCTGGTGGGCGCTGGCGTGGGTGTCGGCCTCGAACTCCGAATATCGGAAGTACACCGGGGACGGCAGTTGGTCGAAATCGGGAAGGTTGATGTACTTCTTGAGCATATTGTCTGGATACAAAGGTCGGATGGCTGGATCGAAGTATAGGCTTCGATCCAGACAAAGGATAATTGGCCCTCATAGACGCAACGGGTTCCTTTCCATGCAATACGCTTATCCGTTACTGGCCATTTTTATCTGGGCCGGCAATACCGTGGTCAACAAGCTCGCGGTGGGGACGATTTTTCCCGCCGAGATCGGCTTTTATCGCTGGCTGCTGGCGGGGTTGCTGTTTACCCCGTTCATGCTCAAGCCGGTCATCGCCAACTGGCCGCTGATCCGCCCGAACCTGGGCAAGATCTTCATCCTCGGCGTGCTGGGCATGGCGGTGTATCAGAGCCTGGCGTATTACGCCGCAAGCCTGACCTCGGCCACCAACATGGGCATCATCCTCTCGCTGATGCCGCTGATGGCCCTCACGGCCGCCATCATCAGCCTCGGCCAGCGCCTGACCTTTGGCGCCCTCACCGGTGCCGTGCTGTCGTTCGCCGGCGTGGTGGTGGTGGTTTCCGCCGGCAGTCTCAGCGCCCTGCTGCAACACGGGCTGAACCTGGGTGACGCGATGATGCTGGTGGCCACCCTCGCCTACGCGGTCTACAGCACCCTGCTGAAAAAATGGCAGCTGCGGTTGCCGCCACTGGTGTTGCTGTATTTGCAGATACTGGTGGCGGTGGTGGTGCTGTTTCCACTGTTCCTGTTCTCCGACAAGGCCGGCCTTGGCTGGTCGAATATCCCGCTGGTGCTGTATGCCTGCCTGCTGGCCTCGATGCTCGCGCCCTTGGCCTGGATGCACTCGGTGAAAACCCTGGGCCCGAGCCGCACCACGCTGTTTTTCAACCTGCTGCCGTTGATCACCGCACTGATTGCCGCGGTGGTGCTGAAGGAGCAGTTGGCGATGTATCACCTGGTGGGTGGCTTGCTGACGTTGGGCGGGGTGATTTTGTCGGAGCGCTGGACGACGCCGGTTCGCAGCAAGGTCAGTGTTGCCTGATCTGACGCCATCGCAGGCAAGCCAGCTCCCTCATTTGATCGGCATTTAGCCGGACAACTCGGTCCAGTGTGGGAGCTGGCTTGCCTGCGATGAACGATAACCCGGCCTGCCGGTTGCCATGACGCTACTTGAGCCCCACCACACCGGCGACGATCAGCCCCACCGACACCAGCTTGACCAGCGTCAGGCTCTCCCCCAAAAACATAAACCCGAGAAAGACCGTGCCCAATGAGCCGATGGCCGTCCAGATCGGGTAGGCAACACTCACCGGCAGCTCCCGCATGGCCAGGGTCAGGAAATAAATTCCGCCCACCGCCGCGATGACCGTGATCAACGATGGCCACAGGCGGGTGAACCCCTCGGCGTACTTCATGCTCATGGCGAACGTCACTTCGAACCCGGCCGCGATCAACAGGAAGAACCAGGACACGTCAGAAGCTCCCGGCCAGATCGCGCAATTGGCCCTCAACGGCGTCACAGGAACGGCGGAACACCTGCGGATCAGACTCCTCGCCCTCGGCCGCAATCACCGTGACGTCGGTGATGCCGATAAACCCCAACGCCGTTCGCAGGTGCGGATCGGCATGGTTCATCGCCTCGTTTTCACCGCCCGGGCCAAAGCCACTCCCGCCGCGACTGGTGATGATCAGGGCCTTTTTGCCCAGCAGTAACGGCTGGTACTGGGCGATGCCCTGGCTGTCCT
This sequence comes from Pseudomonas sp. BIGb0558, assembly GCF_024807515.1. NCBI lineage: Bacteria > Pseudomonadati > Pseudomonadota > Gammaproteobacteria > Pseudomonadales > Pseudomonadaceae > Pseudomonas > Pseudomonas sp. BIGb0558. Next base: position 94,470 of record NZ_JANUEW010000002.1, read on the forward strand.
GGGTGATGTCCACGGTGTGGCCCATGCGCACGACCTGGTCGATCCAGGCCTTGAGGCCGCTGGGAATCCCGAAGTTGTACATCGGCACGGAAATCACCAGCAGCTCATGTTCGATCAACTCGGCTACCAGCTCATTGCTCAGCTGCAAATCGGCGTGCATGGACAAGGGCATCGACTGCGGCTCGGGGTGGAAGCTGGCGGCAATGAACGCTTCGCTGACATGGGGAATCGAGGCACGGCCGACTTCGCGGCGGGTCAGGTGCGCGTCGGGGTTCGCGGTGTGCCACCCAGCGAGAAAGACCTCGGCCAGGCGCCGGGAATGGGAACGCTCACCACGGGGGCTGGAATGGATCGCAAGCATTTTTTTCATCTGTAGACCTTCACGCGCTAGACTCAGGCAACCTGAATGGCTGCCTCTGTTGCACACAAATCTAGAGATGCGCAGCTTGCCTCACAAATGAGCAATAGTTGCTTTGGATGAGATCAATTCATCCATGGAGCCTTACATGTTTGCCTCGCTGCCCCTGACCGCCCTGCGCGCCTTTGAATCGGCCTCGCGCCTGCTGAGCTTCAAGGCCGCCGCCCAGGAGTTGTCGGTGACGCCGACGGCCGTGTCCCATCAGATTCGCTCCCTGGAAACCTGGCTCGGCGTGCCCCTTTTCGAACGCCTTCCGCGCCAGGTGCGCCTGACGGAATGTGGCGAGCGGCTGTTCCACAGCCTGCACGGAGCCTTGCTGGACGTAGCGCAAAGCGTCGACACCCTCCGCCCGCAGCGCAGCGCCGGCCATCTCACGCTGTCTACCACGCCCGCGTTCGCCGCCTTGTGGCTGGTGCCGCGCCTGGGGCGCTTCTATGCCGCCCACCCGGATATCAGCCTGCGCCTGGACACCAACTGCGATGCGGTCAACCTGCAGCAGGATGCAAGCATCGACCTGGTGATTCGCTACAGCGCCAGCAGCTACCCCGAGCTGTTTGGTTTATGCCTGTTCGATGAGTCGTTCGCGGTGTATGGCTCACCCGCACAGGTCGCACTGGCCGCCCGGCAGACGCCACAGTTGATCAGCGTGTATTGGCACAGTTGCAAACTCTTCACCGCCGCCTGGAAAGACTGGTGCGCCAAAGCCGCTGAGAACTGGCTGCAGTCACCACAGTTGATCCGCGAATACGACGAAGAACACTACGCCCTGCAGGCAGCGATTGCCGGCCAGGGCCTGGTATTGGCCAGCAACATCCTGGTCTCGGAAAGCGTGGCAAATGGACTGCTGGTGCCCTACCGGCCAGAGATCAGTGTCGACGGTTCCGGCTACAGCGCCCTGTGCGTTCCGGGCCGTGAACGGCACCCGCCGGTCCGGGCGTTCTTTGAGTGGTTGCAGGAGGAAGCGCAACTGTCGGGGCACGCGCTGTAAAATCCGATAAAACTTTTTGCGTTGCCTGGGACTCACAATTGGATGCGATCACGCCGACAGAGCGTGGCGTAAAACCGGATCAGCCCCAGGAGAATCAAGATGACCGACTCACATTTGTCTGACATAGCCACCCTGCGTGACCGCGCCCGCAAGAACGTCGAAAACGGTGCCGTGACTGAAGGCTACGACGCCGATCGCCAGGAAATCCTGCGCCTGCTCAACGAATCCCTGGCCACCGAACTGGTGTGCGTGCTGCGCTACAAGCGCCACTATTTCATGGCCAATGGCGTCAAGGCCCATGTCGCCGCCGAGGAATTCCTTGAGCACGCCACCCAGGAAGCCGAACACGCCGACAAGCTGGCCGAGCGCATCGTGCAATTGGGCGGCGAGCCGGAGTTCAACCCCGACCTGCTGTCGAAGAACTCCCACGCGCAGTACGTGGCTGGCAACACCCTGAAGGAAATGGTCTACGAAGACCTGGTGGCCGAGCGCATCGCGGTGGACAGCTACCGCGAGATCATCCAGTACATCGGCGACAAAGACCCGACCACTCGCCGGATCTTCGAAGACATCCTGGCCCAGGAAGAAGAACACGCCGATGACATGGCGGATATTCTGCAGGACCTCTAACTAACACCGCAAAACTCATGTGGGAGCGGGCTTGCCCGCGATAGCATCACCTCGGTGCAACTGAAATACCGAGGTGCCTGCATCGCAGGCAAGCCAGCTCCCACATTTTTTGGTCCCGGCTTCTCCAGTTAGCCTTTCACCGTCTTCGGTGCCTTGCCTTCCTTCATCTGTTGCAGCAACGGCGCACACTGGTTCGGCTCATCACCGCTCGGTGCCACCAGCGCCAGCAAGCCCGCCGCCGGTCCGGCAATCACGCCGAGCGCAACCATGCCCGCGCCACGCAACATCAACGGCACGGCCTTTACCCCCGCATTGGGCTTGATAAACGGCCCATTGACGTACAGCGGCGAGCGCAGTGAAAACAGGCGGAAGCCCTTGGACTCCGGCGTGATGGTCAGGTCCAACTGTTCGCTGGCCATGTTCGCCGTGCCATCGATGTAGATGATGGCGTTCTCGGTATCGAACACAAACAGGCGAGTCGTCGCCAGGCCGGACTTGATACCGAAGTCGGCGGCCGCGCAGTTGATCTTCACTTCCTTGTCGCCAAACAGGCGGCCGACCACGTAGTTGCCCACGTTGAGCCCGGCGATTTCCATCAGGCTGCGGCTGATGGCGCCGTCGTTGATCAACATCTTCAGATCGCCATTCGAGGTGCCGAGCAAGGCTGCGACAGAGTTGCCGCGCCCGGAAATGTCCGCGTCGCCGTTGAGTTCACCAAAGCTGGTCTTCATCGGCTCGAAGGTCGGGAACAACTGCTTGAGCTTGAAGTTGCGAGCGGTAAGTTTGGCCTGGCCTTCCATCGGCGTGATGCGCCCGTTGAGGCGGATCTGCGCGTCGAGCTTGCCGCCGGCCACGCCGAAACGCAGGGGCTCCAGGCTCAACTGGCCGTCGTTGAGCACCAGGTGGGTATAGAGGTCGGTGAACGGCAAATCAGCACTGTGGACGATGCGCTTGCCGGTGAATTCAACGTCGGCATCCATATCGCGCCAGCGCTCGGTGCGGAACTCTTCCACCGGCAGCACCTTGGTTGCCGGCTGCTTGCTTTCGCCGCCACGGGCCTTTTGTTTGGCGTTGGAGTCGGCACCAATCAATGGCGCCAGGTCAGTCATCAACAATTGGTTGGAGACCAACGCACCCGTGAGTTTGGGCCGGGGTTGGCTGGCGACATAGCCCAGGTTGCCGTGGATATCGCTGTTGCCGATCTTGCCGTTGAAGTTTTCATACTGGAACGACGCACCGCTGGCCTCATGCAGCTTGGCGATCAGGTGGCCGTCGGTGGAATAGGCCGGCGAATCCGGCAAGGTCACGCCGGTCAGCGGGTACAGGTTGCCCAGGCTGCTGCCGGAGAGTTTGAGGCGCAGGTCGAGAGCGCCGAGGTTCATCGGATCGGTCAGGGTGCCGGCCAGGGCGATGCTGGTGTCGCCGATCCTGGCCTGGGCTTGCAGCGGGAACGGCTTGGCCGCGTCCTGCAGCGCCAGCAGGCCACCGATCTTGCCGGTGCCATCGAGTTTCTGGCCGTGGTACTGGCCTTTGACCTTGAGGCCGAACGCGTAATCCTGCGGCGCCGAGCCTTTTTCCAGGGCCTTTTTGGCATCGGCATCACCGACGATCTCGCCGAAAGGAATCGGCTTGCCCAGCAGGTCGATCACCACGTCAAGCTGGGTCTTGAGGGTTTGGTCGTCGAGGGTCACGTGGCCCTTGTCGAAGCCGATGGCGCCGATATCCACCACCCAGTTGGACGGTTCGGCGTTGGGGTCCTTGGGGTCGAACTTGAAGGTCCAGTTGGCGCGACCATCGGCGAGGCGCTGCAATTGCGCGCTCGGTTCGGTGAGGTCGATACGCGGGATCACCACGCGCTGGGCCAGCAACGCCAGGGGCGAGATGCGCAGTTCCACGCGCTTGAGGGTGACCATCTGCGGGGTTTTCGACCAGTCGGGGTTGCCCAGGGTCAGGTCTTCGGCAATCACATGGGGCCACGGAATCCAGGCGCGCCAGCCGCCTTCGTCAGGCTCGCGCTGCCACACCACGGCCAGGTTGCCGTTGATAGCAAAGTCGCGATGCAGCTCTTCGGAGACCTTGGCGTTGAGCGGCGGCTTGATCCGGTTCCAGTCGAAGAACACCAGCACCAATACCACGATGGCGATTAACAAAACGAAGCTGGCGCAGCTCCAGGCGAGAATTTTACGAGTGCGCGTCATTGCACAGGACTCCAGGTTACGACTGAGCGGGCGCCTTGGGGCGCACGTTTTGACTACAGCTTATATGGCTACGACTGACAAACGGCGCGGGGGTTTAACCCCATCGATGAATTAGCCGTAAAAACAGATTTTTCTGATCAACCGGACAGCTTCAATCATCAACGACGCACCGTTGTTACCCACGATCGTGTCGAAAATACCCACCACGGTGCAAAACCGCGGGCTTGAGACGTGCGAGATAGAGCCCTCGCAGGGAACAATCAATTCTGTTGATTATTACCATTGTGTTTATGAACTTTTATATCGACTTATCAAGAGTAGCATTAGCCCTGTACCCAATTTATCGCCCTCCCAAGGAGCAACCCATCATGAAACGCCAATTACTCGCAAGCTTTGTACTTTCCGTCCTGGCCACCAGCGCATTTGCCCTGCCAGCTGCTGAACAGGCCACCCCACAAGTGAAAGCCGATGCATCCCACGTAAGCCAGACCCTGGCCCGCAGCGGTGCTTCGGACAAGAACAACACCGACTACAACGGCAGCATCACTGAAAACGGTTCGGAACAAGCCAACAAACGCGCTTACACCGAAGGCGTTGCTGAAGGTGGCCGTGATCGTCTGGAACAGAAAGGCCTGGTTGAAGGTGGCGCTGATCGCCTGATGGAACGCAACGCTGTTGCCGAAGGTGGCCGTGATCGCCTGGAACAGAAAGGCCTGGTTGAAGACGGTTCGAGCCGTGCCAACAAACGCGCTTATGCTGACGGCGTAGTGGAAGGCGGTGCTGACCGTCTGCAAGAACTGCATCAAGCACAGAGCTAAGCCCGTGCTGGCCCTGGAAAAAAGCCCGATCACCCGATCGGGCTTTGACTTTGTGTGAACCGCAACGCCCTTCTCCCTTTTGAAGTTCGACGCTGGCAAAGCTGATTTGCTAGAGTGCGTCGCTGTCCTTGTCCACAAAGCCCGCCTGCCAATGCTGCCCCGTGCCGAACAGAAGCAACAGACCCGACTCGCCCTGATGGACGCAGCCCGCCATCTGATGGAGTGTGGCCGTGGGTTTGGCAGCCTGAGCCTGCGTGAAGTGGCCAAGACCGCCGGCATCGTGCCCACCGGTTTCTACCGTCACTTTGCCGATATGGATCAGTTGGGCCTGGTCTTGGTCAGTGAAGTCGGCCAGACCTTTCGCGCGACGATCCGCCTGGTGCGCCACAACGAATTCGTGATGGGCGGCATCATCGACGCCTCGGTGCGAATTTTCCTCGATGTGGTCACCGCCAACCGTTCGCAATTCCTGTTCCTGGCCCGTGAGCAATACGGTGGCAGCCTTGCCGTTCGCCAGGCCATCGGCGCCTTGCGCGAAGACATCGCCAGCGACCTCGCCGCCGACCTGACCTTGATGCCCAAGCTCCAGCACCTGGATGCCGACGGTTTGCACGTGATGGCCGACCTGATCGTCAAGAGCGTGTTCGCCACCTTGCCCGACATCATCGACCCACCGGCAGAAGCCTTGCCGCCGCACCTCACGCCTCAAGCCAAGATCACTCAGCAACTGCGCTTTATCTTTATCGGCCTCAAGCACTGGCAAGGCCTGGGCAGCACCGAATAGGCCGTCAGTGGAAACGCTTGGCCGTGATGTAGTTCCTGCTCCAATAACTGTTGGCGAGCGAATCGATGCGCACACTCTTGCCCGTGCGTGGCGAGTGAATGAATTTCCCCTCACCTATATAGAGCCCGACGTGGCTGACCTGCCCGCGCCCATTCCCACGGAAAAACACCGCATCCCCCGGTTTCAATGCATCGCGCTTGACCGTGGCCGCCGTTGACCGGTGCATCGCCGTCGTGGTGCGAGGCAGATGAATGTTGGCTTCGGTCTTGAACAGGTAAACCAGGAAGCTGCTGCAATCGAAGCCCTGCCTCACCGAGGTGCCACCCAGCTTGTAGGGCGTGCCCAGCAGTGAATGGGCGCGTTCGATCACGTTGTCGATAGAAGACGATGGTGCGAAGGACGGGGCACGCTGGAGATTGGCCGAGGCGGATGAAATCGCCAGCGACAGGCTGACAATCAATAAACAGAGAAATGACTTGAACATGGTGGAAACCGCTGTGGATTAAATACGGAGCGGAATCCTAATGAAACGGCGCGTAACTCGACGCACGGCAAATCCTGCAAGTGCGTAGGGAAAATCCCAAGAAACCAAAACTCGCAAAAGATGAAAGAAATTTCATGCAGCGAGCAATGGAATTCAACGCTGAGCGCCCGAATCCGGTGCTATAAATCCATTCACGCACCAAAATGAAACATTTTGGAATAATTTCCTGCGCCATGAGGTGGCACACGCCGCCTGCCTACAGGGAATTCCCACTCCCCGCGTGGTTGGCAAGACCCTTGCTCTAGCTTGCTTATCGCTCATAGCTGGAAGCTTTCTGATGCTGGTGATCCACCGCCGAATCGCCCCCGAACCCGTCTGGGCCGCCGAGTTGCTGCTGAATTTCGAAGCCCGCAGCAAAAGCCGCCTGCGCTGTTTCAGTGCCGAAGGAGAAGACGTCGGCCTGTTTCTGGAGCGCGGCCAGCCGCCGCTGCACGATGGTGAATTCCTACAGGCTGAAGACGGACGCGTCGTACGCGTGTGCGCCCGCCCTGAACAACTGCTGCACGTCACCTGCGGCAACGCCTTTGAACTGACCCGCGCCGCCTATCACCTCGGCAACCGCCACGTGGCCCTGCAAGTGGGTGACGGCTGGCTGCGCCTGCTCGATGACTACGTGCTCAAGGCCATGCTGGATCAATTGGGCGCCACCACTGAAACCCTTTCAGCGCCGTTTCAGCCGGAACACGGCGCCTATGGCGGCGGCCACCATCATTCCCGTCATGGCGACGAAGACTTCAACTACCCGCCCAAGCTGCACCAGTTCGGCGTTCGTCCATGAACCCAGCCTGGGCGCTGTTGCGTCTGGCCAGTCCGCAGTTGCCGATTGGTGGCTACAGCTATTCACAGGGCCTGGAAATGGCCGTGGAGCAAGCCCGCGTGACCGACCCGGCGAGTGCCGGGCGCTGGATCAGCGATCAATTATTGCTCAACCTGGCGCGCTTTGAGGCGCCGCTGCTGCTCGCCCACTGCAAGGCTGGCGCAGAAGAAGACTGGCCGCGCCTCGCGCAGTTGTGTGAAGAACACCGCGCCAGCCGCGAAACCCGCGAGCTGTATCAGGAAAGTCGGCAGATGGGCTATTCCCTCGCGCAACTGCTCAACGGCTTGCCGGAGCTGGACGCCGCCGCTCGGGATTTTCTGGCGCAACGCGGCGAACCGCATCTCGCACTCGGCTGGGCCCTGGCCGCCCGCGCCTGGCAGATCAGCCCCGACGACGCCCTGGCCGCCTGGCTGTGGAGCTGGCTGGAAAACCAGCTGGCGGTGCTGATGAAGACCTTGCCCCTGGGCCAGCAAGCCGCCCAGCGCCTGACCAGTGAACTGCTGCCGCTGTTGCAACAAGCCCAGCAGGGCGCCAGCCAACTCGACCCCAATCACTACGGCAGCGCCGCGTTTGGTCTGTCCCTGGCGTGCATGGCCCATGAGCGCCAGTACAGCCGCCTGTTCCGTTCCTAGGGCCCCTTATTTTGGAGAATCACATGAACACACAACCCCTGCGCGTCGGCATCGGCGGCCCGGTCGGCTCCGGCAAGACCGCCCTGACCCTGGCCCTGTGCCTGGCCCTGCGCGACCGCTACAACCTGGCGGTGGTCACCAACGATATCTACACCCGCGAAGATGCCGACTTCCTGGTGCGCAACCAGGCCCTGGCGCCCGAGCGCATCATCGGCGTGGAAACCGGCGGCTGCCCCCACACCGCGATTCGTGAAGACGCCTCGATCAACCTCGAAGCCGTGGACCAGTTGAACCGGCGCTTTCCCGGCCTGGACCTGATCCTGGTGGAATCCGGCGGCGACAACCTGTCGGCCACGTTCAGCCCGGAACTGTCGGACCTGACCATCTACGTGATCGACGTGTCGGCTGGCGACAAGCTGCCGCGCAAGGGTGGCCCGGGGATCTGCAAATCCGACCTGCTGGTGATCAACAAGATCGACCTGGCGCCGCTGGTGGGCGCGTCCCTGGAGCTGATGAACAGCGACACCCAGCGCATGCGCGGCGGTAAACCCTTCGTCTTCAGCAATCAGAAAACCGGCGTCGGCCTGGAAGAAATCGTCGCCTTCATTGAACGCCAAGGTCTGCTGACTGCAGCCTGATCAACCTGAACAAGGAGCCTGTCCATGCGCCTCAACACACTTCTCGCCGCCGCAGCCTTGCTGCTCACTCCCGCCCTCGCCTTCGCCCACCCCGGGCATGGCGACAACGGCCTGGTGGCCGGTATCAGTCACCCGCTGGGCGGCATTGACCATCTGCTGGCGATGCTCGCCGTGGGCTTGTGGGCCGCTCAACAAAAGGGCTCGGCGCGCTGGGCGCTGCCGTGCACCTTTGTCGGCACCATGCTGATCGGTGGGATGCTGGGCTTTGAAGGCCTGGCATTGCCGGCGCTGGAAAGCGGGATTGCCGCGTCGGTACTCGCGCTGGGCCTGGCGGTGGCGCTGGCGGTACGGCCGCCGTTGTTTGTGGCGGTGGCGGCGACGGCGCTGTTTGCACTGTTCCATGGCGTGGCTCATGGTCTGGAACTGCCGGACATGTCCAGCCCTTGGGCGTATGCCGCAGGGTTTGTGGCTGCGACGGCGGTTCTGCATGCGGCGGGTTATGCCGTGGTGCGTTTCCTGCCGGCGGCGGCAGCGCCGTTGGTACGGGTGGCCGGGGCGGCTTCGGCGGCGACTGGGGTCTGGTTGCTCGCTGCCTGAGATTTACGGCGTTTCTAATGGCCTCATCGCGGGCAAGCCCGACTCCCACAGTTGACTGAGTACTCCTGTGGGAGCCGGGCTTGCCCGCGATGACGGACTCACAGCCACCACCTACCTCAAGCCTGATACCATGTCGCGCAAACACCCCTGCCGTGACGACGCCAGCCGATGCCCATCGCTCCAAGCTCCGCCCTCAAGCCTCAATTGACCGCCGTGTTGACGCACTTCCACAACCTGATCGTGCCGCTCTGGCAAGGCCCGGGCTGGAATGCCGACCTGGCGCTGCCTTATGAAGCCCTGGACGCCGACCATCGGCCTTTGCCCCCGCAACGCTACCGCGCCATGGCCTGTGCCCGGCAGTTGTACCTGTTCGCCAGCCTGATCGCCGAGCCCGGCGCAGCCTTTGCCGAAGAGCGCGCCGCCGCGCTGTTCCGCTCCCTGCAACGGCACTTCCACGACGCCGAGCACGGCGGCTGGTTCTACAGCATCGACGCCCACGGCAAGCCGCTGGATAAACGCAAAGACCTCTACACCCACGCCTTCATCATCTTCGCCTGCGCCCACTATTGGGCCAAGGTGCGTGAGCCGCTGGTGGAATCGGTGCTCGATGCCGCCCTGGAAGTGGTCGCCGAACGCTTCGCCACCGGCGACGGCCTGTACGAAGCGGTGCTGGAACGTAACTGGTCGTCGCTCAAATCCGGCCCCCTGCAAAACCCGCTGATGCACCTCGCCGAAGGCTTCCTCGCCACCCTGGCCGTGCGTGAAGACGCCGTGACGCAAGACGCCTTGCTGGACCTGGCCAACGCCATGCAGAAGCGCTTCATCGACCGCCAGCACGGCGTGATGATGGAGAAACCGCTGGGCGCTGTGGATAACTGGTTTGAGCCGGGGCACCAGTTCGAATGGTTCTTCCTGCTGGAATCTTCAGACCTGTTGCGTGGCACACCGCTGCACACATCGCTGAACAAAGCGTTCAGCTATGCCGAGCAGAAGGGTGTGGATAACGCGACGGGCGCGGTCAGCGGCATGCTGGCCCTGGACGGCAGCGTGCGCGACGGCACCCAGCGTATCTGGGCCCAGGCCGAATACCTGCGGGCGCTGACCTTGCGGCCCAACAGCGAAGCCGTGCTGCAACGCCAATTGCTGGCGCTGCAACAGCGCTTCCTGCACGACAAAGGCTGGAATGAATGCCTGGATGCCAAGGGGCAAGTCAGCCGACGGGATATGCCGTCGACCACGCCTTACCACTTGGCCACGTGCTACCTGGGCCTTACGCAATCCATTTGCGATCCCCGGTAAAACTGATCGTCAGCCAGCGCGCCGCGTCTGGCTTGCCCAGCCCTGTGGATATCTCTTCGCGCAGCCCGTCCAGGGTGGCGACGTTATCCACCGGGTAATCCGCCGGCAGCACCACATGAATCTCGATAAACCGCGCCCGCCCGTGCTTCTGCACGTAGGACACGTAGTCGTCGAAACCATGCCTGGCCACCGCAGCATCCATCACTTCGCGCACTTTGCCGTCCAGTTGGTCCGGCACGATCCCCAGCACATCCCGCAGCGCCGGGCGCAGGATCTTGAAGGCCGGCGCCAGCATGCTCAGCGCCAGCAGGATCAGGATCAGCGGGTCGACATACACCGCCCACTGCCCATAGCCCTGGGACTTGAGCAACAGCGCAGCCAGGAAGCTCACCAGCAGCCCCACCGACAGCATGGCGTCCACCAGCCAGCTGATGTTGTCGAACTGGATCAGCGACGATTTGAGCGTGCGATTGCGGTAGCGTACGTAGAAGAAATAGGCGAACTCGACAACGGTAAACACCGCCGCGTAGATGATCACCAGGCCCAACTCGATATCGCGCCCGCCATTGATAATGCCGAACACACCATTGAGAAACGCATAGATGGCGATCAACAGCAAAAAGCTGCCTTCGATCAGCAGCACCATGGGTTCCAGGTGCCAGTAGCCGAACTGGAAACGCTCGTTGCTTTTCTTGGCGATCAGCTTGGCCGTGATCAGCATTAACACCTTGATGGCGGTGGCGATCAGCGAGAAAAAGCCGTCGAATAAAATCGATTGGGCGCCCGACACCACACCCGTGACAATCCCGGCGATCGCGACCGCGAACATCAGAATCGTCGATTGTTTGAGCAGCGACTGCTCACCTCGGTTACTCACATATCCTCCTGTCAAAACCTTGAAACCGCAGAGCGCGGCGGGGTTTTCCGGAGTGGAGTGTACCTTATGTCCTGTTTTGGCCGATTTGCCGCATTTTCCAGGCTGACAAAAAACCTGTGGCGAGGGAGCTTGCTCCCGCTGGGGCGCGGAGCGGCCCTGGCTTTTTTGGGGCCGCTTCGCAGCCCAGCGGGAGCAAGCTCCCTCGCCACAAAAGCTCGGTGTGCTTAGCCCTTGGCACCACGCTCAATCGCAAACCCGGCCCAGGTCTGGCTCACCGGCATCAGCTCCAGGCGGTTGATGTTCACGTGCGCCGGGGTGTTCAGCACCCAGAAGATCGTGTCCGCAATATCCTGCGGCTGGATCGGCTCGGCACCGGCGTAGGTCGCGTCATAACGCGCCTGGTCACCGGCAAAGCGCACCAGGGAGAACTCGCTTTCACACAGGCCCGGCTCGATGTTAGTCACCCGCACGCCCGTGCCTTGCAAATCACAGCGCAGGTTCAGCGAGAACTGTTTGACGAAGGCCTTGGTGCCGCCATACACGTGGCTGCCCGGGTACGGGTAGCTGCCGGCGATGGAACCGAGGTTGATGATGCCGGCGCCACGGCCATGGGCGATCAGGCGCGGCAACAGCAGGCTGGTGGTGGTCAGCAGGCCCTTGATGTTGGTGTCGACCATGGTTTCCCAATCGTCGAGGCTGCACTTGGGCGCCGGGTCGGTACCCACCGCCAGGCCGGCGTTGTTGATCAGGCCGCGCAGGGTGCTGAAGGATGGCGGCAGGTTGGCGATCGCCTCTTCCATGGCCTTGCGGTCACGTACGTCCACCACCAAGCCGTGCACTTCGGTCTGCTTGGAAAGCTCGGCGCACAGGGCGTTCAAACGCTCTGCGCGGCGGCCGGTGAGCACCAGTTTCCAACCGGCTTCGGCAAAACGCCGGGCACAGGCTTCGCCAAAACCCGAGGTCGCGCCAGTAATAAACAGCGTATTGGACATGGTGTTCTCCTTGCAGGGCTACGAGGTAAAAAATCAGCCAGCAGAATGCCCGGCCCGCGGGCTGGCGGCAACTGATACACGCTGTGGACAGAGGTGAACGCCTCTCATGTTGTACAAAATTCAACCAATCACTCGAAACCCACACAGGCCGTGGCATGCAGCCATGTGCGCGCACGTTATCCACAGCCCCGTCCACAGTCTTTGGGGGCAAGTGCAAAAGCTGAAAGCCGCGGTATACAAGGCTTCCAGCGCGATTCAAAAAGTTTTTTGCTTGACCTTGGCCCAGCCGTATGTAGCCCGGTTCAAAACGGTGCAACCAGGACGATGGCTCCAGGCCAGTCATTCCGGCCTCTGCGGCACTCTTTCCAGAGTTTAGTCACAGACTTATCCACAGGATGGAGTGACATATTCCGGTCATATACCTGTGTCTTTAAACAGGTTGACAAACCCCGCGGACGGCCGCGAAAAAACCGCTGATCAAAAAATAACCACCACGCTGCAAGCCGCGAAAACAAAGGCCTCCAGCCAGCTACTCCCACGTTACCCACAGCCGGTTCCACAGTGGTTGGGGACAAGTCAAAACTGTGACAAAACAGGGATTTGCGGCGGCTATATGTCGCGCTTTGGCAGGTGCCCGGATTTGTTGTCCACAATTTGGGGAAAGCCTGCAGGCGACGCAAAAAAATGTGGGAGCTGGCTTGCCTGCGATGCAGACACCTCGGTCATTCAGGCAAACCGAGGTGATGCTATCGCGGGCAAGCCCGGCTCCCACAGGAGGGTTATGCGCCAGGCTTAATGCCCGCCGAGGTAGGCGTTACGCACTTCCTCATTCACCAGCAGCTCCTTGCCGGTGCCTGTGAGGCGAATCTCGCCGTTGACCATCACGTACGCCCGGTCCGACAAGCGCAACGCATGGTTGGCGTTCTGCTCCACCAGAAAGATGGTCATGCCGGTGGACGCCAACTCCCGCAGTGTGGAAAAAATCTGCTTCACCACAATCGGCGCCAGCCCCAGGCTCGGCTCGTCCAACAGCAACAGCTTGGGCCGGCTCATCAGCGCACGGGCGATGGCGAGCATCTGCTGCTCACCACCGGACATGGTCATCGCCCGCTGGTTACGCCGCTCCTTGAGCCGCGGGAACAGTTCGAACATGCGCTGCATGTCCTCGGTGGCAAACTTGTCGCCAATCGGGATGGTGCCCATCAGCAGGTTTTCCTCGACGGTCATGTCGGGGAACACCCGCCGCCCTTCCGGCGACTGCGCAATGCCGTTGGAGGCGATGTAGTGGGACGACTTGTGGGTAATGTCGACGCCGCGGTAGATGATCTGCCCGGACTCGGCCCGTGGCTGGCCGAAGATCGACATCAGCAGCGTGGATTTACCCGCGCCGTTGGAGCCGATCAGGCTCACGGTTTCGCCTTCGTTGATGTGCAGCGAGACTTTTTTAAGCGCCTGGATCGGGCCGTAGAACACGTCCAGGTCTTTCAGTTCGAGGATTGGCTCACTCATACCAGTTCCTCTTCATCAGCGCCCAGGTAAGCCGCGATCACTTTAGGGTCATTGCGGATTGCTTCAGGGCCGCCCTCGGCAATCACGTTGCCGTGGTCCAGCACCACGATGTGGTCGGAAATACTCATCACCATGCCCATGTCGTGTTCGATCAGCACCACCGTCAGGTCGTGTTCGTCCCGCAGCAGGCGAATCATCGCGCTGAGGGCTTCGGTTTCCTGGGGGTTGAGGCCGGCCGCCGGTTCGTCGAGGCAGATGATCTGCGGCCGGGTGCACATGGCGCGGGCGATTTCCAGGCGGCGTTGTTGGCCGTAGGACAGTTCGCCGGCCAGGCGGTTGGCGCAGTCCACCAGGTCCACCACTTCCAGCCAGTAGAACGCATGGTCGAGGGCGTCGCTTTCAGCCTTGCGGTAGCCCTTGGTGTTGAGGATACCCGCGAGCATGTTGCGGTTGACCCACATGTGCTGAGCCACCAGCAGGTTCTCCACCACCGACATTTCCTTGAACAGGCGAATGTTCTGGAAGGTGCGCGCCAAACCGGCACGGTTCACCAGGTGAGTACCACCGAACATTTTGTAGAACACGCGGCTGAAGAAGCTTTTCGGTGAGACAAAGTCGGTGGCCTTGAAGCGCTCGCCGAGCAACTGGATCACGTTGGTCTGCTTGCCGCGCACATTCAGTTCGATCTTGCCGCCGGAGGCTTTGTAGAAACCGGTCAGGCAGTTAAACACCGTGGTCTTGCCGGCGCCGTTGGGGCCGATCAGGGCGAAGATCGAGTTGCGTTCGACCTTGAGGCTCACATCGCTCAAGGCCTTGATGCCACCGAAGTGCATCATCAGGTGTTCAACGGAAAGGACGACTTCCTTACTCATGGCGCCACTCCTTTACGTGGGACGACACCGGTACGGCTGATGCGGATCAGCCCGCGTGGTCGCCAGATCATCATCACCACCATCAACACGCCGAACAGCAGCACGCGGTATTCAGAGAAGCTGCGCAGCAGTTCCGGCGCCACGGTCAACACGAACGCGGCAATCACCACGCCGACGGTGGAGCCCATGCCGCCCAACACCACGATGGCGAGGATCAGCGCCGACTCGAAGAAGGTGAACGACGACGGGTTGACGAAGCCCTGGTAGCTGGCGAAAAACACCCCGGCCAAACCGGCAGTGGACGCGCCGATGGTGAACGCCGAGAGCTTCACCAGCACGTGGTTGAGGCCCATGGAACGGCAGGCGATTTCATCTTCGCGCAAGGCTTCCCACGCGCGGCCCACCGGCATGCGAGTCAGGCGGTGCTTGATGTACAGCACCAGCAGCACCACCAGGAACAGCACGATGTAGATAAACAGGAATTTGATGTTGGGGTTGTAGTCGATGCCGAAGAACTCGTGGAACGGCACCCCGCCATCCTTCGCCTTGCGCACAAACTCCAGGCCGAAAAACGTGGGCGACGGCACCGGCATGCCGTTCGGGCCACCGGTAAACGACAGCCAGTTGTTCAGCACCAGGCGGATGATTTCACCGAAGCCCAGGGTCACGATCGCCAGGTAATCGCCGTGCATTCGCAGCACCGGGAACCCGAGTATGCACCCCGCCAACGCGGCACAGATCGCTGCCAACGGCAGCACCGACCAGAAGCCCAGACCGAGGTATTGATAACCCAGCGCCAGGCCGTAGGCACCGATGGCGTAGAACGCCACGTAGCCCAGGTCGAGCAGCCCGGCCAGGCCCACCACGATGTTCAGGCCCAGTCCCAGCAACACGTAGATCAGCCCGAGGATCACCACGGTCAGCAGGTATTTGTTGGCGAAGAACGGGAACACGATGGCAATCACGATCAACGCCGGGATGATCCAGCGCAGGCGCGATTTGTAGTCCGGCTTGAGTACATGCACACCGGAGCCGGTGCTTTCAAAGCCCTGGAGAATCCGCAGGCCCCTGGGGGTTTGCAGGAACAGGCTCATGGCAAACCGGCCGACCATCACAATGGCCACCAGGATGCCGACACGCGCCGGTTCCAGGTTGAAGCTGTAGCCGTCGAGGACCACGCCGACGATCGGACCGAACACGATCAGCGAAATCAGCCCGGCGAGTACCGCATCGACGACACTTTTCTTGATATCGATAGAGTAGGCAGCAGACATAGTTATACCTTCGCCACGAGTGGGCGACCGAGCAGGCCCTGGGGACGGAAAATCAGGATCACCACCAGCAGGGAGAAACTGAACACGTCTTTGTAGTCAGAGTTGATCAACCCCGAGAACAGCGACTCGGAAATACCCAGGATGATCCCGCCCAGCATGGCCCCAGGCAGGGAACCGATGCCGCCGAGTACCGCTGCGGTAAATGCCTTGATGCCGATGATGAAGCCGGCATAGAAGTCGAACGTGCCGTAGTTCAGGGTGATCAGCACACCGGCCAACGCGGCCATGGCGGCACCGATCACGAATACGTAGGAGATAACCCGGTCGGTGTTGATACCGAGGATCGACGCCATTTTGCGGTCTTGCTGGGTTGCGCGGCACATGCGGCCGAGCTTGGTGTACTTGATGATGTAGGTCAGCAGGCCCATGCCGACGAACGCGGCCACCAGGATAAACACCTTGGTGTAGGTCAGTTGCACGAACCCGGTGCCGATATCGACTCTCCAGGCGCCGGCCAGCAGCGTCGGGATGCCTTGTTGCTTGGCGCCCTGGGCGATCTGCGCGTAGTTCTGCAGGATCAGCGAGATACCGATGGCGCTGATCAGCGGTGCCAGTCGGGTGGAGTTGCGCAGCGGTTTGTAGGCGACACGCTCGATGACCCAGCCGTAAACGCCGGTAACGACGACGGTGAAAATCAGGGTGCCAAGGATGAGCAGCGGGAAGGATTCGATGCCGAAGTAAGCCAGCAGTGCCAGACTGATCGCCGCGAGGTAAGCGGAAATCATATAAACCTCGCCGTGGGCGAAGTTGATCATGCCAATGATGCCATAGACCATTGTGTAGCCGATGGCGATCAAGCCATAGACCGACCCGAGGGTCAGCCCATTGACCAGTTGCTGCAGGAAAATACCATCCATAACGCAATCTCACGCAGTGAGAGCCTGCACACCTGTGGGTGTGCGGATCTTCTAGGAGGAAAAGACAGACACAAAAGGGGCTGGCAACCAAGTCCCCGTGTGGGAGCTGGCTTGTGTGGGAGTCGGGCTTGCCCGCGATGCAGACACCTCGCAATGTCAGTCAAACCGAGGTGACGCTATCGCAGGCAAGCCAGCTCCCACAAAAGCCCGGCTCCCACAGGGTCAAGTGGCGTCTAACCGATCGCGCTAACTATTACTTCTGCTTTTCCAGCTGGTGATACTTGCCGTCCTTGTCCCACTGGTAAACCACATAGTCGGAGACTTTCAGGTCGCCCTTGGCGTCCCAATTCTTCTCGCCCATGACGGTTTTGACCGGGTGGGCTTTGAGCCATTTGGCCGCGTCTTCGCCCTTGTTGGACTTGGCGCCATTGAAGCCAGCGGCCAGGGCCTGGATCGAAGCGTAGGCGTACAGGGTGTAGCCCTCAGGCTCGGTGCCATTTTTGCGGAACTCTTCCACCACGGTCTTGCTGTCTGGCAGCAGGCGCGGGTCGGCGCCGAAGGTCATGTACACGCCGTTCACGTACTGTGCACCACCGGCGGTTGCTACCAGTTCATCGGTGACCACACCGTCATCGGACATGAACTTGACGTCTTTGAGGCCCGCTTCACGAATCTGGCGAACCAGTGGACCGGCTTCCGGGTGCAGGCCGCCGAAGTACACGACGTCAGCACCGGTGGAGCGGATCTTGGTGACCAGGGCGCTGAAGTCTTTCTCGCCACGGGTCAGGCCTTCTTCCAGCACCGGCTTCACGCCGCGCTTGGTCAACTGCGCCGCGGTGGCGTCAGCCAACCCTTTGCCGTAGGTGTCCTTGTCGTTGATAACCGCGACTTTCTTGCCCTTGAGCACGTCGACGATGTAGTCGCCAGCCACGATGCCCTGCTGGTCGTCACGACCACACATACGGAACACCGCCGACAGGCCGCGCTCGGTGACCTGTGGGTTGGTGGAGCCCGGGGTGATCATGATGATGCCCGCTTCGTCGTAAACCTCAGACGCCGGGATAGTGTTGGACGAGCAGAAGTGCCCGACCACGCCGATCACTTTGTCCTGGTCTGCCAGACGGTTGGCCACGGCCACCGCTTGCTTGGGTTCGCAGGCGTCGTCGCCGGCCACCAGCTTGATCTGCTCGCCGTTGATGCCGCCAGCCTTGTTGATGACATCGGCTGCCGCCTGGGCACCCTTCATGTACTGCTCACCAAATGCCGCGTTGGCGCCGGTCATCGGCCCCGCTACGCCAATCTTCACATCAGCTTGAGCAAACGCAGAAACACCCAGCGCAGCAGCAACTGCGAGGGCTACAAAACCTTTCTTGTAAAACGTCTGGGACATGAGTGGTGCTCCGAGGTTTTTGTTGAATTGGCACTGCAGCTTCACTTCAAAAACTTTCAGCGAAAGCCCAGAGCAAGCGGCGTGCCATTACGTTTTTATTATTCAAAAAGACACGGTGTCATTGTTATTGCAGGTTTTTGGGCGCCTTTTGATTGGACGTGCAACCGTCTATCTCAGCCGGGTGCAACCATTGGATCCATAAAGTGCAACCCGACTGATCAAGCACTGCAACCCGGCCATTAAAGGGCCACCCTTGAACCTGTAACAGCGTGCGTAACGGAAGTGCACATTTACAGTGCGTTACTGCTACGACTCGCACCAATACAGATTAGTAGCCGGCTAAGAAAATGCAGGCTTCTGAGCGGTATTTCGTTGATCAGATCACGATCCGCAGGCATTGGCCCGCGTGATACAGCGAGAATCCCGCCTCATACAAACAGCTGCGCAGGCCGACACCGGCCAAGGGCTGCATCGGTGCGAACGGGATCGGCAGCGCCTGTGGATCCTGGTGACACAGGTAATCGGCAAAGGCTTTGCCCACCACACTGCCGGTCGTCACCCCACGCCCGTTGTAACCGGTGACCGCCACCAGCCCCGGCGCCGGTTCGAACAGGCGCATCAGGTGGTCCGGGGTGAAGGCGATGCAGCCGGTCCAGGTGCATTCCCACTGCACCGGCTTGAGGTACGGGAAGTAGTGCTGCTGCACCCGATCGGCCCAGGCCTTGAGGAACCACGCGGGTTTCTGGTTGCCATTGCCCAGGCTGCCGAGCAACAGCCGGCCTTCGGCATCGCGGCGGATGCTGCTGAGAACCTGGCGGGTGTCCCAGGAGCCCTGGCCGCCGGGGAGGATTTGTTGTGCGGCGTCGTCGGTCAGCGGGGCCGACGCCACCTGGTAGTAATAGCCGGGGAAAAAGTTGCGGCGCAGCTCGGTCCACTCGCCCTCGGTGTAGGCGTTGGAGGCGATCACCACTTGTTCGGCCTGCACCGAGCCCTGGGCAGTTTGCACAGACCAGCGTTGGCCCTGGCGCTCCAGTTGGGTGACCGGGGAATGGTCGAACAGTTGCCCGCCCAACCCGACGGCGGCATTGGCCAAGCCGCTGGTGTAGGCCATCGGGTTCAGGGTGCCCGCACGCCGATCCAGCAAGGCGGCGGCGATCTTTTTAGTACCGGTGGCTTGCTCGCAGGCCGCGCCGGTCAACAGCTCCACCGGGGCGCCGCGACGCTTCCATTGTTCTTCACGACTGCGCAGATCCGCCTCGCCACGGGCGTTGTGCGCCATGTGCAAGGTGCCCTCGCGGCGCAGTTGGCAATCAATGTTGTATTTGTCGATCAGGCTGAACACCAGGGACGGTGCCGCGCCGAGCATGCGGTTGAGCTGGCTGCCTACCGCTTCGCCGAAACCGGCTTCGATCTCGTCCGGAGGAATCCACATCCCGGCGTTGACCAGGCCCACGTTGCGCCCCGAACCACCGTGGCCGGTGCGATGGGCTTCGAGTACGACGACGCTTTTACCTTGTTCCAGCAAGTGAATGGCCGCCGACAAACCGGTGATACCGGCACCGATCACGCACACATCCACGTTGACCTCGCCCTTGAGCGCGGCACGATCCGGCCGGCCAGGGGTGAGTTGTTCCCACAAACATGCTTCGCGTAATGCCATTGCCAGACTCCGATGAGACCTAACAAACCACTATTTTTGATGTGCGAACCCGATCAAATGTAGGAGCTGGCTTGCCTGCGATAGCATCAACTCGGTGTAACTGATGTACCGAGTTATGCGTATCGCAGGCAAGCCAGCTCCTACATGAGCAGAGACTCAGTCGAAGGTAATGCCCTGGGCCAGCGGCAGTTCCAGCGAGTAGTTCACGGTATTGGTCTGGCGACGCATGTACCCGCGCCACGCATCCGAACCCGACTCACGCCCGCCGCCGGTCTCTTTCTCACCGCCAAACGCGCCACCAATCTCCGCGCCGCTCGGGCCGATGTTGACGTTGGCGATCCCGCAGTCGCTGCCCACAGCCGACATGAACTGCTCGGCTTCACGCACGTCGGTGGTGAAGATGCACGACGACAGGCCTTGAGGCACGGCGTTGTTCAGGCGCAGCGCTTCGGCGAAATCGGTATAGCCCACCACGTACAGGATCGGGGCGAAGGTTTCGGTGCACACCACGTCACTCTGCTCCGGCATTTCCACGATGGCCGGCGACACGTAGTAGGCATTGGGGAATTTATCTTCCAGTTGACGCTTGCCGCCAAACACCCGGCCGCCTTCGCTCAAGGCCTGTTCCAGGGCGTCCTGCATGTTGTCGAAGCTGTGCTTGTCGATCAGCGGGCCGATCAGGTTGCCTTCCAGCGGGTGGCCGATGCGCACCTTGGAGTAAGCAGCCTTGAGACGGGTGACGATTTCTTCTTTCACCGACTCATGGGCGATCAACCGGCGCAGGCTGGTGCAGCGCTGGCCGGCGGTACCGACGGCGCTGAACAGGATGGCGCGCACGGCCATGTCCAGGTCGGCGCTTGGGCCGAGGATCATCGCGTTGTTGCCGCCCAGTTCGAGAATGCTGCGGGCAAAACGCGCGGCGACTTTCGGCGCCACTTCGCGGCCCATGCGGGTGCTGCCGGTGGCGCTGATCAGCGCCACACGTGGGTCATCCACCAGTGCGGCACCGGCGTCACGACCACCGATGATCACTTGGCTCAGGTACTCGGGGGCACCGTCGAACTTCTTCAGCACGCGCTCGAACAACGCCTGGCAGGCCAAGGCGGTGAGCGGGGTCTTTTCCGAGGGTTTCCAGATCACCGCGTTGCCGCATACCAGCGCCAGCGCGGTGTTCCACGCCCATACGGCCACCGGGAAGTTAAAGGCGCTGATCACGCCGACTACGCCCAGCGGGTGCCAGGTTTCACGCATATGGTGGCCCGGGCGCTCGGAGGCGATGGTCAAGCCATACAGTTGGCGCGACAGGCCGACAGCGAAGTCGCAGATGTCGATCATTTCCTGCACTTCACCCAAACCTTCCTGGGTGATCTTGCCGGCTTCCCACGACACCAGCTCGCCGAGGTCGGCCTTGTATTCACGCAACACGTCGCCGAACTGGCGCACCAACTCACCACGACGGGGGGCGGGCACCTTGCGCCAAGCGTCGAATGCATGCTCGGCGCGACTGACCTGTTGCTCCACCTCGGCGGCGCCTTCCCAGTGCACGCTGGCAATCCGGCTGCCATCAATGGGCGAATGCACGGGCTGTTTGCCCGACTGGTACAGCGCCGGGTTTACCCCGAGACGATCAAGCAATGCGGCAACCATGGGTCACTCCTTCAAGCTACAAATACAAAATATGCGCCGCCAGTTCCCGCGACGATCCAGACCTTATTTGTAGCTGGCCCAAGACTTGCCAACAAACGACGATTAGGCGAGATATCATTCCGTTTATTCATGCTAAGAACAAAAAGAGGCGTGCCGTGCTCAATAAAAGACATTTGCCCTCGATCACCGCCTTGCAGTGTTTCGAAGCGGTCACCCGCCACCTGAGTTTTACCCGCGCCGCCGAGGAGCTGAACCTCACCCAGAGCGCCGTCAGCAAACAGGTCGCGCAGCTGGAAGAACTGCTGCAGCACCTGCTGTTTCGCCGGGTGCGCCGCCGCTTACAGATGACCCCGGCGGGCGATCTGTACCTGGTGGAAGTGCGCAAGATCCTCACCCAGGTGGAAATGTCCACCCACTACCTGCGCTCCTACGGCGGCGAGACCGAAGTGCTGCGGGTGTCCACGCCGTACACCTTCGGCGCCCGCTGGCTGGTGCCGCGCCTCAAGGGCTGGCGGCTGCGACATCCGCAGATTCACCTGGACCTGTGCAACGAACAGGAGCCGGACGAGTTGCTGCAAGGCAAGGCCGACCTGGCGTTCTACTTTGGCCAGGGCTCACGGCCCGGCACCGAGAGCCTCAAGCTGTTCAGCGAAGAGCTGGTGCCCGTGTGCTCGCCCGACAGCCTGCCCGCGCAACCCTTTACCGACCCCACGCAACTCAGCGAACTGGTGCTGCTGCAAAACGCTTCGCGCCCGCAAGGCTGGCACGACTGGTTCGCCGCCCAGGGTTATCACACCGAACACAGCTACCACGGGCCGCGCTTCGAGACCTTTTATATGTGCATCCGTGCCGCCCAGGTCGGCTGTGGTGTGGCGCTGTTGCCACGCTTCCTGGTGGAGGAAGAATTGGCCGAGGGCAAGCTGGTGATCCCCTGGCAGCACGCGATGCCGAGCCAGGATGCGTATTACCTCGCCTACCCCGAGCACTCGGCGGAAGTGCCCAAGGTGCGGGATTTTGTGAAGTGGATGATGGAGCAAGTCGAGCCTGTTTGATTTTCTTTGCCTGCAATACCGCTATCGCAGGCAAGCCAGCTCCCACCTTTTGGAATGCATTCACCTGTGGGAGCTGGCTTGCCTGCGATGGCGTCAGTGGTCCCACCGAAAAAACTGCTGGCAAAACAGCACAGGTCTATGCGCCACTAGCACCATTCCTTAATTGTGCGTAAAGGTCGGCGCCCATCGCCGACCCGTCTGGAGATTCCCGTTATGAGCGAGAGTGTGTTTGCCGATCGCATCGTGCAGAACCTGCTCGACACCGACTTCTACAAGCTGACCATGATGCAGGCGGTGCTGCACAACTACCCGAACGTGGAAGTTGAATGGGAGTTTCGTTGCCGTAACAGTGAAGACCTGCGCCCGTACCTGGCGGAGATCCGCTACCAGATCGAGCGCCTGGCCGAGTTGAGCCTGAGCCCCGACCAACTGGGCTTCCTGGAACGCATCAGCTTCATGAAGCCGGATTTCCTGCGCTTCCTCGGGCTGTTTCGCTTCAACCTGCGCTACGTGCACACCGGCATCGAAAACGGCGAGCTGTTTATCCGCCTGCGTGGGCCATGGCTGCATGTGATCCTGTTTGAAGTGCCGATGCTGGCGATTGTCAGCGAAGTGCGTAACCGCTATCGCTACCAGAGCGTGATCCTCGAACAGGCCCGCGAGCAGCTGTATCGCAAGTTCGACTGGTTGACCGCCAACGCCAGCGTCGAAGAACTGTCCGAATTGCAGGTGGCGGATTTCGGCACCCGCCGGCGCTTCTCCTACCGCGTGCAGGAAGAAGTGGTGAACGTGCTCAAGCACGACTTCCCCGGGCGTTTTGTCGGTACCAGCAACGTGCACCTGGCCCGCGAGCTGGACATGAAGCCCCTGGGCACCATGGCCCACGAATGGATCATGGCCCACCAGCAACTGGGCCCGCGGCTGATCGACAGCCAGATCGCCGCCCTCGATTGCTGGGTACGCGAATACCGTGGCCTGCTGGGCATCGCCCTGACCGATTGCATCACCACCGACGCGTTCCTCGGCGATTTCGACCTGTACTTCGCCAAGCTGTTCGACGGCCTGCGCCACGACTCCGGTGACCCGGTGCAATGGGCCGAAAAGGCCATCGCCCACTACCACAAGCTGGGGATCGAGCCGATGAGCAAGACCCTGGTGTTCTCCGACAGCCTGTCACTGCCCAAGGCGCTGGAGATTTTCCGCGCGCTGCGGGGTCGGATCAATGTGAGCTTCGGCATCGGCACCAACCTGACCTGTGATATTCCAGGTGTGGAACCGATGAGCATCGTGCTTAAAATGACTGCCTGCAATGGCCAGCCCGTCGCGAAGATTTCTGATGAAGCGGGCAAGACCCACTGCACCGATCCGAATTTCGTCGCCTATTTGCGCCACGTTTTCAAAGTACCTGCCCTACCCAGCAAGGAGTGAATCATGCAAGCCGTACAGCGCGAGATTGCTGAACAGCTCAAGGTCCAGCCGCCATTCAAGGACCAGGCCGCCCTGGAGGCGGAGGTCGCCCGGCGCGTTACCTTTATCCAGGATTGCCTGCTCAATTCAGGCCTCAAGACGTTGGTGCTGGGTATCAGCGGCGGCGTCGATTCCCTGACCGCCGGCCTGCTGGCCCAACGCGCGATGGAAGAGTTGCGGGCCGCCAAGGGTGACGAGGCCTACCGCTTTATCGCGGTGCGCCTGCCCTACGAGACCCAGTTCGACGAACACGACGCCCAGGCGTCCGTGGACTTTATCGAGCCCGACGAGCGTCACACCGTAAACATCGGCCCGGCGGTGAAATCCCTGGCCAATGAAGTGGCGGCGTTTGAAGGCAAGGCGGCGGTCTCCCGGGACTTCGTGCTGGGCAACACCAAGGCGCGCATGCGCATGGTGGCGCAGTACACCATCGCCGGCGCGGCCGGTGGGCTGGTGATCGGTACCGACCATGCGGCGGAAGCGGTGATGGGCTTTTTCACCAAGTTCGGTGATGGCGCCTGCGACCTGGCACCGCTGAGCGGGCTGGTGAAAAACCAGGTACGCGCGATTGCCCGGCACTTTGGTGCACCGGAGTCACTGGTAGAGAAAATCCCGACGGCCGACCTCGAAGACCTGTCGCCAGGCAAACCGGACGAGGCGTCCCACGGCGTGACCTATGCCGAGATCGATGCCTTCCTGCACGGCGAGCCGGTACGCGAGGAAGCGTTCCGGATCATTTGCGAGACCTATCGCAAGACCGAGCACAAGCGGGTGATGCCGTTTGCGCCATAAGCTGACGTAGCAGCTCATTCTGGCAAAAGGGCTTACTGTGGTGAAGGAGCTTGCTGTAGCGAGGGAGCTTGCTGTAGCGAGGGAGCTTGCTGTAGCGAGGGAGCTTGCTGTGGCGAGGGAGCTTGCTCCCGCTGGGGCGCGAAGCGCCCCCCGAAACCCGCTTACCGCTTTTTCTGATGCTACGCGGTGACCTTATTGGGGCTGCTCCGCAGCCCAGCGGGAGCAAGCTCCCTCGCCACAAAAGCAGCTTGCCTACAGCTCAAAAAAAAGCGCCCCGAAGGGCGCTTTTTTTTGCCTGAAGAATGATTACTTCAGGGTCACAGTGCCTTTCATCATCGAGATGTGGCCTGGGAACGAGCAGAAGAACGAGTAGTCAGTACCTGCCGCCAGCTTCGACACGTCGAAGGTCACGGAGTCTTTCTCGCCGGCACCGATGATCTTGGTGTGGGCGATGATGCGGGTGTCGCCATCTTTCAGGTAGTTCTTGTCGATACCGGCAGCCATGCCGTCGCTGGCGATGCCAGGCATGTCGGCGGTGGAACTCAGCACCCAGTTATGGCCCATGACGTTTTTCGGCAAGCTGCCGGAGTGGGTCAACTCAACGGTGAACGTCTTGCAGCTCTTGTCGATTTCGACGGCCTTGGTGTTGAAGGACATCTGGTCAGTGGAGTCGACAGTGACCTTGCACTCTGCAGCAAGCAACTGGCCGCTAGCCAGAGTCAGCAGGGAAACAGCAACGAGTTTGGCAAACATGTGAATCTCCAGGGCAGGGTTTAAAAAACGCATATTGCGACAAGGGTGCCTGAGTCAGGCAGGACTTCATATGATCTGTATCAACAGATTGTATACAACTTTAGGCTATCAGACTCATCGACACAATCTACCGGCCAAAGTCCCGAGGCCAGCCTATGATCGGCTCATCTTCCTCCTGGAGTCCGAGCCATGCACCTCAATAGCCTGTTCCGCAGCCTGCTTGCCGCCTACGCCTGTGGTGCCAGCGGCACGTACGAAACACCTCAACGCGAGGTTTAATCCTTTGAGAGACGCAAGCCAGCCTTTACTCTTTAGCCACAACTGAGTGGAGTCAGGTATGTCTTTGAAGTCTGTCTGTGTGTTTTGCGGTGCCAGCAGCGGCACCAACCCGGCCTACCGTGAAGCGGCCGTGGCCCTTGGGCGCGCCCTGGCCGAGCGCAAGCTCACCCTGGTGTATGGCGGCGGCGCCGTGGGCCTGATGGGTATCGTCGCGGATGCGGCCCTGGAAGCCGGTGGCGAGGTGATCGGGATTATTCCCGAAAGCCTGAAAGTCCTGGAAATCGGTCACAAAGGCCTGACCCGCCTGGAAGTGGTCGACGGCATGCACGCTCGCAAGGCGCGCATGGCCGAGCTGAGCGACGCGTTCATTGCGCTGCCGGGCGGCCTGGGCACCCTGGAAGAACTGTTCGAAGTCTGGACCTGGGGCCAACTCGGCTACCACGGCAAACCGCTGGGTTTGCTCGAAGTGAACGGTTTTTACCGAAAGTTGACCGATTTTCTCGATCATATCGTCGGCGAAGGTTTCGTCCGCGCACCGCATCGTGCCATGCTGCAAATGAGCGAATCGCCGGCTGAGCTGCTTGACGTACTGGATGCCTGGCAACCGCTGGTCCTGCCCAAATGGGTAGACCAAAAACCCGATTAACCCTTGGGACGCGATTAAAGGCAGAATACGCGCCGCTCAACCTCACCTTCGACCCCAGAGGATCGCCCATGGCAAAACCTAATTACTCCTTCGCCAAACGTCAGAGAGACTTGGCCAAAGAGCAGAAGAAAGAGGAAAAGCTGCAGCGCAAGAAACTTGCAGCCGACGAAGAAGCCGGTGCACTGAACCCGGATGCTGAAGGTACAGTGGCTACAGACGAAACCGAAGCACCGAAAGATCAGGCGCCGGACGCCTGAGAACCACTGGATTTATGTAGGAGCCGGCTTGCCGGCGATCGGGCCGAATGATCACCAGAGATCTCAAGGCCGCCATCGCCGGCAAGCCGGCTCCTACAGTGGATCTGCGCTATTCCAGCGGCATCACCGTCACCCGCACTTCCGGGTCATGGCTCCCTCCCCCCAGAATTACCCCTCGCAACGGCGAAACATCAGAAAAATCCCGGCCCCAGGCCAGGGTGATGTGTTCCAGTGCCGGCTGCACATTGTTGGTCGGATCAAAATCCACCCAACCCGACACCGGGCAAAACACCGACACCCACGCGTGGGATGCATCCGCGCCGATCAGCCGTGGCTGGCCGGGCGGTGGCTGGGTCAGCAGGTAACCACTGATATAACGCGCCGCCAGGCCCCGGGAACGCAGGCACGCGAGCATCAGGTGGGCGAAGTCCTGGCACACGCCCCGCCGGCGCTCCAGCACTTCCACCAGCGGCGTGGCGACTTGGGTGGCTTCGGCATCGAAGGTGAACTCGCTGAAGATCTTTTGCATCAGCGCCTGCACACCCAACAGCAATGGACGACCGGCGGGGAAACAGTCTTCGGAGAACTCGACGAAGCTTTTCTTCAGATGCACGTAGGGCGATTCAAACCGATAGCGACAGGCTTCGATCACCTCGGCCGACAACGGCTGGCTGCTGTAGGTCAGGCCGTTGCGTGTCTGGTCCCAGGCCGGCGACAGGTTGAAGTCCAGTGCCGGCCGCGCCAGCACTTCCACGGTCAGCCCGGCATTCACCAGCAGTTCATCATGGGGCCGCTCGAACGCCAGCCGGGTGATCGGGTTGCCAAACACGTCCAACTCATCCCGGCGCGAGGTCGGCTCGGGGCTTATCTCCAGTTGCTGCGAGCTGCAGCGCTGCCAGGCACACGGCCGCGGCCACAGGTGCGCCAGCTGCTGGGCCAGGGACACCGGGCTGTCGTAGTGGTAATGGGTATCGTGGAAAATCTGGTAGCGGGCACTCATCACACAGACACCGTTTGCTGGCTGACATCATCCACATGGGCAAAATGGCGCAAGGCCAGGCGGTCGGAGACTTGCCCGCTTTCGTCAGCCACCGCTTGCAGCAGGTCGGCCAGGCCATCCAATGCGGCACGCACGCTGGACTCACCGAACAGCGGGTTCTCCAGGCAGCCCAGGTCAAAGCGCGCCAGGCGCTCCACCAACGGCGCCAGCCCGGTTTCCCGAGGCACGCCGAAATCGTCATTCAGGCGACGCAGGGTGCGGCTCACCAGTTTCAGCTGGAACAGCACCGCGTGGGGGTTTTGCTCATCCAGCAGCAACAGGTCCAGCACCGGGATCAATTGCGGCACCGCGAGGTAACGCGAGCGATAGGTGATGCTGCTGTTGCCCAGCTCCAGCAACCACTCCAGCCCGGCCTGATCGAACACCGCCACGCCCCGCAGGAAGGCCGCGAGGCTGCTGCTGAGAAACTGCAGACGCTCGATGCGCCGGCCCATCATCAGGAAGCGCCAGCCTTCGTCGCGCGTCATGTCGTCGAGGGCAAAGCCCGACAGCGCCGCGAGGGACATCACCAGCCGGTTGAGGAAGTCGAGCAGTTCGCCGAAGTCCGGCTCTTCGCTTTCCAACTCCAGGGCTTCGCGCTGCAATTCCACCAGCGCCTGCCAGTTTTCCCGGGACAACTTGCCGCGCACCTGGGACGCCGCCCACTGCAAACGCTGCAAGTTGGCCCGCAGGCTCGACGGCCAGTCATCCCCGAGCAACGCCGCCTGAAGCCGCTCAGGCAATTCGCCCTCCTCCGGCAACAGTCGCAGGTTCTCACCCAGCTCAACCGCTGCCTGCAGCGCCAGCGGGTCATCTCCGTCGACATAGCGGGCGAGGACGATCCGCAACCAGCGCGCGCTGTCATCACAGCGCTCGCAATAGCGGCCAAACCAGAACAGGTTCTCCACCACCCGCGACGGCAGGTACGGGTCACGCCGCACCAGGTCGTGGGCGCCAATGGCTCGCTGGGCACGCCACTGTTCGACGCCGTGGGCGCGCTCGCCGAGCACCCAGGTGTCCTTGCTCGCGCCGCCGCGCTGCATTGACACCACTTCGGCATCGGCTTCGGCGGCCACTCGGGTCAGGCCGCCGGGCAGTACCCGGTAACCTTCAGCGCTGGCCACGGCGTACACGCGCATGCCGATGGCGCGGTGTTGCAGGTGATCGTCCACCGTGTGCCAGACCGGCGCCTGGGACAGTTGCGCGAGTTCCTGGGCGACGTAGGCGTAAGGTCGCGCCTGCATGCGTTCGGCCAGGGCCTGGCGCTGCTCATCGTTCAAGTCGCGGCCAAATACCGGGGTGAAACTTTGCGACGGGAACGCCGGTTTGATCAGCAGCTCCGGGAGCTTTTCCAGGGCTTCGGCCAGTACCGGCGGCTCACCGCACCACCAGGTGGCGATGGACGGCAGGATCAATTCTTCGCCAAACAGGAATTGATTGATCTTCGGCAAAAAGCCCAGCAGGCCGGGGGATTCCAGCACGCCGCTGCCCAAGGCATTGGCCACCAGCACGTTGCCTTGTCGCACCGCTTCCAGCAGGCCGGGCACGCCCAGGGCCGAGTCGGTGCGCAGCTCCAGCGGGTCGCAGAAGTCATCGTCCAGGCGGCGCATGATCGCGTGTACCCGGCGCAGGCCACTGAGGGTCTTGAGGTACACCGTGGCGTCGCGCACGGTCAGATCACCACCTTCCACCAGCGGGTAGCCGAGCTGACGGGCAAGGTACAGGTGCTCGAAATAGCTTTCGTTGAAACGGCCCGGGGTCAGCAGCACGATCAGCGGCGGCTGGTCATCGCTCGGCGCCTGGCGGGCCAGGGTTTCCTGCAAGGTGCGGAAGAAACCGGTGAGGTGCTGCACCTGCAAGTCGCGGTACAGGTCCGGGAAGGCGCGGGACACGATGGTGCGGTTTTCCAGGGCATAACCGGCGCCGGACGGCGCCTGGGTACGGTCGGCAGTGACCCACCAGCGGCCATCCGGCGTGCGCGCCAGGTCCACGGCGTACAAGTGCAGAAACGCGCCGTCGGGCGGCTGGATGCCCTGGCACGGCCAGAGGAAATTGTTATGGCCAAACACCAGCTCTGCCGGCAGCAAACCTTCGGCGATCAACCGTTGCGGGCCGTAGAGGTCGGCCAGGACCGCATTCAGCAGGCGTGCGCGCTGGGCGATGCCGGCGGAGAGTTGCTTCCACTCATCGGCGGCCAGCACGTGGGGCAACAGGTCCAGCTCCCACGGGCGATCGGCGCCCTTGGGGTCGGCGTAGACGTTGTAGGTCACGCCGTTTTCCTGGATCTGCCGGGTCAGCAAGGCCTGGCGCTGGGCCAGTTGCGCCGGAGTGCTGCGTTGCAGGTGATCGAGCAGGCGCTGCCAATGGGCACGAACCGCGCCACTGTCGTCCAGCAGTTCGTGATAAGTGCCCGCGGTCAGCGGGTAACGGTCGAGCAAGTCGGGCATGGAACGCTCGGCAGAGGCAAAGGAAGTCAGTATGTAGGAGCCGGGCTTGCCCGCGATGCAGGCACCTCGGTGCATCTGGTGTACCGAGGTGATGCTATCGCAGGCAAGCCAGCTCCCACATTAGGGATTTGTCGCTTTCGGGATTATGTACATTCAATCCTCTGTTTTTTTTGCAAAGCGCCGCAAATCCAGGGTCATTGGCAGTTCATCATTGATCACCACACTCGGCACCGGCAGTTTCCCGGGGCTGTGTCCCAGGCGGAAAAACCGCGCCATCCGCCGGCTTTCAGCTTCGTTGGCGTTCACCGGCAGGCTGTCGTAATTACGCCCGCCAGGATGGGCGACATGGTACTGGCAACCACCCAGCGAGCGCTGCATCCACGTGTCCAAAAGATCAAATACCAGCGGCGCATGTACCGGGATGGTCGGCTGCAAACAGTTGGCCGGTTGCCAGGCGCGATAGCGCACACCGGCAACAAACTCGCCTACACGCCCGGTAGGTTGCAGCGGCACCGGAATGCCGTTGCAGGTCAGCAGATAACGCTGGGGCGGCAGGCCGCTCAACTTGACCTGCAAGCGCTCCAGGGACGAATCCACATAACGCACCGTGCCGCCCACCGCGCCCTCCTCGCCCAGCACATGCCAGGGTTCCAGGGCCTGGCGCAGCTCCAGTTCGATACCACTGACGGCGTAGTCGCCGACCTTGGGAAACCGGAATTCCAGGTGCGCGGCAAACCATTCGGCCCGCAGCGGGTAACCGGCAGCGTTCAACTCGACGATCACGTCGGCAAAATCCTGCTCGATAAAGTGCGGCAGCAGGAAGCGGTCGTGCAGCTCCGTGCCCCAGCGCGCCAGCTTCGGCGGCGCATAGGGTTCACGCCAGAAACGCGCGACCAGTGCCCGCAGCAACAGTTGCTGGGTCAGACTCATGCGTGCGTGGGGCGGCATTTCAAACGCCCGCAGCTCCAGCAGGCCCAGGCGTCCGGTGGCGCCGTCCGGCGAGTAGAGCTTGTCGATGCAGAACTCGGCGCGGTGGGTGTTACCGGTGACGTCGATCAGCAGGTTGCGCAGCAGGCGGTCCACCAACCATGGCGGGCACTCTTCGCCTACTTCGGGCATCTGGGCGAAGGCAATTTCCAGCTCGTACAACGCATCGTTGCGCGCTTCGTCGACCCGTGGCGCCTGGGACGTCGGGCCGATGAACAGGCCGGAAAACAGGTAGGACAAAGACGGGTGGTTATGCCAGTAGCTGATCAGGCTGCGCAGCAGATCGGGGCGCCGCAGGAACGGCGAATCCTTGGGCGTCGCGCCGCCGAGCACAAAGTGGTTACCGCCGCCGGTGCCAGTGTGGCGGCCGTCGATCATGAATTTTTCGGTGGTGAGGCGGGTTTGCCGGGCTTCTTCATAGAGAAACTCGGTGCGCTCTACCAGTTCGTCCCAGGTGGCGGACGGCTGCACGTTGACCTCGATCACGCCCGGGTCCGGCGTCACCCGGAAGTTGCTCAGGCGCGGATCGCTCGGTGGCTCGTAGCCTTCCAGCAGTACCGGGCAATGCAGTTCTTGCGCAGTGGCTTCGATGGCCGCCACCAACTCCAGGTAATCCTCGACCCGCTCCAGCGGCGGCATGAACAGGTACAGCCGGCCTTCCCGCGCTTCGGCGCACAGGGCGGTGCGGGTCAGCCAGTCGGCGGATTCGTCGATCTTCGGGATACGGTCCTGGCTCGCGGCTGCCTCGCCATGGCTTTGCAGTTGTGAGCTGCTCGACAGGTCTGCCAGCTCCTGATTGGGATCGGTGGGGTGCACGAACGGATAATCCGCCGCCGTCACCCACGGCTGCGAGGCCAGGGGCAGGCGATAACCCAGGGGCGAATCGCCCGGCACCAGGCGGCAATGGTTGTCCCGCAGGTACCAGCGGCCGCTCTGCCAGCGATCATTGGCCGCCGTACGCGCCAACGGCAGCACCTGGCCGATGACTTTATCCAGGCCCTGGCTGAAGACTTTGCGCAGGCGTTCGCGCTCAAGCTTGTCATCCAGGCGCGGATCTTCGGCGCTGACGTTTTGCGGCAAGGCGCCTTCGCGCCACAGGTAATAGAAATTGTCTTCGTAGGCCGGGAATACAAAATGCGCAGGCAGTTTCAGGCGCTCGGCGACACTCGCCAGAAAACGCCCGGCCATCACGCCATCGGCGCCGTAGCTTTCCTGCTCATCGGCGATCAGCGCGCTGTTGTGCCAGATCGGCACCCCATCGCGGCGCCAGTAGCAGTTCAGGGACCAACGCGGCAACTGTTCACCGGGGTACCACTTGCCCTGGCCGAAATGCACCAGGCCCTTGGGTGCGTAGTGCTTGCGCATGCGCTGGAACAGCTCGGCAGACAGCCGGCGTTTGTCCGGACCAAGGGCGGCGGTGTTCCATTCGGCGCCGTCGGGGTCGTCGATGGAAACGAAGGTGGGTTCGCCGCCCATGGTCAGGCGCACATCGTCCTTGATCAGGTCGCCATCAATCTGTCGGCCCAAAGCCTGGATCGCCAGCCACTGCTCTTCGGTGTAGGGCTTGGTAACCCGTGGGGCTTCCCAAATCCGCTCTACGGACATCTCGTGGGTAAATTCGCACTCGCAAGGCTCCACCAAGCCACTGATGGGCGCAGCGGAAGAAGGATCAGGACTACAGGCCAACGGGATATGACCTTCGCCGGCGAACAAGCCGGAGGTGGCGTCGAGGCCGATCCAGCCGGCGCCGGGCAAATACACTTCACACCAGGCGTGCAGGTCGGTGAAGTCCACTTCGGTGCCGGACGGGCCGTCCAGGGCTTTGACGTCGGCGGTCAACTGGATCAGATAGCCGGACACAAACCGCGCCGCCAGCCCCAGGTTACGCAGCAGTTGCACCAGCAGCCATGCCGAGTCGCGGCAGGAGCCGGAGGCATTTTCGAGGGTGAATTCCGGGGTTTGCACGCCCGGTTCCATACGGATCAGGTAGCCGATATCCGCCGCCAGACGCTGATTGAGCCCCACCAGGAAATCCACGGCCGGCAACGGTGTGCGGTCGATACCCGCCAGGTAGGCGGCGAATCTCGGGGTCAACGGCAAGGTTTCCAGGTACGGCGCCAGCTCGCGCTGCTCATCGGCGGCGTAGCTGAAGGGGATTTTCTCGGCGTAGGGCTCAAGGAAAAAGTCGAACGGGTTGAACACCGCCATCTCGGCGACCAGGTCGACTTCGATGCGCAACTCGTCGGTCTTTTCCGGGAACACCAGACGCGCCAGGTAATTGCCCTGGGGGTCTTGCTGCCAATTGATGAAGTGCTGCTCCGGCAGCACTTTCAGCGCGTAGGACAAAATCCGCGTGCGGCTATGGGCCGCCGGACGCAGACGAACAATCTGTGGGCCGAGTTCGACCGCGCGGTCGTAGCGGTAATGCGTAACGTGGTGCAACGCGACATGAATCGACACGGCGGCCTCCTGCGAGCCAGGGCATGGAAACAAAGCGCGCAAGACTTATGCCAGAGCGGCCGTCATTGCGCTTTATCGTGGGACCCGGTGCAGTACAGCACCAAAACGGCGCGATGGCCGCCGTCGTGGTGCGAGGGTTGCACATATTTGTGGCGGGCGTGTGAGGGCGGGTGGTGAATCTACCCAGTCAACGGGCTTTGTGCCTGGCGATCACGGCGTCGCGCAGGTGGCGGACTTCCAGCAGTTTCTGGCGCATTTCGCGGTGGCGCTTGCTGTTGAGCACCAGCAGCGCCAGCAAGGGTAAAAGCACGCTCATGCCATAAATGAACGGATGCGGCCGATACCCGATCGTGGGCAGCACACACACAAAACAAACACCCAGCAACCCCACCAGCGGCCACACCCATTGCGGACGTCCGCGGGCGATCATGAAGTTGCAGTGCACGATGACCAACGTCAGGGCGATTCCGCCGAAAAAGGAGTACCTGGCGTTATCCGCCAGGGGCAGGTCCTGAAAATAGCTGTCAAAAAACAAAGGCACCGCAAACACCAGGGAAAACACGGCGGCAAATATCGCCCCCATGAAGACCGGAAAGTACCGGGATAGAAAACCGCGAATGCTCGGTACTTCGTTCATTGCTCGATCTCCTCATACAGGCCCACGGCAAGGGTTCGAACGTTGCCTGAGAGCGCACTGCCAGTGAAGCCAATGGAGGCACCCAGCGCGTCCTGTATTTGCGTGACCGTTGCGTGCTTGAGCTGAGTGGGCGTGAAGCGCTTGGGCAACTCACCGGATAACTGTCGCAACTTGAGCATCTTCGACGTCAGGCGCGGGTCATTGATGCTCAGCAACTCCTTGGTCAGTTTGGCGCGCTCCTGCCGATTCAGGCCCTTGAGCACCTCCCGCAGACTTTTGCCGGTTGTCGCCTTGTTCAGCCTGACCAGCTTGAGGGTGGTCAGTGAAGAAGCGCCGACGCCGACCAACGACGCAGCGTCCAGCGCGATCATGGTGTATTGGTACCACTCCTCGCCGTCGAGCTGGTCGTTGCGCGACGGATTTCTTATTTCGTTGACGGTGCGATAGCCGCCGGCAAAACACTGCACGGTACTGGCTGCCGCAGCGGTGTAGCCGAGCGCGGCAATCACCGTACTGGCACCCGCTGAAAACGGGATCGCAACGGAGCCGCTGAGCACCACTACCCAGCCGATGACAGCACCGGCACACGACAGCGTGGTGTTGATCGCTTCACCCACCAGTCGCGACTCGCGCGGGTTGTCTTGCACCTGCTGGGCGAACTGCGCAGGTGCAATGTACCTCTGCGCTTCACGCAGGATCACGCGCTTGGGCGCAATGCTGCAGATGGGTTGGAATTCGCGCAGGGTGACGACATTGAAGTCAGCATCGATATACACCACACCTGCACCTACGATGCCGGGGTCGGCGTCGATGGCGGCAAACAGGCGCGGCAGGTTGATCTGGCTTTCGATGCGCTGGCGGGCCATGAACTGGGAGCGGTTGGAGTCCATGCCAATGCCAAGCAGGGGGCTGCTCATGGGGGCGTTCTTCCTTGAAAGTGATGGTGACCTGACTGGCCTCATCGCGGGCAAGCCCGGCTCCCACATGTGGAATGCATTCCCCTGTGGGAGCTGGCTTGCCTGCGATGGCGCTCGAATGGGCGCCACCTTAACAAACAGGCTACCCACCCGCTAGAAAGCAAAACGCCAGCACGAGGCTGGCGTTTTGCGATTCAGGCTGCGATCAACGCGGCACCACCGGCTTGCGGGCTGGCTTCTTGCCTTTGCCCTTGGCCGCGTCAGTGCGTTCCTTGGCGGCCTGCTTGTTGCGCGCCATGGCCGCGGCCTTGGCTTGCTCGCGCTTGTCCCAAGGGTTGCTGCCGTCACTGCCACGCGGCGGCAAGCCGGTGTGCTGGGTGAGGATTTTGGTGGTGGTTTCCTTCGCGACCTTGTGGCTGCCAGCCGGCGTCGAGTTCTTGCGACGGGCGCTCTGGTAGCTGTCGGTGGACGGCTGGTGCAACGGAATCAGTTGCTCCTTACCCGGCCCGATCAAGTCGCCACGGCCCATGCGGGTCAATGCTTCACGCAGCATCGGCCAGCCTTTCGGGTCGTGGTAGCGCAGGAAGGCCTTGTGCAGACGGCGCTGTTCTTCGCTCTTGACGATGGTCACCGCGTCGCTCTTGTAGGTGACCTTGCGCAGCGGGTTCTTGCCCGAGTGGTACATCGCGGTGGCGGTGGCCATTGGCGACGGGTAGAACGCCTGCACCTGGTCGGCGCGGAAGCCGTTGCCCTTGAGCCACAGGGCCAGGTTCATCATGTCTTCATCGGTGGTGCCCGGGTGGGCGGCGATGAAGTAAGGAATCAGGTACTGCTCCTTGCCCGCTTCCTTGGTGTACTTCTCGAACATGCGCTTGAACTTGTCATAGCTGCCAATGCCCGGTTTCATCATCTGGTTGAGCGGACCTTCCTCGGTGTGTTCCGGGGCGATCTTCAGGTAGCCACCGACGTGGTGGGTCACCAGCTCTTTGACGTATTCAGGCGACTCGACCGCGAGGTCGTAGCGCAAGCCGGAAGCGATCAGAATCTTCTTCACACCCGGCAACGCACGGGCGCTGCGGTACAGCTGGATCAGCGACGAGTGGTCAGTGTTCAGGTTCGGACAGATGCCCGGGAACACGCAGGACGGCTTGCGGCACGCGGATTCAATTTCCGGGCTCTTGCACGCGATGCGATACATGTTCGCGGTCGGGCCGCCGAGGTCGGAGATGACGCCGGTGAAGCCGGGCACCTTGTCGCGGATCTCTTCGATTTCGCGAATGATCGACTCTTCGGAACGGTTCTGGATGATCCGGCCTTCGTGCTCGGTAATCGAGCAGAAGGTGCAGCCGCCGAAGCAGCCTCGCATGATGTTCACCGAGAAACGGATCATGTCGTAGGCCGGGATCTTCTCCTTGCCGTACGCCGGGTGCGGGACACGGGCGTAAGGCATGCCGAACACGTAGTCCATTTCTTCGGTGGTCATGGGAATGGGCGGCGGGTTGAACCACACGTCCACTTCACCATGCTTCTGCACCAGGGCGCGGGCGTTACCCGGGTTGGTTTCCAGGTGCAACACGCGGTTGGCGTGGGCGTAGAGCACCGAGTCGCCACGGACCTTTTCCACGGACGGCAGACGGATGACCGTCTTGTCGCGGGTCATGCGCGGGCTGGCCAGGATCTGGACGACCTTGGCTTCTTCCGGGTCTTCCACCGGGCCCTTTTCCTGCTCGATGGCGCAGGCCTGGGTGTCCTGGGTATTCACGTACGGGTTGATGATCTTGTCGATCTTGCCCGGACGGTCGATACGGGTGGAGTCCACCTCGTACCAGCCCTCAGGCGTGTCACGGCGAATGAACGCGGTGCCGCGCACGTCGGTGATGTCTTCGATCTTGTGGCCCCACGACAGGCGCTGGGCAACTTCGACGATGGCCCGCTCGGCGTTGCCGTACAGCAGGATGTCGGCGCAGGCGTCGATCAGGATCGAGTTGCGTACACGGTCCTGCCAGTAGTCGTAGTGGGCAATGCGGCGCAGGGACGCTTCGATGCCGCCGAGTACGATCGGCACATGCTTGTAGGCTTCCTTGCAACGCTGGCTGTACACCAGGCTGGCGCGGTCCGGACGTTTGCCGGCCATGCCACCCGGGGTGTAGGCGTCATCGGAACGGATTTTCTTGTCGGCGGTGTAGCGGTTGATCATCGAGTCCATGTTGCCGGCCGCGACGCCGAAGAACAGGTTCGGCTCGCCGAGCTTCATGAAGTCGTCTTTGGACTGCCAGTTGGGCTGGGCAATGATCCCGACGCGAAAGCCCTGGGACTCCAGCAGCCGGCCGATGATTGCCATGCCGAACGACGGATGGTCCACGTACGCGTCACCGGTGACGATGATGATGTCGCATGAATCCCAGCCAAGCTGATCCATCTCCTCCCTGCTCATCGGCAGGAATGGCGCAGGACCGAAACATTCGGCCCAGTACTTGGGATAGTCAAATAACGGCTTGGCTGTTTGCATGACGGTGACCGGTGTTGAGATGAAAAATCGCGGGCGCGGAATATAGCACAAAATTTGACCAATTCCGACCTTTGCAGTCGGAATTGGTGGGCAGCGCTTTTACTCGTCGTCGAAGTTATAGCTGCCTGGCGCCAGGTTTTCGAAACGGGTGTATTTACCGATAAACGCCAGGCGCGTGGTGCCGATGGGCCCGTTACGCTGCTTGCCGATAATGATTTCGGCGATGCCTTTATGCTCGGTTTCCGGGTGATACACCTCGTCCCGGTAAACGAACATGATCACGTCCGCATCCTGCTCGATCGCTCCGGATTCCCGCAAGTCGGAGTTGATCGGGCGCTTGTTGGGACGTTGCTCCAGGGAGCGGTTGAGCTGCGAGAGGGCAACCACCGGGCAGTTGAATTCCTTGGCCAGGGCTTTCAACGAGCGGGAAATCTCGGAAATCTCGTTGGTCCGGCTGTCGCCGCTGGAGCCCGGGATCTGCATCAGTTGCAGGTAGTCGATCATGATCAGGGCGATGTCGCCGTGCTCACGCACCAGGCGCCGGGTACGTGCACGCATTTCCGACGGGCTGATGCCCGCGGTGTCATCGATGAACAGCTTGCGGTCATTGAGCAGGTTGACCGCCGAGGTCAGGCGCGGCCAATCGTCGTCTTCCAGGCGACCGGCACGCACCTTGGTCTGGTCGATTCGGCCCAGGGACGACAACATACGCATGATCAGCGATTCACCTGGCATCTCGAGGGAGTACACCAGTACCGCCTTGTCGCTGCGCAACACGGCGTTTTCCACCAGGTTCATCGCAAAGGTGGTTTTACCCATGGACGGACGGCCGGCGACGATGATCAGGTCAGACGGCTGCAGGCCGCTGGTCATGCCATCCAGGTCGGTGTAGCCGGTGGACAGGCCGGTGATCGCGTTGTCGGTGTTGAACAGGGTATCGATACGGTCGATGGCCTTGGTCAGCAGGTCGTTGACGCTGACCGGGCCGCCGGTTTTCGGCCGGGCCTCGGCGATCTGGAAGATCTGGCGTTCGGCCTCGTCGAGAATCTCTTCAGCGGTGCGGCCTTCGGGGTTGAAGGCGCTGTCGGCAATCTCGGTGGCGATGCCGATCAACTGGCGCAACGTGGCCCGCGCACGGACGATCTGCGCATAGGCCTTGATGTTGGCGACCGATGGAGTGTTTTTCGCCAGTTCACCCAGGTAACCGAGGCCGCCCACTTGGGACGTCTGGCCTTCCTTGTCCAATTGCTCGGCCAGGGTCACCACGTCGATCGGTGAGTTCTGGTCGGCCAACTTGGCAATGGCGCGGAAGATCAGGCGGTGGTCATGACGGTAGAAATCGCCGTCCGAGACTTGATCCAGCACGCGTTCCCAGGCGTTGTTGTCCAGCATCAAGCCACCGAGCACGGCCTGTTCGGCCTCGATGGAATGTGGCGGCACCTTCAGGGCAGCGGTTTGCAGGTCATATTGCTCAGGAGCGGAGATATCGTTCATGGCCACTTGGAATAGTTGGAGAATCAGGGGCTACAGAAAAACAAAAGGCACGACCTGTAAACAGGATCGTGCCCGATGTTAACCGGCTGACACGCGTGGTGCCAGTCAGTTAGGTGCTGCTTAAGCTGCTACCACAACAACGCGTACGGTGGCTTCAACTTCAGCGTGCAGGTGCACGGCTACGTCGAATTCGCCTACGTTGCGGATGGTGCCGTTCGGCAGACGAACTTCGCTCTTCTGCACTTCAACGCCGGAGGCGGTCAGTGCATCAGCGATGTCGTGGGTGCCGATCGAACCGAACAGCTTGCCTTCGTCACCGGCGGTGGCAGTGATAGTCACTTCCAGCTCAGCCAGTTGGGCAGCGCGAGTTTCGGCCGAAGCTTTTTTGTCTGCTGCTGCTTTTTCCAGCTCCGCACGACGCTCTTCAAACGCAGCCAGGTTGGCAGCGGTTGCAGCGGTGGCTTTGCCGTATGGCAGCAGGTAGTTACGACCGTAGCCGGCCTTAACGTTCACTTTGTCGCCCAGGTTGCCCAGGTTGGCGACTTTTTCCAGAAGGATCAGTTGCATGTGAAAATCCTCTAACTTTTAACCTTCACCGTTCGCGTTATCGGCGTCTTTCGGCGCCAGACGACCGCGAAAATCAATCAGGCCGTCGACAATGGCCAAGACCACGAGTAACGGATAGATCAGCTGCATGAACAGCAACAGCGTCACGTACAACCCCACCAGCCAGAATCTGCCCAGTCGCTTTTGCGCCACCAGCCCATGAATCAGGGACAGGCCGGCGAATACCAGCGGTACGCTGCACAACGGCACCAACAGCGCCAGGCCAAACGTCGGCCCGACCACCATGAACGCCAGCAGCAACATCGCGGGTCCTGCGGGGATTCTGATACTGCGAAACTCGCGACCAAAACCGCCCGGGTTATACAACAACGCCTGCCAGTAACGCCCAAGAATCAGGCTCAGCACGCTGACGATCTGCAACAAGGCCGCAATCAGGCCGGTAAGCATCGGTGCAATCACTGACGCGAGACGCGCTCGCTCCTCTACCGATAACTGCTGGTAGAGATCCCCGAGGGCCAGCGGCAGGATCTTTATGATCTCCTGCGCCAGCGCCTCGATTTGCGGGCGGAAAGCCGCGCCAAGCGCCAGTGAATACACCAACCCCAATGCCACGCTGACCAGCAGCGTACGGACCCAGGACTCACTTGCGCGTAAAACCAACGCAAGGGTCGATGAACCGAGCAGTACCAGAAGTACCCGTGGATCATCGAATTTCAACCACCAGACCAAGGCCGGCAGTATTCCCAGGGCAAGAACGCCAAGGGCGTCCTTCAAACCGCGCCGCAGCAGCACAAGGCAACCTGCGGCAGCACCCAACCAATACAACAACGGCAATGCTGCACATCCAGCCACTACCAGAGTGGCCTGCACACGACCGCGCATGATGAACTCAGCTAAGGCGCGCATGCATTCAATCCCTTACTACTTGTCGACTGCCCGGTCTCAGCGGCCGTGGCTGTCGGTGTAGGCCAGCAGGGCCAGGAAGCGGGCGCGCTTGATAGCGGTGGCCAGCTGACGCTGATAACGAGCTTTGGTACCGGTGATGCGGCTTGGAACAATTTTGCCGGTCTCGGATACGTAGGCTTTCAGAGTGTTGAGATCTTTGTAATCGATCTCCTTCACGTCTTCAGCGGTGAAGCGGCAGAATTTACGACGACGGAAGAAACGTGCCATTTGATAGGCTCCTTAAAAGGTCCGTGGATTACTCGTCAGCGTTATCGCTGTTGTCGCTGTCATCACTATCAGCGCTTTCAGCGCCTTCGTGCTCAGGACGGTCGCGACGCTCACGGCGCTCACTGCGGTTTTCTTCAGCCTTGAGCATCTCGGATTGGCCGGTAACGGCTTCTTCGCGACGGATGACCAGGTTACGGATCACAGCATCGTTGTAGCGGAAGTTGTCTTCCAGCTCGGCCAGGGCCTTGCCAGTGCACTCAACGTTCAGCATCACGTAGTGAGCCTTGTGAACATTGTTGATTGCGTAGGCCAGTTGACGACGGCCCCAATCTTCCAGACGGTGGATTTTGCCGCCGTCTTCTTCGATCAGCTTGGTGTAACGCTCTACCATGCCGCCGACTTGCTCGCTTTGATCCGGGTGGACCAAAAAGATGATTTCGTAATGACGCATGAATGCTCCTTACGGGTTGTAGCCTGCCGCTCAAAAACGGTCAGACAAGGAGTGAATGACACTTATGGATCTTGCCGAAGGGAGGCACATGCGTGCCTGCCATGAAGGCAAGGGGCGCAATTGTAGAGAAGGGGGAGAAAGGGCGCAAGGTGATTGGTGATTATTTGAACAGTCACCCCACCTCACAAAAACAAATATGGGAGCTGGCTTGCCTGCGATGACAATGGCACAGGCAACATCTCTGCTGGCTGACACACCGTCATCGCGGGCAAGCCCGGCTCCCACAGGGTCTTGCGTCGATCTCAAGTCTTACTTTTTAGCTTTAGCCTTGGCACCACGCTGGCGCCGGGCTTCGAACAGGCAGACGCCCGTTGCGACTGAAACGTTGAGGCTGCTGACGCTACCGGCCATCGGCAAGTGCACCAGGTAGTCGCAATGCTCGCGCGTCAGGCGACGCATGCCCTTGCCTTCGGCACCCATGATCAGGATGGTCGGGCCGGTGAGGTCCTGGTCATAAATGCTGACCTCGGCCTCCCCCGCCGTACCCACGATCCACAGGCCGCGTTGCTGGAGTTTCTCCAGGGTACGCGCCAGGTTGGTCACGGCCACCAGCGGAATCACTTCCGCCGCGCCGCAGGCGACTTTACGCACCACAGGCGTCAGGGTTGCCGACTTGTCTTTAGGCACGATCACCGCCAGCGCACCGGCAGCATCGGCAGAACGCAGGCAGGCGCCGAGGTTGTGCGGGTCGGTCACGCCGTCGAGCACCAGCAACAGCGGTGCGCCTTCGGTGCGATCGAGCAGCTCGTCGAGCATTGCTTCACCCCAGACCTGGCTCGGGCTTACGTCCGCGACCACGCCTTGGTGAACACCTTCGACCCAAACGTCCATTTCGCGACGTTCGGCCTGGCCGATGGCAACCTTGTTTTGGTTCGCCAGCTCCACCAGCGCTTGAACGCGCGGCTCGCTACGGCCTTCCGCCAACCACACCTGTTTGACGCGTTTCGGGTGGTGACGCAGCAATGCTTCTACGGCGTGTACGCCGTAGATTTTTTCCAGACTCATGACTTGGCCTTAGGTTTACGCGACCCGCCGCTTTTGGCGGGGGCCGAACCCGCTTTTGGCGGGCCTTTACGGTGTTTACTCGGCTTGCTCGACGGTTTTTCCGCCTCGCGGGACTTTCCCCCAGACGCCGCTTTACCACCGCTTTTGGCTTCGTTGAGCAGCTGCTGCTTCAACTCGCGACTCTTGCGCAGCTCGGCGTTTTTCGCCGCAGCGTCGCTTGGGCGGTAGGCTTCAGGGGCCTTATCCTTGGCAGACGAACGACGCGGCGCCTTGGCTGGCGCAGGCTCGGCGACCGCTGCTTTCGCAGGAGCACCTTTGCCTTTGGAGGCCGGGGCTGCAGTTTCGCTGCCACGTTTTTTACGACCAGTCGGTTCGGCTGGCTTGTCCGGCATGCCGAAGTCGATCTTGCGCTCGTCGAGGTCGACGCGCATGACCTGCACTTCCACGGTATCGCCCAAACGGAAGCTGCGACCGGTGCGCTCGCCCGCCAGGCGGTGATGCACAGGGTCGAAGTGGTAGTAGTCACCCGGCAAGGCGGTGACGTGCACCAGGCCCTCGACGTAGATGTCGGTCAGTTCGACGAACAGGCCAAAACCGGTCACGGCGGTGATCACACCCGGGAACGATTCGCCAACGCGATCCTTCATGAACTCGCACTTGAGCCAGTTCACTACGTCGCGGGTGGCTTCGTCGGCACGGCGCTCGCTCATGGAGCACTGCTCGCCCAACTGTTCCAGGGCCGCTTCGTCG
Organism: Pseudomonas sp. BIGb0558; assembly: GCF_024807515.1. Classification (NCBI taxonomy): domain Bacteria; kingdom Pseudomonadati; phylum Pseudomonadota; class Gammaproteobacteria; order Pseudomonadales; family Pseudomonadaceae; genus Pseudomonas; species Pseudomonas sp. BIGb0558. Next base: position 137,713 of record NZ_JANUEW010000002.1, read on the forward strand.
TACGGATAGATCCGTGCCTTCGGAATGGTCATGGCACCGGCGCGCTTGACGTGCGGGGTGTTCTGCTTGGAATGGATCACGCTGCGGATCGCCCGGTGCGTGAGCAAGTCCGGGTAACGGCGAATCGGCGAGGTGAAGTGGGTGTACGCCTCGTAATTCAGGCCAAAGTGGCCCTGGTTATCAGCGCTGTACACCGCCTGGCTCAGGGAGCGCAGCATAACGGTCTGGATCACGTGGTAATCCGGACGGTCCTTGATGCTGGCCAACAGTGCCTGATAGTCCTTCGGCGTCGGGCCGTCCTTGCCTTTGTGCAGGGACAGGCCGAGCTCACCGAGGAACGCGCGCAACTTCTCCAGACGCTCCGGCGGCGGGCCGTCGTGCACCCGGTACAACGCAGGAATCTCGTGCTTCTTCAAGAATTCTGCGGTGGCCACGTTGGCGGCCAGCATGCATTCCTCGATCAGCTTGTGAGCATCGTTGCGTGTGGTCGGGGTGATCGCGGCGATCTTGCGCTCGGAACCGAAGACAATCCGGGTTTCCTGGGTTTCGAAGTCGATCGCGCCACGCACGTGACGAGCGCCCAGCAGCACCTTGTACAGCGAATAGAGCTGCTTGAGGTGCGGCACGACATGGCCGTACTCACCGCGCAAGGCTTTGGCTTCGCTGGTTTTCGGCTGTTCCAGGATGGTGCTGACCTTGTTGTAGGTCAGGCGGGCCTGGGAGTGGATCACCGCTTCGTAGAACTGGTAGTCAGTCATTTCGCCGGTTTTCGAGATGGTCATCTCGCACACCATGGCCAAACGGTCGACTTTCGGGTTCAGGGAGCACAGGCCGTTGGACAGCTGCTCAGGCAGCATCGGGATTACGCGCTCAGGGAAGTACACCGAGTTGCCGCGCACCTGGGCTTCGTTGTCCAAAGCCGAGCCGATCTTCACGTAGCTGGACACGTCGGCAATCGCGACGAACAACTTCCAGCCGCCGGAGAACAGGCGCAGTTTGCCGGGCTTGGCTTCGCAGTAGACCGCATCGTCGAAGTCGCGGGCATCTTCGCCGTCAATGGTGACGAACGGCAGATGACGCAGGTCGATGCGTTTCTCTTTGTCTTTTTCTTCCACTTCCGGCTTGAGCTTGGCGGCTTCTTTCAGCACCGCCTCAGGCCAGACGTGAGGGATATCGTAGGTGCGCAGCGCAACATCGATTTCCATGCCCGGCGCCATGTAGTTGCCGACCACTTCAACGATATCGCCCTGTGGCTGGAAGCGCGCAGTTGGCCAGTGGGTGATTTTCACCTCGACGAACTGACCGACCTTGGCGGCGCCATTACGGCCCGGGGTGATCAGCACTTCCTGCTGGACCTTCGGGTTATCCGGCACGACAAAGCCGATGCCGCCTTCTTCGAAGTAACGGCCGACGATGGACTCGTGGGCACGGGACACCACTTCGACGATCACGCCTTCGCGGCGACCGCGACGGTCGAGGCCGGAAACGCGCGCCAGGGCACGGTCGCCATCGAACACCAGGCGCATTTGCGCCGGGCTCATGAACAGGTCGTCGCTGCCATCGTCCGGGATCAGGAAGCCGAAACCGTCACGGTGGCCGGCGATGCGGCCGAGGATCAGGTCGAGCTTGTCCACAGGGGCGTATGTGCCACGGCGGGTGTAGATCAACTGGGCATCGCGCTCCATGGCGCGCAGGCGGCGACGCAGGGCTTCGAGTTGGTCTTCGGTGGTCAGACCGAATTCTTCAACCAGCTGCTCGCGGCTAGCAGGCGAACCCCGATCGGCGAGATGCGCCAGGATCAGTTCGCGGCTAGGAATAGGGTTTTCATATTTTTCCGCTTCACGAGCGGCCTCGGGATCGAGGGACTGCCAATCGGCCATTAGAGAGTTTTCACCTTGTCTATATGCGGGTTAGTTTGGCATACGCGTATTGAAACGGGAAATTTCAGGTGTCAACAAGCCCGTAAAAGCACTTTGTAGCCCTTGGAATGCACCTTGCGCGACCGCCCGCGAAATTTTCCAGGCTTTTTTGATAACGGGGCTTTACAGCGCAAAAAGCGGTCCGTATAGTGCGCGCCATCGACGACGGCAACGTTGTTGATGCTGCCCAGGTGGTGAAATTGGTAGACACGCCAGCTTCAGGTGCTGGTGATCGCAAGGTCGTGGAAGTTCGAGTCTTCTCCTGGGCACCAATTTCAAACTCAAGGTTCTTCCTCGAGTCTCCAAAAACCCGCGAAAGCGGGTTTTTGCGTTTCAGGCCTTTGATTTTTAACAAGAATCTTGATTTATATTTTTGAATCAGGGGTTTACAGATCAAAAAGCCCTCCGTATAGTTCGCTCCATCAACAGCGCAAGCGTTGTTGATAATGCCCAGGTGGTGAAATTGGTAGACACGCCAGCTTCAGGTGCTGGTGATCGCAAGGTCGTGGAAGTTCGAGTCTTCTCCTGGGCACCAAATTCAGATCAAACCCGCGAAAGCGGGTTTTTTCGTTTCCGGGGTTTGAAAACCTTCCCGGTGATTTTCCCCTCGTCCGCACTTGAGAAGTTTTATCGTTTATCCTTGTAAGGATTTGTTGCACTCAAGTGAGGAAAACCCCGGATGATGATCCGCGATACCCGTCTCAAGACATCCCTTCTGCGTGGCCTGACCATCACTCTGCTCGGCCTGACCCTGCTCTCGCCCGCTGCCTATTCTGCCGACAAGGTTGCACTGACCTTGTACAACGGCCAACACAAGGAGGTCGGCGATGAACTTGCCAAGGCCTTCGAAGCCAAGACCGGTATCCACGTCAACGTGCGCAAGGGCAGCAGCAACCAGCTGGCCAGCCAGGTCGTGGAAGAAGGCGACCGCTCCCCTGCCGACGTGATCTACACCGAAGAATCGCCGCCGCTGAATAAGCTCGGCGAGCAAGGCCTGCTGGCGACCATCGACGCCAGCACCCTCGACGTTCTGCCCAAGGAATACGTGGCCGCCAACGGCGCCTGGATGGGCGTGACCGCACGTACCCGCGTCGTGGCTTTCAACCCGAAACTGATCGCCGAGAAAGACCTGCCCAAGTCGGTACTGGATTTCGCCGGTCCCGAGTGGCAAGGCAAGGTCGGCTTCGTACCCACCAGCGGCGCGTTCCAGGAACAGGCCGTAGCAATCATCAAGCTGCACGGGCGCGAAGCGGCTGAAGAATGGCTGACCGGCCTGCGAGCGTTCGGCAAGGTCTACAGCAACAACATGGTTGCGCTCAAGGCCGTGGAAAACGGCGAAGTCGCTACGGTACTGGTGAACAACTACTACTGGTTCGCCCTGAAGAAAGAAAAAACCAACCTGGATTCGCAACTGCACTACTTCACCAACGGTGATGCGGGCGGCCTGATCACCGTATCTGCCGCGGCTGCGCTGAAATCCAGCAAGCATCCAAAAGAAGCCCAGCAACTGCTGGCCTTCATGGCCAGCGAAGAAGGCCAGCGGGTGATCACCAACACCTCCGCTGAATACCCGCTGCGCAAAGGCATGCAATCCAACCGTGGCCTCAAGCCTTTCAGCGAGCTGCAACCGCCGAAAGTCACCCCGGCCGACCTGGGCAACGCCGAAGAAGCCCTGGAACTGGAACGTGACGTTGGCTTGAACTGATGAACCCATCGCTCCCCGCCCCCGCCCTGCGCGGGGGGTTTACGCCGAGACGCAAACGCCCTTCGATCTGGTTATTGCTGCCCGTCCTGCTGCTGGTAGGCCTGAGCCTGCTGCCGCTGGCGTATGTCGGCCTCAAGGCCTGGCAAGCAGGCTGGGCCGAGGCCGTGCACTTGCTGTGGCGACCTTATGTGTTCGGACTGCTGCGCAACACCCTGGCGCTGATGGTCGGCGTGACCGTGGCGTGCGGCGTGATCGGCCTGTCGCTGGCCTGGCTGCTGGAACGCAGCAATTTGCCGGGGCGGCGTATATGGGGAGTGGTTCTGTGCCTGCCTTTTGCGGTGCCAGCATTTGTCAGCAGCTTTACCTGGGTTTCGCTGAGCGCCAACTTTGAAGGATTGGGCGGAGCAATCCTGGTGATGACCCTGTCCAAATACCCGCTGGTGTTCCTGCCAGTGGCGGCGACCCTGCGCAATCTTGATCCGTCCCTGGAAGAATCGGCCCGCACCCTGGGACTGAATCGCTGGGGCGTGTTCTTTCGCATCACGCTGCCCTTGCTGTGGCCCTCACTGCTGGCCGGTGCACTGTTGATTGCCCTGCACATGCTGGTGGAGTTTGGCGCGCTGTCGATCATTGGCCTGCAGACTTTTACCACCGCGATCTATCAGCAATTCGAGCTGGAGTTCAGCAACGCCAATGCGGCGATGCTCTCGGCGGTGCTGCTGGTGATGTGCCTGACGCTGCTCTGGCTGGAGCTGCGGGTACGCGGCAACGGCCGGCATGTGCGCACCGGCCAGGGCGCGGCACGGAATGCCGAACAGGTTCGACTGGGTAAATGGACATCGCTGGGGCAACTGTATTGCTTGCTCCTGGCGATCATTGGCAGCGGCATTCCATTGGGCATGCTCGGCTATTGGCTGGCTGTGGGCAGCTCGGCAGCATTTCCGGTCGCCGAGATCAGCGAGGCGCTGCTGTCTTCCCTGGCACTGTCCCTGGGCGGCGCAGCGCTTTGCCTGTTGTTTGCCGTGCCGGTGGGCTTGCTGGTGGTGCGCTACAAGGGCCAGCTCGCGCTGTGGGCCGAACGCCTGCCGTACTTGCTGCACGCCCTGCCCGGCCTGGTGATTGCGCTGACGCTGGTGTATTTCGCCCTGCATTACGTGCCGGCGCTGTATCAGACCTCGGCGTTGTTGCTGATCGCGTATGCGTTGCTGTTTTTGCCGCTGGCCCAGGCGCCGATTCGCACGGCGCTGAACAAGGCGGCACCGCAGCTGGAAGAAGCGGCGAGAACGCTGGGAGCGTCGTCCTTCAGTGCGTTTTGTCGGGTGACGTTGCCGATTATTTTCCCGGCATTGGGGGCGGCGTTCGCGCTGGTGTTTCTGGATGCGATGAAGGAATTGACGGCGACGTTACTGCTCAGTCCGACCGGGCTGAATACCTTGGCGACTGCCGTATGGGCGCATACCTCGAATGTGGAATTCGCGGCAGCGGCGCCTTATGCGGCATTGTTGATTCTGGTGTCGGGACTGCCGGTGTATCTGCTTACGACACGGATGTATCTGAGCCGCTGAAGTCGCCATCGCAGGCAAGCCAGCTCCCACACTCGACCGAGTTCCAACTTTGGAATGCGGTCAAATGTGGGAGCTGGCTTGCCTGCGATGAGGCCCAACCAGACAACATCAAGCCCGAAATTGCCCCAGGCTCGCCTTCAACTGCGCCGCCAGCCCATCCAGCACCTTGCCACTGGCGGTAGTCTCCACCACCGCCTGAGCGGCCCGCTCAGCCTGGGCATGGATGATTTCCACCCGTCCACGCACCGCATGCGCACCTTGGGCCTGATGCTCAGCCGCACGCGTCGCCAGGCCAATCGCGGCATGCACCTGCTCCACCGAAGCCTGTACCGACTGTTGCAGGCGCACGCTGTCGCGCAACACCAGCAAACCTTCACTGGCTTGGCGCCCGGCCTTGCCGATGGTCTCCACCGCCTCTCGGGCACCTTGCTGCAACGCCACGATATGGGCCTGGATGTCGCCGGTAGAACTCTGGGTTTTACTGGCCAGGGCACGCACCTCATCCGCCACCACGGCAAATCCGCGACCGGTCTCACCGGCTCGCGCCGCCTCGATCGCCGCGTTGAGCGCCAATAGATTGGTTTGCTCGGCTATCCCATGGATCACTGTCAATACCACCTCAATCTGCTCGCTCTGCTGAGCCAGCCGCTCGATCACCTTGGACCCGGCCTGCACCTGCCCGGCCAACGCCTCGATCAGGCTGCCCACTTCGGCAGAAGTACGCGAGTTTTCGTCGGTCGCCTGGCGGATATCCACCACCTGCTGCAAGGCCGCCTGCATCGCATGGCTTTCCGCCTGGGCCTCATCCGCCATTTGCGACAGCGCCCGCAGGCTTTCGGCAACCTCATCACGCTGCAAACCGGCAGCCGCATCGGCACCGGCGTTGCGCAGGGTCATCGCGCCGATTTCCACGCCGGTACGCTGGGCCACATCCCCCGCCTCACGCACGATCGGTTGCAACTTATCCACAAAGCGATTGACCGCCGAGGCCATGTCACCGATTTCATCCTGGCTGTTGATCTGCACGCGCTTGGTCAGGTCGCCCTCGCCCGCCGCCAGATCGTCCATCGCGGCAATCAGCAGCTTCAGGCGATTGACCACCCGACGCCCGAGCACCACAGCAATCAGCAACAGCACGCCAAAGCCGACAACCGCCAGGCCCATGCCGATGCGCCAGCGCAGCGTGCCTGCGGCCTCTTGCACGGCGCTGGTGGTATTGGCGGTCATTTGGGTCGCGGTGGCTTGCGCCGACTGCAAACGCGCGCCCATGGCCGCAGCGCTGTCAGCAGCAGCACCTTTAAGACTGTCGCCCACCAACTGGTCACCGCTGGCGATCAGTGCAGCAAACCGCTTATCCAGCGCAGCCAGGTCAGCTTCTACTGCGGCGGTCGAAACCCCCATGCGGACCTTGCCGATCTCTACGCCGTTGGGGCTGATGGACGCTTCGACGTAGAACACCGAGGGATCATTTTTCGCCGCGTCCAACACTTTATCCAGGGCGCGATCACCCTTGCCCTTCTCCAGCAGCGCCTGGTTGATCGGGTTTTCACGGTTGAGGTAACGGGTCAGATGCTCGCCAGCCGCGTCGTCATACACCACGAACAACACGTTGGGATTACGCTGGGCTCTGCGGGCAAACTCCGACAGCGTCGGTACGTCACTGTCCCACATGGCGCGTGGCGCCACCGAGGCGAGCAGTTGCGCCATGTCACTGGCAGAGTCCTGCAGGTCTTTTTCCAGGGTCGCACGCAGTTGCTTTTGCTCTTCCTGCAAACGTGAAGACAAACCACTGGTGAGCCGCTGGCGCGTGCTGGACGACAAACTGTCCAGGCTGGATGTCACCTCCTTGCCGGCCTGGGCCAGCTCGCCGGACAGTTTCTGGCTGTCGACGCCCAGGCGATTGCCCAAATCCGCTTCCAATGCAGTGACGGTGCTTCGCGTCAGGGCGACGGCCACCAGTACTTGCACCAAAAGAGCGATACCTAGGGTAACGAACACCGGCCGCAACAGCCGGCTTTGTAACAATGAGAGAACGGCAGACACTGGGAATCCCTCCACCACGGGTGCCATTAATTTGATAGCACCGCGAAAGAAAGAACCATAGCAAGGGTCGTGCCGCTTAGCAGGCGGAAACGACAAAGGGCTCCCGAAGGAGCCCTTTGCTTTTTACATCAACAGCTTATTAAGCGAACGGGTGACGCAGAACGATGGTCTCGTTGCGGTCCGGGCCCGTCGAAATAATGTCGATCGGTGCGCCGATCAGCTCTTCAACGCGCTTGATGTAAGCACGAGCGTTGGCCGGCAGTTCTTCCAGGGTCTTGGCACCCACGGTCGACTCGGTCCAGCCCGGCACTTCTTCGTACACAGGCTGCAGGCCTACGTAGCTGTCAGCGTCAGTCGGAGCAACATCCTTGCCTTGCGCATCTTTGTAGCCGACGCAGATGTTGATGGTTTCCAGGCCGTCGAGTACGTCCAGCTTGGTCAGGCAGATGCCCGAGATGCTGTTCACATCGATAGCGCGACGCAGGATAACGGCGTCAAACCAGCCGCATCGACGGGCACGGCCGGTAGTGGCGCCGAACTCGTGGCCTTGCTTGGCCAGGTGGGCACCGACATCGTCGAACAGCTCAGTCGGGAACGGGCCCGAACCTACACGCGTGGTGTACGCCTTGGTGATGCCCAGGATGTAGTCCAGGAACATCGGGCCAACACCCGAACCGGTGGCAACGCCGCCAGCGGTGGTGTTAGAGCTGGTCACGTACGGGTAGGTACCGTGGTCGATGTCCAGCAACGAACCCTGGGCGCCTTCGAACATGATGTCTTTGCCAGCGCGACGCAGGTCGTGCAGCTCGGCCGTGACGTCGAGCATCAGCGGCTTGAGCAGCTCAGCGTATTCCTTGCACTCGGCCAAGGTCTTTTCAAACTCGATGGCAGGCTCTTTGTAGTAACCCACCAGCATGAAGTTGTGGTAATCCACCAGTTCACGCAGCTTGTCTTCAAAGCGCGGCATGTTGAGCAGGTCGCCCACACGCAGGCCACGACGTGCAACCTTGTCTTCATAAGCCGGGCCGATGCCGCGACCGGTAGTACCGATCTTCAGCTCGCCACGGGCCTTTTCACGGGCCTGGTCCAGCGCAACGTGGAAGGACAGGATCAGCGGGCAGGACGGGCTGATACGCAGGCGCTCACGCACTGGCACGCCTTTCTCTTCCAGCTTGGTGATCTCGCGCAGCAGGGCGTCAGGTGCAACCACCACGCCGTTGCCGATCAGGCACTGCACGCCTTCGCGCAGTACACCCGACGGGATCAGGTGCAAGACGGTTTTTTCGCCATCGATGACCAGGGTGTGGCCAGCGTTGTGGCCACCTTGGTAGCGCACTACGGCGGCAGCATGTTCGGTCAGCAGATCAACGATCTTGCCTTTGCCCTCATCACCCCATTGGGTGCCCAGGACTACGACATTCTTACCCATAACACTTGTCCTCATTCGCGCAAACTTGGTGCCGGCAGCGGCCGGCAGGAAAACTCAAGAAGCCAGTGGCGAAACTTGCCAAAGCCCGTTCTGCTGAATCAATTGCCGGTCGCAGTCCGCATCACGGGCGGCGGCCAATGGCTGCCCAGGCAAGGCCTGGACCACACGTTGACCCTCACTGCGCAACTGGCAAACCTGCTGCCAGAGTGCTGCGTCCGTACTGTCGGGCATCCAGATACCGCCAGACGGCAGCTCGACCTCAGCACGCCCCAGGGTCACCAGGGTTTTCAAATCGGTAGAAAAACCGGTCGCCGGACGGGCGCGACCGAAGTCAGCGCCGATGTCGTCATAACGACCGCCCTGGGCGATGGCTTGGCCAACACCCGGGACAAACACCGCGAACACCACACCGGTGTGGTAGTGGTAGCCGCGCAACTCACCCAAATCGAAATACAACGGCAACTGCGGGAACCGCGCCGACAACTGCTCGGCAATCGCCAGCACGTCGTCCAGGGCTGCCAATACGTCAGCCGGCGCATTTGCCAGGCGATCACGGGCAGCGGTCAGTACTTCACGGCCGCCACACAGGTCTACCAGCGCACGCAGCATGCCGGCCAGGTCGGCAGGCACGCCCGCCGTCAGGGCGATCACTTCATCGATGGCCTTGCGTTGCAGGGCATCGAACAACTGTTGTTCCACTTCACCCGACAAGCCGGCCGCACGGGCCAGGCCGCGGTAGATGCCAACATGCCCGAGGTCCATGTGCACATCCGGCACATCGGCCAGTTGCAGCATGGCCAGCATCAGGCTGATGACTTCAACGTCGCTGCTCGGGCTGGCATCGCCGTACAACTCGGCGCCCAACTGGATCGGGCTACGGGAAGACGACAAGGCACGCGGCTGAGCATGCAGCACGCTGCCGGCGTAGCACAGGCGGCTTGGCCCTTCACGACGCAGGGTGTGCGCATCAATGCGCGCGACTTGCGGCGTGATGTCGGCACGAAAGCCCATTTGCCGGCCCGATTGCGGGTCGATGACCTTGAAAGTGCGCAGATCCAGGTCCTGGCCCGCGCCGGTCAGCAGGGATTCCAGGTACTCGATATGGGGGGTCACGACAAACTCGTAACCCCAGCTCTGGAACAGATCCAACACCTGGCGGCGCGCGATTTCAATGCGCGCAGCTTCTGGTGGCAGTACTTCTTCGATGCCATCTGGCAGCAGCCAGCGGTCTACCGTTGCCATTACGCCATTCCCCTATGATCCGGGCGGCCAGCCCTCGGGCGAGCCTTGAGTGAAGCAGAAAATACCCGGCCCCTGCATAAACCACGCGCAAGAGCGACGTGACGAACGACCAACAATCGGCCTCGTCGGGCACTTTCCTCGAAAAACCTGTGGCGCCTGCAGCGCACAACCACAATCAAACATGCAGACGCAAAAAAGCCGGGAATTTCCCGGCTGCCGCATCATACACCCGTTTTCTGAAAGGATCACCCCGCCCGGCATTTTAGCCGCCCGACGGAGTGATTCTCAGACTACATGCGGGTTACTTGGACTTTTCCAGGTAGCGGAAGAAATCGCTACTTGGGTCCAGCACCATGACGTCGGTTTTGTTCGCAAAGCTTTCACGGTAGGCACGCAGGCTACGGTAGAACGCGTAGAACTCCTGGTCCTGGCCATACGCCTTGGCGTAGATCGAAGCGGCTTGAGCATCACCATCACCACGGGCCTCTTCAGACTCGCGATAGGCTTCAGCCAACAGTACGCGACGCTGACGGTCGGCATCCGCACGGATCCCTTCTGCCAGTTCGTTACCCTTGGCGCGGTGCTCACGAGCCTCGCGCTCACGCTCGGTGCTCATACGCTCGAACACGCTGCGGTTCACTTCCTTCGGAAGGTCGATGGCCTTGACCCGAACATCGATCACTTCGATGCCCAGCTCTTTTTCTGCCATCGCGTTCAACGAACGCGTGATGTCAGCCATCAGCGCATCACGCTCACCGGATACCACCTCGTGCAGGGTGCGCTTACCAAACTGGTCACGCAGGCCCGATTCCAGACGGCGCGACAAACGCTCGTCAGCAATCTGCTTGAGGCCGGAGGTCGCGGTGTAGAAGCGCTCGGCGTCCTTGACGCGCCACTTGGCGTAGGCGTCAACCATCACGGCTTTCTTTTCCAGGGTCAGGAAGCGTTGTGTCGGTGCATCCAGGGTCATCAGGCGGCCGTCGAACTTGCGCACCTGGTTGACGTAGGGGACTTTCACATGCAGGCCCGGCTGGACATCCGCCTGGACCACGCGACCGAATTGCAGCAACACCGCGCGCTCGGTCTGAGACACGATATAGAAGCAGTTCCAGGCAGCGATGACCACGACGACGCCCACAATCAGGGCGGTCAGCGATTTATTGCTCATCAACGACTCTCCCTGGTACGTGTTTGCTGTTGCAGCAAGTCAGCGGCCGCACGGGCGCTCGCTTCATTGGCAGCGGCATTGGAACCGGTAGCCGGTGCGTTGGTGCTGCTACGACCACCTTCGATCATCTTGTCCAGCGGCAGGTACAGCAGATTGTTCTGCCCGCCCTTGCTGCCGGTCACGAGAACCTTGCTGGTGTTGCTGAAGACTTCCTGCATGGTGTCCAGGTACAGACGCTCACGGGTGACTTCCGGTGCCTTGCGGTACTCGGCCACCAGCTTGGTGAAGCGGTCTGCCTCACCCTTGGCGCGGGAGACCACTTCGTCGCGGTAACCGTTGGCATCTTCAAGGATGCGCTGGGCCTGACCACGAGCTTCCGGCACGACGCCGTTGGCGTAGGTTTCAGCCTGGTTGCGCGAACGCTGCTCGTCTTCACGGGCGCGGATCACGTCATCGAAGGCTTCCTGTACTTCACGCGGTGCGGCTGCGCTCTGTACGTTGACCTGGGTCACGGTGATACCGGTGCGATACGTGTCGAGGAACCGTTGCAGGCGCTCCTTGATTTCACTGGCCATCAATTCACGACCTTCGGTCAGCACCTGGTCCATGGCGGTGGAACCCACCACGTGGCGCAGGGCGCTTTCGGTCGCATGTTGCAGGCTGATTTCCGGCTGATCGACGTTCAGCACGAAGTCCTGCAGGTTGCTGATCTTGTACTGCACGGTCAGCGGCACTTCGACGATGTTCTCGTCTTCGGTCAGCATCTGGCCCTGCTTGGTGTAGGCACGCTCACGCGTGACGTTCTCCATGTACTTCTTGTCGATCGGCGGGAAGTAGATGTTCAGGCCCGGGCCGACGGTCTCGTAGTACTTGCCGAAGCGCAGCACCACGGCTTGCTCCTGCTCGTCCACGACATAGACGGCGCTGTACAGCCAGACGGCCGCCAGCACGACAAGGCCGATGCCGAGCAGGCCGTAACCACCGCCCTTGCCCGAACGACCGCCTTCGTCACCACCACCACGTTTTTTTCCACCACCGAACAACCCATTCAGGCTTTCCTGCAGCTTTCGGAAGGCCTCGTCGAGATCTGGTGGCCCCTTGCGGTCGCCATTATTGCGGCGTTTACCACCCCAAGGATCCTGATTATTCGAGTTGCCACCCGGCTCATTCCAAGCCATAGCGCTCTCCATCTGATAAAGCAAAGACGCACCCACGGCGCGCCGACCAATGCTACAGAATGCCTGTCACAGCGGCACAACCGCTTTCTCAGGCTTTTATTGCAAAGTGTGTTGTTCGATGAACTCCGTCGGCACAACGCCTTCACGGCTGACCAGCCGATTCAGCTCCGAGCGCGGCAATCGAACGGCCAGCAAGCTGACGCCTTCTTCGTCGTGTTCTTCTTTCTGTACCGCGCCCAGCTCGAAAAACTGTGCACGCAGTCGAGCAAAACGCTGAGGCAAGCGCAAGGTACCAACAAACAAATCGCTGCCCAACAACTCGGCAATGGCTTGTTCGAGCAATTCCAGGCCACTGCCATCACGCGCCGACAGCCAGACCCGCTGGGGCTTGCCGTTCTCGTCGCGCTGGATTTGTGGCTCAACGCCTTCAAGCAAATCGAGTTTGTTATAGACCTCGAGGATCGGCAAGTCCTGGGCACCAATCTCGCCCAGCACCACCATCACCTGCTCAATCTGCAACATGCGATCCGGTTCGGCCGCATCGATCACGTGCAACAGCAGGTCGGAATTGCTCGACTCTTCGAGCGTAGACCGAAATGCCTCGACCAGCTTGTGGGGCAAGTGACGAATGAAACCCACGGTATCGGCCAGGACAATCGGCCCCAGGTCGTCCAGTTCCAGACGGCGCAAGGTCGGGTCGAGGGTCGCAAACAGTTGGTCGGCCGCGTACACGTCCGATTTCGTCACGTTATTGAACAGCGTGGATTTGCCGGCGTTGGTATAGCCCACCAGGGAAACGGTAGGGATATCCGCCCGCATGCGGCCACGGCGCGACTGTTCGCGCTGGCTGCGCACCTTTTCCAGGCGGCCCTTGATCTGTCGCAGGCGCACCCGCAGCAAACGCCGGTCGGTTTCCAGCTGGGTTTCACCCGGGCCGCGCATGCCGATACCGCCACCCTGACGTTCAAGGTGAGTCCAGCCACGAACCAGCCGGGTGCTCATGTGGTCAAGCTGGGCCAGTTCTACCTGGAGCTTGCCTTCATGGGTACGGGCGCGCTGGGCGAAAATATCGAGAATCAGACCCGTGCGGTCGATCACGCGACACTCGAAGACACGTTCGAGGTTACGTTCCTGACTGGGCGTGAGGATGTGATTGAAAATCACCAGATCGGCCTTTTCGGCATGGACCAGGTCGTGCAGCTCCTGGACCTTACCGCTGCCAATCAGGAATTTGGCGGTTGGCCGATGACGCGGCACGTTAAAAAACGCGACGGTCTCGGCGCCGGCCGAATTTGCCAACTCCTGAAACTCCTGCGGATCTTCGCGCGCCTCAGGGTCCTGTCCATCCAAGTGAACGAGGATTACTCGCTCACCACCACCGTGGCGCTCAAAGAACAAAGGAGACTCCTATCAGGCGTTACCCGGTGCAGGCTCGGCGTCACCCTGTTCTTCGGTTGCGCTAGGCAGACGAATTGGACGAACCGGCACTACGGTCGAGATAGCGTGCTTGTAAACCATTTGGCTTACGGTGTTTTTCAGCAGGATCACGAACTGGTCGAACGACTCGATCGTACCTTGCAGCTTGATACCGTTGACCAGATAGATGGAAACCCCAACTTTCTCTTTACGTAAAGTATTCAAGTAAGGGTCTTGTAGCGAATGCCCTTTTGACATGTGCCGCACTCCTTTAAGGATCAATAATAAAAAATCGGAAAATAGATAGCTCATGGCCGTCACACCCCCAAGGATAGACGGCAATTGCAAGGACTCAGCTCAATATGGAGACCGTTCCCAAGTATTTCAAGGCGCGTGACAGATTGTCGCAATCCAGACTGTCCAGCCAGTGCAAATCAGTCCAGCTGCGCAGCCATGTGAACTGGCGCTTCGCCAATTGGCGCGTGGCAATGATGCCGCGCTCCTGCATTTCGGCTGACGTCAGCTTGCCATCCAGATGATCCCAGACTTGGCGGTAGCCTACAGCACGTATCGAAGGCAGCCCGGGATGCAGGTCACCTCTTGAACGCAGTGCTACGACCTCGTCCACAAACCCCTGTTCCAACATAATTGTGAATCTTTGTGCAATTCGTTCATGCAGCACCTGGCGATCCGTCGGAGCGATGGCCAGATTCGCCACAGTATAGGGCAATTGTGACTGTCCCGAAGCGCCTGCTTCAGTACTTTGCGCAGTTTGTTTCAGCCTGTGTTCAGTCATGGTCTGGCCACTGACCCGCCAGACTTCCAGGGCCCGTGTCAGGCGCTGGGGGTCATTGGGATGAATCCGCGCCGCGGAAACGGGATCCACAACGGCCAATTGGTCGTGCAAGGCTTGCCAGCCAAGGCGTGCAGCCTCTTCTTCAAGTTCGGCGCGCACTTGCGGGTCGGCCGGCGGCATGTCGGCCAGGCCTTCCTGCAAAGCCTTGTAGTAGAGCATCGTGCCGCCCACCAGCAGCGGAATCTTGCCCCGCGCAGTGATATCGGCCATGACCGCCAGGGCATCGGTGCGAAAATCCGCCGCCGAATAGCTCTCGCTGGGATCGATAATGTCGATCAACCGGTGCGGATACTGGGCCAACAGCTCTTTTGAAGGTTTGGCGGTGCCGATGTCCATGTCCCGGTAAACCAGTGCAGAGTCGACACTGATCAGCTCGCACGGCAAGACCTTGGTCAGCTCGATAGCCAGGTCGGTCTTGCCGGCGGCCGTGGGGCCCATCAGGAAGATGGCGGGGGGCAAGGCACTCATCAACGGCCGCGCAAGAACAGTTTGTCCAGGTCGTCCAGGCCCATTTGGGTCCAGGTCGGCCGGCCATGGTTGCACTGGCCGCTGCGCTCGGTGTTTTCCATGTCCCGCAGCAGGCCGTTCATTTCCGGCAAGGCCAGGCGGCGGTTGGCGCGGATAGCGCCATGGCAGGCCATGGTGCCGAGCAGTTCGTTGATGTGCGCCTGGATCCGGTCGCTGGTGCCATATTCCATCAGGTCCGCCAGCACGTCGGCCACCAGCCGGTTGGCCTCGGCCTGTTTGAGCAAAGCGGGAATCTGCCGGATAGCCAGGGTTTCCGGGCCCAGGCGCTGCAGTTCAAAGCCGAGTTTCTGGAATACGCTGACGTGCTCTTCGGCACAATCCGCCTCGCGCTGGCTCACCGCCAGGGATTCCGGCACCAGCAGCGGCTGGCCGCTGAGGCCTTCGCTGGCCATGGTGATCTTCAGGCGCTCGTACATGATCCGCTCGTGAGCGGCGTGCATGTCCACCAGCACCAGGCCATGGGCGTTTTCCGCAAGGATGTAGATACCTTTTAGCTGGGCCAATGCGTAACCCAACGGCGGCACGTCGCCCTGGCCTTCCGGCAAGGCCGCAGCACCCGATTCGGCACCCGGCAGCGGCGCGAAAAACTCGCGGTAGGCCGCCTGGGCCTCGGCCACCGGCACCGCCGACTGCGGGCGCGGCGTGTACTGGTATTGATAACCGGCGCCAGCCCCCGAGCCGGGCGCGGTGTAGCTCGGCTGGGCTTGCGGCGATTGCAGCAGGTTGGCCGCCAGGCTCATTTCGCCCTGGGGCCCGAATTCACCGGCTTCCGGCCCCGTAGGACGGACAATGGCCGTGACAATCGGCGCACCCAGCTGATCATCCGGGCGCACATCGCCCAAGGCGCGGTGCAAGGTGCCGTAGAGGAAATCGTGAACCATGCGCCCGTCACGGAAGCGCACTTCGTGCTTGGTCGGGTGCACGTTAACGTCCACCACCGACGGGTCGACCTCGAAAAACAGCACAAACGTCGGATGCCGCCCGTTGAACAGCACGTCGCGATACGCCTGACGCACCGCGTGGGCCACCAGTTTGTCGCGCACCGCCCGGCCATTTACAAAGAAGTACTGCAAGTCAGCCTGGCTGCGGGAAAAGGTCGGCAATCCCACCCAGCCCCACAGGCGCAAGCCATTGCGCTCAATCTCGATCGGCAGCGCCTGCTCCAGGAACCCTCCGCCGCAGATGGCCGAGACACGCCGTGCGCGGGCCGCATCATCATGGGCCTCGTGCAGGCTGAGGATGGTCTTGCCATTGTGGCGCAAATGGAAAGCCACATCGAACCGCGCCAACGCCAGGCGCTTGATGACTTCCTGCAGGTGATCGAATTCGGTTTTCTCGGCCTTGAGGAATTTACGCCGGGCCGGAGTGTTGAAGAACAGGTCGCGCACTTCCACCGAGGTGCCTACCGGATGCGCAGCCGGCTGGACCCGGGGCGCCATATCGCGGCCTTCGGTTTCCACCTGCCAGGCCTGGTCGGCGTCGCGCGTGCGGGAAGTCAGGGTCAGACGGGCCACGGAACTGATGGAAGCCAGGGCCTCACCACGAAACCCGAGGCTCATCACCCGCTCAAGGTCTTCCAGGTCGCGAATCTTGCTGGTGGCGTGACGGGCCAGGGCCAGCGGCAGGTCGTCGGAAGAGATACCGCTGCCGTCGTCGCGCACCCGCAGCAGCTTGACGCCGCCCTGCTCGACGTCGACATCAATGCGCTTGGCGCCGGAGTCGATGCTGTTTTCCAGCAATTCCTTGATCACCGAAGCCGGCCGCTCGACGACCTCACCCGCCGCGATCTGGTTAGCCAGGCGCGGGCTGAGCAGTTCAATGCGCGAGGTGTTGCTCAAGACTGTTTCGCTCATTATTGCGCCGCCAGTTCAGTGCCCGGGATGGTCAACACCTGGCCGACCTTCAGTTCATCGGTCTTCAGGTTGTTGGCGCTGCGCAAGGTCGCCGCAG
The DNA here is from genome assembly GCF_024807515.1 of Pseudomonas sp. BIGb0558. Classification (NCBI taxonomy): domain Bacteria; kingdom Pseudomonadati; phylum Pseudomonadota; class Gammaproteobacteria; order Pseudomonadales; family Pseudomonadaceae; genus Pseudomonas; species Pseudomonas sp. BIGb0558. The sequence goes on from NZ_JANUEW010000002.1 coordinate 154,712, forward strand.
ACACCTGGAAACGCACCGCCAGCATCGCCAGGGTGTCGCCCGGCTGCACGCGATGGTCGCGCGGGCCCTGGGCGATTTTCCCGGAGTCACGCAGCCAGGCGATATAAGTGCCTGGCGGCGGGTTCTGCTGGAAGAACTGGCGAACACCGGCGCTGATGGAGCGCGCCAGCGCCTGCTGGTGGCTGGCCGAGGCCAGTTTCGAGGCTTCGTTGGAGTTGGAGATGAACCCGGTTTCCACCAGGATCGATGGAATGTCCGGCGACTTGAGCACCATGAACCCGGCCTGCTCCACACGTTGCTTGTGCAGCGAGGTGACGCGGCCAATGTTGCTCAGGACTTTCTGCCCGACGTTCAGGCTGGAGGTCAGCGAGGCCGTCATCGACAGGTCGAGCAATACACCGGCGAGCATCTTGTCCTTGTCATCGAGGGACACGTTGCCGGCCCCGCCGATCAAGTCGGAACGGTTTTCACTGTCCGCCAGCCAACGGGCCGTCTCGGACGTGGCGCCGCGATCCGACAGGGCAAACACCGAGGCACCAAACGCAGCAGCCGAAGGCGCAGCGTCGGCGTGGATCGAGACGAACAGGTCGGCGCCCTTCTTGCGGGCGATTTCGGTACGGCCACGCAGCGGGATGAAGTAGTCGCCGGTACGGGTCAGCTCGGCGCGATAACCCTTCATGCCATTGATCTGGCGTTGCAGCTCGCGGGCGATGGCCAGTACCACGTCTTTTTCGTGCTGGCCGCGAGAACCGGAGGCGCCTGGGTCTTCGCCGCCGTGGCCGGCATCGATCACCACGATGATGTCGCGCTTGCCCGCCGGAGCAGGCGGCGGTGGCGGCAACTTGACCTGGGGTTGCGATTGGGAGACCGGCACCGCAGGCACCGTCGCGACGCTTGGGGTTGGCGCAGGCGGCGGCGCAGCATCGGCGGCGTTGTCGAACAGGTCGACCACCAGCCGGTTGCCATATTGTGCGTTGGGGGCCAGGACGAAGCTTTTCGGGGTCACGGCCTTTTTCAGGTCGATGACCACCCGCAGATCGGTCGGCGTACGCTGGGCCGAGCGCATCGCGGTAATCGGGGTATTGGCCATGGCGACTTTCAACGGCGCGGCCAGGGTTGCACCGTTGATATCAATCACCAGGCGATCAGGCGCCGTGAGGGTGAAGACGCTGTGCTGGACCGGGCCAGACAGGTCGAATACCAGTCGCGTGTTATCCGGCGCCCGCCACAGGCGAACGCTTTTCACCTGTGAGGCCGCCAGTGCATTGAAAGTCATTGCCGCAAGCAACACCCCTACGACAGTAACCAACGCGCGAAAGCGCATACCTAACCCCATCAATTATTTGAATTCCAATGCCAAGGCGGCGCACCACGACTCGCCGCGCGCGCTCTGGGACAACAACTTCAGCTGACGTCCATGCTTATGCGGGGTAATGGTAATGGTCAGGTCCGGCTTTGGCAAAAAGCCTGTGCCTTTATCTGGCCACTCGATCAGGCACAACGCGTCTTCATCGAAGTAATCGCGGATGCCCATGTATTCCAACTCTTCCGGATCCACCAGCCGATATAAATCGAAATGGAAGGCGCGCACTGCGCCAATCTCGTAGGGCTCCACCAGGGTAAACGTAGGACTCTTTACCGCACCCGTATGGCCCAACCCGCGAATGATGCCCCGGGACAAGGTGGTTTTCCCGGCGCCGAGATCGCCTTCCAGGAAGACCAGGCCCGAGCCTTTTGTGACTTGGGCAATACGGCTGCCGAACGCGACCATGGCATCTTCATCGGCCAGGAAAAGGATTACTTCAGACACGGCGATTGCTCCTCCAGCAACTGACGAATGGCGGGAATCAAGTCACTGGCGGCCAGCCCGCGACCATAGGTGCCTTGGCGATCACCGGCCATGGCGTGCAACCAGACGGCCAGGCAGGCGGCGTCGAATGTCGGCATGCCTTGGGCCAATAAAGCACCGACAAGGCCGGCCAACACGTCGCCCAGGCCGGCGGTTGCCATGGCAGGATGGCCCTGATCACAGCGGGCAACGCGACCGTCGGGGCTGGCGATCAAACTGCCCGCGCCCTTCAGGATCGTTACCGCGTTGAATTTCTGACTCAGCGCGCGCGCAACGTTAGGGCGATCGGCCTGAACCTCGGCTGTCGAAATCCCCATCAAACGGGCCGCTTCGCCGGGATGCGGCGTGATCACGCAATTGGCCGGCAGGCTGACGCTGCCCGTCGACAGCAAGTTCAAGGCATCGGCGTCCCAGACTTGCGGCTGTTTGGCGTTGGCCGCCACCGACAGCAGGCTTTTACCCCAAGAAGCCTCGCCCAGGCCCGGACCAATGACGATCACGGAAATCTTTTCCAACAGGCCCATCAACTGATTGGCCGAGTGCACGCCCACCGTCATCACTTCCGGCAACCGCGCCAGCGCCGCGCCAACGTGCTCGCTGCGGGTCGCGAGGGAAACCAGCCCGGCACCGCTGCGCAAGGCGCTTTCGGTGCTGAGCAGGGCGGCGCCGCCGAAACCCCGGTCGCCGCCGATCAGCAATACATGGCCGAACTGGCCTTTATGGGCGTCCGGGGAACGCGCAGCGAGTTGCGGCAATTGGCCGGGCAACAGGTGCTGAACGTCGGGTATTTCGTGTTTTGTCTGCGGCATGCGTCTTCAAGCTCCGATGTCTGGCAGAATTATACGCATCTAACCTGCGGTTTCTCTTGTTCATGCCTGCTATTACCTACGACCTGCCCGCCCTCGCCCAATCGATCAAAGACTGGGGCCGTGAGCTGGGTTTTCAACAAGTGGGCATCAGCGGCCTGGACCTCGCCGAGCATGAGCAGCACCTGCAACGCTGGCTCGAGGCCGGCTACCACGGCGAAATGGACTACATGGGCGCCCACGGCAGCAAGCGCTCACACCCTGAAGAACTGGTGCCGGGCACCTTGCGCGTGGTGTCCCTGCGCATGGACTACCTGCCCGGCGACACCCAAATGGCCCAACTGCTGGCCAAGCCCGAAAAAGCCTACATCTCCCGCTACGCCCTGGGCCGCGACTACCACAAGCTGATCCGCAAGCGCGTGCAGCAACTGGCCGACCGCATCCAGGCACAGATCGGCCCGTTCGGCTTTCGCGCCTTTGTCGACAGCGCCCCGGTGCTGGAAAAAGCCATCGCCGAACAGGCCGGGCTCGGCTGGATCGGCAAGAACACCCTGGTGCTCAATCGCAAGGCAGGCAGCTACTTCTTCCTGAGCGAGCTGTTTGTCGACCTGCCGTTGCCGGTCGATCCACCTCACACCACCGAACACTGTGGCCGTTGCACCGCCTGCCTGGACATCTGCCCTACCAACGCCTTCGTCGGGCCTTACGTACTGGACGCCCGACGCTGCATTTCCTACCTGACCATCGAGCTGAAAAGCGCGATCCCGGAGGAGCTGCGCCCCCTGATCGGCAATCGGGTATTCGGCTGCGATGACTGTCAGATCGTTTGCCCGTGGAATCGTTTCGCACGGCCTACCGGCGAAGGCGATTTCAAGCCACGGCACAACCTGGATAACGCAGAACTGGCCGAGCTGTTCATGTGGGACGAGGACAAATTCCTCAGCAACACCGAAGGTTCGCCCCTGCGCCGCGCCGGCTATGAGCGCTGGCTGCGCAACCTGGCGGTGGGCCTGGGCAACGCGCCGTCAAGCATTCCGGTGCTGGAAGCATTGAAGGCGCGACGGGAATACCCGTCGGAACTGGTGCGCGAGCATGTGGAGTGGGCGCTGAACCAGCACGCCGAGCGTCAGTGCACGTCGTCGTTGTAGACGAACTTGGGCATTTCCCAGTGAAAGCGGATCGCCAACAGGCGCAATAGAAAGCCGCTGAACAACGTCAACAGGATGGATTGCTCGCTGGGCAGCTCAAGGTAGAGGCACAGCATGTAGAACCAGGCGGCGAGGAACGACACGCTGGCGTACAGCTCGCGGCGGAAGATCAGCGGAATGTCGTTGCAGAAGATGTCCCGCAGGATGCCGCCGAAGACTCCGGTGATCACACCGCTGACCGATGCCACCAGCATGCCATGGCCCATTTCCAGGGCTGTCATGCAGCCGATCAGGGTGAAGGCCACCAGGCCCACGGCGTCCAGCGCCAGGAACAGCGAGCGCAGATGGCGCATCAGCGGCGCGATAAAGATCGTCACCAAGGCCGCGATGGAGGTCAGCACCAGGTATTCCGGGTGTTTGACCCAGGTCAGCGGGTAGTGGCCGAGCAACACGTCACGCACCGAACCACCGCCCAGCGCCGTCACACAGGCGATCAACACCACACCGAACCAGTCCATGCCGCGCCGCCCGGCGGACAAGGCGCCGGTCATGGCTTCGGCGGTAATGGCGATGAGGTAGAGCATCAGCAGCATGATGGCGATCCTTGCAAAGAGGCGCGCAGTCTAATCATTTGGTGATGGCACCAAAAGGGGGCGAGCGCTTGAGAGCTTAAAGCTCTTGCTGATGTGGCGAGGGAGCTTGCTCCCGTTGGACGGCGCAGCAGGCCCATTTTTCAGGGCCGCTTCGCAGCCCAGCGGGAGCAAGCTCCCTCGCCACAACAGCTCCTCACTACGCCGCGAGTCAGAACTTGATGAAATGCTTGCGGTAATGCTGCAGCTCGGCAATCGACTCGCGAATATCATCCAGCGCCAGGTGAGTGCTGCCCTTGTGGAAGCTGTCTTTGACTTCCGGCGCCCAGCGAGCGGCCAGTTCCTTCAGGGTCGACACGTCCAGGTTGCGGTAGTGGAAGTAGCTTTCGAGCGCCTTCATGTGGGTATAAAGAAAGCGGCGGTCCTGGCAGATGCTGTTGCCGCAGATCGGCGACTTGCCCTTGGGCACCCACTTTTCCAGGAAGGCGATGGTCTCAGCTTCCGCCTCGGCCATGCTCACGCGGCTGTCACGCACACGCTGGGTCAGGCCCGAGTTGCCGTGGGTGCGGGTGTTCCACTCGTCCATGGTGGCCAGCACCGCGTCGCTGTGGTGGATGGCGATCACCGGACCTTCGGCCAAGGTGTTGAGATTGCTGTCGGTGACAATGGTGGCCATCTCGATGATGACGTCGGTGTCAGGGTTCAGACCGGTCATTTCCAGATCGATCCAAATCAGATTCTGTGGGTTTTGCATGTCGTGGTTCCTTGGCACCTTGGCGTAGCTGCGCAGTTTAGCAGGCAGGGCGTGCTAGACTCGCGACCGTTTTACCTAACCTTTGCATTATCGACACGGAACACCAATGGCCAAACGCCAGCTCAACCGTCGCCAAAACTGGCGCATCGAAAAGATTCAGGGTGAACGCGCTGCCCGCGCCGCCAAACGTGAATCCTCCGCCGTGGAAGCGCTTGAGGGCGGCGACCTTGGCCCCGAGCAAACCGGCCTGGTGATCGCGCACTTTGGTGTGCAGGTCGAAGTCGAGGCCACCGAAGGCGATATCGCAGGCCAGGTGTTCCGTTGCCACTTGCGCGCCAACCTGCCTGCGCTGGTGACCGGCGACCAGGTAGTGTGGCGTGCCGGCAACCAGGGCATCGGCGTGATCGTCGCCCAGTTGCCGCGCACCACCGAACTGCGCCGCCCCGACAGCCGTGGCCAGCTCAAGCCAGTGGCGGCCAACGTCGACATGATCGTCATCGTCTTCGCGCCACTGCCCGAGCCCCACGCCAACCTGATCGACCGCTACTTGGTAGCGGCCGAGCACGCCGGCATTCGCCCGCTGTTGCTGCTGAACAAGTTCGACCTGATCGACGAGCAGAACGCCCCTGCGCTCAATGCGCTGCTGGCGGTGTACCGCACCCTCGGCTACCCGGTGCTGGAAGTCTCGGCGCATCACGGCAATGGCATGGAACAGTTGCAGACCGAACTGGACGGGCGCATCAGCGTGTTCGTCGGCCAGTCGGGCGTGGGCAAGTCGTCCCTGGTCAACAGCCTGTTGCCGGAAGTTGAAACCCGCGTGGGTCCATTGTCGGAGCTGTCCGGCCAGGGCACCCACACCACCACCACCGCGCGGTTGTTCCACTTCCCGGGCGGCGGTGAACTGATCGACTCCCCGGGGATTCGTGAATTCGGCCTGGGCCACGTCAGCCGTGCCGACGTTGAAGCGGGCTTCATCGAGTTCAACGACTTGATCGGCACCTGCCGCTTCCGCGATTGCAAACACGACCGCGAGCCGGGTTGCGCCCTGCTCAAGGCCCTGGAAGACGGCCGCGTGCAGCAGCAGCGGATGAACAGCTATCGCTCGATCATCGCCAGCTTGCCCGAGACCAGCTATTAACGTGTAGGAGCGAACTTGCTCGCGAAAAGCTTGAGGACGCCGCGTACATTCAGATGGCACGCGCCATCGTTAACGTCCTTCGCGAGCAAGCTCGCTCCTACAGGATGGGGCAGATACAAAAAGGCCGCGATCATCGCGGCCTTTTTGTATCCGGCTTACGAGCCAGTGGCTGGCTGAGTCGGATCCTTCACCCCGCCATCATCAAACAGGTTCAGCTTCTGCCGTAGCTCATGAGCCGGCAACGGCTCCTGCCCCGGTGGCAGTGCGTTCGGGTCCACCGGCACTTCGCCGGGCGCCCCTTCACCCTGGGTCGGTGCCGGCGGCGTCGCCGGTTGGTCACCTTCAATCGCACGCTGGGCCTTTTTGGTCAGCACGACGATATCGATGCGCCGGTTGATCGGGTTGAACGGATCCTTGGGATCAAACAGCTGCGAGGAAGCAAACCCCACCACCCGCGCCACTTGCGGGTCCGGATAGCTGCCGGCGACCAGTGCGCGACGCGCGGCATTGGCGCGGTTGGCCGAGAGTTCCCAGTTGCCGAAGTCGCCCTGGCCCGCATACGGTTTGGCGTCGGTGTGGCCGCTGATGCTGATCTTGTTCGGCACCGCCTTGATGGTGTCGGCCATGGCCAGCAGGATGTCTTCAAAGTACGGCTTCAACCGCGCACTGCCAGAGTCGAACATCGGCCGGTTGGCAGCGTCGGTGATCTGGATGCGCAAGCCGTCCGGGGTAATCTCGAAGGAAATCTGATCCTTGAATTTCAGCAGTTGCGGGTTTTCCTCAACCTTGGTTTGCAGCTCTTGCAGTAACAGCTCCAGGCGTTCCTGCTCGACCTGGTCAGCCATGGCCTCGACGGTATCGCGCTCGATCGGAATTTTTTCCTGGGGCGAATCGGTCTTGATTTCCGGGTTGATGGTGCGCTCGGGCGCCAGTTGCGGCGAGCCACCGAGGTCGATCACAAAAGGCGTACCGCTCTCGGAGAAACCGATGGGGTCCTTGAAGTAACCGGCAATGGCGATCTTCTGTTCCGGCGTGGCGGTGGACATCAGCCACAGCACCAGGAAGAACGCCATCATCGCCGTCGCAAAGTCGGCGAAGGCGATTTTCCAGGCGCCGCCATGGTGTCCCGCAGCGAAGCGCTTGACGCGCTTGATGATGATCGGCTGGTTGTTTTCCATGGCTTAGCGACCGCGAACCGCTTGTTCCAGCTCAGCGAAGCTTGGACGGTGCTTCGGATACAGAACCTTGCGCCCGAACTCCACTGCCAGCGATGGCGGCATGCCGGAAGCCGACGCTACCAGGCAGGCCTTGATCGCTTCGTACAAATTCACTTCTTCCTTGGCATCGTGGGCCAGGGAAGTGGCCAGCGGGCCGAAGAAACCATAGGCCGCGAGAATACCGAAGAAAGTACCCACCAGTGCCGCACCTACGTGCATGCCGATGGCCTTCTGGTCGCCTTCACCGAGTGAGGCCATGGTCACCACGATCCCGAGAACCGCGGCAACAATACCAAAGCCGGGCATGCCGTCGGCGATGCCGGTCACGGCGTGGGACGGGTGCTCCAGCTCTTCCTTGAGGCTGAACAGCTCCATGTCGAACAAGCCTTCCAGCTCATGGGGCGCCATGTTGCCGGACGACATGATGCGCAGGTAATCGCAGATGTAGGCGGTCATGCGCTCGTCTTTGAGTACCGCCGGGTACTTGGCGAAAATCGGGCTCGCCGCGGCGTCTTCAATGTCGCCTTCGATGGCCATCATGCCTTCACGGCGGCTCTTGTTGAGGATCTCGTAGATCAGCCCCAACACTTCCAGGTAGAAGGTGTGGGAGAAGCGCGAGCTGAACATGCCCAGCGACTTCTTGATCACGTGCATGGTCATGTAGCCAGGGTTGGCTTGCAGGAATGCGCCGAACGCCGCACCGCCGATAATCAGCACTTCGAAGGGCTGGATCAGCGCCGCAATCTTGCCGTGGGAAAGGACGTATCCGCCGAGCACGCTCGCGATGACGACGATGATGCCGATAATTTTAGCCATAGGGGATGAGTACTTGCGCCGTCGGGTTCAGGGTCATATTCGCAAGAGTTGAAAACTCTTGTTCTACTTATCGGCAAATCTGCGCCAGACTATAGCGCGTTAAGGCGAAAAAACAGTTCGGCCCGTCCCGGGCGTGTTGACCGCAAGTGATGATCGCGCCCCAATCATGGCAAACGAAACGACAGTCCCAACTCAAAAACCCAATTCGCTGGCCGCCTGGATAAAGCGCCTGGACGCCGTGCTATTGCCTGTTCCGCAGGCCAGCCACGACCGCGTGTGCAAGGCCATCGGCGACAACCGCAGTTCGTTGCGGGATATTGCAGAGCTGATGCAGAACAGTCCGGCGCTGGTGCTCAGCGTGATGCGCGAGGCCAACAACCAGGCCCACGGCAGCCTCGCAGAGCCGGCGGAAAATCTTGAAGTGGCGATCAATCGCCTCGGCCTCAAACGCACCGAGGAACTGCTGGCTCGCCTGCCTTCGGTGCCACTTGGTGAAATCCCCTTGGCCCTGCGCCAGTTGCAGATGATCAGCCAGCACGCTTCGCAACAAGCCAGCGGCCTGTTTGCCAGCCGCCTGGCGCGCTTGTGGCAAGACATTCACTGGGGCAGCCTGCTGTTCCTTTCGCCGCTGTGGCCGATGGCGATTGCCTATCCCAAGCTGCTGGAAGAGTGGGAACTGCGGGTGATCCACAAAGGCGAATCGGCACGCACCGTCGAGCAGGAAGTGTTCGGCGTGCGCCTGCTGGACCTGTGCCTGGGATTGACCGAGGCTTGGCGCCTGCCGATCTGGGTGTCCCAGGGTTATACGTTGCTGCTCACGGAGCAACGCCTGCTGGTCAAGGCGCTGCACATTGCCCGTGAAGACGAGCCCTTGCGCCAACAGCAGTTGCTGGATGCCGACCCCAACCTGCGCCGCTGGCTGAACCAGCCGGCCAATACCGTGTTGCTCGCCAATGGGCTGGCGCTGGCGGCGCAGGAATCGTGGACCTGCCCACACACCCAGCGCTGGCAATACCTGACTGCGCTTTACCTGCAACAACCGTTGGCCGAGGTGCAACAACAGTCTCACCAACACGCGGCGATCAGTGCCCGCACGACCCTGATGCGCGATCTCTGGCATCCGGCGCTGTCGTTGATCTGGCCATGGGACGTACAACGCGTTCACCACGGCTTGCTGCCGGCACCGCCGCCCACTGCCGAAGCCTTGGCGATCTGGCGCAAGCGCTGTACCGAATTGCTCGTAGAGCCAAACCGCTTTGCCAACGCCATGCACCTGACCACCTGCGCCAAGGAAGCCCTGGTGGCCTGTGGCATGCAGCGGGTGATGCTGCTGATGGCAGACAAAACCCTGAGCACCCTGCGGGTGCATCAAGTCGACGGCCTGCCGAAGGACGCCGACCACATGAGCCTCGACGTGGCGCAAAGCACCCTGCTGCAACGCCTGCTGGCCAAGTCCGCCCAGGTGCGCCTCAACCCCGACAACCACGCCCAGTTCTCGGCATTGCTGCCGCCGGAACTGCGCCGCCTGTTCAAGGGCGAGCACCTGCTGCTGCGCTCCCTGAGTTGCAACGGCCGGGTGGTGATGCTGATGGTGGCCGACCAGGGCGGCGGGCCGCTCTCGGAAACCACCGTGCAGGCTTTCGGCAAAACCGCCCAATGCATCGAAAAAGCCCTGCACAGCTTTACCAACCGCAGCGCCTGATGCTTGCGCTACAATCGCCCTCCTTTAGCGCCCAACTTTTATGCCCAGGAGACCTCACATGCCTGACTTCTCTGGCTTGCCGCTGGTCATCGAGGCCAGTGACCTGCTCGGTCGCCTCGATGCCGAACATCTGATTCTGGTGGACCTCACCAGCGCCGCGCGTTACGCCGAAGGGCATATCCCCGGCGCACGTTTCGTCGACCCCAAGCGCACCCAACTGGGACAGGCGCCGGCGCCGGGCCTGCTACCGAACAAAGCCGACCTTGAAAAGCTGTTCGGCGAACTGGGCCACACCCCGGATGCCACCTACGTGGTGTACGACGACGAAGGCGGTGGCTGGGCCGGCCGATTCATCTGGATGCTCGATGTGATCGGCCACAAGAAATACCACTACCTCGACGGCGGCCTGCTGGCGTGGCTGGAAGAACAACACCCCGTATCCACTGAGGTCCCGGCCAGCGCCGGCGGCCCGGTCAGCCTGACACTGCATGAAGAACCCACCGCTACCCGCGAGTACCTGCAAAGCCGCCTCGGCGCTGCCGACCTCGGCATCTGGGACGCCCGCGGCCCGCTGGAATACTCCGGGGAGAAAGTCCTCGCGGCCAAAGGGGGTCACATCCCGGGCGCGGTGAACTTCGAATGGACCGCCGGCATGGACAAGGCACGCCAACTGCGCATTCGCCGCGACATGCCGCAGATCCTCGAAGACCTCGGGCTGACCAAGGGCAAAGAAATCATCACCCACTGCCAGACTCACCACCGTTCTGGCTTCACCTACCTGGTGGCCAAGGCGCTCGGTTATCCGCGAGTCAAAGGTTATGCCGGTTCCTGGGGCGAATGGGGCAACCACCCCGACACCCCCGTCGAGATTTAAGGTTTAAGGACAGTTAATGAAAAAGCAGTTGTTCATCCTCAGCCAGTACTTGCTGCCCCACCACCTGCTGTCGCGGCTGGCCGGCTGCATTGCCGAATGCCGCGTGCGCTGGTTCAAGAATGCGTTCACCGCGTGGTTCGCCAAGCGTTATCAAGTGGACATGTCCCAGGCCCTGGTTGAAGACCTGACGGCTTACGAGCACTTCAACGCCTTCTTCACCCGCGCGCTGAAAGACGGTGCCCGGCCACTGGATCAAACCCCAGGCGCCGTATTGAGCCCGGCCGATGGCGCCGTCAGCCAGTTGGGCCCGATTGAGCACGGCCGGGTGTTCCAGGCCAAGGGCCACAGCTTCAGCGTACTGGAATTGCTCGGCGGTGATTCGGCGGTGGCTGCGCCGTTCATGGGCGGCGATTTCGCCACCATCTACCTGTCGCCAAAGGACTACCACCGGGTGCACATGCCACTGGCCGGCACCCTGCGGGAAATGGTCTACATCCCGGGCCGCATCTTCTCGGTGAACCAGACCACCGCCGAAAACGTGCCGGAGCTGTTTGCACGTAACGAGCGTGTTGCCTGCATTTTCGACACCGAACGCGGCCCGATGGCCGTGGTACTGGTGGGCGCGATGATCGTGGCGTCGATCGAGACCGTATGGGCTGGCCTGGTAACGCCGCCGAAGCGCGAGCTGAAAACCTTCCGCTACGACGAAGCCGCCCGTGGCCCGATCCACCTGGAAAAAGGTGCGGAACTGGGACGCTTCAAGCTGGGTTCGACAGCCATCGTGCTGTTTGGGCCGGACCAGGTGAAATGGTCGGAAGAACTGCTGGCGGGCACGCCAGTGCAGATGGGCCAGGGCATCGCGCTGCCGAAAGCCTGACTACGACCTCTGTAGGAGCTGGCTTGCCGGCGATGCGATCTTGAGGACGCCATCGCCGGCAAGCCGGCTCCTATAAAGTGTTTGTACTAGAGCTGACCGTCACGGTCGCGGAAGCCCAACAGGTACAACACCCCATCCAGCCCCAGGGTCGAAATCGCCTGCTTGGCCGATTGCTTGACCAGCGGCTTCGCCCGGAACGCCACACCCAACCCGGCAATCGCCAGCATTGGCAAGTCGTTCGCCCCGTCGCCGACCGCAATGGTCTGCTCCAGACGCAACCCTTCCTTGTGTGCCAATTCCCGCAGCAGATCCGCTTTACGCTGAGCGTCGACAATCGGCTCTACCGCCACGCCTGTCACCTTGCCGTCCACCACTTCCAGCTCGTTGGCGAACACATAGTCGATGCCCAGCTTGGCCTGCAATTGCTTGGCGAAGTAGGTGAAGCCGCCCGACAGGATCGCCGTCTTGTAACCCAGGCGCTTGAGTTCGGCGAACAGGGTCTCGGCGCCTTCGGTCAGGCGCAGGGAGGCGCCGATGGAGTCCAGCACGCTCACATCCAGGCCTTTGAGCAAGGCCAGGCGCTCCTTGAAGCTGGCACGGAAATCCAGCTCGCCGGCCATGGCCCGCTCGGTGATTTCCGAAACTTGCTCACCCACGCCGGCAGCCTTGGCCAATTCATCGATGACTTCGGCTTCGATCAGCGTCGAGTCCATGTCGAACACCGCCAGGCGGCGATTGCGACGGAACAGCGAATCCTCCTGGAAGGCGATATCGACATTCAGCTCCTGGGCAACGCTCAGGAATTCAGCACGTAAAGCCTGTGGGTCCGCCGGTTCGCCGCGCACGGAGAACTCGATGCAGCCCTTGCCTTTGTCCGCCGGGGTGTCCAGCGGCATACGACCCGACAGACGGTCAATATGGTCGATATTCAAACCGTACTGGGCGGTAATCGAACTGACACGCTGCAATTGTTCCGCCGTCACCTTGCGGGTCAACAGCGTCACGATATGGCGTTTCTTGCCCTGGCCGGCGACCCAGCTCTGGTAGTCCTCTTCGGACACCGGGGTGAAACGCACCTGCTGATCCAGCTTATACGCCGTAAACAGGATGTCCTTGAGCACGGACGACGCCTGCTCGGTGCTTGGGATTTCCACCAGGATGCCGAACGACAGCGTGTCGTGAATCACCGCCTGGCCGATGTCGAGAATGTTCACACCACCCTGGGCCAGAACACCGGTTATGGCGGCGGTGAGACCCGGACGGTCCTCACCGGTGATGTTAATCAGGACAATTTCGCGCAAAGCGCACCCCCGAGCTGGAAAAAAACCGCATTCTACCCACTTTCAGTGACCATCGGGCACAGCCAGCGCTTTGCCGGTCTTGGGCCTGTCGCTATACTGCGCGTCAACTTCACGGACTAAAGAGCCGAGCTTAAGTGAACCGGCCCACGCCAGTAAAAACCGATAACTTCTTCCTGCTGATCTTCCGGGCACTGCGCCACCGCCGTGTACCGATCGCATTACGCATCGCCAGCCATAACGTGATCCTGGTCGCCCTGGCCCTGGTCATCTACGCCTGCGTGATGGGTTTGCAGTTCAAACAGGCCATGCACGAGCAAGCCGACGCCCTGGGCGAGAGCCTGACCACCCAGACCGCCACCTCGGCGACTGAGTTGTTGGTGTCCAATGACATCCTCAGCCTCAACGTGCTGCTCAACAACCTGACCAAGAACCCGCTGGTGGCCCACGCCGCTATTTATAGCGTGGACAACCGGATCATGGCCGAAGCCGGGCAGCGCCCGAAAAACGGCCTGCTGGGTGAAGCCGAAGGCCTGTACCAGAGCAATATCACGTTTCAGGACGTGAAGGCCGGCCAACTGCGCATCAGCCTGGACATGCAACAGTTCCAGCAGCCGATGACCATCAGCCTGCAAAGCATGGGCATCCTGAGCGCAATCCTGCTGGCACTGTCCCTGGCCTTGAGCCTGCGCCTGGGCCGGCATATCTCCACGCCACTGATGCAACTGCGCATCTGGCTGCGGGATATCGACGAACATACCCCGGCCACCGACCGCCAGGACGAAATCGGCGACCTCGCCCGCCAATTGCACACCAGCTTCGCGCCGGAGCCTGTGGTGCCCGAGGTTGAACCCGAGCCCGAGTTCGACGATACCGATTACGAAGACGACGAACCCGAGTTTGAAGTACGCAACCTGCGCGACCCGAGCTTCGACGAGTCAGCACCGGTGGCGGGCCTCAAGCCGGCTGCCCGTCATGTGATCAAGGCAGAAGAAGACGAACTGGACGAAGAAGACCCGTTCGCCGACCTTCGCGACAATTCAGCGCCAACCACCGCCGTTGCGCCGCAACCGGCTCCGGTGCGAAATACCCAGCCCCAGCACAGCGCCGTATTGGCCGTGCAGTTGGGCGCGCAGGATCAACTGCGCCGCCTGCCACGGGCACGCCTGACCGAGTTGCTGGAACGTTATCGTGATTGCCTCGACCAGGCGGCCTCGCTGTATCAGAGCGAGCTGCACACCCTGAACGACGGCAGCACGCTGATGCTGTTCCACAGCGAAGACAGCGGTGAAGATTACCTGACCAACGCCATCTGCTGCGGTGAACTGCTGCGGGCCCTCGGCCATGCGCTGCAGATCGAAGTGGCTGACAGCGGCATCACCCTGCAGCTGCAATTGGGCCTGACGGTGGGCGACGACCTGTATGGCATGAGCCAGATTGATCTGCTGCTGACCGAGATCGCCCAGGACGCCCTGGCCTTGTCGCAACACAGCCGCAACCTGCTGCTGGTGGAGCGCAAGATCAGTGACGACGTACTGATCCGCCAGCGTGCGCGGATCCGCCCGATTGCCAGCCCTGAAGGTGCGTGCTGTGTGGAGCGGTTGATGGAGCCTTACCCGTCGATGCTTGAGCGCCAACTGGCGCGGATGCATGAGACGCGGGCAAAGAACTAACCTTGAGCCAATAAAAAGCCCGCCAATGATCACTCATTGGCGGGCTTTTTTATGGCTCTCTGTAGGAGCGAGCTTGCTCGCGAAGATCGTCAACGATTACGCAGGCTTACTGAGAAAACGTGTCGCTCTTGTGTTTTTCGCGAGCAAGCTCGCTCCTGCAGTGGGCCTTTTCGTTGGTGTGTCAGGTCAGAACCTGAACACTTCCATATCGGTACGAATCGGCACGGCCATCGGCATCTTCGGCTTCTCCGGAGCTGCCGGCTTGGCCTGCGCCGGCGCCTGTTTGCGTGGCGCCTCTGCAACCGCCGGCTGATTGGCCAATGGCTTGAGGGCCACGGACAACTGCTGTGCCAGGTTCTGCAACAGGACGCCCTGGGCCTGAACCTGGGACGCCGTGGTGCCGGAGTGTTCTTCCTGCAAATGCACGATGCGGTTATCCCGCACCTGGCCGCGACGGTCGATCAACCGCCACTGTGCATCCAGGATCGCCGGCTGGGACACGCCCGAGTCCAGCCGCGTGATGGTCAGCAAAACCTGCACGTCCGGGGTGAAACCCGTCGGTGCCGGCGCCAATACCACCCGCTGGCTGTCCAGATGGCCAGCCACCTGGCGCAACATCAACTGATTGATGTCGGACGACAGGCTACCGGCCCAGCGACCATCGGTGGAACCTTGCAGGCTGCCGTCGTTCTGACGTTGCAGCAGGGTTTCGCGTTGCAGGTAGTCGGCCACTACCACCGGGCCGAGCAATACGGCCATGCCGGCACTTTGTGCAGGCTGAGCCGGACTTCCACTGTCCAGCTGATACAGCGACACAGGTTGATGTGTGCTGCAACCCGCCAGGCCCAAAAGACCAGCGAGCAACAAAATTAAAGGAAGGCGCGGAGCAGTCATCATCCCATCCAGGTGGCTGCCACAAGGCGAACCACAATGTAATACTCAAAAATAACCTGTACGCGCTCAGCCACGCCGGCGCTGGAAAGGCCATATCATCCGTGAATATGCGCCGTGACTCCAGCGCGAAAGCGTCGATCTACGGGTTAAATCGTAGATCGGGCGCTCTATATCGCGTTAAACGGGCGTTTCCACCAGTAATGCGTCCACTCGCTGGAAGCCGCGCGGCAGTTTGTTGCCGCGACGACCCCGCTCACCCTTGTAGTGCTCGAGGTCGTCAGGGCGCAGCGACAACGTGCGCTTGCCGGCCTGCAGCACCAGGGTCGAGCCTTCCGGGATCACTGCGATGTCGGTCACGTACTCTTCGCGACTGGCCACCCGCTCCCCGGGAATACCAATAATCTTGTTGCCCTTGCCTTTGCCCAACTGCGGCAAGTCACTGATCTTGAACACCAACAGGCGACCTTCAGTGGTCACCGATGCAAGCCAATTGCCTTCACGGTCTTCCACCGTACGCGGCAGGATCACCTTGGCGTTGTTCGGCAGGCTCAGCAACGCCTTGCCCGCCTTGTTCTTGGCCTGCAGGTCTTCACCCTTGACCACGAACCCGTAGCCGGCATCGGAGGCGATGACGTACAGCGAATCATCGTCCGGCAGCAGCACGCATTCAAAATTCGCTCCCGGCGGCGGTGTCAGGCGCCCGGTCAACGGCTCGCCCTGCCCCCGTGCTGACGGCAAGGTGTGCGCCGGTACCGAATAGCTGCGACCGGTGGAGTCGATAAACACCGCAAACTGGTTGGAACGCCCGGCCGCGGAGGTTTTGAAACCATCGCCGGCCTTGTACGACAAGCCAGTGGCGTCAATATCATGCCCTTTGGCTGAGCGAACCCAACCCTTTTCCGACAGAACGACGGTAATTTTCTCGTTGGGCAGCAGCTCGGTTTCGGTCAGGGCCTTGGCTTCGGCGCGCTCGACGATCGGCGAGCGGCGGTCGTCGCCATAGGTTTCGGCGTCCTTGATCAGCTCGGTGCGCACCAGCTTCTTCAGCTTGGCCTCGCTGCCCAGCAGGGCCTGGAGCTTGGCTTGCTCCTTGAGCAGCGCGTCCTGTTCGTCACGCAGCTTCATTTCTTCGAGGCGTGCCAACTGACGCAGACGGGTGTCGAGGATGTAGTCGGCCTGGATTTCGCTGAGCTCGAAACGCGCGATCAGCTCGGCCTTCGGGTGCTCGGCGGTCCGGATGATATGGATCACTTCATCCAGGTTGAGATAGGCAATCAGCAAGCCGTCCAACAGGTGCAGGCGGCGCTCGACCTTGTCCAGGCGGAATTGCAGGCGACGACGCACGGTCTGTACCCGGAACTCCAGCCATTCCACCAGCAATGCCCGCAGGTTCTTCAACTGCGGCTTGCCGTCGAGGCCAATGATATTGATGTTGACCCGGTAGCTGGATTCCAGCTCGGTGCTGGCGAACAAGTGCTGCATCAGCACTTCATGGTCGACCCGGCTGTTGGTCGGGATGATCACGATGCGGCATGGGTTTTCGTGATCGGACTCGTCACGCAGGTCGGCCACTTGCGGCAGCTTCGACGGCTTGGCCTGCATCAGCGCGGCGATCTGCTCCAGCACCTTGGCGCCGGACACCTGGTGCGGCAGCGCGGTGACAATGATGTCGCCGTCTTCGATGTGGTACACGGCGCGCATGCGCACCGAGCCTTTACCGGTCTGGTAGATTTTCAGCAGGTCGGCGCGAGGCGTGATGATTTCAGCTTCGGTCGGGTAATCCGGGCCCTGGATATGCTCGCAGAGCTGCTCCACGGTCGCCTTCGGCTCGTCCAGCAAGCGCACGCACGCGGTGGCCACTTCCCGCAGGTTGTGAGGCGGTACGTCAGTGGCCATGCCCACGGCGATGCCGGTGGTGCCATTGAGCAGGATGTTCGGCAAACGTGCAGGCAACACCAGCGGTTCGTCGAGGGTGCCGTCGAAGTTCGGGCCCCAGTTGGCCGTACCCTGGCCGAGTTCGCTGAGCAGCACTTCCGAATACCGCGACAGGCGTGCTTCGGTGTAACGCATTGCCGCGAAGGACTTGGGATCATCCGGCGCACCCCAGTTACCCTGGCCGTCCACCAGCGTGTAGCGGTAGCTGAACGGCTGGGCCATCAGCACCATGGCTTCGTAGCACGCCGAGTCGCCGTGGGGGTGGAACTTGCCGAGCACGTCACCGACGGTACGCGCCGACTTCTTGTGCTTGGAGTCAGCGTCCAGGCCCAACTCACTCATCGCATAGATAATGCGCCGCTGTACGGGCTTCAGGCCGTCGCCGATATGCGGCAAGGCACGGTCCATGATCACGTACATGGAGTAGTTGAGGTAGGCATTTTCGGTGAAGTCAGCCAGCGACCGGCGTTCAACGCCGTCTAAGCTGTCTGCAAGGATGTCACTCATGCGGGCCTCATCATTGTTTGGTCTGGCGCAGCAGCAAGGTGCCGCTGCGCTGGGTAAATTCAAGTTGTTTCAATGCACTCATGCCCAGCAATACCTGGTCATCGCCCAGCCCCGGCACCACCAGGGCACGCACGTCCTGCAGGACGATATCGCCCAGTTGCAGGCGGCCCAGCTCGGTCCGAAAACCTTGGGTTCGCCCGTTGGCAGTGCTCACGCCAACCGGCATGCCGCGCTTAAGCCCGAGACGGTCGGCCAATTCGGCCGGAACCGCCACGTCGGTGGCCCCGGTGTCGAGCATGAACTCCACCGGCCGGCCGTTGATCTGGCCAGTAGCCACAAAATGCCCTTGGCCGTTGCCCAGCAGTTTTACTTCGACATAACCCTCGTGCTGTTCCGAGGTCACCACGGCATTGGGATTTTCCTGATGCTTTTCCCACTGCCCAAAAAACCGTGTTGCCAAAAACAATCCGGCGCCCCATGCCACGAACATCAACACTCGTCCGGCGCGCTTGCCGGGCGCCTGCGCACTCATGGCTTGGCGCTCCAGCCACCCGCAGGGGCGGCGAAACGATAGACCACCGGCCGCTTTTCGCCATCGGCGCGTGCGCCGAAGTTGTTATCCAGGCCAATCCAGGCACCCTCGCTATCCACCACCAACGCTTCGGCCAGGCCGTAGGGCTGATTGTATTGGCGTTGCGGCGCCAGCATTTCATCGGCGTAGGACCAGCATTGCTCGACCTTCGCCGTCACGGTGTCACGACGGCACAACTGGAACTGGCTGCTTTCGAGGGTAAACAGCTTGCCCTCGAACAGCGCAACGTCAGAGAAATTCCGCGAAACTGCCTTGGCCTTGGGCATCTGTGCCGGCTGCATCTCGGTGCCCGCCTCGCTCAACAATACGCAAGCGCCGTCACAATCCCAGAGGGTTTGCGGGCGCTTGATGGAAATCAACCCACGCCGCTCACGCTCGGCGGCCAACCAGATCTGATTGCCCTCGGGGTTCACCGCCAGGCCTTCAAACAACGCATTGAAGTGCAGCAACAAGCCACTGGCCCGCGCTTCACGAACCATGCCCGGGGCGATCTTCAGCCACTCAGGCTCACCGGCCACCGGCACCTGCAGCACCGCCGCGTGGGCTTCGCTGACGATGTAGCGGTTACCCGCGGCATCGCAGCTGATGCCCTCAAAATCCAGGTCACCACCCCGAATCAACGAAGCTGCCTTGGTGCGCGAACGCAAACCAAAGGGCAACCCGGACTCCGGCACCGGCGGCACATTGATCTTCACCGTTTCGGCCTGCCAGGTATCGGCACTGATATCCAGCCGGTAGATCTGGTCGTCGTCGCGGTCGGACACCGTCCACAAGTCTTTACCGCACAAGGCCAGGCCCGACAGGTTACCGCCGCGCATGCCTTCCACCGGGTGTTCCGACAACAACTTCAGCTCAGCCGCAGGCGCTGCGACCACCTGGGTGGCCGCCAACCCGCTCAACAACAGAATCGCCAGGGCGAAACCGCTGCGCATCAGCCCAGAACCTCGGCCAGGTTGCCCTTGGACTCCAGCCAGTTCTTGCGATCCGGCGCACGTTTCTTCGCCAGCAACATGTCCATCATTTCCGACGTGGCGGCGAAATCTTCCAGGGTCAATTGCACCAGGCGCCGAGTGTTCGGGTCCATGGTGGTTTCCCGCAGTTGCGGCGGGTTCATCTCACCCAGACCTTTGAATCGGGTGACCTGAGGCTTGCCGCGTTTCTTCTCGGCCACCAGGCGGTCGAGAATGCCATCGCGCTCGGCTTCGTCCAGGGCGTAGAAAATCTCTTTGCCCAAGTCGATGCGGTACAGCGGCGGCATGGCGACGTAGACGTGACCGGCATCCACCAACGGACGGAAATGCTGGACGAACAGCGCGCAAAGCAAGGTCGCGATGTGCAAGCCGTCGGAGTCGGCGTCGGCGAGGATGCAGATCTTGCCGTAGCGCAGCTGGCTCATGTCCGCCGCGCCCGGGTCGACACCGATGGCCACGGCGATGTTGTGCACTTCCTGGCTGGCCAGCACTTCGCTGCCGTCGACTTCCCAGGTGTTGAGGATCTTGCCGCGCAGCGGCAGGATCGCCTGGAATTCCTTGTCCCGCGCTTGCTTGGCGGAACCACCGGCGGAATCACCTTCCACCAGGAACAGTTCAGAACGCATCGGGTCTTGCCCGGCGCAGTCCGCCAGTTTGCCCGGGAGTGCCGGGCCCTGGGTAATGCGCTTGCGCTCGACTTTCTTGCTGGCCTTCAGGCGGCGGCCGGCGTTGTTGATTGCCAGCTCCGCCAGGGCCAGGCCCAATTCAGGGTGTTCGTTGAGCCACAGGCTGAACGCGTCCTTGACCACCCCGGAAACAAACGCAGCGGCCTCGCGGGACGACAGGCGTTCCTTGGTCTGGCCGGAGAATTGCGGCTCCTGCATTTTCATCGACAGGACGAACGCGATCCGCTCCCAGACGTCTTCCGGCGCCAGCTTCACACCACGCGGCAGCAGGCTGCGGTATTCGCAGAATTCGCGCATGGCGTCCAGCAGGCCCTGGCGCAACCCGTTGACGTGGGTGCCGCCCTGGGCGGTCGGGATCAGGTTGACGTAGCTTTCCTGGACGCTGTCGCCGCCTTCCGGCAGCCACAGCAAGGCCCAATCCACGGCTTCTTTATTACCGGCCAGGCTGCCGCAGAACGGCTCGTTGGGCAGGCGTTCGAAGTCGCTGACGGAGTCTTCCAGGTAGGAGCGCAGGCCGTCTTCGTAGTGCCACTCGACCTTTTCGCCGGTGCCTTTGTCTTCAAAGCTGACCAGCAGGCCCGGGCACAAAACGGCCTTGGCCTTGAGCACGTGCTTGAGGCGGCTGATGGAAAATTTGGGTGAGTCGAAGTATTTCGGGTCCGGCGCGAAGTACACGCTGGTGCCGGTGTTGCGCTTGCCGACGGTGCCGATCACTTCCAGGTCGGTGGCTTTGTAGCCATCGGCGAAGGTCATCTGGTACTCGTTGCCGTCGCGCTTGACCTTGACCCGCACGTGGTTCGACAAGGCGTTGACCACGGAAATACCCACACCGTGCAAGCCACCGGAGAACTGGTAGTTCTTGTTGGAGAACTTGCCACCGGCGTGCAGCTTGGTAAGGATCAGCTCGACGCCCGACACACCCTCTTCCGGGTGAATGTCCACCGGCATGCCGCGACCATCGTCGGACACTTCCAGGGAATGGTCGGCGTGAAGGATGACTTGTACCGACTTGGCGTGCCCGGCCAAGGCTTCGTCGACGCTGTTGTCGATGACTTCCTGGGCAAGGTGGTTCGGCCGACTGGTGTCGGTGTACATGCCGGGGCGTTTGCGCACCGGGTCGAGGCCCGAGAGGACTTCGATGGCGTCGGCGTTATAAGAGCTAGCGCTGGGAGTGGCCATGGGGTCTCGTCGTGAGTCGTTCGATTAAAAAGTAACCTGCGGTTTCACAATGCGGTGAAATCGAAGGATTGGTACTGATCTGCGCCAATGCCGGCAAAACTCAACAGCGCCGGTAACTGTTGCGCGAAGCCCTGGTAACCATGATCGCCACCGGCCTGGATGCGCAAGGCACAGGCCCGGTAATACTGCTGGGCGAGCCGATAATCCAGTGTTTCATCGCCGGTCTGCAACCACACCTGATAACGCTGGCCGTCCTGGGGCGCCGGCACTTCCAGCTCGGCCAGGGCCGCGACGTGGTCGTGGGTCAATTCCCAGGTCTCATCGGTGTAGAGGTTCTTCTGGGTGCCCAGGTAACCGTCGAACATCCGATGAGGGCTGACCGCCGGGTTGACCAGCAAGGCGTTGAGGCCATGGCGCTCGGCAAGATGGGTTGCATAGTAGCCGCCGAGTGAGCTGCCTACCAGCAGTGGCCTTCCGAGGTCACGGATAGCCGCCTCCAACTGGGGGATCGCCTCGCGGGGGTGGTGATGCAGGGCCGGCACGCGCAGTTGGTCGGCCAGACCGAGGCTGTCCATCACGGTGATCAGTTGGCTGGCCTTGTTGGAGGCCGGCGCGCTGTTGAAACCGTGGATATACAAGATCGATGCGGACATTCCGGGTCCTCTGTGGGTCAGCCAAAGAGGCGCAGTTTACAGGGAAATTTCAGTAGCCGTTGCTACCGTAATCCACCTGGAAAGCAAAGCCTTGGACCCTTTCGACGCCGGTCTCCAACCGTCCGTCGGCATGCAGGCGCAGCCAGCGGTAACCGGGCGCCTGCTCGCTCACCTTGAAGTCCTCGCTGCCCGGAGCGAACTGGATGCAGGTAGACGGCGACGCCAGCAGGCGCACGCCGTTGCGTTCGCGGTCGATTTCCTGATGCACATGGCCCCAGAGCACCGCGCGCACCTGCGGGAACCGATCCAGCACCGCAAACAACGCCTCGGGGTTGCGCAGGCCGATGGGTTCCATCCAGGCGCAACCGATGGACACCGGATGATGGTGGAAACACACCAGATGATGACGAGTCGGCGCTTCGCTCAACGATTGTGCCAGCAGTTGCAGTTGCTGGTCCTGCAAGTAACCCGGCACCGAGCCCGGCACCGCCGAGTCCAGCAAGGTAACGCGCCAGTTACCCACGTCCACCACCGGCTCCAGCAAGGCACTGTTGATCGCCGCGTGCTGCATCACCTGCGGCTCATCGTGGTTCCCCGGAATCCAGCGTGCCGGCGCCTCGATCTGCCGGCTCATGTCGCGAAACGCCTGATAGGACGCAAGCGTGCCGTCCTGGGACAAATCCCCGGTGGCCAGCACCAGGTCAATCTGCGGCTGCTGCGCCAGCACCGTTTCGATGACCCGCTGCAGGCTGTCGCGGGTATTCATGCCCAGCAGCCCGCCGTCCGCCTCGGCAAACAGGTGGCTGTCGGACAACTGCACCAACAACGCCGAAGCGTCAGGATTCAAGGCGGATACGCTCGGCAAGGCGTTCTCCCAGGGCGTGATCACAGGAATGGACATTTGAGGCGATTATGCTGGGGCAGGACACAAAGAGGAAACCCGTGAAGCGGACACAGTTCACATCTATCGAACGACTTCGAACTCGTGGCCCAGGGCCAGGCAGTGGCTCAACCATTCGCCGAGGAACACATTGAGCTGTGCTTTCTCATCGGGCTGGTGCATGAACACGTTGGGGTAAGGATAGATGCTGCGAAAGCGTCGTGCATGTTCGGCGCTGATCACTTCGGCCATGCGCGCGTCGTGGTACACCTGCACTTCCAGCTGCGGCACCGGCAGCCAAGGCAGGCTGTGTTCCTGGCGCACCCGCAGGGTGGTGGTGTACGGGCAGTTCACGATCACTTCCAGGGTCAGCACGCCGAGCATCTGGTCCCCGTGGGTGACGGCGATGCGCCGCGCCTCGGGGGTGTGGCGCATGTCTGGCAGCAGCCGCATCAGCCGTGCATAGTTGGCCTCGCAGGCTGCTTGCAGCCCGATCAGGTCAACCCGATATCGCTCCCGTGCCTTTACTGCCATAACCCCCTCACTTCCACGCGATTAAGCGCAAGCCATTGCAGGGCAATAATGCTCGCTGCGTTGGAAATTTTACCGTCACGTACCGCTTGCAGGGCGTCTTCAAAGGCCCAGACGCTGACGCGGATATCTTCGGCTTCCTCTTCCAGTCCATGGACGCCACCGGCCCCGGCGCTTTCGCAACGCCCCAGGAACAAGTGGACAAATTCGGTGCTGCCACCCGGCGACGGAAAGTACTTGGTGATCGGCCAGAGTGCGGAGAATGTAAGGCCAGCTTCCTCTTCGGCTTCGCGGTGTGCAACCTCCTCGGGTTGCTCATCTTTATCGATCAGGCCGGCGACCATTTCGATCAGCCACGGGTTGTCGGTACGGCCCATGGCGCCTACGCGAAACTGCTCGATCAGCACCACTTCATCGCGCTGCGGGTCGTAGGGCAGCACGCACACGGCGTCATGCCGAACAAAGACTTCGCGATTGAGCTCACGGCTCATCCCGCCATCAAACTTCTCGTGCCGCAATTGCAGCCGATCCAATTTGTAGAAGCCCGTGTAGGCATTGTCGCGCTGAACAATTTCGATCTTGCTCGGCGTCGATTTCGCTGTGTCCGTCATATCAACCCTCGTTTATTGCCTTGCGGTGTCGAGGCGGCCTCGACATCGCGCCATCCTAACGCGCTCGCGCCCCTTGATGCAGCCCCTTTCCGGTTGCCGGGATAGACGGCGGGCGTCAAACTCACTCTAATCAGCTTAGTGGCGAACTGACTGCCCTGTCGGGAGTCGAAGCTCCACATTTTCACCTTTCCTCGATTTATGAAGGACACACATGTCGCTTTTAAAAATCGCCTCCGTGGCCTGTATCGCCTTGACCCTGGGTGCTTGCCAGAGCCTGTTCCAACCGAGCTATCTCAAGCCGCTGGACACCACCGCCGACGCCTCGGAGCAGATCAAGCCCGGCTGCAGCAGCCCGGATTGCCCGCTGGTCAATATCGATACCGTGCACTTCCCGTCCGAGCCGCAATTGGACCAGATCGTCGAAAAGCGTCTGTTGCAGATGGCCCGCACCTCGCCAGGCCAGGCTATGCCCGCCACGCTGAGCGCCTACCGCGACCAGTTCCTGCGTGAGTCGCCTGACCGCAACAGCATGTACTTGCAGGCCAAGGTACGTGAGCAGCATGACGGACTGGTGATCGTCGAAGTCTCCAGCTACCTGGACACCGGCACCGCCCACGGCGAGCCGGGCCGCGGCTTCATCAACTATTCACGCGTGCTGCATAAAGAGCTGAGCCTGACCGACATGCTGCTGCCGGGCCAGGAGGATGCGTTCTGGAAGACCGCAAAAGTCGCCCACAACAACTGGCTGATCAACTCGCAGATGGACCGCGACCCGGAGTTCGTGAAGAACTGGCCGTTCCAGAAAACCCCGAATGTGGCGCTGACCAGCAATGGCGTGGTGCTCAAGTACAACGTCACCACCATCGCCCCGTACGCATTGGGGCTGATCGAAATGACCATCCCCTATGCGCGCCTGACCGGCGTGATCAAGCCTGAGCTGGTGCCCGCACGCCACTGAAGGCCCGGCCCAGGATGAAGTGCAACAGCCCTGCCAGCACCAGCGCCGGCAGGGTCGCACCGACGTCCGGGTACAGATTCGCCAGCAGGTGATAGGTGCTGATCCCGCCGAGCCAGGCCAACAGTGCCGGCCAGCGCAGCTTGGCGGCAACCCCATGGCCACGGCGGCGCAGGATGAAGTGATCCACCAGCACCACGCCGAACAGCGGCGCGAACACCGAGCCGATCAGCAACAGGAAGTTCTGGTACTGCGCCAACGGTGCGAAGCAGGCAATCAGCGTGCAGATAACGCCGATGGCCAACGCCAAGTGCTCGACCTTCAAGCGCAACAGAATCCCGCTGGACACGGCCGCCGAGTGAATATCGGCGAAGGCGTTTTCTGATTCATCCAGCAGGATCAGCAACAGAGGAATCCCCAGGCCAGCCCCGGCCAATGCCAACAGCAATGCGTTCACTTCACCGCTCGGCGCAAACGCCAGGGTGTAGGCCACGCCCAGGCTCATCAGCCAGAAGTTACCGATAAAGAAGCCCAGCGCAGTGCCGCCGAACACGCTTTTGGCGCGTTTGCCGAAGCGTGAGTAGTCGGCAATCAGCGGCAGCCAGGACAACGGCATGGCGATAGCGATATCAAAACCCACCGCAAATGGCATCGAACCGTCACCGGCCTGGGCCCAGAGTGCGGCCAGGTCGGCCTTGGCAAACAGGTTCCAGGTCAGCCACAGGCAGGCGGCCAGCAACAGCCAGATGCCCCACTTGCGCAGGATCTGCCGCACAAAGGTCAGCGGGCCGCTGACGGCGAGCAAGGTCGCGAGGGCGCCGAATACCAGGGTCCAGAACAGCGGGTTGGCCAACAGGCTGCCGTCGCTGAAGGCGCGGGTGCCCAACAGGCTGGCGGCGTCGCGCATCACGATGATTTCGAACGAGCCCCAGCCGATCAGCTGCAGCAGGTTCAACAGCGCCGGCACACTGGCGCCCTGGGTGCCGAGGCTGAGTTTCAGGGCGGCCATGGAAGACAGGCCGGTGTCGCTGCCGATCACGCCGACGGCGGCCAGCAACAGCACGCCCACCAGGGTGCCGAGGAAGATCGCCAGCAAGGAGCCGGAGAGGCCCAGGCCCGGCGCCAACAGCGCGCCGGTTTGCAGGACCATCAGGCCGATGCCCAGGGAGAACCACAGGGAAAAGAGATCGCGGGCGCCGAAGACGCGTTTGTCGCTGGGCACCGCGATGTCTGGGGAATAGGTGCTGGGTTGAATGCTCAAGGGTGTTATCTCAGAGGGACACTATTATTTGAATCAGGAAAGCCCCCTGTGGCGAGGGAGCTTGCTCCCGCTGGGCGGCGAAGCCGCCCCAAAACCTGCAACTGATGAGTGTCAGTTAAAACACCGATCCAGATTCTGGGAGCGCTGCGCACTCCAGCGGGAGCAAGCTCCCTCGCCACAAGTTCTGATTCAGACCTTTTTGTACAGCTGGCTGCCTTCCTGCTTGAACCGCTCCGCCTGCTCCGCCAGTCCCTTGGCCACGTCCACATCCACCGCTTCAATGCGCTGGTTGGCCGCGTATTCACGTACCTCCTGGGTGATTTTCATCGAGCAGAATTTGGGCCCGCACATCGAACAGAAATGCGCGACCTTGGCCGAATCCTTCGGCAAGGTTTCATCGTGGTACGAACGCGCCGTGTCCGGGTCCAGGCCCAGGTTGAACTGGTCTTCCCAGCGGAATTCGAAGCGCGCCTTGCTCAACGCGTTGTCGCGAATCTGTGCGCCCGGATGGCCTTTCGCGAGATCCGCCGCATGCGCCGCGATCTTGTAGGTGATGATCCCGGTCTTCACGTCATCCTTGTTCGGCAGGCCCAAGTGCTCCTTCGGCGTGACGTAGCAGAGCATCGCGCAACCGAACCAGCCGATCATTGCCGCGCCAATACCGGAAGTGATGTGGTCATATCCAGGCGCAATGTCGGTGGTCAGCGGGCCGAGGGTGTAGAACGGCGCCTCGTCACAGCACTCCAGCTGCTTGTCCATGTTCTCCTTGATCAACTGCATCGGCACGTGGCCCGGGCCTTCGATCATGGTCTGCACGTCGTGCTTCCAGGCGATTTTGGTCAGTTCGCCGAGGGTTTCCAGCTCACCGAATTGCGCAGCATCGTTGGCGTCGGCAATCGAACCCGGGCGCAGGCCATCTCCCAGGGAGAAGCTGACGTCGTAGGCCTTCATGATCTCGCAGATTTCGTCGAAATGGGTGTAAGTGAAGTTCTCTTTGTGGTGCGCCAGGCACCACTTGGCCATGATCGAACCGCCACGGGACACGATGCCGGTGACACGCTTGGCGGTCAGCGGCACATAGCGCAGCAGCACGCCGGCGTGGATGGTGAAGTAGTCGACGCCCTGCTCGGCCTGTTCGATCAGGGTGTCGCGGAACAGCTCCCAAGTCAGGTCTTCAGCGGCGCCGCCGACTTTTTCCAGGGCCTGGTAGATCGGCACGGTACCGATCGGCACCGGTGAGTTGCGGATGATCCACTCGCGGGTTTCGTGGATGTGCTTGCCGGTGGACAGGTCCATCACCGTGTCCGAACCCCAGCGAATGCCCCACGTGAGTTTCGCCACTTCTTCTTCGATGGACGAACCCAGGGCGCTGTTGCCGATGTTGCCGTTGATCTTCACCAGGAAGTTACGGCCGATGATCATCGGTTCCAGTTCAGTGTGGTTGATGTTGGCCGGGATGATCGCGCGGCCGCGGGCGATTTCTTCGCGCACGAATTCCGGAGTGATGATTTTCGGCACGCTGGCGCCGAAGCTGTGGCCTGCATGCTGCTGGTCCAGCAGGCCGGCGGCACGGGCCTCTTCCAGCTTCATGTTTTCGCGGATGGCGACGTATTCCATCTCGGCGGTGATGATGCCTTTACGGGCGTAGTGCATTTGGGTGACGTTGGCCCCGGCCTTGGCACGGCGCGGGTTTTTCACGTGGGCGAAACGCAGCGCGGTCAGCTCGGCATCGCTCAGGCGTTGTTGGCCGAAGTGCGAGCTCAAGCCCGACAGGCGCTCGGTGTCGCCACGGGATTCGATCCATGGCGAGCGCACATCGCCCAGGCCTTTGCGCACGTCGATGATCACATTCGGGTCGGTGTACGGGCCGGAGGTGTCGTAGACCACCACGGGCGCGTTGATTTCGCCGCCGAAGTCGGTGGGGGTCACGTCGAGGCTGACTTCACGCATCGGCACACGAATGTCCGGGCGGGTGCCTTGCACATAGATTTTCTGCGAGCGGGTAAACGGCTGCACGGAACCGGAGTCGACCTTGGCCGATTCACTTAAATGCACGGTGTTTTTTAGTTTTGTAGTCATCACGGGCTCTCCAACTATCCAGGCGGTGGATTTTTGTCGGAGCGAACCTGTGACGGATGGACGCACTGAAACCAGTGCTGTGCTTGGCGCACAAGAGCTGTTCGATTGTCGAACAACATCCCGGACGAAGCACAAGAGGACTCGCCGGGGGACGAGAAATCTTGTTCCCTACGCAGGCGTTAACCTGATCAGGTTCAACGGGATCCGGTATTTACCGATCTCAGCCTTCCAACAAGGCACCCCGACAAGAACGCGGCCAGTCTAGACCATGGAGCAGGCAAATTGCCAATGGCGGTGCATTCATCGTGATGAATGGCGTAATTACAGGATTGTTGTGCCGTGATAGCGCCACTACACTCGATGACTGCTCAAGGTCTTGACGCCAGGAATGGGCCGCCTTAGCCTTGGGCTCCAAATTATCGCCGTAATATTTAATCTAGGGATCGCCTCATGCTGCGCAAACTTTCACTGGCTCTTGCCGTGTCTTGTGCGACCAACGGACTGGTCTGGGCAGCTGAAGCGCCCCTGACGACCAAAACCGACCTGGTCAGCGTCTACCAGGAAGCGGTGGACAACAACGCCGACCTAGCTGCCGCCCGCGCCCAATACGGTGCGCAGAAAGAAGTGGTGCCCCAGGCCCGCGCCGGTTTGCTGCCGAACCTGTCGGCCGGTGCCGACATCAACAACGTGCGCACCCAGCTGGACCAGCCCGCCGCCACGGTCGACCGCGACGCCCATTCCTGGCGCGCGACCCTGAGCCAGCCGCTGTTCCGTGCCGATCGCTGGTTCCAGTTGCAAGCCGCCGAAGCGGTCAACGAACAAGCTGCGCTGCAACTCTCGGCCACTGAACAGAACCTGATCCTGCAAAGCGCCGAAAACTACTTCGCCGTGCTGCGGGCCCAGGACAACCTGGCGTCCACCAAGGCCGAAGAAGCCGCGTTCAAACGTCAACTGGACCAGTCCAACGAACGCTTTGACGTCGGCCTGTCGGACAAGACCGACGTGCTGCAATCCCAGGCCAGCTACGACACCGCACGGGCCAACCGGATCCTGGCCCAGCGCCAGGTGGACGACGCCTTCGAAGCGCTGATCACCCTGACGAACCGCCAGTACAACTCGATCCAGGGCATCGTCCACACGTTGCCGGTGCTGCCACCGACGCCGAACGACGCCAAGGCCTGGGTCGAAACCGCCGGCCGCCAGAACCTCAACCTGCTGGCCAGCAACTACGCCGTCACCGCCGCCGAAGAAACCCTCAAGCAACGCAAGGCCGGCCACGCGCCGACCCTGGATGCGGTGGCACAGTACGAAAAAGGTGACAACGACGCCCTGGGTTTCAGCAACCCGAGTGCCTTTGGCCAGCCGTATCACGGTGATGTGTCACAACGCACCATAGGCTTGCAGTTGAGGATCCCGCTGTACAGCGGCGGCCTCACCAGCTCGCAAGTGCGCGAATCCTATTCCCGCCTGGGCCAGACCGAGCAGCAACGCGAAGGCCTGCGTCGCCAGGTGGTGGAAAACACCCGCAACCTGCACCGCGCGGTCAACACCGACGTGGAGCAGGTACAGGCGCGCCGCCAGTCGATCATCTCCAACCAGAGCGCAGTGGAAGCCACGGAAATCGGTTACCAGGTGGGTACGCGCAATATCGTCGATGTGCTGGACGCCCAGCGCCAGCTGTACACCTCGGTGCGCAACTACAACAACAGCCGCTACGACTACATCCTCGACAACCTGCGTTTGAAGCAGGCCGCCGGGACGTTGAACCCGGGGGATCTGCAGGATCTGGCGCGGTACCTGAAGGCCGACTACAACCCGGACAAGGACTTCCTGCCGCCGGACCTGGCCAAGGCGGCCGCGGCGCAGTTGAAGGCTAACCCGGGTTACTGAAGACAACACATAAACCATGTGGGAGCTGGCTTGCCTGCGATTGCATCACCTCGGTTTGACTGATGTACCGAGGCGTCTGTATCGCAGGCAAGCCAGCTCCCACATTTGATGTGTGTTGTCAGTGGTTGAGCAGTCTGCCCAACCCATCCAGCAAACGCTTCAACGCGCCCTGATTGGCGCGCATCACCGCCAGCCCCGCCTGCCCCATCTTCTGCGCGTCCTGCGGCAGCTCGAACAAGCGCTGCACCGCCACCGCCAAACCTTCGGCATCGTCCACTTCCTGCAACGCGCCGGCGTCGCGCATCATCGCGCTGATTTCAAGGAAGTTGAACACGTGGGGCCCACAGATAACCGGCTTGGCCAAGGCCGCCGGCTCCAGCGGGTTATGCCCGCCGGTGGCCACCAGGCTTCCGCCGACAAACGCGCTATCGGCCAACGCATACAAAAACAGTAACTCGCCCATGGTGTCCCCCAGCAACACCGAGGTTTGCGCGGTCACTGCCTCGCCGTTGGAGCGGCGCACCGTAGCGAAACCCTGTTGCTGGCACAACTCGAACATCGGGTTGAAGCGCTCCTGATGCCGGGGCACCAGGATCAGCAAGGCATTGGGGTAGCTGGCGAGCAATTGGCGATGGGCGGCGAGTACCACTTCATCTTCGCCTTCGTGGGTACTGGCGGCGATCCACACCGGGCGTTCGCTGGCGTGCCATTGCTCACGCAAGGCGGCAGCGCGCTCCAAAAGTTGCGGGTCGATGGTCAGGTCGAACTTGATCGAGCCGGTGACCTCGACCGTCTCGGGCCGTGCACCCAGGCTGCGAAAACGCTCGGCCTCGGTTTCGGTCTGGACGGCAAACAGGCTCATTTCCGCCAGCATCGGCGCGGTCAGCTTGGCGAAACGCCCGTAGCCCTTGGCCGAACGCGCCGACAGCCGTGCGTTGGCCAATGCCACGGGAATCCCGCGTTTGGCGCACTGATGGATATGGTTGGGCCACAGCTCGGTCTCCATGATCACCGCCAGTTTCGGCTGCACACGATCAAGAAAACGCTTGGCTGCACAGGGCAAATCGTACGGCAGGTAGCAATGCTGGATGCGCGGCTCGTTGGCGAACAGCGCCTGGATGCGCTCGGAACCGGTGGGCGTCATGCAGGTGACCGTGATCGGCAGCTGTGGATAACGTTCCAGCAGCCCGCGAATCATCGGCGCGGCGGCGATGCTTTCGCCCACCGATACCGCATGCACCCAGATTCCGCCGGGTTGCATCACCGGCAAGCCCCAGGAAAAGCGCTCACCCACGCGCTTGGCGTAAGCCGGCGCCTTGCGGGCCCGCAGCCACAGACGTAAAGCCACCAACGGCAGCGCCAGGTAAAACAGACAGCTGTAGAGAGTTCTATTCATGGCGGCGGAGTTTATCGGCTTTTTCAGTCGATCGCCTGCAAGCACTCGGCAAAACGTTCGGCGAGGAAACGCGCGGCCGGGCCGAGGGGCTCATCGCGACGCCACACCAGTTCCACCACCAGAGCCGGCGGGGTCCATTCGCTGTTCAGTTCGACCATCTGGTTCTGATAGGCCGGGTACTGCACCACATGCCGTGGCAACCAGGCCCAACCCAGTCCACGTGCCAGCCATTCGGCCAGCACGTAGAAGCTATCAGCACGCCACACTTGCGGGCTGGCGGCCTCACTCCCGGGATACACGCTGGTCTGGGTCGCCATCAGCAACTGGCGAAACTGTGCCAGGCGCTGGCAATCCACGAACTTTTCCCTGGCCATGGGATGACTGATGCCGCACACGGTCACCATCTCCACACTGCCCAGCACCCGGCGCTCCAAGGCTTCGGGGATTTGATCGTGGTAGAACAGCAGGCCTAGATCGGCCTTGCGCTCCACTAGTTTGCGCGCGACATCGCCTTGGGCGGCGCTGGACAACTGCACCTCCAGGCTGGGAAATTTTCCCGCCAGCGATTCGAGGCTATCGAGCACCGGCTGATAGAGCATGGCCTCATCCTGGGCCAGGCGCAGGCGGGCTTCTTCCCCCCGCATCAACGACAAGGCACGGCCATTCAGGCGCTCGCACTGACGCAAGACTTCCCGCGCCTCTTCAAGCAACGCGGTGCCGGCCTCGGTCAAGCGGGGCTGGCGGCCGCTGCTGCGATCAAACAGGCACACGCCCAGGTCCGCCTCCAACAGGGCAATCCCATTGCTGACTGCCGATTGCGCCCGGCGCTGGTCCCGCGCCACCGCCGAAAACGAACGCTGCTCGGCGACGCTGACAAACAGACGCATCTGCTCAAGGCTCCATTGCACGCTCATGGTTCAACCCATCTTCAATTCGGATAGGTAATGACTTTACCGCATCTGGCAAGTCTCT
The DNA here is from genome assembly GCF_024807515.1 of Pseudomonas sp. BIGb0558. Taxonomy (NCBI): domain Bacteria; kingdom Pseudomonadati; phylum Pseudomonadota; class Gammaproteobacteria; order Pseudomonadales; family Pseudomonadaceae; genus Pseudomonas; species Pseudomonas sp. BIGb0558. The sequence continues at coordinate 187,446 of NZ_JANUEW010000002.1, forward strand.
AGAATGCCAACCTTTGTAGGAGCGAGCTTGCTCGCGAAAAACCAGAGAGCGCCGCGTTAAACCAGATGCGCTGCGTTATCGTTGACGATTTTCGCGAGCAAGCTCGCTCCTACGGTTGAACCCGTACCGAGGATTTACCCCATGAACGCCGCCTACTATTACCTGGCCATTGCCATTTGCTCGGAAGTGATCGCCACCGTTTCCATGAAAGCGATCAAGGGTTTCAGCACGCCGATCCCGCTGTTGCTGGTGATCGTCGGCTATGGCGTGGCCTTCTGGATGCTCACACTGGTGGTGCGCACCGTGCCGGTGGGCGTCGCGTATGCGGTGTGGGCCGGGATGGGCATCGTGATGGTCAGCATCGCCGCGCTGTTTATCTACGGGCAGAAACTGGATGTCCCGGCGATGCTGGGGATGGCCCTGATTGTGCTGGGGGTGGTGGTGATTCAGTTGTTCTCGAAAACCGCCGGGCACTGATCGTTCACGCCAGACTCAAGTGAAGCTGAGATTCGCAGCCTCGTTTCACTCGACAGCTCCTACAGTGTGCATGACATGAGCCTGTATACTGCGCAGCCTGTCTTGAACACTGAGGTCGCTGCATGCCATCCGTTATTTCCACCGACGTTCTGATTGTCGGCGCCGGGGTTGCCGGCCTCTGGCTCAATGCGCGCCTGCGCCGCCAGGGCTTTTCCACGGTGCTGGTGGAAAGCGCCACCCTCGGCGGCGGGCAAAGCGTGAAGTCCCAGGGGATCATCCATGGCGGTGCGAAATACGCGCTGCACGGCGCCTTGACCGGCGCCTCGGAAGCCATCGCCGACATGCCCCGTCGCTGGCGCGAAGCCCTGGCGGGCAACGGTGAGCTGGATCTCTCCGGCGTGCGCCTGCTGTCCGAAGCCCACTACTTGTGGTCGCCGGGAACCCTCGCCGGCAACCTCACCAGTTTCTTCGCCAGCAAGGCCGTGCGTGGCCGCGTCGACCAGGTGAAGGGCGACGACCTGCCGCCGGCCCTGCAAGACCGCCGCTTCAAGGGCAAGGTCTATCGCCTGGCCGAGTTGGTGATCGACGTCCCGAGCCTGATCGAACGCCTGGCGCAACTCGCTGGCGACGGCCTGCTGGCCGGTGAGCATATCGAACCGTTGCTGGAAGACGGCACACTGATCGGCCTGAAGGTCGATGGCCGCGAGATCCGCGCCCAACGCATCGTCCTCAGCGCCGGTGGCGGTACTGCCGACCTGCTCAGCGCCCTGGGCCTGACCCAGCCCGCCATGCAACGCCGGCCGCTGCACATGATCATTGCCAAGGGCCCCGGCCTGAAGCCGCTGTACGCTCATTGCCTGGGTGGCGGCACCAAGCCGCGCATCACTGTGACCACGCACCCGGCGGCCGATGGCAATTGGGTGTGGTACCTGGGCGGCGATATCGCCGAGGCCGAAGGGGTGGCCCGTACTCCGGAGCAACAGATCGCCACCGCCCAAAAAGAACTGGCACAGCTGCTGCCCTGGATCGACATGAGCCAGACCCAGTGGGCCACCCTGCGCGTCGACCGCGCCGAGCCGCTGCAGTCGGGGCTGACACGCCCGGACAACGCCTTCCTTGCCGAACAGGACCGCCTGCTGGTGGGCTGGCCGACCAAGTTGGCACTGGCGCCGGACTTCGCCGACCGGGTGATCCACGCGCTGGAACGTGACGGCATCAAGCCAGGCCCCCACGAAAAACTGCCCGAACTGCCGAAACCCGCTATCGCCCAACCCGCCTGGGAGCAACTGCTGCCATGAGCCTGCCGACCCTGCACGACCTCCACCGCCCGCTGGGCAGCACCGGCCTGCTGGTCTCGCCGCTGGGCCTGGGCACCGTCAAGCTGGGCCGCGACCAAGGGGTGAAATACCCCAGTGGCTTCCAGATTCCTGATGACGATGCGGCGCGGATGCTGCTGCGCCAGGCCCGCCAGTTGGGCATCAACCTGATCGATACCGCGCCCGCCTACGGCCGCAGCGAAGAACGCCTCGGCCCACTGTTGCGCGGCCAGCGCCAGGACTGGGTGATTGTCAGCAAGGTGGGCGAAGAATTTGCCGAAGGCGTGTCCCATCATGATTTCAGCGCGGCCCATACCCGGCTGTCCGTCGAACGCAGCCTGAAACGACTGGAAACGGATTTTATCGACCTGGTGCTGGTGCACTCTGACGGCAACGACCTGCATATCCTCAATGATTGCGAGGTTTACCAGACCCTGGCGGACCTCAAGCGCGAGGGCAAGATTCGCGGTTTCGGTTTCTCCGGAAAAACCGTCGAGGGCGGCGTAAAGGCTCTGGAACAGGGCGATTGCGCCATGGTCACCTACAATCTGAACGAACAGGCCGAAAAAGCCGTCATTGATTATGCGGCCGACCACGGCAAAGGCATCCTGGTGAAAAAGGCGCTAGCCAGTGGCCATGTCTGCCTGGAATCAGGAGTGGATCCAATTCACGCGAGTTTCACGTTGTTGTTTGCGCAAACTGGCGTCGCCAGTGCTATTGTCGGGACCATTAATCCGCTGCACCTCGCTCACAACGTAGCGACCGCTGCCAAGGTCATTCGCCAACTCTGATGCCGCCGACGCGGCCGACCCCGACGCAAGAAGGAGCCGACATGGCGCGAACGCTCATTAGAAAAAACCCGAGTAACTTTAAAACACTGCCGCTGCATGTCGAGGCCACCCCCGAAGGCTTGAGTTACCAGAGCGTCGGCATGCCGCTCAACTTCGCCCAGACCCTGCAGCGGCGCAAGCCGGTGGAAGTGAAAGACACTGAGCGTTTTGTGCTGGAGTTGGCCAACCTGGGCGTCTCGGTGCGCCTGACCCTGCACTGGCAGAATCGCGATTACTGGGTGCTGGTGCGCCAGCGCCGACAAGACCGCGGCGACGTGGTGCTCAAGCTGATCTCCGGGTATGTGCCGGCCCACGAACTGAACCTGCCACTGCACACCGCCATCCAGGAAATCGCCGAGGAATGCCTGCTGGAAACCCCGGAAGGCTGGCTGGGCGGGCGCTTCAACGACACCTGGCTACCGGCCCCCTACTCATCCGCCCTGCACTACCGCGAAGCATTGCCGTTCCGTCTTTCGCCGTTGTCTGGAGCGGCCCGCCCGGTACGCTGCGCCACCATGCAATTGATTGAGCGACCCCGGGCCTACGTGCATCTGCCAACGGCTTCGCTGCAACTGATTTATGACTTGCGCCTGGAAGTCCCCAAGGAGGCCAAGTCCCTGAGTCTGTTTCATGTGGATGAGCGCCTGGAGGGTGACCAACTGGTGGCGCGCCTGGACCGTCAGCGTCCGGACCTGTACCTGATGCCGCTGAAAGACGGGCAGCCGTGTGCGGAGCTGTACACCTTGAAAAAGGATCAGCTGTATCCGGCGAGTACGCGAGGGTTGTACCTGGCAGAGAGCTTTGCCCAGCAGGAAGGCTGGATCGTGCGCGACGAGCGGATCCGGTGGAAGGATTGGCTGCGGCAACAGGGGCTGAGTGCGCCCGAGAAAGAGTCGAAACTGAAGCGGTTGACGGGTAAGGCGCGGCAGATCTTGCGCAGGATCGTGCCGAAGAAGAAGCAAAGCCAGTAACCGGAGCCACAAGCACCACCCAACAATGTGGGAGCTGGCTTGCCTGCGATGCAGCCGCCTCGGTGTATCAGTGATACCGAGTTGAGGCTATCGCAGGCAAGCCAGCTCCCACAGTTGGTTTTTGCCTCAGTTGCTGCGGATCTTTTCCACAATCGCCGTGGTCGAGCTGTTTTCCACCAGCCCCAACACTTTGACCTTGCCGCCATAGGCACTGACGATATCGGCACCCACCACCTGGTCGACCGAATAATCCCCACCCTTGACCAACACGTCCGGCTTGACCTGGGCCAGCAGGTTTTCCGGGGTCGCCTCGGCAAAGCTGATCACCCAGTCCACCGCGCCCAGCCCCGCCAGCACCGCCATGCGACGGTCGACACTGTTGATCGGACGGCCCGGCCCTTTCAAGCGACTGACCGACGCATCATCGTTGACCGCCACGATCAAACGATCGCCCTGGGCCCGCGCCTGTTCCAGGTAGGTCACGTGGCCGGCGTGGAGAATATCGAAGCAGCCATTGGTGAAGACAATGCTCTCGTTATGGGCGCGGGCATCGTCAATCGCCAGCAGCAATTGTTCGAGACTCAGCACGCCGCGCTCCGAACCTTCGGACCGCTGGATCGCGCGGCGCAGCTCAGGTGCGCTGATGGCGGCCGTACCCAACTTGCCGACCACAATGCCTGCCGCAAGATTGGCCAGGGCCACCGCGTGGGGCAGCTCTTCACCGGCGGCAATGGAGGCCGCCAGGGTGGAAATCACCGTGTCGCCGGCACCGGTCACGTCAAACACTTCACGGGCACGCGCGGGCAGGTGCATGGCCGGCTGATCGGGACGCAACAAGGTCATGCCGTGTTCACCACGGGTCACCAGCAAGGCGCCGAGGTCGAGGTCAGCCATGAGCTTGGCGCCCTTGGTCACCAGTTCGTGCTCATCGACACAGCCGCCGACGATGGCTTCAAATTCGCTGAGGTTCGGCGTGATCAGGCTGGCGCCCCGATAAATCGAGAAGTCCTTGCCCTTGGGATCCGCCAGCACCGGAATGCCACGGGCCTTGGCGGCCTGGATCAGCATCTGGTGATTTCTCAAGGCGCCTTTGCCGTAGTCGGACAGTACCAGCACCTTGATGCCTTCGAGCAACTCATCGACCTGGGCACTGAGGGCCAGGGCATCGGTGGCGAAGGGTTCTTCAAAATCGATACGCAGCAGTTGCTGGTGACGACTCATCACCCGCAGCTTGACGATGGTCGGCTGATGCGGGATGCGCTGGAACAGCGCACGCACACCCGCACCGCGCAGGCTGTTGGCCAGGCTGTCGGCGGCTTCGTCGTCGCCGGTCACACCCACCAGGGAGGCCGGGGCGCCGAGGGCGGCAATATTGAGGGCAACGTTGGCAGCGCCACCTGGACGGTCTTCGATTTGCTCGACCTTGACTACCGGTACCGGTGCCTCAGGGGAAATCCGTGAGGTACCGCCATGCCAGTAACGGTCGAGCATGACATCGCCGACCACCAAGACAGGGGCTTGATCGAATCGCGGCATGGACAACTTCATGGAGCAACCCACATACAAAATGAACAGGGGCGCGATATTACCACAGGGTTGTCAAAGGCTTGTGCAATGTAGGAGCCGGCTTGCCGGCGATGCGGTCACGGCGGTTTTTCAGTGCAACCGCGGTGAGGCCATCGCCGGCAAGCCGGCTCCTACAGGTCAGGTGATGTCGGCCGGGACCGGCTCGTCCAGGCCCATGGCATGCAGGCGGGCGTAATAACCGTTTTGCGCCAGCAGTTCGCCGTGGGTACCGCGCTCGACAATCCGGCCATCGTCCATCACCAGGATCAGGTCGGCTTTCTCGATGGTCGACAGGCGGTGGGCAATCACCAGGGTCGTACGGCCTTGCATGACTTTGTCGAGGGCCGCCTGGATATGGCGCTCCGACTCGGTGTCCAGCGCCGAGGTGGCCTCGTCGAGGATCAGCAAAGGCGCGTTCTTGAGCAAGGCACGGGCAATTGCCAGGCGCTGGCGTTGGCCGCCGGAAAGCAGCACACCGTTTTCGCCGACCTGGGTATCGAAGCCTTTGGGCAGTTGGTCGATGAAGTCCTTGGCATAGGCATCGGCCGCCGCCGCCTCGACATCGGCCCGCGGTGCGCCGGCCAGGTCACCGTAGGCGATGTTGTTGGTCACGGTGTCGCTGAACAGGGTCACGTGCTGGGTCACCTGGGCGATATGTCGGCGCAGGTTGAGCAGGCGATAGTCTTCGATCTCTACGCCATCGAGCAGAATCTCGCCGCTCTCGTGGTGGTAGAAACGCGGGATCAGGCTGGCCAGGGTGGACTTGCCGCTGCCCGAACGCCCCACCAGGGCAACCATCTGCCCAGGTTCTGCGGTAAAGGTAATGTCCTTGAGCACGTGGCGCTCGGTACCCGGGTAGGTGAAGTTCAGGTTGCGCACTTCCAGGCGGCCACTGACCTTGTCGCGCTCGATGGTGCCGCGATCGATTTCAACGTCTTCGTCCAGTTGCTCGAAAATGCTTTCGGCACCGGCCACGCCTTTCTGGATGGTCGAGCTGACTTCAGAGAGCTGGCGAATCGGCTTGGGCAGCAGGCCGGCCAGGGTGATGTAGGCCACCATGTCACCCGCCGAGGCATCGCCACGCAGGTACAGCACCAGGAACATCAGCACCGCCATGGCGCTGTAGATCACCAGTTGCAGCGCCGGCGTGTAGATCGCGCCGGTGCGGGTCATGCGCAGTTGCTTGTTGGTGTTGCTCAGGCTGGCCTTGAGGAAGCGCTTCTGCTCATACACCTCGCCGCCGAAGCTGCGCACCACGCGGTAGCCCTGGATGGTTTCCGAGGCAACGTGGGTGACATCACCCATGGCGACCTGGATCTTCTTGCTCTGCTTGCGGAATTTCTTGCTCGCGGTGCGGACCATCACGGCAATCAACGGCAGGATGGCGATCATCACCAGGGTCAGCCGCCAGTTCATGAACAGCAGCGAGGCGAACAGGAAGATCACCGTCATGCCTTCGCGAATCACTACCTTGATGGCATCGGTCGCCGCACCGGTGACCATGGTCACGTTGAAGGTGATACGGGAAATCAGGTGCCCGGAGTTGTGATTGTCGAAGTAGCGGTTCGGCAGGGTCAGCAGGTTGTTGAACAACTGCACCCGCAGGTCGTGGACCAGGCCCAGGGAAACCTTGGCCAGCAAGTAGTTGCCCAGGAACGAGCCCAGGCCCTGCCAGGCGGCGATCAGGATGATCAGCAGCGGCACGGCCTGCAGCAGTTGCAGGTCACGCAGGAAAGGTACCGTAGGGAACAGCACCGCTTCAGGGTTGGACAGGCCGTCGACAAAGTACTTGAGGATGTACCCCAGCATCGGCTGGGTCGAGGCGAAAATCAGAAAGCCGACGATACTCAGCGCGAACAAGCCGGCATAGGGCTTAACGTAGCTGAGCAGGCGGAAGTATATTTTCAAGCTCGAAGGGCTTGCGCTCGGACTGGAGTCGGTCATATCACGCGGCGGTTTTGAAAAAGGAGGCTGACTTTAGCACAGCTTCTCTGTTGTACTTGCACGCGGCACAACCGCGCGGCCGTTGGATCCAACGGGCGACATTATATAGCCACTACTTTAGTATGCTCGGCTTTCTTTATTCTGGAACGGCTTTTCTGTATGCACTCCAAGCGCCTTACATATGGCTCAAATCGCGTTTTCGACTTCCTCTGTTTGTGGATTCTGCCCATAGGCTTGCTGTTGCTCCTGAGTTCGCTGTTTTTTGTCACCAATCGAAATGTCCTGCACAAGTTCTACTACGTGCTGTTCAGCGCGCCGACCCTGTTGTTGCTGTGCCTGCGCCCGGCGGAATTCAAGCAGGTGCTGCGCGAGCCCCTGGCGATCGCATTCCTGGTATTTTCAGGCTGGGCACTGACCAGCATGCTGTGGAGCCCGGAACACAGCATCGACGCCGACTTGTATCGACGACCACTGCATACCTTCATGTTGTTTGCAGGCTGCGGGCTGCTGCTGCATTACCGCAATGAGCTGTTCAAACCGATCTTCTTCTGCGCCGCACTGATTGCGCTGGTTTCCAGTGCCTGCAGCCTGGTGGCTTTTGCTCCCTTCTTCTCGCAGGGGGCGCGAATGATCGGCGGGCGCGGAGCCCTCGATAACCCGCTACTCAGTTCTCACGTATTCGGATTCTTCTGCGTTTACTGGCTGTACGTATGCATGACCACCAAGCGTCCCCACGTGCTCTGGTTCAGCGTTCCAGCGCTGGCAATCATGGCCGCCGCGGTGCTGGCCACCGGTTCGAGAACACCAATGGTTGCACTGGTCCTCGCCGTGCTCTGGATGAGTTTCACCAGCCGCAATCGTCGCTCGGCCCTGCTGATCGGCTGTATGGTGCTGGGAGCTGCGGCACTGTTGCTGTTCTATCCCGAACTGATCACCAATCGTGGCAGCTCCTTCCGTTTCGAACTCTGGGGCATGTCACTTGAGCGTATCGCCCAGCACCCCTGGATCGGCCACAGCTACGACTCAGAGTTGTACCTGACGCTTGCCGACGGCAATCAACTTCGCGAACCCCACAGTTTTGCCCTGGGTGTGATCTATTACGTTGGCATCATCGGCTTCATCCCGTGGATCTTCATGCTCGGCTGGGGCCTGTACAAAAGCCTCAAGGAACGGGCACAGCCGTTGTTTATCCTGGCCTCTTCCCTGCTGGCCTATGGCATCGGTGCCGGCCTGACCGAAGGCGGTGGAATTCTCTCGCGGCCAAAAGAGCACTGGTTTCTGCTATGGATCCCGCTGGCACTGATCGCCGGACTGAGCATCGCCCAGCGTCGCCGCAGCCTGCTGCGCATGCCCGTTCAAAGCCTGAAGCGTCAAGATTTCGAGCAGTTGTGCACCAATGCTTACGTGATTGAAGCCGATGGCCTGGGCCCAAAGGTCCTGCGCCTGGAAGACGGGAGCTTCCTCAAGCTGTTCCGCCCACGTCGCTGGTATACCTCAGGCAGCTTCAACCCCTATTCGGAGCGTTTCGCCAGCAACAGCGAGCAACTGCGAGCCTTGGGCGTTCCATCGCCAATCATCCTCAATCTCTACCAGTTACAGGATGCGAGCAGCGCCGTACGTTATCAGCCACTGCCCGGCCTGACCCTGCGCCAAGCCCTGCAAAGCCTGGACAGTAGCCTGCGGGAATCGCTGATTGAGCGGTTCGGCGGGTTCATGGCCCAACTCCATGATCGCGGCGTGTACTTTCGCTCACTGCACCTGGGCAACGTACTGTTAATGGATGATGGCGAGTTCGGCTTGATTGACGTGGCAGACATGCGCATCTACCCATCGCCCCTGCGCAACGCCCTGCGCCAGCGCAACCTGCGGCACATGCAACGTTATCCACAAGACCGTAATTGGCTGTTCGAAACCCATTTCGAGCAATTGGCCAAGGGCTATGCCTCGGTGGCCTCGCCAAGCGCCACGGCGAAGATCCGTGAGCAGGTGCTCAAGCTCAATCGTCCGGCGGCGCCGGTAGCAAGCCCGGCAAAGTGATAGCTTGAGCCGCCTGGCCATTGCGGTTTACGCAATGGCCAGGCCGAAGCCTTACGAACTGCGCTGCGGCGCCAGGTACAGGCGCACCAACCCACGCAAGGTCTTGCGACCCCAGAACTTCAAGGGAATCTGCTTGAGAATCTCCCGCGCCAGCGGGCGGTCACGGTCGGCGGTCTTGAGGAACATCGAGTTCAGGAAGTTATAGCGAACCTGATCGTAGGCAGGATGATCGCTGAACAACCCGTAGGTCTTGAGGATGTTCTGGATCATGTAGCGATGATTCTTGTAGGTGTTGGTCGCGTGTTGGCGATAGCGCGCCATCACCACATTCAACACGTCGATGGTGTAACCGGCGTGGGTGATCTTCAATTCGATGAGCAAGTCTTCCAGCGGAATCAGCGGATCGAAACCCCCGACCTCTTCCAGCGCCTGCCGGCGGATCATAAGGGTCGGCGCCGGAGGAAAGGGCTTGCGATCCAGGAACAGATCATCGAAATCCAGGCTGCGAAACGGCAAGTCGCGGCGTTGTTTCTTCTCCGGATACGGTTTGCCGTCACCATCAATCAATTCGATATTGCCGGCACAGATTCCCACCTTCGGCTTGCCTTCCATGTAGGCAACCTGCGTAGCGATACGCTCGGGCAGCATGATGTCATCGGAGCCAAATGGCGCGATCAGGCTGCCTTTGGCGCGGGCGATGGCACCGTTGAGGGTATTGGTCAGGCCCTGGTTCTGCTGGACCTGGAAATCAAACCCGTGTTCAGCCTGCAAGCGCTGGATGCGCTCCACACTGTCATCCTTGGAGCCGTCGTCCACCACCAGCAACTCAATGTTGGGGTAGGTCTGGCCGAGCACACTGAGGATGCTCTGCTCGATGTACGGGCCGTGGTTGTAAGACGCAATGATCACAGTGACCAGGGGTTGCTGCAGACTCATGCTCTACCTACTTCACGCAGACCGGTTTCGATCAGATTCAAATATTTGCGCCGGAACTCGTCCAGGGTGTGGTTTTCTTCCAGGTAGCGGAACACTTGTTCGCCCTTGGCACGCAACTGTTCGTCGCTCAGTGCCAGGTAAGTATCCAGCGCCGCCGCCAACTGCTCGACGTTGCCCGGATCATGGGACAGGCCGCCCGCCCCTTGCACCAACGGCAACATCGCCGGGCCATTGGAGGCAATGACCGGCAGATGCCCGCTCATGCCTTCCAGCAGCGCCAGGCCCAGGCCTTCGAACAGCGATGGCATGGTCCAGATGTCAAAAGCGCGCACGTACTGCATGCCATCTTCACGAAAGCCCAGCAGGTGTGCGCGACCGGTCAGACCCAGGCGCTCGATATCGGCACGCAGGTCCGCTTCGGCGCGGCCGGAACCGATGATCCCCACCTGGGCCTGCGGGTATTTGTCCTTGAGGGTGGCGAAAGCCTGCAGCAAATGGGTGTGACCCTTGATCGGCACCAGTCGGCCCAGGGCACCAATCATCCGTGCATCCAGCGGCAAGCCGAGCACCTGCCGCGCTTCATCGCGAGGCAACTGCAAGGCTTCGGCCTGTGGAATGTCGATGGCGTTGGTGACGAAGGTGGTGTTTTCACGGGTAAAACCGCAGTTGAGGTCCACCAGGTAATCCTTGACCGCCTCCGAGACCCCGACAAACCGCCACGCCGGGCTGACCCACTTCTGCGTCTGGCGCCGGCGGTAGCCACGGGCGTACTCGCCAAAACCGTGGGAAATGCCGATGCACAGGGGGATCTTCAGCCAACGGTTGAGGGACAGCATCATGTTCACCGACTTGAAGCGGTTACAGATGACCACGTCGAATTTCTGCTCGCGGCAAAACTTGTAGATCTGCCACATGGCGCCGAAACGAATGCCCTTGAGGGATTTTTCCGGCAACTCGAAGTAATGGGAGTGTTCAGCCACGCTCAGGGGCTGGCCGGGCAGCGGACGGCCGCTGAGAAACCCGGATGTGACCTCGAAACGTTCAGCCGGCAAGGCCTTGACGATCTGCTCGCCGAGGTCGGCGAAGTCGTGGGTCTTGACGTTGTAGTCCGGCTGTAACTGTAAAACCTTGAAACGAGGCTTCATAACTCTCCATGCTGCAATCTGGCTGCGGGCACGCAGCCCGGCGAAAAAGGGGCGGCAGGCGCTGCACACCTGCCTTCAATAAGGTCTCAATCCTGCTTCAACACCCAGAGCAACTCATGACGGCGTACCGCCTTGCGGAAGAATTCATTCTCTCCGTAAGGCGATGGACTGCGGCCCGCCAGTAATTGCTGCAACCACCTGCGCACGCGGCGCTTGAACGGCGCCCTCGGCTGCAAGTCGTGCATCATGCCCAGGGCCATGGCCTTGTCCTGCTGCTGGCCCAGCGTCAACCGCAGGCTGCAAGGCACAAGCTGCGGCGTGGCATCAAAACGCGGCGGCAAGGCCACGCCCGCGCCCGAATCGCCCATGGGCCAACGATCATTATCATGCAGGTGGTTGGCATAGCCGAGCAATGTGCCCGGCTGCCATTCCAGGCCTTGCAGGGCTTCGATGATCGCAGCGTGCGCGCAGATGTGATCCGGGTGCGGGTCCAGCAGCGGCGTCGGCAACACGATCACCTGCGGGCGCGCCTTGAGCAGCAACGCCCGCAGGTCTGCAATCAGGTTGCTCCAGGTCGGGGCGCCGTCTACATCCCCGGGTAAGGCCAGGGCGTTGAACTGGCGAAACAGCCGCGTATCGTCCAGTTGTGCTTCCCGGGACGCCTGGGGCTGGTCCGGCGCGGCCTGCATGGCCGGCAGCTGCATGCAGAAGTAACCCAACTGCACGCACTGCGCCTCGGGAACGCCCGCCCAACGAGGCACGGTAACGCTGTCCCAGGCACGCAAGCGGCCTTTTAGCCGTGCGGCATCGGCCTTGGGCAGGCCCATCTGTTGATAGTGATCGGCTTCGATTTCGCCCGCCGTGAGGGTGACGATCCAGCTCTCATCGGCCTGGCTGTAAAGGCTGAAGGCGGCCAGTTCGGCATCGTCGGCATGGGGGGCGATCACCATCACCCGCTGGCGACGGTAATCCGGCTGGCGGAACCGCCACAGTGTCGGCTGCCCCTTGATCCGGCAGAAACGCCCGCGCAAACGCAGCTTGCCGCCGGCCAGTGCTTCGCCCGCACCGGTCAGGTTGAGGTAACGCCGACCTGCGACGCCACGCTCGAAGACTTGCCGGTCCGGCGCATCCAGACCCAACACGTCCACCGCCGGATCGAGAAAACGTCCGAACCAAGTGCTTTTCAGTTCAACCCCGACGATCAGGGTTTCATCGTCAGCCAAGGGCGTATCCATCACCAGCCGCCCCGATTCGAGACGCAGGCCCGCGCACGAGCTCCCCTCGGGAAACGCGTATTGATAGTCGTCTTTGGGCGAGTAGAACAAATGGTCGGCAAACCAGGCTTCATGGGCGGCCCACATCACCACCGCCAGCAGCAGCGGCAACCACCAGGCCACCAGCACACCGACAGCCACCAGCAGCAACAGGCCAACCAACAGCGCGATACGCTTGTTGCGTCGATGCTGCTTGAGCAATTGCTGCTTGCGGCTCATACGCTGAACACCGGCACCGGGTTGCACCAGCGCTCTTTGTATTCACGGTCGGAACGCCCGAAAGAGAAACGCAGGGGCTTGTCGCTGGCCCGCGCTTGCTCCCAGGCACTTTGGGTATTCAGGAAACTCAACACGCTGCCAGGACTGAATGCCTTGGTTTCAGGGTCGACGCCGCCGTTGACGTACTCGGCACTGACCCACTCCGGTGCCTGCACCTGATACACCAGTTGCACGGCAATCGCGGCGTCATTGAGAAACAGCACCGAGCCGAACAGGAACTCCTTGAGCAGCTCCAACACTTCGGCCAGACGCTCGGCGCCCGCCGCCGGGAAACCCCAGCGCCGCTGGAACAGGTCGCAGTAAATCGCCGCCAGTTCATGGCTGGAAAACTCGCTGACCGCCCGCACCAAGCCGCCCGCCTCTTCCAGCAAGCGCAATTCACGGCGCTGGTTGTAGCGAAACTTCTTCGACAGTTCTTCCGGCGTGCGCGCCATGGCCAACTGCTCGGCCTGGGGCTTGAGGGTGCTTACGCGCCCCTCATTCAGCGCCGACAGGTACCGCGCGCGGTGGCGCAACGGCAACTGTGCATCGGCGGCAATCGGCAGGATGATTTCGGCGTTACCCAAATCGAACAGGCCTTTTTTGCCTTTGCGCTTGAGCACGTCCTTGGACAGGGCCAGGTCGCGCCCCCAGGTGGCAATCGCGCCTTTGAGCTCGCCATCCTGCTCCCAGCCCAGGTAACGCACGGGAATCTGCGCCAGGTGCGCCAGCCGCTCGACGATCTGCGGATGAGTCGCCACGCTGCCGCCAAAACGCTGCCAGGCCTGGGCGTAAACCTCGGCCTCGACAGGCGTCCAGCCACGTTCACGCCAGCCCTGGAAGCGGTTCAGCATTTAAACCACAGCGTCATAAGGGTCCACGCCGTCCTTGACCACGAGGATGTCTTCCATGATCAGGTACTGCAGGTCGGAACCGAAGAACATGTCCAGCGCGTCTTTCGGCGAGCAGATCATCGCTTCGCCACGGCGGTTGAGCGAGGTGTTCAGCGACACGCCGTTGCCGGTCAGCACTTCCAGCTCTTTCATCATGTCGTAGTAGCGCGGGTTGTACTCGCGCTTGAGCACCTGGGCACGTGAGGTGCCGTCTTCATGCACCACTTCCGGCACGCGGGTTTTCCACTCTTCCGACACTTCAAAGGTGAAGGTCATGAACGGCGCCGGGTGGTCGACCTTGATCATCTGTGGCGCAACGGTGTCGAGCATCGACGGGCAGAAAGGCCTCCAGCGCTCGCGGAACTTGATCTGGTGGTTGATCCGGTCAGCCACGCCGGTGGCGCTCGGGCAACCGATGATCGAACGACCGCCCAAGGCACGTGGGCCAAACTCCATGCGGCCCTGGAACCAGGCCACCGGGTTGCCGTCGACCATGATCTTGGCGATGCGCTTCGGGGTGTTTTCGATCTGGCGCCACACTGGCTTGCTCGGGTGCTTGGCGCACGCGGCAATCACGTCTTCGTTGCTGTAGGACGGGCCGAGATAGACGTGTTCCATCTTCTCTACCGGTACACCACGGGCGTGGGACACGTAGGCTGCCGCACCGACCGCGGTGCCGGCATCGCCGGACGCCGGCTGCACGAACAGCTCCTTGACGTCGTCACGGGCAATGATCTTCTGGTTCAGCTTGACGTTCAGCGCACAGCCGCCGGCGAAGGCCAGCTTGCCGGTGTCTTTGAGGATGTCGCCCAGGTAGTGGTCGATCATCTGCAACGCCAGCTTCTCGAACAGCGCCTGCATGCTGGCCGCGTAGTGGATGTACGGCTCGTCGGCGATGTCGCCTTCGCGCTTGGGCCCCAGCCACTCGATCAGTTTCGGCGAGAAGTAGAAGCCCTTGCCCTTCTCTTTGTAGCGGCGCAGGCCGATGACGTTGGCGTAGTCGGTGTTGATCACCAGCTCGCCGTTCTCAAAGGAGGCCAGGCGCGAGAAATCGTACTTGCTGGCATCGCCATACGGCGCCATGCCCATGACCTTGAACTCACCGTCGAGCATCTCGAAACCGAGGAACTCGGTGATCGCGCCATACAGGCCGCCCAGGGAGTCCGGATCGTAGAATTCCTTGATCTTGTGGATCTTGCCGTTTTCGCCGTAGCCGAAGAAGGTGGTGGCGTACTCGCCCTTGCCGTCGATCCCGAGGATCGCGGTCTTCTCCTGGAAGCCCGAGCAGTGATAGGCACTGGAGGCGTGGGCCAAGTGGTGTTCAACCGGTTCGATCTTGATTTTCTTCGGATCGAAGCCCAGTTGCTCCAGGCACCAGACGATCTTGTTGCGATAGCGCTTGTAGCGACGGTTGCCCATCAGGATCGCGTCGAGGGCGCGGTCCGGGGCGTACCAGTAACGCTTGGCATAGTGCCAGCGGGCTTCGCCGAACAGGCTGATGGGGGCGAACGGGATCGCCACCACATCAACGTCGGAAGGCTTGATACCGGCTTGTTCCAGGCAGAACTTCGCCGATTCGTAGGGCATGCGGTTCTTTGCATGTTTGTCGCGTACGAAGCGCTCTTCTTCGGCGGCCGCAATCAGCTTGCCGTCGATATACAAGGCTGCGGAAGGATCATGGCTAAGGGCGCCGGACAGGCCAAGAATCGTCAATGCCACAGGGGTCTAGCCTCTTTTAGTCTGCATGCAGGCGCGTCACGCCTGAAAAAAGTGTGCTCCCCGCCTGGGCGAGAAACAGCTAAAGGGCGGGATTATAGCGTAAAAGCAGCAGGAAGCTGTTAGCTGCAAGCGGCAAGGTGGCCTAGCGGAAAATCTCGATGCTGCCGTCCTTGTTCTGGCGATAGACGGTGTAGGGC
Source organism: Pseudomonas sp. BIGb0558 (assembly GCF_024807515.1). NCBI lineage: Bacteria > Pseudomonadati > Pseudomonadota > Gammaproteobacteria > Pseudomonadales > Pseudomonadaceae > Pseudomonas > Pseudomonas sp. BIGb0558. The sequence continues at coordinate 203,009 of NZ_JANUEW010000002.1, forward strand.
AGCACGAGGGTGTCCAGCAAGCCGGAGGCCAGGAGCTCGGCGGCGAAGATCGGCAGAGAGCCGGAGGCATCGCGCGTGTGCTCTTTGGTGGTGTCGGGGGCGCCGTTCAATGTGCAAAAACCGTAGATCACCCCGCTGTAGATACGCGGCACATTTTCACAATAACTGCGCGATTCCTTGAGGTTCTGGCTGGCGACAGCGTCCGGGCGAAACACCGTGTTGATGGTGCCGCACGCGGTGATCGAAAGGACCATAGCGGCGAGTAGAAGATTCTTTGTAGGATTCATGAGCAATTCCCTTTGGCAGCAGCCAGACAGCTTAACCCAGGGTTGCGTATGACGTGGCAGCGGCAGACGGCAGGAAGAGTATTCGGCAAAGAGCGGCTGAATCGTTAAACTCGCGCGCTTTTGCGTGCTCTATGGATGTTGGTTTACTCATGAAAGCTGTTGCTCCTACTCGTTTCGCGCTGCTGCTTCCCGGTCTTTTGGGGCTGTGTCACAGCGCCCAGGCCGACGAAGCACCGCTGGTCCTCGACCCGAGCGTGGTCACCGGCTCGCGCAGCGCCAGCCCGTCGTTTGACCTGCCTTACTCGGTGGACAGCATCAGCGGTGAGCAGATCAGCGACGGCCAGCTGGGCATCAACGCCTCGGAAGCCCTGTCTCGCGTTCCTGGCCTGGTGGTGCAAAATCGCCAGAACTACGCCCAGGACTTGCAGATTTCATCCCGCGGCTTCGGCGCCCGCTCGGCGTTTGGGGTACGCGGCATCAAGCTCATCGCCGACGGCATCCCCGCCAGCACCCCGGATGGCCAGGGCCAGGCCGCCACGTTCAACCTCGACACCGCCGAGCGCATCGAAGTCCTGCGCGGCCCGGCCGCCACGCTGTATGGCAGCAATGCGGGCGGCGTGATCCAGATGTTTTCCCGCAACGGCGAAGGCCCGCCGCGCATCGGCGCCGAGACGCTGGTGGGCAGTGACGGCCTGAGCAAAAACCACCTGACCGCCGAAGGTGCGGCAAACGGCGCAGGCTTCGTGCTCGACGCCTCGCGCATGGACACCGACGGCTATCGCGACCATAGCAGTGCGCGCCGCGACCAGACCTTCGCCAAGCTGAATTTCGAGCCGGATGACGACAGCAAGCTCGCGCTGATCTACAGCAGCCTGGAGCAGAACGGCACGCAGGATCCGCTCGGGCAGGCGTGGGATGCATACAAGGCGGATCCGCGCTCGGTGAGCAGCGCCGCCGAGCTGTACAACACTCGGAAAAGCATCGACCACCAGCAACTGGGGATGAACTACGAGCGGTATTTTGGTGATGCGACGCTGCAGGTGAATGCCTATACCGGGCGGCGGAGTGTGATTCAGTATCTGTCGATTCCCAAAGGCACACCCGCCAACGAACGCGGCGGCGGCGTGGTGCAGTTCGACCGCAAGTTCTACGGCGGCTCCGTGCGCTGGATGCAACCGATTGACAGCGTGCCGGGCGAACTGATGATCATCTCCGGCGTGGATTTCGACCAGAGCGAAGACAGCCGCCACGGCTATCAGAACTACAGTGGCAACACCCTGGGCGTAAAAGGCCAGCTACGCCGGGATGAAATCGATACGGCCCGCAGCCTCGATCCGTACATCCAGGCCAACTGGGCCATCGACCGCTGGACCCTGCAAGCCGGGGTACGCCACAGCACCATGGAACTGGACGTCGACGACCAGTTCCTGAGCAACGGCGACTCCAGCGGCAACAAGACTTACCAGAAAAACACCCCGTCAGTCAGCGTGATGTACGCCTTCACCCCCGAGTTGCACGGTTACGTCAGCGCCGGCAAGGGTTTCGAAACACCGACCCAGGCGGAACTGGCGTATGCGCCGGGCAATATCGAAGGGTTCAACTTCGGCCTGAAGCCCTCCGAAAGTACCCAATATGAGGTGGGACTGAAGGCGCGGTTGAATGACACACGGGTCAACGCCGCCGTCTTCCAGATCACCACCGAGGATGAATTGGTGGTGGACCAATCCATTGGCGGCCGCACCAGCTACCAGAACGCCGGCCGCACCCTGCGCCGTGGCTTCGAGTTGGGCATCGAAAGCCAGCTCAGCGAACAGTGGAGCACCAACATCGCCTACACCCGCCTGCAAGCCACCTACGACAGCGACTTTATTGGCGGCGGCAAACCCGTGGACAAAGGCAACTACCTCCCCGGCGTCCCGCAAACCACGTTGTTTGCCGAACTCAACTGGAAACCCCGGGACTGGGTCAGCACCGCCGTGGAAGGCATGTACCGCAGCAAGGTCTACGTCGAAGACACCAACCAGCAACACCCCGCGCCGGGCTACAGCGTCTTCAACTGGCGCGCACGGTTTGAACAGAAGGTGGAGCACTGGACATTCCACCAAACCCTGCGCCTGGATAACCTGCTGGATCGCCAGTACGTAGGGTCGGTGATTGTCGGGGACGGCAACGGCCGCTATTACGAAGCGGCGCCAGGACGCTCGTGGTACGCCGGCGCAGGCGCCGAGTACACCTTTTAGCAACCGACACCGGACTTGTGGCGAGGGAGCTTGCTCCCGCTGGGCCGCGCAGCGGCCCTAAAACCTCTAACCCACTTCTTTCGGCAACCGCTGATCAATCACCCGATACAACGCGCTGCTCTCGGGCCAGTTACGCATAAACCGCGCCCGATCCCTGGCATAGGCCGGGGCGAAGCTGCCCAGGGAGCCATGCTGACACATCGAATCCAGGTCAATCAGCGCCCAGCGATCCTCATGCCAGAACAGGTTATGCCCCTTGAAATCCCCATGACTGATGCGCTCGCGGATCAGCTCGGCGAACAGGTAATCAAGGGCAACCAACTCAGCCTCAGGCGCCTCGCCACTTTCAACATACGGCGCAAACCGCTCAATGATGTCCGGCCCCGGCAGGTACTCGGTCACCAGGTAAGCCCGGCTGCGCAGCCACAGGAAACGCTTTTCCAGCAACGCCAGCGGCTTGGGCGTGGCGATACCGAGGAACGCCAGGCGATTGCCTTCGCGCCAGGAATGCCAGGCCCGGCTCGGCCGCCAGAAGCGCTTGAGCCAATGGGCAAAACCCTTGATGTTGTAGCGTTTGATCACCAGCGGCCGACCGTCAATGTCGACCTTGGCAACGCTGGCCGCCCCGCCGGTCTTATACAGGTGGCCCTGGTCGAGCAGCGCATCGGCCCGGTCCAGCACCGGCAGCATCGCCGCTTCTTCCTCGCGGCGAATCGCGCGCAGGGCAAACGGCCCGCGCACCACGCTGAACAGCGTGCACTCGCGGCCAACCTTGTTCAGGTAGTCTTTCAAGCGCCAGGTGCTGACTTTGCGCACCTGCTTCTGCAACGCTTCCAGCGGCAGCGCGTGTTCGCCATTGCTCAGCAGGTAATACACCAGCAACTCCTCGGTAAACGGCTCGATATTTTTCGGCAACTGCGCGAAAAACACCCCGAGGTTTTCCAGCACCCGGTTGCGGGACAGCGGCTTGCCCGCCTCTTCGACGCAGATCCCGGCACCGTCGATCAAATACAGTTTTCCATCCTGGCGCAGCAGGTTGTCCAGGTGCAGGTCTTCCTGCCACAGGCCCTTGGCGTGCATTTGCGCAATCGCACCCAGCGCTTCGGCGAGCACCGCCTGTTGCTCGTCAGCCAACGGCGGCAAGCCTTCAACGGCGTGCCAGGCATCGGCCAGGCTGTCGGCGCCTTCCAGAAATTCGAACAGCAGCCAACCGCCCTCGCCTTCCTGCAGACCATCGGCCAGCAATAGCGGTGTGGTCAGGCCTTGCTCGGCCAACAACCGCACGCCCTTGAGTTCACGCTGAAAATGCCGCGCTGCCTTGCTGCCCACCAGCAGTTTGGCCAGCACCGGGCGGCCGCGCCATACGGCTGCGCCGACATAGCGCTGGCCCGGCAATACCCGCAGCAGGTTGAGCAGTTGCAACTGCCCAGGCCCGGCGGCGTCCGCCAGTTCGATGCTCAAGGGCAGGCTGGGTGTGCGGCCGGCTTTTTTCAGCTCGGACAAACGCATCAGCGGTTCTCCTTGTGACTGCGCCGTGCCGCCAGCCGTTGGTGCCACGTTGCGACCAGCGCACTGTCCTCAGGCTGAGCCAGATACGCCGCCAATAACTGGCGAACCTGATCGTGCGACCACTGCGGCGCACGGCGCAACAGCGGCTCCAGGTCCTTGACCCGGTCACGCCAGCCGAACAACAGCGGGCGGGTTTTCTCCAGGTCGATCAACTGCGCCGCATAACCATCGCCGCTGGCCTGCAGGAAAATATGCTTGGGGTAAAAACAGCCATGCACCTGGCCCACGCTGTGCAGACGGCGCGCCAATTGACCGCAGGCCAGCAGGATCGCCCGCTGCTGCGCCTCGCTCAATTCAGGCCATTGCTCCAGCAACGAATCCAGATCATTCCAGCCATCCAGCGCCCGGGTCAGCAACATCGCCCGATGCTCGCCCGCCACTTTGCGCTCGCCGAAAAACGCCGCCTGCAACGCCGGAATTCCCAGCTGCCGATAGCGACTGATGTTACGAAACTCCCGGGCAAAACTCGGCTCGCCGAACGGCCGGTGCAGGGTGCGCGTCAGGTAGTTGCTCTGACGCTTGAGGTAGTAACCCTGGCCTTCGAGTTCGAGGCGAAACACGCTGCTCCAGCCGCCGCGACTGGTGTTGGGCTCGTCCACTGCATCCAGTTGCTTGGCCCACAGCGCGTCAAACGTGTCGAGGCCGTTGCGCTCGAGCAGTGCCCGATCTTCGGCCGCCAGGAAATCACTCATTCTCGCCCCTCGAAAAACTTCACCACGTGGCGAATTCGCTGTTTGTCCGACGCGCCCAGGTGTTTGCGCTGACGGTACTGCATGTAGAAACGCAGGCGCTGGGTGGCCGACAGGTGATACTTGGCCACCTTGTCCAGGCAGGCCAGGTCCTTGGTGATGCGGTATTTGAGCCAGAACCCGCGCCAGAAATCGCCGTTGGGGCAATCGATCAGGTACAGGGTTTGCTGGTCGTCCACCAACAAGTTGCGCCACTTCAAATCGTTGTGGGTAAACCGGTGGTCGTGCATGGTCCGCGTGTATTCCGCGAGCTGGCGACTGATGTTGTTGACCCACACCGGGTCAGAAAGTCGCGGGTCGTTGCGCTCGGCCAATGCCGACAGGTCTTCGGTCTTCGGCAGTTCGCGGGTGATCATCGCGCCACGGTGATAAGCCAGGCCTTTACGCTCCAGGCCCCAGGCAATCACGTCGGCGGTGGGAATACCCCACTTGGCGAAACGCTTGAGGTTCTGCCATTCGGACTTGACCCGTGGCTTGCCCAGGTAGCGGCGCAAGCCCTTGCCCGCCCCGACGTAACGCTTGACGTAATAATTGACCCCGCCGCGCTCCACGCGAATCACTTCGGACAACGGATCACGGGTCAGCCGCTCGCCTTGCAAGGCGAACACCGCCTCCAGGCTACCAAAGTCATCCGCCAGGGCGGCGTAGGCAGGTTCCAGGTTCCAACCCGCCATCAGAGCGCATCCCCGTATCGTTGCTTGCGTGCGTAAAGCTTGGCAGCCATGCGTTCCAGCGCCGCCAGCAGCGCGCTTTGCTCGCCCAGGATCTGGCGCAAAGGCTGCTGGAAGTAGGCCTTGAGAAACCGCAATTTGTCGCGCCGGGTCAAACCAATCTCCAGGGCGGAGTAGTAAAGCCCCGCCAGGTCCTTGTCACGCCAGCGCCGTGGAATCTTCGAACGCACCTGGGCACGGTGCAGGTCGATCACCGAGAGCTTGATGTTGTGCACGCTGACCGGTTGGTCGGTGTGCAACAGGAAGTGGCACAGATAGCAATCACGATGGTTCACGCCACCCCGATGCATCGTGCCCAGGGTGCGCGCAAGTTCAACGGTCAGGGCGTGCCGAATCGCCGGCACGGGCGGCTGCTTGACCCAGTCCATGGTCAGGTCTTCAAGGCTGACAATGGGCGCCAACTCTTGCGTGACGATGAACGAGTGCTGATCGGCCGGGTTGCTGCCTTTTTCACCGAAGGCCACGCCGGTCATGGTGGGCACGCCGAGCTCCTGCAGACGCTGGATCGCATCCCACTCCTGGCCCGCGCCCAATACGGGCAACTTGGCCGTGATCAGATTCTTGAGGATTTCACCCCAGCCGATTCCCCGGTGGATCTTCACAAAATAATGGCGGCCGTCCACTTCCGTACGCAGGGTACGGCGCGCGGCCAGCTCACGAAACACCTGGCCGTCCAGCTTCTCGACTTCGGCGAACGCATCGCGTCCGGCCCACAGGGTCTTGAACGGTTCGGCAAGAATCAACTTCATCGGTTTGGCTCCGCCAGAATCAGGTCCGCAGCGTACTGCGGCATGCTATAGAGGTCGGCCGTCTCAGCGAAGGCCAGACCATTGCGGCTCCAGGCCGCGCGCGCTTGTGGATCGTCGAGCATCTCCACCAGGTACTGGTTGAGCTGGGCCTGCTCGAACGGTTCGTCCAACACCCGACCACTTTGGGCCTTGTCGATGTAAAACGCGTAGCCGCAGACCTTGCTCACCAGCACCGGGAGGCCGGCGACCACCGCTTCGATCAGCACCATGCCGGCCGCCTCATTGTATGCGGGGTGGATCAACAGGTCGGCGCCCAGCAGAAAACGCGGGATATCGCTGCGGCCCTTGAAGAACTGCACCTGGTCGCCCAGGCCCAACGCAGCACTCTGCAACTGGAATACTTTGGGGTCGTCCTGCCCGATTACAAATAGCCGGGCGCGTTTCTTCAGATTCGACGGCAGCGCGGCCACGGCCTTGAGGCTGCGATCGACGCCCTTGGTCTTAAAGCCCGAGCCGATCTGAACCAGCAGCAAATCTTCGTCGGCCAGGCCGAATTCGCGACGAAACTCGGCACGGATCTCGGCAGCGTTGGGCGGCGCGCGGCGGTCGCGGGCGATACCTGGCGGCAGCAAATGAAAACGCTCGGCCTGGGTGCCGTAATACTGGGTGAACAGCCGCTGCTGGTGCTCGGAAAGCACCATGATTTGCGTCCTGGCGTCTTTGTCGAACACTGCACGCTCGTATTCGGCGAAGTGCTTGTACCGGCCGAACCAGCGATACATCGGGTTGCGCAGGGTCTGTGCCTTGTCTTCGAACACACCGTCGGCGGCGAAGTACACGTCCAGCCCCGGCATCTTGTTGAAACCCACCACGCGGTCAACCGGCCGCTTGGCCAGGTCGGCCTGGATCCAGGCGTAGAGCTTTTCATTGCGCCGATGGTTGACCAGCGCCTTGACCGGCGCCACCAGCACTTCAAAGCCCGGCGGAACATCGCCTTCCCAGATCAGCGTGTAGACGCGAATCTGGTGGCCGCGCTGCTGACACTCCAGGGCAATGCGCATGAAGTCGCGCTGCAGGCCGCCAAAGGGGAAGTATTTGTAGAGGACAAAAGCCAGTTGCATCAGTGTTCCTCAGCCAATAACAACGTGCTTAATCGCGTTGCGACACGCTCAGGGTTCAGGCGAGTGAAGCACAGTGGCCACTCGCGCTTGAGATCAAACCGGCGCTGGTCTTCGGCGGTCGGTTGATAGGTGCATTTCTTTTGCAGGCACGGCGCACACGGGAAGTCGCTGGCCAGGTGGATCTGCGCCTTGCCGTAGGCGCCGGTCAGGCCGGGATTGGTGGGGCCGAACAGGGAAATCGTCGGCACATCCAGCGCGGCGGCGAGGTGACCGAGACCGGTATCCACCGCAACACACGCCTTGGCGCCCGCCAGCACACGGGCAACGCCCGCCAGGTTCAGCTTGGGCAGCACTTCGGCGTTTTTCAGGCCTTGGGCCAGGCGTTCGGCACGGGCTTTTTCGGCGGCGTTGCCCCACGGCAATTTCACGTCCACGCCAAAGCGGTCCATGCGCTCGGCCAGGTCGCGCCAGTAGGCTTCCGGCCAGTGCTTGGTGTCCCAGGTGGTGCCGTGCAGCAGCAGTACAAACGGTTTTTTCGGCGGCAGGCCCAGCAGTTTTTCGACGCTGAGGCCGTAATCACCCAGGCCTTTTGGCAAGTCGTAACCGAGGGCGACGGCAAACAGTTGGCGCAAGCGCTCCACCGCATGCTGCCCGCGGGCCACGGCCAATCGCCGGGAATAGAAATGCGCCGCCAATGGCTCACGAGCCGACTGTTTGTCGAAGCCGGCCACCGGCGCGCGCACGTAGCGGGTCAGCCAGGCACTTTTCAGCAAGCCCTGGGCGTCGATCACCAAGTCGTATTTGGTCGACTGCACGCTCTTTTTGAAGCGCCGCCATTCGCCACTCTTGAAGGTCTGCCAGAGGTTCTTGCGCCAGCGGCGGATCGCCACCGGGATCACCTTGTCCACCGCCGGATGCCAGGTGGGAATCTCGGCGAAGCCTTCTTCCACCACCCAGTCAAACCGGATGCCCGGGATCGCCCGCGCCGCGTCGGTCAACGCCGGCAAGGCATGAATCACGTCGCCCAGGGATGAGGTCTTGATTACCAGTACCCGCAACTTAACGGACCTCGACCACAGTGCCCTGCAACCGCTGCAACGCATCGCTGACGGGTTGCGGCAGCAACTGGCGCAGGCAGTTGTAGTGGCCGAAACGGCAGGTGCGGTCGAAACACGGGCTGCAATCCAGGCCCAGGCGCACCACTTCCACCTGGTCGGCCAACGGCGGGGTAAACCCTGGCGACGTCGAGCCGTACACCGCCACCAGCGGGCGGTTCAGCGCCGCGGCCACGTGCATCAGGCCGGAGTCGTTGGACACCACCGAGTCGGCGCAGGACAGCAGGTCGATGGCCTCGGCCAGGGACGTGTCGCCACTCAGGTTGACCGCCTCTTCGCGCAGGCCCGGGATCAGGCGCTGGCGAATATCCTCGCCCACCGAATGATCGTTTTTCGAGCCGAACAGCCAGACTTGCCAGCCCTCGCGGATCTTCATCTCCGCGACTTTGGCGTAATGCTCCGACGGCCAGCGCTTGGACTCGCCAAACTCGGCGCCAGGGCACAGCGCCAACACCGGACGGTCCAGCTCCAGCCCGAACTTGGCCAGGGCAGCGTCGCGGGTAACCGGGTCGATTTGCAGGCTCGGGCGCGGATAAGGCGTCGGCAACTCGGCACCCGGCGCGTAGGCCAGGGCCATGAAGCGCTCGATCATCAGCGGGTAGCGGGCCTTGTCGAGCTTGCGCACGTCGTTGAGCAGGCCATAGCGAAACTCGCCACGCCAGCCGGTGCGCTTGGGGATACCGGCGAAAAACGGCACCAGTGCCGACTTCATCGAGTTAGGCAGCAGGATCGCCTGATCGTACTGGCCGGCCAGGGACTTGCCGATGCGTCGGCGGGTCGCCAGCTCCAGTGCGCCGTGGCCGAGCGGGAAGCTCAAGGCCTGGCGCACTTGGGGCATGCGCTCAAGAATCGGCCGGCTCCACTCGGGGGCGAGCACGTCGATTTGGCAGTCGGGATGGCGTTGTTTGAGGCACTGGAACAGTGTCTGCGCCATCACCATGTCACCGACCCAGCTGGGCCCAACGATCAGAATATTCATGTAGTTTCCACAAACGATACGGGGAGGCTCATGCCTCCCCGCCTTATATATAGTGTTTCAGCTTAACCCCAGTTCATGCCAGATTCGCTGCACCTGACGCCGCTCGTCAGCGAACTGGTCCCCGGCCACCGTACCGGCCTCGTTCTGCAAGGCCTGGCGGTGAGCGGCGGAACGGTAGGCTTTATACACCTCGCGCAACAAATGGGCATCGGCGGCGGGCATCAACCCGACCTGCTCCAGGCCTTCCAGAATGCGGATATTGTCGGTGTAGCGCAGCAACGATGGATGTTGCGCAGACCACGCCAAAGCCGCGTATTGCACCATAAATTCAATATCGACGATACCTCCGGCGTCCTGCTTGAGGTCGAACGCCACCGTGGGTTCGAAGGCATTCGCCGCCGTTCCCGCCGCGGTGGACTTGGTGCCGAGGTTGTCGCGCATCTTCGCGCGCATCTCGCTGACCTCCTGGCGCAGCTTGTCCAGGTCCTGTGGGCGGCCCAGTACTTGGGCCCGCACTTGCTCAAATGCACGACCGACATCCTGGCTGCCCACCAGCACCCGCGCACGGACCAGCGCCTGGTGTTCCCAGGTCCAGGCTTCGTTTTCCTGGTAGCGCGCAAACGCCCCCAGGGAACTCACCAGCAAACCGGAGGCGCCCGACGGCCGCAGGCGCATGTCCACTTCATACAGCTGCCCGGAGTTGGTCTGGGTGGTCAGCAAGTGAATGATCCGCTGGCCCAACCGGGTAAAGAACTGCGCACCGTCGATCGGCTTGGCGCCATCGGTTTCGGCTTGCGGGTCACCGTCGTGGATGAACACCAGGTCCAAGTCCGAACCATGCCCCAATTCGATGCCGCCGACTTTCCCATAACCGACAATGATGAAGCCAGGATCGCACAAGGTGCCGTCCACCCGCTGTGGCGAGCCGTGGCGCGCGACGGTCTGGCGCCAGGCCAGGGCCAGCACTTGCTCGAGGATGGCTTCGGCGAGCCAGGTCAGGTAGTCGCTGACTTTCATCAGCGGCAGGCTGCCGGCGATTTCCGAGGCGGCCACCCGCAGGCGGTGGGCCAGCTTGAAGTGACGCAGGGCTTCCATCTGCTGCTCAAGGTCATCCTCGGGGATGCGTGTCAGGCGCTCGCGCAACTCGGCGGCCAGTTCCGGTGCCAATGGCGGCTTGAACAGGCGACCTTCGTTGAGCAATTCGTCCAGCAGCAGCGGGAAGCGGGTGATCTGCTCGGCAATCCACGGACTGGCGGCGCACAGGGTCAGCAGGCGACGCAAGGCGTCGGGGTTTTCCGTCAGCAGTACCAGATACGCAGAACGTCGGGCCACGGCCTCTACCAGCGGCAATACCCGTTCAAGCACCAGGTCCGGGTTGGCGTGCTCGACGGCCTGGGCCAGCAGGCGCGGAATAAACGCATCCAGACGCTCGCGCCCCAATCTCTGCATGGCGCGCAATTGCGGGCTGCTGCGCAGGCCAGCCAAGGCTTTCAAGGCTTTGGGCGCTTCGGTAAAACCACCTTCCTGCAACTGCCGGCAAGCGGCCTCTTCGTCCTGGGACTCTTCCCACAGGGGCAACCACTCACCGCCCACCACCAACTCGCTTTCTTCGCCCTCTTCTTCGTCCGGGTCGGCGATCACCTGACGGAAATGCCAGTCCACCCGGCCACGCCAGTACATCAGGCGCTCATGGAACGCGGCCCAGTCCGGGAAGCCCATCATGAAGGCAATCCGCGCCTGGTCTTCGGTGCCGTCCGGAAGCATTTGGGTCTGGCGATCGGCAATCGCCTGGATCGCGTGCTCGGTGTAGCGCAGGAATTCATAGCCATCGCGCAGCTCGGCGATCACCGCCGGCGGCAGGTAGCCCTGGCCTTCCAGCGTGCCCAGCACTTTTAGCAGCGGCCGCTGTTGCAGGCTCAGGTCGCGGCCACCATGGATCAGCTGGAACGCCTGGGCGATAAATTCGACTTCGCGGATGCCGCCCGAGCCCAGCTTGATGTTCTCGGCCATGCCCTTGCGCCGCACTTCCTGCTGGATCAGCTGCTTCATGGTGCGCAGCGCTTCGATGGCGGAGAAATCCAGGTAACGCCGGTAGACAAACGGCCGGAGCATGTCGAGCAATTGCGCGCCGGCCACCTGGTCACCGGCCACCACCCGCGCCTTGATCATCGCGTAGCGTTCCCAGTCGCGGCCCTGATCCTGGTAGTACTGCTCCAGCGCGTTGAAGCTGAGCACCAGCGCCCCGGCTGAACCGTAGGGCCGCAGGCGCATGTCGACGCGAAATACAAAGCCGTCGACGGTCATCGGGTCCAGGGCCTTGATCAGTTTTTGACCAAGACGGATGAAAAACTCCTGGTTATCCAGCGAGCGCTTGACGCCCACGGTGTCGCCACCTTCCGGGTAGGCGAAGATCAGGTCGATATCGGACGACAGGTTCAACTCCACGGCGCCGAGCTTGCCCATGCCGAGGATGACCATGTGCTGCGGCTCGCCGCTGCGACGGCCGGTGGGCGTGCCGAACAGGACGCAGTGGCGCTGGTACAGCCACTGGTATGCCTGGTCGATGCTGGCGTCGGCCATGTCCGAGAGGTCGCGGCAGGTTTGCACCAGGTCCGCCTGTCGGGTCAGGTCGCGCCAGATGATGCGCACTTGCTGGCGGGTGCGCTGGCGGCGCAGCACGCGGCCCAGTTCGTCTTCTGTTTCGGCTTGTTGCACGGCAGCCGCAATCTGGCCGCACAGCTCACCAGGGGCAAAGCTGCGGTCCAGTTCGCCCCAGGCCACCAGCTCCAACAACATCAAAGGGTCACGAACACTCTGTTCAATGACGAAATCACTGGCGGCGCACACACGGGCAAAGTCAGCCCAACGTTGCGGCGTCCACGCAGAAAGGCCATTATCGCCGTCCAATCCGGCCACGGCGTCACGAAATGACTGCTCGGCCCGCTTGGCAAATGGAAGCAGGATGGCCGGCAATTCGGCCTGCACTGGAAGGCTCATGGTCTATCCTTGATCGGCGCGTAAATGGCTTGTTGCTGTGAACGCAAGAACCACGCTCGGTGAAGGACTGTCGAACAAAGGTTATAAATAGCTGAAATTAAATTTATTTTGGCAGGCAACATCAAGATTTCACCTTTTCTTGTTCGCAAATGACCAACAATAACGATTATGCTCGCCAGCTAGACCGAGCAATCCGCTCAGTCTTGTGTAGTTTTACTACTCGTATATACATTCGAAAGGCTGAAATGGCCGACGATTTGTAGTAAAACTACAGGACGCCGAAGCAACCTTCGGCCATCCAAGAATTTATGTCGTCTGCCCACAAGGCCAGTCGCAAACTTCAGGCAACCGATTCTGGTAGCCTTTCCGCCCTGGAGCAAGCCATGCAAGACCTCGATCCCGTCGAAACCCAGGAATGGCTGGACGCCCTGGAATCGGTTCTCGACAAAGAAGGCGAAGACCGTGCGCACTACCTGATGACCCGTATGGGCGAACTCGCAACCCGCAGCGGTTCGCAATTGCCCTACGCCATCACCACGCCATACCGCAACACCATCCCCGTTACCCACGAAGCACGCATGCCTGGCGACCTGTTCATGGAACGCCGCATTCGCTCGCTGGTACGCTGGAACGCCATGGCGATGGTAATGCGCACGAACTTGAAAGATTCTGACCTGGGCGGTCACATCTCCAGCTTCGCTTCCAGCGCAACCCTGTATGACATCGGCTTCAACTACTTCTTCCAGGCCCCGACCGAAGAACACGGCGGCGACCTGATCTACTTCCAGGGCCACACCTCGCCAGGCGTCTACGCCCGTGCGTTCATGGAAGGCCGCATCACCGAAGAACAAATGAACAACTTCCGCCAGGAAGTCGACGGCCAGGGCCTCTCGTCCTATCCGCACCCTTGGCTGATGCCTGATTTCTGGCAGTTCCCGACGGTATCCATGGGCCTTGGCCCGATCCAGGCGATCTACCAGGCACGCTTCATGAAGTACCTGGAAGCCCGTGGCTTCATCCCTGAAGGCAAGCAGAAAGTCTGGTGCTTCCTGGGCGACGGCGAGTGCGACGAGCCGGAATCCCTGGGCGCCATCTCCCTGGCTGGCCGCGAGAAGCTGGACAACCTGATCTTCGTCATCAACTGCAACCTGCAGCGCCTCGACGGCCCGGTTCGCGGCAACGGCAAGATCATCCAGGAACTCGAAGGTGTGTTCCGCGGTGCTCAGTGGAACGTGACCAAAGTCATCTGGGGCCGTTTCTGGGACCCACTGCTGGCCAAGGACGTCGACGGTATCCTGCAACGTCGCATGGACGAAGTCATCGACGGCGAGTACCAGAACTACAAAGCCAAAGACGGCGCGTTCGTACGTGAACACTTCTTCAACACGCCTGAACTCAAGGCAATGGTTGCAGACCTGTCCGACGACGAGATCTGGAAACTCAACCGTGGCGGCCACGACCCGTACAAGGTCTACGCGGCGTACCACGAAGCGGTCAACCACAAAGAACAACCTACCGTCATCCTGGCCAAGACCATCAAGGGTTATGGCACCGGTGCCGGCGAAGCGAAAAACACGGCGCACAACACCAAGAAAGTCGACGTCGACAGCCTGAAGTTGTTCCGCGACCGCTTCGACATCCCGGTCAAGGACGAAGAGCTGGAGAACCTGCCGTTCTTCAAGCCGGAGCCAAACAGCGCCGAAGCCCGCTACCTCAGCGAGCGTCGCACTGCCCTGGGCGGTTTCGTGCCACAGCGCCGCGCCAAGTCTTTCGACATTCCTACACCGCCACTGGATACCCTCAAGGCTATCCTGGACGGCTCGGGCGACCGTGAAATCTCCACCACCATGGCCTTCGTGCGAATCCTCGCGCAGCTGGTCAAGGACAAGGAAATCGGCTCGCGTATCGTGCCGATCATCCCGGACGAAGCCCGTACCTTCGGTATGGAAGGCATGTTCCGTCAGTTGGGCATCTACTCCTCCGTCGGCCAGCTCTACGAGCCAGTCGATAAAGACCAGGTGATGTTCTACAAGGAAGACAAGAAGGGCCAGATCCTCGAAGAAGGCATCAACGAAGCGGGCGCCATGAGCTCCTTCATCGCTGCCGGTACTTCGTACTCCAGCCACAACCAGCCGATGCTGCCGTTCTACATCTTCTACTCGATGTTCGGTTTCCAGCGTATCGGCGACCTGGCGTGGGCAGCAGGCGACAGCCGTACCCGTGGCTTCCTGATCGGCGGTACTGCCGGCCGGACCACGCTGAACGGCGAAGGCCTGCAACACGAAGACGGCCACAGCCACATCCTGGCGGGCACCATCCCGAACTGCCGCACCTTTGATCCAACCTACGGCTATGAGCTGGCGGTGATCATCCAGGACGGCATGAAGAAGATGACCGAAGAGCAGCAGGACGTTTTCTACTACATCACCGTGATGAACGAGTCCTACCAGCAGCCAGCCATGCCGGCCGGTGTCGAGGAAGGCATCATCAAGGGCATGTACCTGCTCGAAGAAGACACCAAGGAAGCCGCTCACCACGTGCAACTGATGGGCTCCGGCACCATCCTGCGCGAAGTGCGTGAAGCTGCGAAAATCCTGCGTGAAGAGTTCAACGTCGGCGCTGACGTATGGAGCGTTACCAGCTTCAACGAACTGCGTCGCGACGGCCTGGCCGTAGAGCGCAGCAACCGCCTGCACCCGGGCCAGAAGCCTGCGCGCACCTACGTTGAAGAGTGCCTGGCTGGCCGTAAAGGTCCGGTGATCGCCTCTACCGACTACATGAAACTGTTTGCTGAACAAATTCGTCAGTGGGTACCGTCCAAGGAATTCAAAGTCCTGGGCACCGACGGTTTCGGCCGTAGTGACAGCCGCAAGAAGCTGCGTCACTTCTTCGAAGTCGACCGTCACTTCGTGGTGTTGGCAGCCCTGGAAGCCTTGGCTGACCGTGGTGAAATCGAACCTAAGGTGGTAGCAGACGCTATCGTCAAGTTCGGGATCAACCCGGAAAAACGCAACCCACTGGACTGCTGAGGAGACTTTCTGTGAGCGAACTCATTCGCGTACCTGACATCGGCAGCGGTGAAGGTGAAGTAATTGAACTGTTTGTGAAGGTCGGCGACACCGTCGAAGCCGACCAGAGCATCCTGACCCTGGAATCGGACAAGGCGAGCATGGAAATCCCTGCTCCCAAGGCCGGCGTGGTCAAAAGCCTGAAAGTGAAGCTGGGCGACCGCCTGAAAGAAGGCGACGAACTGCTTGAGCTGGAAATCGAAGGTGCCGCTGATGCGGCCCCTGCGGCGGCCGCTCCTGCTGCTGCCCCGGCTGCCGCTGAAAAGCCTGCCGCTGCTGCCGAGGCCCCAGCGGCCCCGGCTGCTGCACCTGCACCTGCTGCTGCCGCTACCGTCCAGGACATTCATGTTCCGGACATCGGTTCGTCGGGCAAGGCCAAGATCATCGAGCTGCTGGTTAAAGTCGGCGACACCGTCGAAGCCGACCAGTCGCTGATCACCCTGGAGTCCGACAAGGCCTCCATGGAAATCCCTTCGCCGGCTGCCGGTGTGGTGGAAAGCATTGCCGTGAAGCTGGAAGACGAAGTCGGCACCGGTGACTTCATCCTCAAGCTGAAAGTAGCGGGCGCTGCTGCGCCTGCTGCTGCCGCTCCAGCCGCCGCTGCTCCGGCCGCCAAGGCTGAAGCTGCACCTGCCGCTGCGCCTGCGCCTGCTGCAAAAGCCGAGGCCGCACCGGCTCCGGCGGCTGCACCTGCGCCAAGCGGTGCCAAGGTTCATGCCGGCCCTGCCGTGCGCCAACTGGCCCGTGAATTCGGCGTCGAGCTGAGCGCGGTCACTGCCAGCGGTCCTCACGGTCGCGTGCTGAAGGAAGACGTGCAGGTTTACGTCAAATCCATGATGCAGAAGGCCAAGGAAGCTCCGGCTGCCGGCGCTGCTACCGGTGGCTCGGGCATTCCGCCGATCCGCACCGTCGACTTCAGCCGCTTCGGCGAAATCGAAGAAGTGCCGATGACCCGCCTGATGCAAATCGGCGCGGCCGGCCTGCACGCCAGCTGGCTGAACATCCCGCACGTGACTCAGTTCGACCAGGCCGACATTACCGACCTGGAAGCTTTCCGCGTTGCGCAGAAAGCCGTGGCCGAGAAGGCTGGCGTGAAGCTGACCGTGCTGCCACTGCTGCTCAAGGCTTGCGCGCACCTGCTCAAGGAACTGCCGGACTTCAACAGCTCGCTGGCGCCTAGCGGCAAGGCGATCATTCGCAAGAAGTACGTGCACATCGGCTTTGCCGTCGACACGCCGGATGGCCTGCTGGTACCGGTCATCAAGAACGTCGACCAGAAGAGCCTGCTGCAGCTTGCCGCTGAGGCTGCCGCACTGGCTGCCAAGGCCCGTGACAAGAAGCTCACCCCGGACGACATGCAGGGCGCGTGCTTCACCATCTCCAGCCTCGGGCACATTGGCGGCACTGGCTTCACGCCAATCGTCAACGCGCCGGAAGTGGCGATCCTCGGTGTTTCCAAGGCCACCATCCAGCCTGTGTGGGACGGTAAAGCGTTCCAGCCGAAGCTGATGCTGCCACTGTCTCTGTCCTACGATCACCGTGTGATCAATGGCGCGGCGGCTGCACGCTTCACTCAGCGCCTGAGCCAGTTGCTGAACGACATCCGCACCATCCTGCTTTAAGCCTCAACAGGTCTTCTGCCCGTGCAGAAGACCTGGTTTTACCGATTTCCGAGCGCCACGCTCGTACCTCAACCCCGCCAATTGGCGGGGCTTTTTTTGCCTGCTTTTCGCACAAAAGTTGGACACGGAAATTGAGCTTGTACACCGCCCATCACCCCGGTTGCAGAAAACCGCCCGCTGGCCGATAACCCACTTATAGCACTTAGCCTTCATCCTCTCTTGTCAGCCCGTGCTGCATGATGCAACCTTGCCGCAGGCAACAGTAAAGAGGGCGTGAGCCCGGCGCGATGCGCATTTTTCCAAGCGAGTTTCCCCATGAAAAGCCAACCCGATGTCGCCCGTACGGCGGCCGAGGTAGTGACGCAATTACCGGTGCCTTCGCGCCTCGGTATGCTGCGTTTCGAGCGGCTTAATGAGGCAAGCTGGGCCCTGCTGTACCTCGACCCCAACTGCGAACGCCAATTCGGCCTGCCCGCCGTGGATCTGTGCGCCCTGATCGGCTCGCCCTACGCCAGCCTGATGGAGCCCCAGGCACGCTATCAGTTGCATGACGCGATCCAGGAACAGCTGACCATCAGCCCGCATTACCTGGTGCGCTACACCCTGCACACCAATGACGGCCCGTTGAGCCTGCTGGAACTGGGCGAGGCCTACAAGCAACACAATCGCCACCTGCTGCGCGGCTACCTGATGGTGGTCGACGGCCTGTTCAGTGATATGCCGCTGGCCCCGGCGGCGGATCTCGAAAGCCAGAACAGCCGCCTGCAGATCGCCCTTGAGCTCAACCAGCGTGCCCAGCAGGAACAACTGCAACACCTTGAGCGGGTGCGCGCCCAGCAGGAGCTGATCCTGCTGCTGGCCCGCCAGCGCTACAGCACCAATAACTCACTGCGCGAAGCCGCCGAGCTGATCACCCGCAGTGCCTGCGATATCTACCAGATCGACTGCGCCAGCATCTGGAACCTCGAAAACCAGCATCTGGTACCGATTTCCGCCTACCACCGCGACGATCAGCAACACCACTTGCCTGAACCGATCGATGCGAGCAGCTTCCCGGACTATCTGGAGGCCCTGCAAACCAGCCGTGCCATCGACGCCACCAACGCCATGCGCGACCCGCGCACCCGCGAGATGGCCGAGAGCCTGCGCCCGCGGGATGTCCACGCCATGCTCGACGCCAGTATCCGCGTCGACGGCAATGTGGTCGGCGTCCTGTGCCTGGAGCAAAGCGGCAGCACCCGCGCCTGGCAGTCCGACGAGATCGCCTTTGCCGGAGAACTGGCCGACCAGTTCGCCCAGGTGATCAACAACCACAACCGCCGCACCGCCACCAGCGCCCTGCATTTGTTCCAGCGGGCGGTGGAGCAAAGTGCCAACGCATTCCTGCTGGTCAATTGCGACGGCGTGGTGGAGTACGTCAACCCCAGCTTTACCGCGATCACCCAGTACAGCACCGAAGAAGTCCACGGCCACCTGCTGTCGGAACTGCCGGCGCTGGAGAACCTCAGCGAGTTGCTGTTCGATGCACCTTCAAGCCTGGCCAAGAGCAACAGCTGGCAAGGCGAGTTCAAGAGCCGGCGCAAGAACCTCGAACCCTACTGGGGCCAGTTGTCGATCTCCAAGGTGTATGGCGATAACCGCGAGCTGACGCACTACATCGGCATCTACGAAGACATCACCCAGACCAAGCTGGCCCAGCAGCGCATCGAGCGCCTGGCCTACACCGACAACCTGACCAACCTGGGCAACCGCCCGGCGTTCATCCGCAACCTCGACGAACGCTTTGCCCGGGACAGCGACAGCCCCATCAGCCTGCTGCTGGTAGACATCGACAACTTCAAGCGGATCAACGACAGCCTTGGCCACCAGACCGGTGACAAGCTGCTGATCAGCCTGGCACGGCGCCTGCGCAACAGCCTGACTGCCAGCGGCAGCCTGGCGCGGTTTGCCAGTAACGAATTTGCCGTGCTGCTGGACGATACCGACCTTGAGAGCGGCCAGCAGGTCGCCAGCCAGTTGCTGGCCACCCTCGACAAGCCGATGTTCGTCGACAACCAGTTGATCAGCGTCACCGGCTCCGTGGGCCTGGCCTGCGCGCCGCTGCATGGCCGCGACCCGCAAACCCTGATGCGCAACGCAGGCCTGGCGCTGCACAAGGCCAAGGCCAACGGCAAACACCAGGTTCAGGTGTTTACCGAAGCACTGAACGCCGAAGCCAGCTACAAGCTGTTCGTGGAAAACAACCTGCGCCGTGCCCTGACCCAGAACGAGCTGGACGTGTTCTACCAGCCCAAGCTGTGCCTGCGCAGCGGCCGCCTGCTGGGCATGGAAGCGCTGTTGCGCTGGAACCATCCGGAAAAGGGCATGATCCGCCCCGATCAATTCATCAGCGTGGCTGAAGAGACCGGGCTGATCATCCCCATCGGCAAATGGATCGCCCGCCAGGCCTGCCGCATGAGCCGACAGCTAACGTCTGCCGGCATGGGCAACCTGCAGGTGGCGATCAACCTGTCGCCCAAGCAGTTTTCCGACCCGGACCTGGTGGCCTCGATTGCCGCAATCCTCAAGGAAGAACAGTTGCCGGCCAACCTGCTGGAACTGGAGCTGACCGAAGGCCTGCTGCTGGAAGCCACCGAAGACACACGCCTGCAACTGGACCAGTTGAAGAGTTTTGGCCTGACCCTGGCCATGGACGACTTCGGCACCGGTTACTCGTCGCTGAGCTACCTGAAGAAATTCCCGATCGACATCATCAAGATCGATCGCAGCTTCATTCATGAAATCCCGGACAACCAGGACGACATGGAAATCACCTCGGCGGTGATCGCGATGGCCCACAACCTCAAGCTCAAGGTCGTGGCCGAAGGCATCGAGACCGCTGAGCAACTGGCGTTCCTGCGCCGCCACCGTTGCGACGTCGGCCAGGGCTACCTGTTCGACCGGCCAATCCCGGGCTCCGAGTTGTTGAAGATGCTTAAACGTTATCCTCGCGGGCCAATCGCCTGACAGCGCGGTAACACTCGGGCACACTGGCAGTCTGAATTCTTATCTGTAACTCAATCTGACTGAGAGGACTGATGATGGTCTTGCGCTCGGAAATTCTGGTGAACAAAAACGTGCTTCCTACTCAAGAACAAGCTTTGCCTGGCCGTGAAACCCCGATGTCGCTGCCCGAGACGCACTTCGTCAATGGCAACCCGCTGCTGGGCCCGTTTGTCGACAACGTAGAGTTTGCGATCTTCGGCCTGGGTTGCTTCTGGGGCGCAGAGCGTCGTTTCTGGCAGCGTGATGGCGTGGTCAGCACGGTGGTGGGTTATGCCGGCGGCTACACGCCGAACCCGACGTACGAAGAAGTGTGCTCGGGCCTGACCGGCCACAGCGAAGTGGTGTTGGTGGTGTTTGACCAGGACAAGATCAGCTACGAAGAGCTGCTGAAAATGTTCTGGGAACTGCACAACCCGACCCAGGGCATGCGCCAGGGCAATGACATCGGCAGCCAGTACCGCTCGGTGATCTACGCGGTCAAGCCGGAGCACCTGGAGGCGGCGAAGGCCAGTGCACAGGCGTATCAGAATGAACTGACCAAGGCGGGCCTGGGCACCATCACCACGGAAATCGAAGAAGCGCCGACGGTGTACTTCGCCGAGGCGTACCACCAGCAGTACCTGGCTAAAAATCCGCAGGGCTACTGCGGGATCGGCGGCACAGGCGTGACCTGCCCGATCTGACGCCAAAAGCATCGCGGGCAAGCCCGGCTCCCACATTGGAATGCGTTCCAATGTGGGAGCCGGGCTTGCCCGCGATAGCGATCCAGCAAACGATACAACTATTCAGCGATCAGCCAATCCATCTGCCACCCACCCTGGGTTTGCCCAAGCTGCTTGGACAACCACGGCAGCAACTCACGCAACTCCTCTTCCAGCCCCCACGGCGGATTGGCAATCGCCAGGCCCGAGCCGGTCAGGGTGTTGGGCGTGTCCAGCGGATGCACCAGCAATTCCACCCGCAGCAGCTTCGGCGCACCGGTGCCGGCCAGGTCCTGGTAGAAGCGGCGCAGCATGCGCTGGTCTTTCACCGGGTACCAGATCGCGGCCACTGTCTGGCGCATCCGGCTCACGGCTTCCTTGAGGGAAGCGGCGCAGCGCTGCATCTCATCAAGCTTTTCGAACGGCGGATCAATCAGCATCAGCGCGCGTTTTTCCGGCACCGGCAGCAGCGCCCGTGGCACATGCCAGCCTTCGCCGAGGTGGACTTTCACCCGACGGTCGCCCTTCATGTTGTCCTTGAGCAGCAGGCCGTCTTCCGGGTGTTTCTCGTTGAGCAGCACACGGTCCTGAGGCCGTGTCAGGCGCCGCGCCAGCTCTGGTGAGCCGGGGTAGTAGCGCAACTCGCCATCCGGGTTCATCTCGTGCAGCACACGCATGTAATCGGCGGTCAGCGGCGGCAGGTCAGCCTGGCCCCACAGGCGTGCGATGCCTTCCAGGTACTCACCGGTGCGGTTCGCCTGGTCGCCCTGCAGGTCGTACAGACCAATGCCGGCGTGGGTATCGAGATAGGCAAACGGCTGTTCCTTGCGCGACATCAGGGCGATGAGGCGGGTCAAGGTCAGGTGTTTGAAGACATCGGCGTGGTTGCCGGCGTGAAAGGCGTGACGATAATTCATGGTTGCTCCTGCGCAGGGGGCGAAGTTTACCTTTTACGCAGGCAAAGGTGCAGGGCTGCGCGTCAGGTGGTGCTTATGCCGCAAACGCAGGAGCTGTGCCGAAAATAGTCTAATTGCCGGCACAGAAGCGGATTTATTGTGGCCAGCAATTATCCATGGAGGTCATAAAAACTCATGAAAGACGCCACCATCGCCCTGCACCACGGCTTCAAGTCGGACCCCACCACCAAGGCCGTCGCCGTGCCGATCTACCAGAACGTCGCCTTCGAATTCGATAACGCCCAGCACGGTGCCGATCTGTTCAACCTGGACGTTCCCGGCAATATCTACACCCGCATCATGAACCCCACCAACGACGTGCTGGAGCAACGCATCGCGGCGCTGGAAGGCGGCATCGCGGCCCTGGCCGTGTCGGCCGGCAGCGCGGCGATCCACTATGCGATCCAGACCCTGACCCGCGCCGGCGACAACATCGTGACCACTCCGCAGTTGTACGGCGGCACCTACACCTTGTTCGCCCACTTGCTGCCGAGCTTTGGCGTCGATGTGCGTTTCGCCCGTGACGACTGCGCCGAAGCCATCGCCGAACTGATCGATGACAACACCAAGCTGGTGTACTGCGAAAGCATCGGCAACCCGGCGGGCAATATCATCGACATCGAAGCCCTGGCCGATGTCGCCCACGCCCGCGGCGTGCCGCTGATGGTCGATAACACGGTGGCCACGCCGATCCTGTGCAAACCGATCCAGTTCGGCGCCGACATCGTCGTGCACTCGGTGACCAAATACGTGGGCGGGCATGGCAACTCGCTGGGTGGCGTAATCGTCGACAGCGGCACCTTTCCCTGGACGCAGTACCCGGAGAAATTCCCCGGTCTCAACCAGCCCGAGCCGGCCTATCACGGCGTGGTCTACACCGAGAAATTCGGCCCCGCCGCGTTTATCGCCCGAGCCCGCACTGTCCCCCTGCGCAACACCGGCGCGGCCCTGGCGCCGATGAATGCATTCCTGCTGCTGCAAGGTTTGGAAACCCTGGCCTTGCGCATGGAGCGCCATACCGAGAACGCGCTGAAGATCGCGCATTTCCTGCAAGACCACGAACAGGTGGAATGGGTCAGCTATGCCGGCCTGCCGGATCACCCGCACCATCATCTGGCGCAGAAATACATGCAGGGCAAACCGTCGGCGATTCTTTCGTTCGGCCTGAAGGGCGGTTACGAGGCCGGCGTGCGGTTCTACGACTCACTGCAAATCTTCAAGCGCCTGGTGAACATCGGCGATGCCAAATCCCTGGCCTGCCATCCGGCATCTACCACCCATCGCCAGATGAATGAACAGGAACAGGCAAAGGCCGGAGTGAAGCCGGAAATGATTCGCCTGTCGGTGGGCATCGAAGCCATTGAAGACCTGATCGAGGACCTGCAGCAGTCCCTGGCTTCAACCCAACTCTGAGGCCAGCCACGCAGCCAACGCCTGATGGCTGACATCCGGCCCGCGCGCAAAGTGAGCGACCTTGTGTTTCAAGGTCGCCGGCGCAAAGGCGCTGTGCAGGTCCGGGCGCTGTTCTTCCAGCCATTGCAGCAGGTTGTCTACCAGCGTGACGCTCGATTGGTCACTCAGGTGTTGGAGAACCTGCGGCGGCACTTTCCACCACGGGCTGGGCTTTGCCGCTCCCGCCGTCGAGATCGCGACCTCATGCGGGTGACCATTGATCCAGTAGCGACTGAATACAGGGAGCAACTCCCGCGCCCCAGGCCCTAGCGCCTGCAAAACAGGCAGCGTGTAGGCACCATCCCAAAAGCGAAAAAACACCGCCTGCCCATCCGGCAACAGCACCTTGGTCAGGCTGCGCAAATGCTCGGCAACGGTTTGCAGAGAACAGGACGACACGGCCAGCCAACCCCAGTCGGTACCTTCGCATTCAGCGGCCCATTCCAGAAAAGCACTATCAACGGCAACTACTGCAACGCAGGGCATCACCTCATCCCACGCTGCATACTCGGTACCCGCCCAGATTGGACTGAGTGCCCGCCCATCGGTACGACGCCAAGCCTCGAGCGGCTTGCAGTCACTGGCATTGCCCAACACCGCAAACAACTGCTCACCCGCCTTCAACGGCGCAGACTCAAGCCACTGCCCAGGAGAAATCATGGTGCACCTCCTGCCAACGATGCACTGCGATGCAAAGACGTATTGCACACGCCATTCCGGCAGCGCTCGCACTCCTCACAAAAGGGCGCACCGCGTTTCAGGCTGAACACCTGCACGGCACTCAGTGGTGCCGGAATTACCGCCAGCAGTTTTTCCTGTAGCCCTGGCATCAACGGTGCTCCCGCCGGTGCAGGCGCCCCGCCCAGCTGGATAGGAACGCTGCTGAAAATCCCGCCCGCCGACACATTGATCCACTGCCCACCAGCCTGGAGGGTCGCGCTGGCGCCCGCATCGATAACAATGCTTTGCCCCGCGCCGATTTGAATGGTCAGCCCGGCACGCACCTGCTGCGAGCCGGCGATCATCAGGTGATCGTCCTGCTTGAGTTCAGTCAGGCGGTTACCGTGAACGGTGCGCTGCTCTTCGCCCTGAAGCTCGTGACGGTCAAGACCTTTGATGATCACACTGCGTTGATTGTCGACCTGCACGTGCTGGTCGTGGAGTACGTGCTGGGTCCAGTTGCGCTGGGCCCGCAGGTAGATTTCCTCGGCGCCCTTGCGGTCCTCGATGCGCAACTCGTTATAGCCACCGCCGCCGGGGCTGGTCTGGCTACGGAAGATGCTGCGGGTCTTGTCCGCCGGCAGGTCCAGGGGCACCGGCGTCGCCGCGTTGGCCAGGCAGCCGACCACCAGCGGCGTGTCGGCGTCGCCGTCGACGAAGCCCACCAGCACTTCCATGCCCACCCTCGGGATCAACACCGCGCCGTAATGCTCATGGGCCCAGCCACTGGCCACCCGCAGCCAGCAGCTGGAGTGTTCGTTGTTTGCGCCAGCGCGATCCCAGGCCAGTTGCACCTTGACCCGGCCGTACTCATCACAATGAATTTCACTGTCGACGGGCCCGGTGACCAGCGCATTCTGGTAACCGGATATCGGCGTGCGTGGCGGCGGTAGCCCGGGGCGAAACACCGTGTCCCACGGCGTGGCGACGAAGGTGTTGCTGTAGCCCTGGGCGGCTCCATCGCCCACAGACTCTTCGAGCACCTGCGGCTGGCTGCCGGTATGAGTGACCTGCGTCACCAGCCACAGATCATTCCATTCCTCCCGTGGATGCGCTGCCAGCTTGAAGAACTGACCACTGACCAACGCCGGCTGATCACCACTGCCATGGGCCTGGCGATAGTCGCCGCGGTGCCGCTCAAGGGCCCGTTGCGCCAGGTGTTTGCCATGGGGACGGTCAGTGAAATGTCCGGGGTAATCGTGATTTTCCAGGGACGGGAGCTGTTCACCGAGCACTTCGCTTTCCAGCTGCAGGCGCGGTTTGCGAAAGTCATAATCCCGCAGGTTTACACCCGTTGTCCGGGTTTCCAGGCGCACTGAAAAGCGCTTGATCACGGGGGTATCGGCGACCATCCCTGAGCCAGGCGCATACTCCGTCGGCTGCTCGCCCTGGCTGAACACCGCCTGATCATCGCCAAACACCAACAGGTGCCCGTCGGGGCTGTGCTGGAAATGGTAGTGAATCCCCAATTCGGCACACAGCCGCTGGATAAACCCCAGATCGCTTTCACCAAACTGCACGCAATACTCGCGCTCGGGATACTCAGCGCCCAGCCTGAATTCGAATGCATCGCCCTGGATGCCCTGCCCCTCCAGCACCTGCCTGATGATCTGCGGCACGCTATGGTGCTGGAAAATACGTTGGTGACTGCTGTGTTGCAGGTACGCCAGGCGTGGCACCAGGCTGATCTGGTAGCGCGTCAGGCGCCGGCCGGAATCGCCTTGGGCAACGCGGTAGACCTGGCCGTGAACGCCGTGCCCCTGGGCATCAAAGCCCAGGAAGGCCTGGCGATGCAGGAGGCTCTCAAGGTCAAGGTCTGGCTGTTCGCTGACCAGTTCCAGGTCAAAGCGAAAAGGCTGGCTGATGGCTTCGTTGCCCTTGAACTCATAAACCTTGAGATCACTGGGCATACCGTCGAGGGTCAGGGTGAAAGCACTTTGATTGGCAGGAGCGAACATCCGGTGTTTCTCTGCGAGTAGTGGGCGAGCGATTCTGCACCAGCTTTTTGCCAAGCTGAGCGCGCCGCAGGCAAATCAGTAAATCCCTACATCCCAGGCGCTTTAATCTTCATGTATCAGGCGTCGAAGCCCTACCACCAGCGTGCTAGCGTATTCATCCCCATCGCCCCATGACAATGGAAAAAACATGGCCACCCGCTACGCAAAAATCGTCCTGACCCTGGCCGTGGCAGCCTTCGCCACACTCGTCGCCTTCAGCAACATCACCGACTACGGCTCCAACTTCGCCTTCGTCAAGCATGTGCTGAGCATGGACACCACCTTCCCGGGCAACGCCGCGATGTATCGCTCCATCACTACCCCGTGGCTGTGGCACGCTGCGTATTGGCTGATCATTGCAGGTGAAGCACTGACGGCAGTGTTGCTGGCACGAGGCGCGCTGGCCTTGTGGCGGGCTCGCCGTGCCACCGGCGCCGAGTTCCACCGCGCCAAGAAAGGCGCAGTCACGGGTCTGACCCTCGGGTTTGTGGTGTGGTTTTTCGGCTTCATGGTGATCGGCGGCGAATGGTTCCTGATGTGGCAATCCCATCAGTGGAACGGCCAGGAAGCCGCGTTCAAGTTTTATATGGCGATCCTGGGTGTGCTGATTTTTCTTAATCAGCCGGATGCTGATCACGGCTGAAAGACTACGAAATCGACGTCGGTGGATGCCCTTTCACAAACTACTGTCAGATAGCAGACGGTAGTTTGTAGCCCTTTTCCCAAAGTATAAAAAACGCCTCACATTCAACGCTCACATCCCCCAGGTGAGCCCTTAAATTGCGGTGCCATCTCCATCGGAAAGGACCGCATAATTTGCAGGACATTGGCAAAACGCTCGAAGAAATTGATGCACTGCACAAACAGTCCCTGCGCCAGGGCGGCGGTGCCGTGCGGGACGATTTCCTGGCGCGGCGCCGAACCCTGTTCGCCAAGCTGGAGGCGCAAATGCAAGGCTTTGCGCGTTACGGCACCCGTTTGCGCAATGAGGGTTCGATCAAGAAAATGCTCGGGATATCCACCCGAAGTTATCTGCACACCGGGGAAATCAACAGGTATTCCGAAACGCTTGCGCGGGTGTCGAAGACGGCCAAGCTGCTGAAAAATGGAACACCGCTGGGGATTGCGCTGAGCACTACGGCGTCGGCGCTGGAAATCAAGGAGGCTTGCTCTACAGGGAGAGAAGAGCAATGCAGGAAAGCGAGATATGTGGAGGTGGGGAAGTTGGCGGGCGGGATGGCAGGTGGGTTTCTAGGTGGTGCCGCGGGTTCCGCGTTGTGCTTTCTCGTATTGGCGCCCACAACTGGTCCTGGGTCATTAGGCTGCCTATTGATAGCGGGTGGTGTTGGGGGCGCTGCCGGAGGAAATCTGCTTGGGATTGCCGGCGAAAAAATCGGGGATCTATTGTATGAACATTGACCACGCCCTCCAGTACCCCTTGAAAGATCTGGTGCTTATAGGCTCCTCATTTCTCATAATTGCTTACGGCATGTTCGGAATGTACCTGGCTTACCGAAAGCTTGAGGTAATGGAAAGCCATCTCAACAAGTGTCGCCTTGTCGAGTTCCATAGTGGCTTCTGGGGAAGCTCGCCGCGAGGCAGAATGCTAAGACTAGGTGCAGTCTATGCGGCACTCGTGTTTACCAAACGAAATGCAAGACGCGGCATCATCGATTTACAGCAGGTACAAGACTTTCCGAAAGGCATGAAATACCTACTGCACTGCACTGCTATTTTCGGACTGATGTGGATAACAGCTGCGGCAATCTTCTACTTTTGCTATTACCTTACGCTGTAAAAAACTGCGGCCTTTAAGCCTTTCAAAAAAAACGGCCCGTCATCCAAAAGATGCGGGCCGTTTTCAGTTCAGCGGGCCTTCAAGCCCCCGCCGATTACTTGTTGAGGTTGTAATCCGCCTCGGCCGCATCAAACCGCTGAACCATGCCAGCCGTCGGCGCGCCCAGCTTGCTCACGAAGTAAATTGCCAGGCTCGCGAAGATAAAGCCCGGGATGATTTCGTACAGGCCCAACAGGCTGAAGTGCTTCCACACGATCACCGTGATCGCGCCCACCAGGATGCCGGCCAGCGCGCCATTGCGCGTCATGCCTTTCCACAGGACGGAGATCAGCACTACAGGACCGAACGCAGCACCAAAACCGGCCCAGGCGTAGCTCACCAGGCCCAACACGCGGTTTTCCGGGTTGGCGGCCATGGCGATGGCGATCAGCGCCACCAGCAGCACCATGGCACGACCGACCCATACCAGTTCAACCTGAGAGGCGTTTTTGCGCAGGAAGGTTTTGTAGAAGTCTTCGGTCAGGGCGCTGGAGCACACCAGCAACTGGCAGCTCAGAGTGCTCATTACCGCCGCCAGGATGGCCGACAGCAGCACACCGGCAATCCACGGGTTGAACAGCAGCTTGGCCAGTTCGATGAACACACGCTCGTGGTTCTCGGTCACGGGGCCGGCGACTTCCGGGTGCGCCGAGAAGTAGGCGATACCGAAGAAGCCCACCGCCACGGTGCCACCCAGGCACAGGATCATCCAGGTCATGGAGATACGACGCGCATTGGCAATCGACTTCACCGAATCCGCCGCCATGAAACGCGCGAGGATGTGCGGCTGGCCGAAGTAACCCAGGCCCCAGCCCATCAGCGAAATGATGCCGATGAAGGTGGTGTTTTTCAGCATGTTGAAGTTGTCAGGGTTCTGCGCTTCGATCGCCAGGAAGGTGGTATCGACGCCACCGGTGGCCAGCAGCACGATGATCGGAGTCAGCAGCAGGGCGAAGATCATCAGCGTGGCTTGTACGGTGTCTGTCCAGCTCACCGCCAGGAAACCACCGACAAAGGTGTAGGCAATCGTCGCGGCAGCACCGGCCCACAGCGCGGTCTCGTAGGACATGCCGAAGGTGCTTTCAAACAGGCGGGCGCCGGCCACGATGCCGGAAGCGCAGTAAATGGTGAAGAACACCAGGATCACCACTGCAGAGATGATCCGCAGCAGGCCGCTTTTATCTTCGAAACGGCTGGAGAAGTAATCCGGCAGCGTCAGGGCGTCGCCGTTGTGCTCGGTCTGCACCCGCAGGCGACCGGCTACAAACAGCCAGTTCAGGTAGGCACCAACGATCAGGCCGATGGCGATCCAGCTTTCCGACAGGCCAGACATGTAGATCGCGCCGGGCAAGCCCATCAGCAACCAGCCGCTCATGTCCGAGGCGCCGGCCGAGAGCGCGGTGACCACGCTGCCGAGGCTGCGACCGCCCAGAATGTAGTCGGAAAGGTTATTGGTGGAGCGATAGGCCATGAAGCCGATCAGCACCATGGCAGCGATATAGATCACAAATGTGATCAAGGTAGGATTACTTACGCTCATTGAGTTACGCCCTGGCTTTGTTTTTATGTAGCGGCGGTCTGTCAGGACGGCCACCCACTCGCAAGTGGATAGACGAAGCCTGGCGCCGCGCATTTATGACTGACGTTTCCCCAGGAAAGCCATCAGCCGATGAACCGTCCGTAAGAGGTTGCACCTTGGGCGCGAATGCTATTCAACAAAGTAAATAAGGTGCAACCAGTTTCTTGAGAATAAGTTGCACCTTGATGTTTTTTTAAGAAAACACCGTGTTTTTGCTCCTTTTCGGAGCAAGCACAGCCAAAGTCAGAACCAATTGCACCAAGGCGCAGCCGATTCGGCTGCGGCGATAAATTTTCCCGATCAGCATCAAAAAAATCATGGATAAAAAGGGTTGCACCCGGTTGCACCTCTCTCGGCGCAAAGCTAATCTTGCCGCCAGCTGATGCCACGCGGTAGTGGCACCCATGAGGATAAAAAGATGGCTACGACCACCCTTGGGGTCAAACTTGACGACCCGACCCGCGAGCGCCTGAAGGCGGCCGCGACCTCCATTGATCGCACGCCGCACTGGCTGATCAAGCAGGCGATTTTCAATTACCTGGAGAAACTCGAGGGTGGTGCAACCCTGGCCGAGCTCAACGGCTTGGCCAGCAAGGACGCAGAAGAAGCCGGTGAGGTCCAGACCGACCACGCCCACCAGTGCTTCCTGGAGTTCGCCGAGAGCATCCTGCCGCAATCCGTGCTGCGTGCCTCGATCACCGCCGCTTACCGTCGCCCGGAGCCGGAAGTGGTACCGATGCTGATCGAGCAGGCTCGCCTGCCAGCGGCAATGGCCGAAGCCACCAACAAGCTCGCCTCCTCGATCGCCGAAAAACTGCGCAATCAGAAAAGCGCCGGCGGCCGTGCAGGCATCGTCCAGGGCTTGCTGCAAGAATTCTCCCTGTCGTCCCAGGAAGGCGTCGCGCTGATGTGCCTCGCCGAAGCACTGCTGCGCATCCCGGACAAGGGTACCCGCGACGCGCTGATCCGCGACAAGATCAGCACCGGCAACTGGCACCCACACTTGGGCAACAGCCCGTCGCTGTTCGTCAACGCCGCCACCTGGGGCCTGCTGCTGACCGGCAAACTGGTCGCCACCCATAACGAAGCCGGCCTGACCTCGTCCCTGAGCCGCATCATCGGCAAGAGCGGCGAGCCGATGATCCGCAAGGGCGTCGACATGGCCATGCGCCTGATGGGCGAGCAGTTCGTCACCGGCGAAACCATCGCCGAAGCCCTGGCCAATGCGAGCAAGTTCGAAGCCAAGGGCTTCCGCTATTCCTACGACATGCTCGGTGAAGCCGCACTCACCGAACACGACGCGCAGAAATACCTGGCCTCGTACGAACAAGCCATCCACTCGATCGGCAAAGCGTCCCACGGCCGTGGGATTTATGAAGGCCCGGGCATCTCCATCAAGCTTTCGGCCCTGCACCCGCGTTACAGCCGTGCGCAGTACGAGCGCGTGATGGACGAGCTGTACCCGCGCCTGCTGTCCCTGACGCTGCTGGCCAAGCAATACGACATCGGTTTAAACATCGACGCCGAAGAAGCCGACCGCCTGGAGCTGTCCCTCGACCTGCTGGAACGCCTGTGCTTCGAGCCGCAACTGACCGGCTGGAACGGCATCGGCTTCGTGATCCAGGCTTACCAGAAGCGTTGCCCGTATGTGATCGACTACGTGATCGACCTGGCGCGCCGCAGCCGCCATCGCCTGATGATCCGCCTGGTGAAAGGCGCGTACTGGGACAGCGAAATCAAGCGCGCCCAGGTCGAAGGCCTGGAAGGCTACCCGGTGTACACCCGCAAGGTGTACACCGACGTTTCCTACATTGCCTGCGCACGCAAGCTGCTCTCGGTACCGGAAGTTATTTACCCGCAGTTCGCCACCCACAACGCCCATACGCTGTCGGCGATCTACCACATCGCCGGTCAGAACTATTACCCCGGCCAGTACGAGTTCCAATGCCTACACGGCATGGGTGAACCACTCTACGAGCAGGTTGTAGGCAAGGTCTCCGAAGGCAAGTTGAACCGTCCGTGCCGCGTGTACGCACCGGTCGGTACCCACGAAACATTGCTGGCCTACCTGGTGCGTCGCCTGCTGGAAAACGGCGCCAACACTTCGTTCGTCAACCGTATCGCCGACCAATCCATCTCGATCCAGGAGCTGGTGGCGGATCCAGTGGCCAGCATCGAGCAGATGGCGACGCTGGAAGGCGGCTTCGGCCTGCCGCACCCGCGTATCCCGCTGCCCCGCGACCTGTATGGTGCCGAGCGCGCCAACTCCGCCGGTATCGACCTGGCCAACGAACACCGTTTGGCGTCGCTGTCCTGCGCCCTGCTGGCTACCGCCCACAACAGCTGGAAAGCCGCGCCGATGCTCGGTTGCGCTTCCAGCAATGAAGCCGCAGTGCCGGTGCTGAACCCGTCCGACCTGCGTGACGTGGTCGGCCACGTACAGGAAGCCACCGTCGAAGACGTCGACAACGCTATCCAGTGCGCCTTGAACGCAGGGCCAATCTGGCAGGCCACCCCGCCCGCCGAACGCGCCGCGATCCTGGAACGTGCCGCTGATTTGATGGAAGGCGAGATCCAGCCACTGATGGGCCTGCTGGCCCGCGAAGCCGGCAAGACCTTCGCCAACGCCATCGCCGAAGTGCGTGAAGCCGTGGACTTCCTGCGTTACTACGCAGTGCAGGCCCGCAACGACTTCACCAACGACGCCCACCGCCCATTGGGCCCGGTGGTGTGCATCAGTCCGTGGAACTTCCCGCTGGCGATCTTCAGTGGCCAGGTTGCCGCTGCACTGGCCGCCGGTAACCCGGTACTGGCCAAGCCGGCTGAGCAAACCCCATTGGTGGCCGCACAAGCCGTGCGCCTGCTGCTGGAAGCCGGGATTCCGGAAGGCGTGCTGCAACTGCTGCCGGGCCAGGGCGAAACCGTCGGTGCCCGCCTGGTGGGTGACGATCGCGTCAAGGGCGTGATGTTCACCGGTTCCACCGAAGTGGCGCGCCTGCTGCAACGCAACGTCGCCGGTCGCCTGGATGCACAAGGTCGTCCGATCCCGCTGATCGCCGAAACCGGTGGCCAGAACGCGATGATCGTCGACTCCTCGGCGCTGACCGAACAAGTGGTCATCGACGTGGTGTCGTCGGCCTTCGACAGCGCCGGCCAACGCTGCTCGGCCCTGCGCGTACTGTGCTTGCAGGAAGATTCCGCTGATCGCGTGATCGAAATGCTGAAAGGGGCAATGGCTGAGTGCCGCCTCGGTAACCCGGAACGCCTGTCGGTGGATATCGGCCCGGTGATCGACGCCGAAGCCAAGGCTGGCATCGAGAAACACATCCAGGCCATGCGCGACAAAGGCCGCAACGTTTACCAGGTGGCCATTGCCGACAGCGAAGAGGTCAAGCGCGGCACATTCGTGATGCCAACCCTGATCGAACTGGAAAGCTTCGACGAGTTGCAGCGGGAGATCTTCGGCCCGGTGCTGCACGTGGTGCGCTACAAGCGTAAAGAGATCGACCAGCTTATCGGCCAGATCAATGCCTCCGGCTATGGCCTGACCCTGGGCGTGCACACCCGTATCGACGAGACCATCGCCAAGGTGATCGACAACGTCCATGCCGGTAACGTCTACGTGAACCGCAACATCGTGGGTGCCGTGGTCGGCGTGCAGCCGTTCGGCGGCGAAGGCCTGTCGGGTACCGGCCCTAAAGCTGGCGGCCCGCTGTACCTGTACCGCCTGCTGTCGACACGTCCTACGGATGCCATCGAGCAATCCTTCGTTCGCGGTGATGCTCTGGCCGCACCGGATGTACGCCTGCGGGATGCCATGAGCAAGCCGCTGACCGCCCTGCAAACCTGGGCCGACAGCAACAAGCTCAGCGACTTGAGCGCCCTGTGCGTACAGTTCGCCGCGCAATCCCAAAGCGGTATCACCCGCCAACTGGCCGGCCCGACCGGCGAGCGCAACAGCTACGCCATCCTGCCCCGCGAGCACGTGTTGTGCCTGGCGGAAGTGGAAGGCGACCTGCTGACGCAACTGGCCGCCGTGCTGGCAGTCGGCAGCTCGGCGGTATGGCCGGAAACTGAATTGACCAAGGCCGTGTTCGCACGCCTGCCGAAGGATATTCAGGCGAAGATCACGCGAGTGGCTGACTGGACCAAGGATGAAACCGTGTTTGATGCCGTACTGCATCACGGCGATTCCGACCAACTGCGTGGGGTTTGCCAGCAAGTGGCCAAGCGTGGCGGGGCGATTGTCGGGGTTCACGGCTTGTCTTCGGGCGAAACCGGGATTGCCCTGGAGCGCCTGGTGATCGAGCGCGCGCTGAGCGTCAACACTGCGGCGGCGGGCGGTAACGCCAGCCTGATGACCATCGGCTAACTGACAAAACGCGGTCGAAATGTGGGAGCTGGCTTATGTGGGAGCTGGCTTGCCTGCGATGGCATCACCTCGGTGTATCTGACACATCGAGGTGCCTGCATCGCGGGCAAGCCCGGCTCCCACAAAAGCTCCCACACTGACCGTGTTTGCAACTCACCGCTGTTGTTTTGCCCCTCCATCACCCAGATCAATCTTGCTATCCAGCCTCTATTTGCGCACTTAGACTCAGGCCTATTCCCACACAGGTAAGCCGCCATGTCCGAGACGCTGCTCAGTTCCCGCAATCTGGCTTTCGAGCTGTACGAAGTCCTCGATGCCGAGGGCCTGACCCAGCGCGAGCGGTTTGCCGAACACAACCGCGAAACCTTCGACGCCGCCATCGGCACCGCCCGCAGCATTGCCGAGAAATTCTTCGCGCCGCACAACCGCAAGGGTGACGAGAACGAACCGCGCTACGAGAACGGTCAGGCGATTCTGATTCCTGAGGTGAAACCGGCCGTGGATGCCTTCCTCGAAGCCGGCTTTCTCAATGCCGCCCGCAGCTTCGAAGCCGGTGGCATGCAGCTGCCGACCCTGCTCTCCCAGGCCTGTTTCGCACACTTCCAGTCGGCCAACGCCGCCTCCACGTCCTATCCGTTCCTGACCATGGGCGCCGCCAACCTGATCGAGAGCTTCGGCACCGAGGAGCAGAAGCAACGCTTCCTGCAACCGATGATCGAAGGCCGCTTCTTCGGCACCATGGCCCTGACCGAGCCCCATGCCGGTTCATCACTGTCGGATATTCGCACCCGCGCAGAGCCGGCAGCTGACGGCAGCTATCGCCTCAAGGGCAACAAGATCTTCATCTCCGGCGGCGATCACCCGCTGTCGGAAAATATCGTGCACATGGTGCTGGCCAAGCTGCCGGACGCGCCCGCCGGAGTGAAGGGCATTTCGCTGTTTATCGTGCCCAAATTCCTGGTCAACGACGACGGCAGCCTGGGCAAACGCAACGATGTGCTGCTGGCCGGGCTGTTTCACAAGATGGGCTGGCGCGGTACCACGTCGACTGCGCTGAACTTCGGCGATAACGGCGAGTGTGTCGGCTATCTGGTGGGCAAGCCGCACCAGGGCCTGAGCTGTATGTTCCAGATGATGAACGAGGCGCGGATCGGCGTCGGCATGGGCGCCGTGATGCTCGGTTACGCTGGCTACCTGTATTCCCTGGAGTACGCCCGCGAACGCCCCCAAGGCCGCCTGCCCGACAGCAAGGATCCCAACACCGCGCCGGTGTCGATCATCCAGCACGCCGATATCAAGCGCATGCTGTTGACGCAAAAAGCCTACGTGGAAGGCGCCTTCGACCTCGGTCTGTATGCCGCGCGACTGTTCGATGACACCACGACGCTCACCACCGAAACCGAGCGCAAACAGGCCCACGAACTGCTGGATCTGCTGACGCCGATCGTCAAATCCTGGCCGTCGGAGTTTTGCCTGAAGGCCAACGAGCTGGCGATCCAGATACTCGGCGGCCACGGCTACACCCGCGAATACCCGGTGGAACAGTACTACCGCGACAACCGCCTGAACCCGATCCATGAGGGCACCCACGGCATTCAGTCGCTGGATCTATTGGGACGCAAGCTGGCGCAGAACGGCGGCGCGGGCTTGAAGCAACTGATTCGCCTGATCGCCGAGACCGGCGCGCGGGCACAGGAATACCCGTCGCTGACCGCCTTGCGGGAACCGCTGGAACAGTTGGTGGCACGCCTGCAAAGTGTCACCCTCGGCCTGCTGACGGATCTCGCCCAGGGCAAGGTCAACAGCAGCCTGGCGAATTCGGCGCTGTACCTGAAAGTGTTCGGGCATACGGTGATTGGCTGGCGCTGGCTGGAACAGGCGATTCGCGCCGAGGAAGGGCTGGCCAAAGGCAATGCTGCCGATGTCGCCTTCTATAAGGGCAAGCTCCAGGCCGCCCGGTACTTCCTGACGTGGGAAATACCGGGCTGCCATCATGAACTGGCGATTCTCGAGGCACGTGATGACACGTGCCTGGGGATGCAGGATGAGTGGTTCTAAGGCGTTCCGATCGCCTTGGAAATCACCTCGACCGTGGCGCTGACTTGCTCTTGGTAACGGTCGAGTTCCTGCTGGTGGTGCTTTTGCATTTCGATCTGCTCGGCGCACAGGTTCAGCGCCGCCAGCACCAATAGCTTGTCACCGATCAGCGTCGGGTACTTTTTCTTGGTGGTGGCCAGGGATGCCTTGAGCATCGTCACGGCGCTCATCAGGGTGTTGTCTTCCCCCTCCGGCGCCTTGATCGAGTAATCCTCACCGAGAATCGAAACGACCTTTATCCCTTCATTCATGCGCTGACAGGACCTGCGCTCACACGCTCAACCAACGCCTGGATACGGGCAGCGGTGGCGCCCTGCTTTTCTTCCTGTTCCATCAGGTTCAGCTGCAAGCTGTCGTTTTCATCCTTGGCGCGAGCCAGTTCGGCCTTGAGGGATTCGTTGGTGCCCAGCAGATCCTGGTTCTGCTGTACCAGGTCGCTGACCAGTTGTTCCAGTTGGCTGAGGGATGCTTCTAACATTTTGATTTCTCGGGCTTTTTCAAAGGGCGGTGACGATAAAGAAAATTCACCTCGGATGCCAGGGTTATCCCCGGCGCGGGGCCTTGATTTTACAGGGCAGGCCACGCTTTCGAGCCTTAGTGACTGCATTTATGGCATCTGGTTCCTGAATCCCGTCGGCCCGTCCAAATCTGCGACAAAAGCGCGCACCCCCTCAAGACTTTAGTCGTATGACCGATAGGTCATGGACACCCCGCCCAAACCCCGCATGGATCGCGCTTCTCCCCAGGATCACAGCATGTCTCTTCGTAATATGAATATCGCGCCGCGAGCCTTCCTCGGCTTCGCGTTGATTGGCGCGCTGATGTTGTTTCTCGGCGTGTTCGCGTTGAACCAGATGAGCAAGATTCGCGCGGCGACGCAAGACATCACCCTGAGCAGCGTGCCGAGCATTCGTGCCCTGGATGAGTTCACCCAGCTGACCCTGCGTCTGCGGGTGCTGTCCTATCGCTTGCTGACCAACCGCGAGCCCGACGTCCAGCAAAAGACCCTTGAGTCGTTTGACGTGCGCAACCAGCAGATCCGCACCGCGCAGGGCATCTACGAAAAACTCATCGATAGCAGCGAAGAACGTGCTGCCTACGATGAATACGTGCGCCTGCTGGCCCAGTACCATCAGATCGAAGAGCGCATGAAGAGCCTGTCCCGGGCCAATCAGGTGGAAGAACTGCGCACGCTGCTGAACACCGAGCTGCTGAGCAACTCGGATCAGGTCAACGCCGTATTGAACCGCCTGCTGGACATCAACAACAAGATGGCCCTGGCCACCAACCAGCAAGCCGCCGACCAGTACGACATGGCCTTTGAGCTGGTGGTGATCCTGCTGATCCTGGCCACTGCGCTGACCATGCTGTTCGCCTGGCTGCTGACCCGCAGCATCACCCAGCCGATCGCCCAGGCCCTGGACGCCGCCGAGGAAATCGCCGAAGGCAACCTCACCCGCCCGATCAAGGTGGAAGGCAACGACGAAGCCGGCCGGCTGCTGCTGGCGATGGCCAAGATGCAGGACAAGCTGAAGGACACCTTGCAGCGCATTTCCGGCTCGGCCACCCAACTGGCCTCCGCCGCGGAAGAGCTGAACGCCGTGACCGACGAAAGCGCCCGCGGCCTGACCCAGCAAAACAACGAAATCGAACAGGCCGCCACGGCGGTGAACGAGATGACCAGCGCGGTTGAAGAAGTGGCCCGCAACGCGGTCAGCACCTCCGAAGCCTCGAAAAACGCCACTTCGTCTGCGGGCGATGGCCGTGATCTGGTGCAGGAAACCGTCAGCGCCATCGAGCGCATGAGCAGCGATGTGCAAGCCACTGCCACCCTGATCGGCAACCTGGCGGAAGAGTCCCGGGACATCGGCAAGGTGCTGGACGTGATTCGCGGCCTGGCCGACCAGACCAACCTGCTGGCCCTGAACGCGGCGATTGAAGCGGCGCGCGCCGGTGAAGCCGGGCGTGGTTTTGCGGTGGTGGCGGATGAAGTGCGGGCCCTGGCCCATCGCACCCAGCAGTCCACCAGCGAAATCGAGCGGATGATCGGCAGCATTCAGGCCGGTACCGAGCATGCGGTGGATTCGATGCGCAACAGCACCGAGCGTGCGGAATCGACGTTGAACATCGCCAAGGGCGCGGGGATGTCGCTGGATACCATCAATACCGCCATCGTTGAAATCAACGAGCGCAACCTGGTGATCGCCAGCGCTGCTGAAGAACAGGCGCAGGTGGCGCGGGAAGTGGATCGCAACCTGGTGAATATCCGCGATTTGTCGGTGCAATCGGCGACCGGGGCCAGCCAGACGAGTGCGGCGAGCAGTGAGCTGTCGCGGTTGGCGGTGGATTTGAACGGGATGGTGGGGCGGTTCCGGCTTTAACTGACACCGGTGATCCCTTGTGGGAGCTGGCTTGCCTGCGATAGCAATCTGACAGTCACGATCTCCAGTGACTGACACACCGCGATCGCAGGCAAGCCAGCTCCCACATTTGACCTGCGTACATCCCCAACACCTTTTTTGACAGCACAGCAATTCAACAGGTTAGAATCGCTGGCACGCAGACTGCATGGTCAGTTTGCGCCTCGTCTTTCCTGCTCATGGAGTACTGCCTTTGAATGCGACGACCATCAACAGCCTGTTCTTGATCGGCGCGTTGCTGGTAGGTGCGAGCATTCTGGTGAGTTCTCTTTCGTCCCGCCTGGGGATCCCGATCCTGGTGATCATCCTGGCCGTGGGCATGATCGCCGGCGTCGACGGCGGCGGCATCATCTTCGATAACTACCCTACCGCCTACCTCGTGGGCAACCTCGCCCTGGCCGTGATCCTGCTCGATGGCGGCCTGCGAACACGGGTAGCCAGTTTCCGCGTGGCGCTCTGGCCCGCGTTGTCCCTGGCGACGGTCGGGGTGCTGATCACCACCGGTCTCACCGGCATGGCAGCCGCCTGGCTGTTCAACCTCAACATCATTCAAGGCCTGCTGATCGGCGCCATCGTCGGCTCCACGGACGCCGCCGCCGTGTTCTCGCTGCTGGGCGGCAAAGGCCTGAACGAACGGGTCACCGCCAGCCTGGAAATCGAATCCGGCAGTAACGACCCGATGGCGGTGTTCCTCACCGTCACCCTGATCGACATGCTCGCCAGCGGCCAGACCGGCCTGCACTGGAGCCTGCTGACGCACCTGATCCGCGAATTCGGGATCGGCGGCATCATCGGCCTGGGCGGTGGCTGGTTGATGCTGCAGATGGTCAACCGGATCAACCTGGCCAACGGCCTGTACCCGATCCTGGTGATTTCCGGCGGCCTGTTCGTGTTTGCCCTGACCAACGCCTTGCACGGCAGCGGCTTCCTCGCCGTGTACCTGTGCGGCCTGGTGATCGGCAACCGCCCGGTGCGCAGCCGTCATGGCATCTTGCATATGCTCGACGGCATGGCCTGGCTGGCACAGATCGGCATGTTCCTGGTGCTGGGCCTGCTGGTCACGCCCCATGACCTGCTGCCCATTGCGCTGCCGGCCCTGGGCCTGGCGCTGTGGATGATTCTCTTCGCACGGCCGCTGTCGGTGATCGTCGGCCTGCTGCCGTTCAAGGCCTTCCATGGTCGAGAGAAAGCCTTTATCGCCTGGGTCGGCCTGCGCGGCGCGGTACCGATCATCCTGGCGGTGTTCCCGCTGATGGCCGGCCTGCCCCACGCCCAGCTGTACTTCAACCTGGCGTTCTTTATCGTGCTGGTGTCGTTGCTGGTACAAGGCACGAGCCTGCCGTGGGTCGCCAAATTGTTGAAAGTGACGGTACCGCCCGAGCCTGCGCCGATTTCCCGGGCGGCCCTGGAAGTGCACGTCACCAGCGAGTGGGAGCTGTTCGTCTATCGCCTGGGTGCCGAAAAATGGTGCATCGGTGCGGCCCTTCGCGAACTGAAAATGCCCGAAGGCACGCGGATCGCTGCGCTGTTTCGCGGCCAACAACTGCTCCATCCGTCGGGTAGTACGGTGCTGGAAGTCGACGATCTGCTCTGCGTGATCGGCCATGAACACAACCTGCCGGCCCTCGGCAAACTGTTCAGCCAGGCACCGCAACGGGGCCTCGACCTGCGCTTCTTCGGCGACTTCGTACTGGAAGGCGACGCCCAGCTGGGCGCGGTGTCGGCGCTGTACGGGCTCAAGCTCGAGGGCATCGACCCCGACATGCCGCTGAGCCGCTTCATCACCCAGAAAGTCGGCGGTGCGCCCGTGGTCGGCGACCAGGTGGAATGGAACAACACCATCTGGACCGTCGCGGTCATGGACGGGAACAAGATCGGCAAAGTCGGCGTCAGATTCCCCGAAGGAAGTCGCCCGGGTCCCGGACTCTTCCTCTAAACTGCGGGGCGACGGCGCGCCAGTCGATGTCAGGACGCCCCCTATTTATCACCTTGCTTGACCGGTCTCTATGACAATCCTGCGCACCTTTTTAGCCACTGCCCTGCTAGGCCTGACCCTCTGCGTCGGCACCGTACACGCGGCCGACCCGCCCAGCATCGACTCCGTCCAGCAAACCCTGGACAAGCTGCCGGACCGCAAGCTGCCCGACGCCGACATGAAGGCGCTGCAATCCATCCTGCAGCAGACCCTCACCTTCCTCGGCAACCAGCAGGACTACCAGCAGCGCCTGGTGGACCTCAAGCGCCAGCTCGAAGACGCGCCGCGCCAGACCGTCGACAACCAGCGCGAACTGGTCCGGCTCA
Source organism: Pseudomonas sp. BIGb0558 (assembly GCF_024807515.1). Lineage (NCBI taxonomy): Bacteria > Pseudomonadati > Pseudomonadota > Gammaproteobacteria > Pseudomonadales > Pseudomonadaceae > Pseudomonas > Pseudomonas sp. BIGb0558. The sequence goes on from NZ_JANUEW010000002.1 coordinate 243,713, forward strand.
AGGCCACCAAGGTAATTCCGGTCGCCCAGCGCTACGCCACCTTGCCGGTGCCGCAACTTGAGCAACTGCTGGTGCAGCGCACCACCCAGCAAGGCGACCTGCAAAAGGAACTGGCCGACGCCAACAGCCTGACCATCGCGGCGCAGACCCGCCCCGAGCGCGCCCAAACCGAAATCAGCAGCAGCCAGACGCGCATCCAGCAGATCAGCGCGACCCTCAAGGCCGGCAAAGACAATGGCAAGACCCTCAGCGGTGACCAGCGCAACCAGCTGAACGCCGAGTTGGCCGCCCTCAACGCGCTGATTCCCTTGCGTCGCCAGGAACTGGCCGGCAACAGCCAGCTGCAAGACCTGGGCAACAGCCAGCACGACCTGGTACTGGAAAAAACCGCCCGCCTGGAGCAGGAAATCCAGGACCTGCAAACCCTGATCAACCAGAAGCGCCTGGCCCAATCCCAGGAAACCGTGACCCAGCAATCCATCGAAGCCCAAAAGGCCGGTGGCAGCAGCCTGCTGGCCACGGAAAGCGCGGCCAACCTGAAACTGTCCGACTACCTGCTCAAAAGCACCGACCGGCTCAACGAACTGACCCAGAAAAACCTGCAGACCAAGCAGCAACTGGACAGCGTGACCCAAAGCGACTCGGCCCTGGACGAGCAGATCAACGTACTCAAGGGCAGCCTGTTGCTGTCCAAGATCCTCTACAAACAGAAGCAGGCCTTGCCGCGCCTGACCGTAGACCGCGACCTGGCGGACGACATCGCCAACATTCGCCTGTACCAGTTCGAGGTCAACCAACAGCGCGAACTGATCAGCACCCCGAGTACCTACGTCGACAGCCTGCTGGCCAACCAGCCGGCCGACCAGGTGACGCCACAACTGCGGCGCACCCTGCTGGAACTGGCGATCACCCGCAGCGACCTGCTGGAGCGCCTGAGCCGGGAACTGAGCGCACTGCTCAACGAATCCATCACCCTGCAACTGAACCAGAAGCAACTGCTGAGCACCGCCACCACCCTGCGGGCGACCCTCGACGAGCAGATGTTCTGGATTCCCAGTAACAAGCCGCTGGACACCGAATGGCTGGAAACCGTACCGGCGCACCTGAGCAAACAGGTGACCACCCTGCCGTGGGCTTCAAGCGTCAGCGAACTGTATGACGGCCTGACCCAACGCCCTCTGCTGTTCCTGCCCCTGCTGCTGTTGATCGGTGCCCTGCTGTGGCGCCGCAGCGCCCTGTATGCCCGGCTGAAAAAAATCCACATGGACATCGGCCACTTCAAGCGCGACAGCCAGTGGCATACGCCGGTGGCTATCCTGGTGAATATCGCGCTGGCGATGCCGGTGGCGCTGGGCCTGGCGCTGTGCGGCTATGCGCTGCAGATCGATGCCCGCGGGCAAAACGCCAACCTCGGCGCGGCCCTGCTACAGATCGCCCAAGCGTGGCTGGTGTTCTACACCGCCTACCGAATCCTTGCGCCCGGCGGTGTGGCAGAGCTGCATTTCCGTTGGGAAAAACCCCAGGTCGAATTCCTCCAGGGCTGGGTGCGCAAGCTCGGGCTGGTGGTACTGGCATTGGTGGCCGTAGTTGCCATCGCCGAGCACCAGCCGGCAGCACTGGCAGACGACGTGCTGGGTATTGGCGTGGTACTGACCTGCTACGCCTTGATGGCCTGGTTGCTCGGGCGCCTGCTGCTCAATAGCCCGACCCACGAAAAAGCCTCGCTGTTCCGCAAAGCCGTCGGCCTGGTGTTTACCGCGCTGCCGGTCGCGCTGTTTATTGCCGTGTGTTTTGGCTACTACTACACCGCCCTGAAACTCAGCGACCGGCTGATCAACACCCTGTACCTGCTGATGTTCTGGCTGGTGATCGAAGCCACCTTCGTGCGAGGCCTGGGGGTTGCCGCACGGCGCCTGGCCTACGCGCGGGCCTTGGCCAAACGCCAGGCGGCCAAGGAAGCGGGCGATGGCGAAGCGGTGATCGAAGAGCCGACCCTGGACATCGAACAGGTCAATGAACAGTCGATGCGCCTGATTCGCCTGGCCTTGCTCGGCGGCTTTATCGCTGCGCTGTACTGGGTGTGGTCTGACTTGATCTCGGTATTTTCCTACCTGGACAACGTCACCCTCTACGAATACACCAGCGGCACCGGCGCCAATATCAGCATGGTGCCCATCAGCATCGGCGACTTGCTCGGCGCCTTGATCATCGTCGGCATCACCTTCGCCCTGGCACGCAACCTGCCCGGCCTGCTGGAAGTGTTGGTGCTGTCCAAGCTCGACCTGGCCCAGGGCAGCGCCTACGCCACCACCACGTTGCTGTCCTACGTAATTGCCGGCGTGGGCTTTGTCTCCACCCTGTCGACCCTCGGCGTGAGCTGGGACAAATTGCAATGGCTGGTGGCCGCGCTGTCGGTGGGGTTGGGCTTTGGTATGCAGGAGATCTTCGCCAACTTCATCTCCGGCATCATGATCCTGTTCGAGCGCCCGGTGCGGATCGGCGACACCATCACCATCGGCAACCTGTCGGGCACGGTGAGCAAGATCCGCATCCGCGCCACCACCATCACCGACTTCGACCGCAAAGACATCATTGTCCCGAACAAAACGTTCATCACTGGGCAACTGATCAACTGGTCGCTGACCGACACAATCACCCGGGTCACCCTGAAACTGGGCGTGGACTACGGCTCGGACCTGGACCTGGTGAAGGAATTACTGCTCAAGGCCGCCGCCGAAAACCCGCGCGTGTTGAAGGACCCGGCGCCCCACGTGTACTTCCTCAACTTCGGTGAAAGCACCCTCGACCACGAGCTGCGCATGCATGTGCGGGATCTTGGCGACCGCAACCCGGTGATCGATGAGGTCAACCGCTTCATCAACCGCGAGTTCAAGAACCACCACATCAACATCTCGTTCCGGCAGATGGAGGTTTACCTGAAAAACCTGCATGGCCAGGAATACAAGCTGGTGCCGGTAGAGGAAGAAAACCGGACCATCCTGCCGCCCGCCCAGGACCAGGACCTGCCCGAGCCGCCGCCCGCCAAACTCGACTAAACGCGTTATCCCCAGCAGAATGGTCGGACATTCTGCTCAGGAGATGGCCGTTGAAAGCCCTCGACGAACTGACCTTCGACAACCGCTTCGCCCGCCTGGGCGACGGTTTCTCAACCCACGTACTGCCCGAGCCCATCGACGCACCGCGTCTGGTGGTGGCGAGCAACGCGGCCATGACGCTGCTGGACCTCGACCCTGCCGTGGCCGAAACGCCGGTATTCGCCGAGCTGTTTGGCGGGCACAAGCTGTGGGCCGAGGCCGAGCCGCGGGCGATGATCTATTCCGGGCATCAGTTTGGTTCCTACAACCCGCAACTGGGCGACGGCCGCGGGCTGTTGCTGGGCGAGGTATATAACCAGGCAGGCGAGCATTGGGACCTGCACCTCAAGGGTGCCGGGCAAACCCCGTACTCGCGCATGGGCGATGGGCGCGCGGTGCTGCGCTCGTCGATTCGGGAGTTTCTGGCGTCGGAAGCGTTGCATGCGCTGGGTATTCCCAGCAGTCGGGCGCTGTGCGTGATCGGCTCTGACACCCCGGTGTGGCGCGAGAAACAGGAGCGGGCCGCCATGGTGCTGCGCCTGGCCCACAGCCATGTGCGCTTTGGGCATTTCGAATATTTCTACTACACCAAGAAACCCGAGCTGCAGAAGGAGCTGGCGGAGCACGTGTTGTCGTTGCACTTCCCGGAGTGCATGGAACAGCCCGAGCCGTACCTGGCGATGTTCCGCGAAATCGTCGAGCGCAATGCCGAGCTGATCGCCAAATGGCAGGCCTATGGGTTCTGCCACGGCGTGATGAACACCGACAACATGTCGATCCTCGGCATCACCTTCGACTTTGGGCCGTTTGCATTCCTCGATGATTTTGACGCGCAGTTCATCTGCAACCATTCGGATCATGAAGGGCGTTATTCCTTCAGTAATCAGGTGCCGATCGGGCAGTGGAATTTGAGCGCGTTGGCGCAGGCGTTGACGCCGTTTATCAGCGTTGAGGCGTTGCGGGAAACGCTGGGGTTGTATCTGCCGTTGTTCCAGGCGCACTACCTGGACCTGATGCGCCGCCGATTGGGCCTTACCACCGCCGAAGATGACGACCAGAAGCTGGTGGAGCGCCTGCTGCAACTGATGCAGAACAGCGGCGTCGACTACACCCTGTTCTTCCGCCGCCTGGGAGATGAATCTGCGGTACTGGCCGTGGCGCGGTTGCGCGACGATTTTGTCGACCTCAAGGGGTTTGATGAGTGGGCCGAGCTGTACAAGGCCCGTGTGGAGCGCGAAGCCAGCGGCACAGAAGAGCAGCGGCGTGAGCGGATGCACGGGGTGAACCCGCTTTATATCCTGCGCAATTACCTGGCGCAGAACGCTATCCAGGCGGCTGAGCTTGGGGATTACAGCGAAGTGCGCCGGCTGCATGAAGTGCTGACCAAGCCGTTTGAAGAGCAGCCGGGGATGGAACAATACGCCCAGCGGCCGCCGGACTGGGGGAAGCATTTGGAGATTAGTTGTTCGTCGTAGGAGTGAGCCAATGTGGCGAGGGAGCTTGCTCCCGTTGGACCGGGCTGGCGCTCCAGTGCGCAGCGCTCCCGATTTTTTGGGGCCGCTTCGCAGCCCAGCGGGAGCAAGCTCCCTCGCCACAATAGGTGCCTTAGCGCTCCTTGATAAACCTCTGCACTGGCTCCAAATAGAACCCATTGGCCACTTTCACGGAGCCCACCATGTCCGACTCTCTCGTCATCCCCTGCCCCCACTGCAGCGGTCTTAACCGCATCCCCAATGAACGCCTGGGCGATGCGCCTAAATGCGGGCGCTGCAAACAACCGGTGCTATTAAGCAAATCCTTTGAGTTGAAACAGGGCGACTACGCCAGCCAGATCAAGGGCGACCTGCCGTTGCTGGTGGATGTGTGGGCCGAATGGTGCGGGCCATGCAAGTCGTTTGCGCCGGTGTTTGAACAGGCTGCCGGCCAGTTGGCCGGGAAATGCCGATTGGCCAAGCTCGATAGCGAGGCCAATCAGCAGTTATCCGCTCAGTTGGGTATTCGCTCGATTCCCAGCCTGATCCTGTTCAAGAATGGCCGGGAAGTGGCGCGTCAGAGCGGGGCGTTTCCGTTGCCGCAGTTGATGAGCTGGCTGCGCAGTCAGGGCGTTTGAGGTAGCGGGACGCCCCGGCCCATCACTTGCCCCATCAGCAATACACCCAATTCGCTCAGTTGATGAATGGCCAACGCGACATCGCGCTGCTTGCCGGTGAGGTCGTCGGAAAGGTCGAGCAAGAGGGTGGTGACTGAGGAGAAGGTTTCGTAGGTGTTGAGGATCAGGGTTTCGGTGGTTTGGCCGGGCGTAACTGTAGGCAACGGCGCAAGACGACGATTTCCCTGTAGGAACAAAGACCCAATGTGGGAGCTGGCTTGCCTGCGATAGCATCACCTCGGTGTAACTGACAAACCGAGTTGACTGCATCGCGGGCAAGCCCGGCTCCCACACAAGCAGGCTCCCACATGGGTTTTGTGTCGCCTGCTGGATCACGCGTTTTCCAGCAGGTTATGCAACTCCACAAACTGCTGTGTCAGCTTGTGCCGTGGGTCCAGGTGGATCAGCGGCATGTTGGCCTGGTGCGATTCACGCATGCGCACCGAGCTGGTCAGGTACACCGGCAGCACCGGCAAGCCTTCGGCAATCAGTTCATCCAGCATCTGCTGCGGCAGGCTCGCCCGGGCCTGGAACTGGTTGACCACAATCCCTTCCACTTCCAGCCCTTCGTTGTGGTCTTCCTTCAATTCTTCAATCTCTGCCAGCAGGCCATACAGCGCCTGACGGGAGAAGCTGTCGCAATCGAACGGGATCAACACGCGATCAGCGGCAATCAGCGCCGAAACCGCATAAAAATTCAACGCCGGTGGCGTATCCAGGTAAATCCGGTCGTAGTCCTCGCTCAATTCATCCAGCAGCTTTCGCAGCTTGTTGATCTTGTGCTTGGCCTCAAGCTTGGGCTGCAAGTCCGCCAGTTCCGCCGTGGCGGTGATGACGTGCAGGTTGTCGAACGGGGTCTCGTAGATATCTACCTGGTTTTTCTTCGAAAACGGCCCGGAAGACAGGGTTTGCTTGAAGAAATCGGCGATACCCATAGGAATATCATCGCCGGTCAGGCCGGTGAGGTACTGGGTTGAGTTGGCCTGGGCATCGAGGTCCACCAACAGGGTTCGATAGCCTTCGCTGGCGCTGACCGCCGCCAGGTTGCAGGCGATGCTGGACTTGCCAACTCCGCCTTTTTGGTTGAACACCACGCGCCGCATGGAAAAACCTCCGTGTATCAATGAATGACCGAGTGTAGAGGGCAAAAGCGCTGGTTAGCTACCTCGTTTGTTCCTGTACTACAGCATCAGAGGCTCTATCTCGCACAACAATTTCCCGTCCGTCCGACAAAGCAGGAATTGCCTGACACCTGCTGCCCCACCTGCATGACCGACAATCTGTAATTCTTTACAACCAATTTGTAATCACTCGTGAACAATTCTTTACCAAAGTTTGCTAGAACCCCACGGCACCGGGATAATGCGCCCCACTCGGCCATTGCTCCCTGTCCCCGTATCCGGGGCCAACAGCCGCACAAGGATGCCCGCAGGGGCGGGATAACTTCTCAGTGATCAATTTCAACATCGCCCAATGGCGCGCCTGGGCCCCAGGGCTCGAAAGCGCGGACGACTGGCGCGCCTGGTGCCGGCAGCCGACGTTGCTCGCCAGCAGCGACGCTGCCCCCGATGTGTCGTTCCTGCCGGCCATGCAGCGCCGGCGCCTGAGCCGCCTGGCGCGCATGGCCTTCAGCGTGGGCTGGCCACTGGCCGAAGGCCTGCAACAGCTGCCATTGGTGTTCGTTTCCCGTCACGGCGAAACCCCGCGCACCCTCGATATTCTCAGCGACCTGGCCAACGACGAGCCGCTGTCGCCGACCCAGTTCAGCCTGTCGGTGCACAACGCGGTGATTGGCCTGTGGTCGATCCTGCGCAATGAAACCAGCGAAATGACCGCCCTCGCCGCCGCCGGTGACGGCCTGGAGCACGGCATGCTCGAAGCTGCTGCCCTGCTCAATGAAGGCGCACCGGCTGTGTTGCTGATCATTACCGAGGAGCAGCCGCCCGAAACCTACGCCCGCTGGATCGACGACGTGCCCTTCCCCTACGCCCTCGGCCTGTTGCTGACGCCGGGCGACGAGTGGCAGCTGGAACTGAATACGGCCGCTGTCCAACCCACCACCAAAGCCCAGTGGCCCCACGCCCTGAACCTGCTGCGCACCCTGCTGAACGAACAGGGCGCCTGCCAACATGCCTGGAAGAACCGAGTATGGAACTGGCAACGCAAGCCCTGACCGAAAAGCCTCGGCAGGCCTACTACTGGCGCCTGTTCGCCACCGCTGCCGCCTTCGCCCTGTTTGGCATCGGCGGCCTGTGCTTGCGCGTGCTGGTGTTTCCGCTGCTCAGTTGCCTGCCGGGAGACGCCAAACGGCATCAGCGGCGCGCCCGCCACACCATCAGCTGCCTGTTCTGGCTGTTTATCCGCATGATGACGCGCCTGGGCATTCTGACCTACAGCGTCGAAGGCGCCGAAAAGCTCGGCCGTCCCGGCCAGATGATCATCGCCAACCACCCGTCGCTGGTGGACGTGGTGTTCCTGATCGCCCTGATGCGCCAGACCAACTGCGTGGTCAAACAGAGCCTGTGGCAGAACCCGTTCACCCGTGGGCCGGTGCGCGACGCCGGCTACATCAGCAACGACGGCAGCGCCGACATGCTCGACGCGGCCGCCGACGCCCTGCGGGACGGCCAGACCCTGATCATTTTCCCCGAGGGCACCCGCACTTCGCCGGGCCAGGCACCGACCTTTCATCGCGGCGCCGCCGCCATTGCCTTGCGAGGTGCGAGCATCATTACTCCGGTGGTGATCAAGGTCAGCCCCACCACCCTGACCAAGGCCGAACCCTGGTATCGCATCCCCAATCGCCGTTTTCACTTCAGTTTGCGCGTGGGTGCCGATATAGAACCACAGGCGTTTGCCGCACAAGGGCCCGCGCCCCAGGCTTCACGCAAGCTTAACGATTACCTGCACCAGTATTTTATTAAGGAGCTCGCCGAAGATGAGCGACCAACACCGCCTTGAGCACGACATAAAAACGCTGATCATCGAGGCCCTGGGCCTGGAAGACATCAGCGAGAGCGACATCGGCAACGAGCAAACCCTGTTCGGCGAAGGCCTTGGCCTGGATTCAGTCGACGCCCTGGAATTGGGCCTGGCAATCCAGAAAAAGTACGGCATCAAAATCGATGCCGACGCCAAGGACACCCGCAATCACTTCACCAACGTGGCCAGCCTCGCGGCGTTCGTCACGGCCCGACAGGCAGCTTGAGACCGTACCATGCAAACTCGTGACGATATTTTCAACACCTTGCGCGACGCCCTGGTGGAACTGTTTGAACTGGAACCTGAACGCGTCACGCTCGACGCCAACCTGTACCAGGACCTGGAAATCGACAGCATTGACGCAGTGGACCTGATCGACCACATCAAGCGCCAGACCGGCAAGAAAATCGCCGCCGAAGAGTTCAAGGCCGTGCGCACGGTCAACGACGTGGTCGAGGCGGTCTACCGTCTGGTTCAACCGGCCGCATGAGCCGGCTGATCGGCCTTGGCCTGTTGCTGGCGGGGCTGCTGTACCCTTTTGCGGTGTATTACGGCACGGAGCATTTTGCACCGTGGCAATTCGGCCTGCTGCTGGGCAGCCTGTGGCTGTTGCGCGCCCTGACCGGCGCCAGGCGCCCGGGCAGTCGCTGGATGGCCGCAGCGATCATCGTCTTTTGCCTGATGCTCGCCTGGTTCGACAACCCGCAGATGCTGCGCTGGTACCCGAGCCTGGTCAGCGCGTTCATGTTGGCGCTGTTCGGCCTGAGCCTGAAATACGGGCCGCCGATGGTCGAGCGCCTGGCCCGCATGACCGAGCCGCAATTGCCCGAGAAAGCGATTGTGTACACGCGCCAGGTCACCGTGGTGTGGAGTGTGTTTTTTCTGTGTAACGGCCTGCTCGCCGCCGCCCTCACCTTGTGGGCGCCGCTGAGCTGGTGGACGTTGTACAACGGCATGATCGCCTACGGGCTGATGGGGCTGTTGTTTGCCGTGGAATGGCTGGTACGACAAAGGGTTCGAGGCCGCGTATGAATTGGTTGAATCTTGAGCACTTGCTGCTTGAGCCTGTAGGTCAGCGTTGGGTCACCACCGAACCTGCCCTGGATCACCCACAACTGTGGGAGAAGTGCCTGAGCCTGGCCGCCGGCTTGCAAGCCCGGGGCATCCAGCGCCTGGCCGTGCACCTGGAAGATGCCGGCTTGCTGGCGATCGCCCTGCTGGGTGCGTGGCGCGCCGGAGTCAGCGTGTTGTTGCCCGCCGACCTGCAACCCCAGACCCGCCAGCGCTGGGACGACGCCGTCGACGCCTGGCTGACCGAGGCCGGCGACCTGGACGCGCTCTATCAAGCGCCATTGAGCGCCGCTGCCCTGGACCTGGACGCCACCTGCCTGAGCCTGTGCACCTCCGGCTCCAGCGGCGAGCCCAAGCGCATCGACAAAACCCTGCGCCAGATCGCCAATGAGGTCCAGGCCCTGGAAACCCTGTGGGGCGCCGACCTGGGCGAGGCCTGCATCATCGGCAGCGTCGCCACCCAACATATCTATGGCTTGCTGTTCCGGGTGCTGTGGCCGTTGTGTGCCGGGCGCACCTTTGTGCGCCGCCAACTGGCATTCCCCGAGGACCTGCAGCGCGCCAGCCGCGAGCATGCGCAGTTCGCCTGGGTTGCCAGCCCGGCGCTGCTCAAGCGCATGGGCGACAACCTCGACTGGCCGGCGCTTATACCGGTCAAGCGGGTGTTCTCCTCCGGCGGCGCGTTGCCCCTTGAAGCCGCCAGCAGCCTGCATCAACGCTTGCAGCAATGGCCGACGGAAATCCTCGGCAGCTCGGAAACCGGCGGCATCGCCTGGCGCCAGGGCGAACAACCGTGGCAGCCGTTTGCCGATGTGCACCTGAGTCAGGACGCCGACGGCGCCTTGCGCATTGCCTCGCCGTACCTCCCCGCCGGGCATATCGAACACACCGCCGACGCCGCGAACATCCACGCCGACGGCCGCTTCGAATTGCTGGGCCGGCTGGACCGCATCGTCAAGCTGGAAGAAAAACGCATCTCCCTGCCAATGCTCGAACAGGCGCTGGCAGACCACGCCTGGGTCGCCGAAACCCGCCTTGGCGTGGTGCAGGAAAACCGCGCGTCCCTCGGTGCCCTCGTGGTGCTCAGCAGCGACGGTTTGCATGCCCTGCGCAACCAGGGCCGGCGCACCGTCACCCAAGCCCTGCGCCAGCACTTGAGCCAACACTGCGAAGCCCTGGCCCTGCCCCGCCGCTGGCGCCTGTTGCGCCAATTGCCGTTGAACAGCCAAGGCAAGCTGCCCCAGGCCGAGGTCGAAGCCCTGCTGCTGGCACCCCGCCCGAAAGCGCCGGAAGTGCTGGAGCAAGTCGAAGCCAACGGTGAATGGACCCTGCAACTGGCGATCCCGCCGGACCTCGCCTACTTCAGCGGCCACTTCCCGCAAACCCCGGTGCTGCCGGGTGTGGTGCAAGTGGATTGGGCGCTGAGCCTGGGCCAGCAACTGCTCAAGCTGCCGGGCCAATTCGCCGGGATGGAAGTGCTCAAGTTCCAGCAACTGGTGCGTCCGGATGACCGGATCGAACTGCACCTGCGCTTTGATCAGGAGCGCGGCAAGCTGTACTTCGCCTACCGCAATGAGACGGCGGCCTGCTCCAGTGGGCGCATTCTTTTGGAGCTGGCGAGTGAATAACCCTCTGTGGCAAATCCGCTCCCTGTGGCGAGGGAGCTTGCTCCCGCTGGAGTGCGTAGCACTCCCAACCCAGGCACTGTGGTTTATCAGACAGGTCTCGGTCGCCTGTATTGGGGCCGCTTCGCAGCCCAGCGGGAGCAAGCTCCCTCGCCACAAAAAGCGTTTCTGCCAACAGGGTATCTGTTATGCATAACCCCTGCGCCCTGATCCCGGTCTACAACCACGAGGCCGCCGTGCCCGCCGTGGTGCGCACCGTGCTCGACGGCGGCCTGCCGTGCCTGCTGGTGGACGACGGCAGCAGCCCCGCCTGCGCCGCCGTGCTGGCACAACTGGCAACCCTCGACAACGTCTCGCTGCTGACCCTGCCCGCCAATCAGGGCAAGGGCGCCGCCGTGATGGCCGGCTTTCGCGAAGCCGCGCGCCTGGGCTTCACCCACGCCCTGCAAGTGGACGCCGACGGCCAGCACGACCTGCGGGAAGTCGGGACCTTCCTCGACGCCTCGCGCACTCACCCCAATGCGGTGATCTGCGGCTACCCGGAATACGACGACAGCGTGCCCAAGGGCCGCCTTTACGCGCGCTACCTGACCCACGTGTGGGTGTGGATCAACACCTTGTCGCTGCAAATCCGCGATTCCATGTGTGGCTTTCGCGTGTATCCCTTGCCGCCGGTATTGGCACTGATGGACTCGGCCAACATCGGCAAGCGCATGGATTTCGACTCCGACATTCTGGTGCGCCTGTCGTGGCGCAACCAGCCAATGCGCTGGCTGCCGACCCAGGTGCATTACCCCGCCGATGGCCTGTCGCACTTTCGCCTGGTGCACGACAACGCGCTGATTTCCTCGATGCACACCCGGCTGTTCTTCGGCATGTTGGTGCGCGCGCCAATGATCCTCTGGCGCCGGTGGCAGGCATGACCCAGGACACCCGGCACTGGGCAGACCGCGAAGAGCGCGGCAGCTTCTGGCTGATGAAATTCACCGCCTTCGCCGCCAAAGTCCTCGGGCGCCGGTTGCTGAGCCCGCTGCTGTACGGCATCGTTTTGTACTTCTTCCTGTTCGGCCGCACGGCCCGCCAAAGCGCCTGGCAGTACCAGCAACGCCTGGCCGACTGGGGCCAGCGCGATGACCTGCGCCCCACCCACCGGCGGGTCTTCGGCCAGTTCATGGCGTTCGCCGACGCCTTGCTGGACAAGCTCGACGTATGGAACGGCAAGCTGCGCCTGGAACAGATCGAAATCATCGACCCGGCCCAACTGCGCGGCCAACTGCGTAGCGAGCGCGGGCAGATGCTGGTGGGCGCGCACCTGGGCAATCTTGAAGTGTGCCGCGCCCTCGCCGAGCTGGGGGAAAAGGTCACGATGAACGTGCTGGTGCACACCAAGCACGCCGAACGTTTCAACCGCATCCTGGGCGAAGCCGGGGCGACCAATCTGCGCCTGATCCAGGTCAGCGAACTCGACCCTGCGGTATTGATGATGCTCAGCCAGCGCCTGGACGACGGCGAGTGGCTGGCGATTGCCGGCGACCGCGTGCCGCTGCATGGAGGGCGCACGGTGCGGGTGGACTTCCTCGGCCATGACGCCGCCTTTCCCCAAGGCCCGTGGCTGCTGGCCGGCCTGCTGAAATGCCCGGTCAACCTGCTGATGTGCTTGAAGCATCAAGGCCGCTACCGCCTGATCATCGAGCCGTTCGCCCAACTGATCGAATGGAAACGCAGCGACCGCCAGCAGGTGATCGCCCAATGGACCGCCCGCTACGCCGAGCGCCTGGGCCAGTTCTGCCTGGAAGCGCCCCGACAATGGTTCAACTTTTACCCTTTCTGGAAGACCGATGACGACGCATCTTGAGCCGGTAACCTTCGGCGAACTCCCTTTGCGCATCGAAGACGTGCTGGCCCTGGCCAACCGTCAGGCGCCGACTCAATTGCAAGCCGATGCCCCGTATCGCCAGCGTATCGCCAAGGGCGCGCAGTTCCTCGATTCGTTGCTGGACAAGGAAGGCGTGATCTACGGCGTGACCACCGGCTACGGCGACTCATGCGTGGTGGCGGTGCCGCTGGAGCACGTCGAAGCGCTGCCTCGCCATCTCTACACCTTCCACGGCTGTGGCCTGGGCAAGTTGCTGGACGAGCAAGCCACCCGCGCCGTGCTGGCGGCGCGGTTGCAGTCGCTGTGCCACGGCGTTTCCGGGGTGCGCGTGGAGTTGCTGGAACGCCTGCATGCATTCCTTGAATTCGACGTGCTGCCGCTGATTCCTGAAGAAGGCTCGGTGGGCGCCAGCGGTGATTTGACGCCGCTGTCCTACGTGGCTGCGACCTTGTCCGGTGAACGCGAAGTGATGTTCCGAGGCGAACGGCGCCAGGCCGCCGACGTGCACCGCGAACTGGGCTGGGACCCGCTGGTGCTGCGCCCGAAAGAAGCCCTGGCGCTGATGAACGGCACCGCCGTGATGACCGGCCTCGCCTGCCTGGCCTTCGCCCGCGCCGACTACCTGCTGCAACTGGCCACACGCATCACCGCGCTGAACGTGGTGGCGCTGCAAGGCAACCCGGAGCACTTCGACGAGCGCCTGTTCGCCGCCAAGCCACACCCGGGGCAGATGCAAGTCGCCGCCTGGCTGCGCAAGGACCTCGCGATTGATGCCCCGACCGCGCCGCTGCATCGCCTGCAAGACCGTTACTCGCTACGTTGCGCGCCCCATGTTTTGGGCGTGTTGGCCGACAGCCTGAACTGGCTGCGCTCGTTCATCGAGATCGAACTCAACAGCGCCAACGACAACCCGATCATCGACGCCGAAGAAGAGCGTGTGCTGCACGGCGGCCACTTCTACGGCGGCCACATCGCGTTCGCCATGGACAGCCTCAAGACCCTGGTGGCCAACGTCGCCGACCTGCTGGACCGCCAACTCGCCCTGCTGGTGGACGTGCGCTACAACCACGGCCTGCCGAGCAATCTGTCCGGTGCGCCGGCCGAGCGGGCGATGATCAACCACGGCTTCAAGGCCGTGCAGATCGGCACCAGCGCCTGGACCGCCGAAGCGCTGAAAAACACCATGCCGGCCAGCGTGTTCTCGCGCTCCACCGAGTGCCACAACCAGGACAAGGTGAGCATGGGCACCATCGCCGCCCGCGACGCGATTCGCGTGCTGGAGCTGACCGAACAAGTCGCCGCCGCCACCTTGCTGGCCGCCAACCAGGGCGTGTGGCTGCGGGCCCAGGCGCAAGACGCCCGCCCGCTGCCGCCGGCGCTGGCCGCCATGCACATTGAGCTCGCAAAGGACTTCCCGCCGGTGATCGAAGACCGCGCACTGGAAGGCGAACTGCGCCTGTGCCTCAAGCGCATCGCCGAGCAACACTGGAGGCTGCATGCGTAGCCAGGGCGTGTTGCATTGCGACACTGAAATCCTCGTGCCGTTTTTCGATATCGACACCATGAACGTGGTGTGGCACGGGCACTACGTGAAGTACCTGGAAGTCGCCCGCTGCGCCTTGCTGGACAAGCTCGGCCACAACTACACCACGATGCTGGAGTCGGGCTACGCCTGGCCGGTGATCGATATGCAACTGCGGTATGTGCGCGGCGCGACCTTCGGCCAGACCATCAACGTGCGCGCCAGCCTGGTGGAGTGGGAGAACCGCTTGAAGGTCAATTACCTGATCAGCGACAAGGCCACCGGCGAGCGCCTGACCCGCGCCAGCACCGTGCAAGTGGCGGTAGAAATTGCCAGCCGCGAGATGCAGTTGGCCTCGCCGAAAGTATTTGTCGACGCAGTCGAGAGGGCACTGTCATGACACACCACCCTGTGGGAGCGGGCTTGCCCGCGATGGTCGTCAACGATAACGCGAGACGCCTGACACTTCTCGGCGCCCTCAGGTTCTTCGCGAGCAAGCTCGCTCCTACAAGGACCGCGTTAATGCTGTTGTTGAGTATTCCAAGTCTGGCCCACGCCTTCGACCTGCAACAACTCAGCGATCAGCTGGCAAAACCGTCAGTAATTCACGGCAACTTCATCCAGGAAAAACACCTGCGCGCCCTGCCGCAACCGCTGGTCAGCAAAGGCACTTTCGTCCTGGCCAAGGACCACGGCCTGCTGTGGCTGCTGAAAACCCCGCTGCAACAGGACTACCGCATCAGCGCCACCGGCATCGCCCGGCGTGACGCCAGCGGCTGGCAACTGCTGCCGAACAAGAGCGCCGGTGCCGAGCAGAACCGTTTGTTCCTCGCGGTTTTGCAGGGCGACAGCAGTGGCTTGCAGCGTGACTTCGAACTGCAGCTGCAAGGCGAAGCCAGCCAGTGGAAACTCACGTTGATCCCGCGTTCGCTGCTGCTCAAACAGGTCTTCACCCAGATCAATATCGACGGCGGCGAACTGGTGCAGAAGATCGAGCTGCTGGAAACCCAGGGCGACAGCACTGTATTGCGGATGCAGGACAGCACCAGCAACCAGCCATTGAGCGACGCGGAGCAACACGACTTTGCCGAGTGAACGCTGGTTGCCGCGCCTGTTTCTTATCCTGCTGGTGGCCGTGTTGGCCCTGGCGGGTTGGCAATGGCGCCATGGCGCGCCGCTGTCGGCGAACCTGATGGAACTGGTGCCCGGCACCGCGCCGGACGCCTTGGAGCTGCGCGCCGAACAACGCATGCAGGAACCGCTGAACCGCGAAATGCTGGTGCTGGTGGGGCATGCCGACCGGCAAAAAGCCGTGGCCATGGCCCAGCAATTGGGCGAGCGCTGGCAAGCCAGCGGCCTGTTTGAAAAGGTCCAGTGGAACCTCCAAGCCGACCTCCCGGCCCTGCGTCAGCAGTTGCTGCAAGGCCGGCTGGCGATGCTCTCGGCCAAGGACCGCGAGCAGTTGATCGACGAGCCCCAGGCGTTTATCCAGCAGCGGGTCCAGGCGCTGTTCGACCCGTTCACCGGCTTTAGCCTGGTGCCAAGCCAGGACGATTGGCTGGGCCTCACCGGGCGCATCCAGAACAGCCAACCGCAACACGGCTCGGTGCAACTGGATATCGGCAGCGGCGCATTGATTGCCGATGCCGACGGCAAAAGCTGGGTGCTGCTGCGGGCGCGCACCACCGGCAATGCGTTCGACATGAAACTGCCGCTGCAAGTGGCCGAATTACTCAAGGCCAGCCGCGAGCAGGCCGATCAGCAAGGCGCGCAATTGCTCGCTGCCAGCGGCCTGTTGTACGCGGCCAATGGGCAGCAGCAGGCCACGCGGGAGATCACCTGGGTTGGCGGCGGTGCGACGGTCGGGATTCTGTTGCTGTTGCTGCTGGCGTTCCGGCGCTGGCGGGTGTTGCTGGCGTTCGTGCCGGTGCTGGTGGGCATGCTGTTTGGCGCGGTGGCGTGTGTGGCGCTGTTCGGGCATATGCATGTGATCACCCTGGTGCTGGGTTCGAGCCTGATCGGCGTGGCGGTGGATTACCCGCTGCATTACCTGTCCAAGAGCTGGAGCATGAGCCCGTGGCGCAGCTGGCCGGCCTTGCGCCTGACCTTGCCGGGCCTGAGCCTGAGCCTGGCCACCAGTTGCATCGGTTACCTGGCCCTGGCGTGGACGCCCTTCCCGGCGCTGACGCAAATCGCGGTGTTCTCGGCGGCGGGCCTGGTGGGTGCTTACCTGTCGGCCGTGTGCCTGTTGCCGGCCTTGCTCAAGGGCGTCGACCTGCGTCCGGCGCAATGGCCGCTGCGCATTGCCGAGGTCCTGCTGAGCGTGCGTGAGTCGCTGCTCAAGCGCCTGCCGAGTCCGGTGCTGTTGGTACTGGTACTGGTGTTTTGCGCCGGCGGCCTGTGGCACCTGAACAGCAAGAACGATATCCGCCAATGGATCGGTGCACCGCCGCAGTTGCTGCAGGAAGCCCAGGCGGTTGCGCGGATTACCGGGTTTCAGCCCACCAGCCAGTTCTTCCTGGTGCGGGCAGACAATCAACAACAGTTGCTGGAACGCCAGGCCGCGCTGGGCCAGCGCCTGGATCAGTTGGTGAACATGGATAAGCTCCAGGGTTACCTGGCGCTCAACCAGTTGGTCAATGCGCCCGCCGAGCAACAGCAACTGCGCGAAGCCCTGAACCAGCTGCCGCAGTACTGGCAGCCATTGTTCGACCTCGGCGTGCCCGCCACCGCACTGCAAGCCGAGCTGGCCCAGTTGCAGGCCCTCCCCACCGAAGACATCGATGCAGCACTGGTCGGCCCGCTGGCCGAGCCGTGGCGCACGCTGTGGCTGGGGAATGTCGACGGCGGCGTGGCCGCAATGGTGAGCCTGCAAGGCTTGAACAACCCGGCCTTGCTACGGGTACAGGCCCTGGATCTGCCCGGCGTGCAGTTGGTGGACCGCCTCGGCGACTTGAACCAGGTGTTTGCCGCCACGCAGATCAGCGCGGCCGAATTGAAATTGATGTCGTGCGTGTTGATCGTGCTGTTGCTGATCCTGCCGTTCGGCTTCGGCGGTGCCTTGCGCATCGTCGCCCTGCCGCTGCTGGCAGCGCTGTGCAGCCTGGCCAGCCTCGGTTGGCTGGGGCAGCCACTGACGTTGTTCAGCCTGTTCGGCCTGCTGCTGGTGACCGCCATCAGCGTCGACTACGCGATCCTGATGCGTGAACAAATTGGCGGCGCCGCCGTGAGCCTGTTGGGCACACTGCTGGCCGCCGTGACTACTTGGCTATCGTTCGGCCTGCTGGCCATTTCCAGCACGCCGGCGGTGAGTAATTTTGGGCTATCGGTGAGTTTGGGGCTGGCATTCAGCTTCATGCTGGCACCGTGGGCCGCCCCGTCAGGGACAAGGAAGAAAATATGAGCAGCCAGTATTTAAGTAAGAACTACGTCGAAGAAACCAAATTCGGCTTCTGGTTCCTGCGCAGCCACACCTGGCAGCACCATGTGCTGCGCGTGGCAATCAACGACCTGCGCAGCCTGTTCAGCGACCCGCTGCCGGTCGCCCCGGTGCTGCTGGACGCCGGCTGCGGCCAGGGCAAATCGTTCCAGTACCTGCAGCAGGTGTTCGCCCCCGAGCGCCTGATCGGCCTGGACGCTGACCCCCACAGCCTCGACCTGAGCCGAGCAGAAGCCGCGCGCCAGGGATTATCCATCGAGTTGATCGGCAGCGATTGCGCGACCCTCGATGTGCCCGACGCCAGTGTCGATGTGCTGTTCTGTCACCAGACCTTCCATCACCTGGTGGAACAACATCGCGCCTTGAAAGAGTTCTACCGGGTGCTCAAGCCGGGCGGCTATTTGCTGTTCGCCGAATCCACCGAAGCCTATATCGACACCTGGGTAATCCGCTGGCTGTTCCGTCACCCGATGCATGTGCAGAAAAGCGCAGAAGAGTACCTTGAGATGATCCGCGAGCAGGGCTTTGAGTTCGGCCCGCAGAACGTCTCGTACCCGTACCTGTGGTGGAGCCGCGCCACCGATTTCGGCCTGCTTGAACGCTGGGGCCTGCGCCAGCCACCACCGGCTGGCCAGCGCGAAGAAACCCTGGTCAACGTGGTCGCCCGCAAACCTTTAGCGAGCCCTGAAACATGATCCGAATGCTGTTGATCGGCTGCCTGTTGCTGCTGAGCGCCTGCGCCAGCCAGCCGCCGTTGCCGTCGAAAAACCCGGTGCTGAGCCTGCCGCTGCAACTGCACGTGCAGCGTGAACAGGACGGCCAGCGCCAGGACTGGTTGCTGGTGATGCAGCGCGAAGGCGGCGGGATTCGCTGGTCAATGATGGACCCGCTGGGCATTCCCCAGGCCCGCCAGAAGCTGGTCAACGGCGCCTGGCAGGCCGACGGCCTGCTACCGCCCAATCCCCAGGCCCGGGAGCTGTTTGCCGCGCTGCTGTTTGCCCTGACTTCGGCGGATGAAGTGTCGGCGCTGTACCCCGGCACCCAGGAAATGGACCTGACCCGTACCCTGCCGTCCCACTGGAAGATCACCTATCACTCCTCCCTGGTGTTTCGCGTGGACGTGATGGGGCAGCAACACCTGAGCTACCGCATCTCGCCCCTTGAGGCCGCCCGATGACCGCCTACCTCAATGCCCTCGGCGTGATCTGCGCCCTGGGCCGCGACAAGCGCGAAGTCAGCCGCAGCCTGTTTGCCGGCGACTGCTCCGGCATGCGCGCCGAAAGCGGCTGGGTGCCGGAGCGGGTGCTGCCGGTGGCGGGCGTAAAGGGTGAACTGGCGGCCCTCCCGGCCGGGCTGGAATCCCATCACAGCCGCAATAACCAGCTGTTGCTGGAAGCAGCGTTGCAGATTGACGACGAGATCCGCCAAGCGATCCAGACCTTCGGTGCATCGCGCATCGGCATCGTGCTCGGCACCAGCACCTCGGGCATCGATGAAGCCAGCCGCGGTATCGCCCATTACCTGCGGGAGAAGCAGTTCCCCGGCGACTACGACTACCAGCAACAGGAGCTCGGCGCCCCGGCCAATTTCCTCGCCGACTGGCTGCAACTGAGCGGCCCGGCCTATGTGATTTCCACCGCCTGCACCTCCAGCGCCCGGGCGCTGATGAGTGCCCAGCGCCTGCTGGACCTTGGGGTGTGCGATGCGGTGATCTGCGGTGGCGTCGACACGCTGTGCAAGCTGACCCTCAATGGATTTTCGTCGCTGGAAGCCGTCTCGGCAGAGCGCTGCAACCCGTTTTCGGTGAACCGCAACGGCATCAATATCGGTGAAGCCGCCGTGCTGTTCCTGATGAGCAAAACCCCGGCGCCGGTCGCACTGCTGGGCAGTGGCGCCAGTTGCGACGCCCACCATATTTCGGCCCCCGAACCCACCGGCAAGGGCGCGCTGCAGGCGATGCGCAAGGCCCTGGCCAGCGCAAAACTGGCGCCTGCCCAGATCGGCTACCTGAACCTGCACGGCACCGCCACACAGCACAACGACGCCATGGAAGCCCTGGCGGTCGCGGCCCTGTTCCCGGACGGCGTAGCCTGCTCGTCGACCAAACCCATGACCGGCCACACCCTCGGCGCCGCCGGTGCGCTGGAAGCGGCGTTCTGCTGGCTGAGCCTCGCCGAAGGTGGAGTGCCGCCCCATGTCTGGGATGGCCAGGCCGACCCGGCACTGCCCGTATTGAAGTGGGCGTCGTCCGGCGATGCTCTGGAAAAACGCTGCCTGATGAGCAACTCGTTTGCCTTCGGCGGCAACAACGTCAGCCTGATTATCGGAGACGCCCCATGATTGACTGGCCGCTCGCCGAACTGCTGCCTCACGCCGGTGACATGATCCTGATCGATCAGGTCCTGAGCTTTGATGAAGAACAGATTCACACCCGTCTGACGGTCAAGCCCGACGGTCTTTTCAACCGCACCGACGGCAGCCTGCCCGCGTGGGTCGGGATTGAGCTGATGGCGCAAAGCGTCGCCGCCTACGCCGGTTGCCGCGCACGCCAGAAAGGCGAAGCCGTGGAATTGGGCTTCCTGCTGGGCACGCGCAAATTCGAGTGCAACGTCGAGCACTTTCCCGCCGGCAGCGAGCTGACCATCCACGGCCTGCGCTCCCTGGAAGACGACAACGGCATGGGTGTGTTCGAATGCCACCTCACCGGCGACGGTATCCAGGCGAGTGCACGCCTGAACGTATTTCGACCGCCCCAGGCGGCCAACTATTTAGATGAATCGAAGGACACCACGCCATGACTGAATCCGTATTGGTGACCGGCTCCAGCCGTGGCATCGGCCGCGCTATCGCGTTGCGCCTGGCCCAGGCCGGGCACGACATCGTGCTGCATTGCCGCAGCGGGCGTGCCGAGGCGGATGCAGTACAGGTCGAAATCGAAGCGCTGGGTCGCAAGGCCCGAGTGTTGCAATTCGATGTGGCCGACCGCGCCAGCTGCAAGGAAATTCTTGAAGCGGATGTGGAAGCACACGGCGCGTATTACGGCGTGGTGCTCAACGCCGGGTTGACCCGCGACGGGGCGTTCCCGGCACTGTCGGAAGACGACTGGGACGTGGTGATGCGCACCAACCTCGACGGGTTCTACAACGTGCTGCACCCGGTGATGATGCCGATGATTCGTCGTCGCGCCGCCGGACGCATCGTGTGCATCACGTCGGTGTCCGGGCTGATCGGCAACCGTGGCCAGGTCAACTACAGCGCGTCCAAGGCCGGTTTGATCGGCGCCGCCAAGGCCCTGGCCATCGAGCTGGGCAAGCGCAAGATCACCGTCAACTGCGTGGCTCCCGGGCTGATCGACACCGCGATGCTGGATGAAAACGTGCCCGTGGAAGAACTGATGAAAATGATCCCGGCCCAGCGCATGGGCACCCCCGAAGAAGTCGCCGGGGCGGTGAATTTCCTGATGTCGGCGGAAGCCGGCTACATCACCCGCCAGGTACTGGCCGTGAATGGAGGCCTGTGCTGATGAAGCGCGTGGTGGTCACCGGCATGGCCGGCGTTACGTCCCTGGGCAGCGATTGGGCAACCATCGCCGCCAACTTCCGCGCCAACCGCAGCGGTATCCGGCGCATGGACGAGTGGGATCGCTTCACCGAACTGAATACGCGGCTGGCCGGGCCGATCGATGATTTCGTGGTGCCCGCCCACTGGACCCGCAAGCAACTGCGCAGCATGGGCCGGGTTTCCCGCCTGGCGGTGTGGGCGGCAGAACAGGCGCTGAAAGACGCCGGTCTACTGGGCGACGAGTCGATCAAGGACGGACGCATGGGCGTGGCCTGTGGCTCGTCCACCGGCAGCACCGACGAGATCAAGGCCTTCGGCAATATGCTGCTGAACTCGGTGGCCGAGGGGCTGAACGCCAACTCCTACGTGCGGATGATGCCCCACACCACGGCGGCGAATATCAGCATCTTCTTTGGCCTCACCGGCCGGCTGATCCCCACGTCCAGCGCCTGCACCAGCGGCAGCCAGGGCATCGGCTACGCCTATGAAGCCATCAAGTTCGGCCGCCTGCCGCTGATGCTGGCAGGTGGCGCCGAGGAGCTGTGCCCCACCGAAGCCATGGTCTTCGATGCCTTGTACGCCACCAGCCTGAAAAACGACGCCCCGCAAACCAGCCCGCGCCCCTACGACAGTGGCCGTGACGGCCTGGTGATTGGCGAAGGCGGCGGCATGCTGGTACTCGAGGAACTGGAACACGCACTGGCCCGTGGCGCGCATATCCATGCCGAAATCGTCGGCTTCGGCAGCAACGCCGACGGCCAGCACACCACCCGCCCCGAACAGAAAACCATGCGCCGCGCCATGGAGCTGGCCCTGGAAGACGCAGGGCTGCAACCCGACGCCATCGGCTATGTGAACGGGCATGGCACTGCCACCGACCAGGGCGACATCGCCGAAACCCTGGCCACCAGCAGCCTGTTCGGCAGCCGCATGCCCATCAGCTCCCAGAAGAGTTTCCTCGGGCATACACTGGGCGCGTGCGGCGCGCTGGAGTCATGGTTCAGCATCGAAATGATGAACCGCGACCAATACGTGCACACCTTCAACCTCGACCACATCGACCCGCGCTGCGGCGAGCTGGACTACCTGCAAGGCGAATTCCGCGAGCTGCACAGCGACTACGTGATGAACAACAATTTTGCCTTTGGCGGCGTCAACACTTCGCTGATTTTCCGCCGCTGGGCGTAAGTTTTTTTACTGACTGGAGAAATGGAATGTCTTCCCTGCTACGCGCAACACTGGTTGCTTTGGCCCTGTTCACCACCGCTGGCTGCACCAACAAACCGGTGCTCAACACCCAGCACGACTTGCCGGCGAACCCGCAGGTCAACGAAGAAAAAATGAAGCAGACCATCGTGGCTGCCCTGAACAAACGCGAATGGGTGGTGCAGCGCCTGAGCCCGCAACTGGTGCAGGCCGAGATCAACGTGCGTAACCAGTACCACGCTGAAATCGACATCCGCTACACGGCCACCAGCTACGCCATCACCTACCGCGACAGCCGCGACCTGGGCTACAAGGACGGCAAGATTCACCGCAACTACAACCGTTGGGTGAGCATGCTGGACCGGGACATTCTGGCGGCATTGCGCACCAATGGTGTGAGTGACAACGGGTCGGCGGCGCAGTTGTTCCAGCAGACAGGGACTTCGAAGTAGAACTGAAATACCAGAAACGACAAAGGGCGCCTTTCGGCGCCCTCTTCACAAACAGGTTGGCTTGTCATCGCCGGTTCCTGCCTGGCTCTGCGATGGCTGGTTGCCCAGGATCCTCAGAGTCTCACAAGCCCCTTTCGGGAACTCGGCCAGTATGCCTGAAAACCTGCACCCGGCAATCGGTGGCAAAGCGCCTTGCCTTGCGAAGATCAAAGGTGGGAGCTGTCGAGCTTTAGCGAGGCTGCGATGGCGTCGGCACTATCAACATTGATGTTGCCTGACCTACCGCTATCGCAGCCTCGCTAAAGCTCGACAGCTCCCACACTGGATTTACATCGTCCATGGCTTGACCTACTGCCCACTCGCCACAAGCAGCTCAACAAACGCTTTCGCCATCGGCGTCTGCTGGCCCTTGCGCTGCACCAGCCACACCGCCGTCACCGCTTCCTGGTCCAGCAAGGTTCGGTAAACCACGCCATCGATGCGGATCCGCTGATACGACGCCGGCAGCACCGAAACACCCAACCCCGCCGCCACCAGGCCGATGATGGTCATCGCCTCCCCGGCCTCTTGGGCAAAGTGCGGGCTGAAGCCGGCATCCCGTGCCAGGTTCAGCAACTGGGCATACAAGCCGCTGCCATAAGTGCGCGGGAAAAATACAAACGGCTCTTCGGCCAATTGCGCCAGGTGCAGCCCGCGCTCGCTGCCTTCCACCAACGGATGCCCGGCATTCAGCACCGCCACCAAGGGTTCGCGCATCAGTTCCACGACGCTCAGGGAATCCGGCAACGGCAACGGCCGCATCAATCCCACCTGTATCGACTCATCCACCAGCGACTCGGCGACTTCCGTACTGCTCATCTCCTGCAGATTCAGATGCACCGCCGCAAATGCCTGGCGAAACGCGAAGATCGCCTGTGGGATGCTGGAGTTGAACGGCGCGGAAGACGTGAAGCCAATCTTCAGCTCACCCAATTCCCCCAACTGCGCCCGACGCGCCACGTCCGCCGCTTTGTCCACCTGCGCCAGCACCAGACGCGCCTCTTGCAGGAACAGCCTGCCCGCTTCGCTCAGCTCGACCCGACGATTGGTACGCTCAAACAGCCGTGCGCCAATCTCCTGCTCCAGCGCCTGGATCTGCTGGCTCAGGGGCGGCTGGGAGATCCCCAGCACCTGCGCGGCGCGGCCAAAGTGCAGCTCTTCAGCCACGGCGATGAAGTAACGCAGGTGGCGCAATTCCATGAAAACCTCATTAGGTCGTAAAAGCTCTTAAACAGGTCGAACAATATATTGGAAAGAATCATTAGCGAGCTATATTCTTTTTTGCATTGCCGCCCTGGCAGCCTTTTCCTCTCCGAGGTCCCGCGTGAAATCTGCTGTCGCTCCGCTCGCTCAAGAAGTACCGCCCACCGCCCTCGATGAGGTGGTGGCACAGCTCAACGAGCAGTTCATCGAAAAAGGCACCCCGATGTTCATGCGCACGGTGCTGGCGCTGTTTTCCGGTGGTTTCGCCACCTTCGCCCTGCTCTACTGCGTGCAGCCGATGATGCCGGCGCTGTCCCACGAATTTTCCATCAATGCCGCGCAAAGCAGCCTGATTCTCTCGGTGGCTACCGGCATGCTCGCCATTGGCCTGCTGATCACCGGGCCGATTTCCGACACCCTGGGGCGAAAGCCGGTGATGGTGGCCGCGCTGTTCTGTGCCGCGCTGTGCACCATTGCCAGCGGCCTGATGCCGAGCTGGGAAGGCATCCTGCTGATGCGCGCACTGGTGGGCCTGTCCCTCAGCGGCCTGGCGGCGGTGGCCATGACCTACCTGAGCGAAGAGATCCACCCGCAACACATCGGCCTGGCCATGGGCCTGTACATCGGCGGCAACGCCATTGGCGGGATGAGCGGACGCTTGATCATCGGTGTCTTGATCGACTTCGTCAGCTGGCACACCGCAATGCTGATCATCGGCGCCCTGGCGCTGATCGCCGCCACGGTGTTCTGGAAAATCCTCCCCGAATCGCGCAACTTCCGCGCCAGCACCCTGCGCCCGCGCAGCCTGATCGACGGCTTCACCATGCACTTCAAGGATGCCGGCCTGCCGTGGCTGTTCCTCGAAGCCTTCGTGCTGATGGGCGCCTTTGTGACGATGTTCAACTACATCGGCTATCGCCTGCTGGCCGCCCCATACGATTTGAGCCAGGCCGTGGTGGGTTTGCTGTCGCTGGTGTACCTCTCGGGCATCTACAGCTCGGCGAAAATCGGCTCCCTGGCCGACCGCCTGGGCCGCCGTCGCGTGCTGTGGGGCACCATCGTGCTGATGCTCGGCGGCATCGCCCTGACCCTGTTCACCCCGCTGTGGCTGGTGGTGCCCGGCATGCTGATCTTCACCTTCGGCTTCTTCGGCGCCCACTCCGTGGCCAGCAGCTGGATCGGCCGCCGCGCACTGAAAGCCAAGGGGCAGGCGTCGTCGCTGTACCTGTTCAGCTATTACGTGGGATCGAGCATTGCAGGCACCGCGGGTGGTTTCTTCTGGCACTACGCCGGCTGGAACGGGATTGGCGGGTTTATCGTCGCGCTGTTGATCGTCGCGTTGCTGGTGGCGTTGAAACTGGCGAAGTTGCCGCCGTTGCAGGAAGCCAGGGCTTAGTTAAGCCGTGCCCCATAAAAGAGCCGCATCACTGCGGCTTTTTCACAACAGGCTTTCGTTTCATCCCAGGCCTCACCGAATCATGAAGCGCCATGGCACGCCCTGCATCCCATTCCGCCTGCATCGCTGAAAAAAGCTGCGCATCGATTCGTGATTGATGCGTGACCAACGCCTGCGACATCGCCTGCGCAACTTGCTCAATGATCAACGCCGGTTTTTCTACAGCACAGTGCTTACGCCCGAATTCAATCAGTTGCTGGCGATCGGGATAGGTCTTCACCTTGTTCATCTTGATTGCCAATGTTCGGTCAACCAGTGAGCGGCCTGACTTCGGGTTGTAATTCTCATACACCGTAGTCGTGGTGACATCGAACACCGGCGCCAGTTGCACCGTTTCGCGAGCCTCTGGATGGGTGTAAGTCACCCCGAAATTTTTCAGGTGAGCATCACCGTTACGCACCATGACCGACAGGCAGACGGAAGAGAAAAACCGTTCAAGCTCGCGCAACGGGTCCCCATATCGGCAGACTTCATTGATCACCGCCGCAAGGGTTTCATAACTCTGGGAGTACTTGTAATTGTCATGCGGGTCTTTGTTGAGGCTCAGCAGAACGGCCATGTCTTCGAAGCCCAACCTGCCGCTGGGGGTCAGGTCGAAACGCTCCATGACAAATAGATCACCCCTTTCGGAAAGCCAGAAAGGAGGCGTCTCCAGACCTGCCATCCGGGCCGCCTCCAGGCAAAGGAACTCATTCTGTGCCAAGTGGGCATACTCGTCAGCACCGGACTTTACGATAAGGTCGGAGCTGAGCATGGTTTTGCGGCTGCCGGTCAGCTTGTCCAGATCCGGCACCAGCACCTTGGGCTGCACGCCCGAAATTCCTGATTCGAAATAGGTATCGACCAGAAATTCAAAAACACCTCGGGAAGTATCTGCCGAGAGAATTTCATGGAGTCCGACCTGTGCACGAACGGCTACCGATGGCTCAGTGGGATTCTGGTAGGTGAGCCGCCCAATCTGATTACCACCGATGACCGATAACAGGCGCATTTCATCCACCTGCATATGCTTGGCCATCCGTCGTTTTATCTGATCGGCCAGAAACCCTTCCGGCACGTTCATATCGAAAATCGGATGCAGCACGTTACTGACCGACGGCGTCGGGTCATAGGGCATGACCAATGACACTTCCCGCGCGGCCTCGGCAGAATCGTAAGAAAAAGCGAACTGCGAGCCTTTCGACAATTCGCCGCAATGCCCTTGTGGGGTCATCACGTTGAGCAACTTGACCCTACTCATCATGTTCTACCAGGTCGGCAAGGGATTTGAGGTCGATGCGTTTATCCACCACTTCCAAAGCCATTCCCAATGCCGCGGTAACCCGGAATACCGAATACATTGCTACGTTTTCGCCCGCCTCAAGGCCAATGATGGTCTTGCGGTTGCACTTGGCCTTGGTCGCAAGCTGTTCCTGGCTATAGCCTTTGGCGCGACGCAACTGGCGTATTCTCTCGCCTAGAGCGGTTGGATTCGCGATGAGCATAATGTTACCTATAACGGACATTTTTAACTGCTACGTCGATTATGTCCTTCATTACGGACATTTCAACCACCATACGACTGCCGGTGCTCTCGCAAAAAATATCACCCACAAAAAAGCCCGGCATCTGCCGGGCTTTTTCATTGCCGCGTTATCACTCGTGATACTGCGCCGACAATTCATGTACCGCCCGCAGGAACGCGCCTGCGTGCTCCGGATCAACTTCCGGGGTGATGCCGTGGCCAAGGTTGAACACGTGACCGCTGCCTTTGCCGTAGCTGGCGAGGATACGCCCGACTTCAGCGCGGATGGCTTCCGGCTTGGCGTACAGCACGGTCGGGTCCATGTTGCCTTGCAGCGCTACCTTGTTGCCTGCGCGGCGACGGGCTTCGCCGAGGTCGCAGGTCCAGTCCAGGCCCAGCGCGTCAGCGCCGGCGTCGGCGATGCTTTCCAGCCACAGGCCACCGCCCTTGGTGAACATGATGACCGGCACTTTGCGGCCCTCGTGCTCGCGGATCAGGCCGCTGACGATTTTGCGCATGTAGGCCAGGGAGAATTCCTGGTACGCCGCCGCCGACAGGTTGCCGCCCCAGGTGTCGAAGATCTGCACCGCTTGCGCGCCGGCCATGATCTGGCCGTTGAGGTAGGAAGTGACCGACTGCGCCAGCTTGTCCAGCAGCAGGTGCATGGCTTGCGGGTTGTCGTAGAGCATGGCCTTGGTCTTGCGGAAGTCTTTCGACGAACCGCCTTCGACCATGTAGGTGGCCAGGGTCCACGGGCTGCCGGAGAAGCCGATCAGCGGCACGCGGCCGTTCAGCTCGCGGCGGATGGTGCTGACGGCGTCCATCACATAGCCCAGGTCCTTGTGAGGATCGGGGATCGGCAGGGCTTCGATGTCGGCCAGGGTGCTGACGACTTTCTTGAAGCGCGGGCCTTCGCCGGTTTCGAAGTACAGGCCTTGGCCCATGGCGTCGGGGATGGTCAGGATATCGGAGAAGAGGATGGCCGCATCCAGCTGTGGATAGCGGTCCAGCGGTTGCATGGTGACTTCGCAGGCGAACTCCGGGTTCATGCACAGGCTCATGAAGTCGCCGGCGTGGGCGCGACTGGCGCGGTATTCCGGCAGGTAGCGACCGGCCTGGCGCATCATCCACACAGGGGTGACGTCCACGGGTTGCTTGAGCAGGGCACGAAGGAAACGGTCGTTCTTGAGGGCAGTCATGTCGGCATCCGCAAAAAAAGTGCGGGCATTTTCTCAGAGCGCGACGCAAAAGGCACGGCAAGAGCCGTGCCTTTTGTCTATCGGGTCAATTTGTCGCAATGACTGGCATCACAAACCCCAATGTGGAATGGGGTTTGTGTGGGAGCTGGCTTGCCTGCGATGGCGGTGGTGAATTCAACATCGCTATCGCAGGCAAGCCAGCTCCCACATTTTGATCCCATTTCAACCAGGGATCAGGTCAGACTTGCAGGTAATCCAGGATGCCTTCAGCGGCATTGCGCCCTTCGAAAATCGCGGTTACCACCAAATCAGAACCGCGAACCATGTCGCCACCGGCGAAGATTTTCGGGTTGCTGGTCTGGTGCTTGTACTGGCCTTGTTCCGGGGCTACCACGCGGCCCTGGCTGTCGGTCTGGATTTCGAACTGCTCGAACCACGATGCCGGGCTTGGGCGGAAGCCGAAGGCGATGACCACGGCGTCTGCCGGGATGATCTCTTCGGAACCCGGGATCGGCTCAGGGCTGCGACGGCCACGGGCGTCCGGTTCGCCGAGACGGGTCTCGACCACTTTCACGCCTTCGACACGGTCCTCGCCCACAATGGCAATCGGCTGGCGGTTGTAGAGGAACTTCACGCCTTCTTCCTTGGCGTTCTTCACCTCTTTGCGCGAGCCCGGCATGTTGGCTTCGTCACGACGGTAAGCACAGGTCACCGATTTGGCACCCTGGCGGATCGACGTGCGGTTGCAGTCCATCGCGGTGTCACCACCGCCCAGCACCACGACCTTCTTGCCTTTCATGTCGACGAAGTCTTCCGGCGACTTTTCAAAGCCCAGGTTGCGGTTGACGTTGGCGATCAGGAAGTCGAGCGCGTCATACACGCCCGGCAGGTCCTCACCGGCAAAGCCGCCCTTCATGTAGGTGTAGGCGCCCATGCCCATGAACACGGCATCGTATTCTTCGAGCAGTTGCTCCATGGTCACGTCCTTGCCGATTTCGGTATTGAGGCGGAACTCGATACCCATGCCGGTGAAGACTTCGCGACGATGGCTCAGTACGGTTTTTTCCAGCTTGAACTCGGGGATGCCGAAGGTCAGCAGGCCACCGATTTCCGGGTTCTTGTCGAACACCACCGGGGTCACGCCGCCACGCACCAGCACGTCGGCGCAGCCCAGGCCCGCCGGGCCCGCGCCGATGATCGCGACGCGCTTGCCGGTCGGCTTGACCTTGGACATATCCGGGCGCCAGCCCATGGCGAACGCAGTGTCGGTGATGTACTTCTCCACCGAACCGATGGTCACCGCGCCGAATCCGTCGTTGAGGGTGCACGCACCCTCGCACAGACGGTCCTGCGGGCACACCCGGCCGCACACTTCCGGCAAGGTGTTGGTCTGGTGCGACAGCTCGGCGGCGGCGAGGATATTGCCCTCGGCCACCAATTTGAGCCAGTTGGGAATGAAGTTGTGCACCGGGCACTTCCATTCGCAATACGGGTTACCGCAACCCAGGCAGCGGTGGGCCTGATCGGCCGAGTGCTGGGGTTTGAAGGGTTCGTAGATTTCCACGAACTCTTTCTTGCGTTGACGCAACAGTTTCTTCTTCGGATCTTTGCGCCCGACATCGATGAACTGGAAGTCGTTATTCAGACGTTCAGCCATGTTAAAACCTCATCAAACTCTTCAGGCGCATATCACTGCGGGTTGGCACGGATGCTGGAAAGCAGCGATTTCAGGTTGGCAGCCTTGGGCTTGACCAGCCAGAAACGACGCAGGTAGTCATCGAGGTTTTCAGCGAGGTTACGACCCCATTCGCTGTTGGTTTCCTCGACATATTCGTCCAGCACATGCTGCAAGTGGTTGCGATAGGATTCCATCGCTTCGCCGCTGATCCGCTGGATCTCCACCAACTCGTGGTTCACCTTGTCGACGAAGGTGTTGTCCTGGTCGAGCACGTAGGCGAAACCGCCGGTCATGCCCGAACCGAAGTTGTAGCCGGTCTTGCCCAGCACCGCGACAAAACCACCGGTCATGTACTCGCAGCAGTGATCGCCGGTGCCTTCCACCACGGTGTGGGCACCGGAGTTACGCACTGCGAAACGCTCACCCGCCGTGCCCGCTGCAAACAGCTTGCCGCCGGTTGCGCCGTACAGGCAGGTGTTGCCGATGATGGCACTGTCTTGAGTCTTGTAGACGCTGCCTACCGGCGGAACGATCACCAGCTTGCCGCCGGTCATGCCCTTGCCCACGTAGTCGTTGGCGTCGCCTTCGAGGTACATGTTCAGGCCACCGGCGTTCCATACGCCGAAGCTCTGGCCAGCGGTGCCCTTGAAGCGGAAGGTGATCGGCGCCTTGGCCATGCCCTGGTTGCCGTGCTTGCGCGCGATTTCGCCGGAGATGCGTGCGCCGATGGAACGGTCGCAGTTGCAGATATCCAGGGCGAATTCGCCGCCACTTGCGTCGTTGATCGAAGAGCTGGCCATGTCGACCATCTTCTCGGCCAGCAGGCCCTTGTCGAACGGCGGGTTGCGGTCAACCTGGCAGAACTGTGGCTTGTCGGCCGGGATGTGATCGCTGCCCAACAGCGGCGTCAGGTCCAGGTGCTGTTGCTTGGCGGTCTGGCCTTCGAGGATGTCCAGCAGGTCGGTACGACCGATCAGCTCTTCCAGGGAGCGCACGCCCAGCTTGGCCAGCCACTCACGGGTTTCTTCGGCGACGTAGGTGAAGAAATTCACCACCATGTCGACGGTACCGATGTAGTGGTCCTTGCGCAGCTTCTCGTTCTGAGTCGCCACGCCGGTGGCGCAGTTGTTCAGGTGGCAGATGCGCAGGTATTTGCAGCCCAGGGCGATCATTGGCGCGGTGCCGAAGCCGAAGCTTTCAGCGCCGAGGATTGCAGCCTTGATCACGTCGAGGCCGGTTTTCAGGCCGCCGTCGGTCTGTACCCGGACCTTGCCGCGCAGGTCGTTGCCGCGCAGGGTCTGGTGAGTTTCAGCCAGGCCCAGTTCCCACGGTGCGCCGGCATACTTGATGGAGGTCAGCGGCGAAGCGCCGGTGCCGCCGTCGTAGCCGGAGATGGTGATCAGGTCGGCATAGGCCTTGGCCACACCGGCGGCGATGGTGCCCACGCCGGCTTCTGCCACCAGTTTCACCGAGACCAGGGCCTGCGGGTTGACTTGTTTGAGGTCGAAAATCAGCTGCGACAAATCCTCGATGGAGTAGATGTCGTGGTGCGGCGGTGGCGAAATCAGGGTCACACCCGGCACTGCGTAACGCAGCTTGGCGATCAGGCCGTTGACCTTGCCGCCTGGCAGTTGCCCGCCTTCACCCGGCTTGGCGCCCTGGGCCACCTTGATCTGCAGCACTTCGGCGTTGACCAGGTATTCCGGGGTCACACCAAAGCGGCCAGTGGCGACCTGCTTGATTTTCGAGCTCTTGATGGTGCCGTAGCGCGCCGGGTCTTCACCGCCTTCGCCGGAGTTGGAACGCGCACCCAGGCGGTTCATGGCTTCGGCCAGGGCTTCGTGAGCCTCAGGCGACAAGGCGCCCAGGGAAATACCGGCGGAGTCGAAGCGCTTGAGGATCGATTCCAGTGGTTCGATCTCGCTGATGGCCAGCGGCGTGTCCAGGGTTTTCACCTTGAACAAATCGCGGATCATCGACACCGGGCGGTTATCCACCAGCGCGGTGTATTCCTTGAACTTGGCGTAGTCGCCCTGCTGCACAGCGGCTTGCAGGGTGCTGACCACGTCCGGGTTGTAGGCGTGGTATTCGCCGCCGTGGACGAACTTCAGCAGGCCACCTTGCTGGATCGGCTTGCGCGCGCTCCAGGCTTCGGCTGCCAGGGCTTTCTGTTCGGCTTCGATGTCGACGAAACGCGCGCCCTTGATGCGGCTCGGCACACCACGGAAGCTCATCTCGCAGACTTCTTCCGACAGGCCGATGGCTTCGAACAGCTGCGCACCACGGTAGGACGTGACGGTGGAGATGCCCATCTTCGACAGGATCTTCAGCAGGCCCTTGGTGATGCCTTTACGGTAGTTCTTGAACACCTCGTAGAGGTCGCCCAGGACTTCACCGGTACGGATCAGGTCGCCGAGCACTTCGTACGCCAGGAACGGGTACACCGCCGAAGCGCCGAAGCCGATCAACACCGCAAAGTGATGCGGGTCGCGGGCGGTGGCGGTTTCAACCAGGATGTTGGAGTCGCAACGCAGGCCCTTTTCGGTCAGGCGGTGGTGCACCGCGCCGGTGGCCAGGGACGCGTGGATCGGCAGCTTGCCCGGAGCGATATGGCGGTCGGTCAGGACGATCTGGGTACGACCGGCGCGCACGGCTTCTTCAGCCTGATCGGCAACG
This sequence comes from Pseudomonas sp. BIGb0558, assembly GCF_024807515.1. Lineage (NCBI taxonomy): Bacteria > Pseudomonadati > Pseudomonadota > Gammaproteobacteria > Pseudomonadales > Pseudomonadaceae > Pseudomonas > Pseudomonas sp. BIGb0558. The sequence goes on from NZ_JANUEW010000002.1 coordinate 276,446, forward strand.
TTACGCACAGCGGCTTCCAGGCCGAGGCTCTCGTCGTAGTTCAGGTCGATGATCTGCCGGTCGAAGCCCGGGCGATCCAGGGTCATCAACGAACGCCACTTGGCCGGGGAAATGACCGGCGAGCTGAGGATCACGCGGGAAGCGTGCTCAGGCGATTCCTGGAAGATGTTGCGCTCGGCTCCGAGGCACACTTCCAGGGACATCACGATGGCTTCGCGCAGCGGGTCGATCGGCGGGTTGGTCACCTGGGCGAACTGCTGGCGGAAATAGTCGTATGGCGTACGCACGCGCTGGGACAGCACGGCCATTGGCGTGTCATCGCCCATGGAGCCGACGGCCTCGTAGCCTTGCTCGCCCAGTGGACGCAGCACCTGGTCACGCTCTTCGAAGGTGACCTGGTACATCTTCATGTACTGCTTGAGCTGGTCGACGTCGTAGAAAGCCGAACCATGGTCGTTGTCTTCCATGGTCGCCTGGATGCGCAGGGCGTTCTTGCGCAGCCATTGCTTGTACGGGTGACGGGACTTCAAGCGGTTGTCGATGGCATCGGTGTCGAGGATCTGGCCGGTTTCGGTGTCCACGGCAAGGATCTGGCCCGGGCCAACGCGGCCCTTGGCGATCACGTCTTCCGGCTTGTAGTTCCACACGCCGATTTCCGACGCCAGGGTGATGAAGCCATTGGTGGTGGTCACCCAACGCGCCGGGCGCAGGCCGTTACGGTCGAGCAGGCACACGGCGTAGCGACCGTCGGTCATTACCACGCCGGCCGGGCCGTCCCACGGTTCCATGTGCATCGAGTTGTACTCGTAGAATGCACGCAGATCCGGGTCCATGGTTTCGACGTTCTGCCACGCTGGCGGAATGATCATGCGCACGCCACGGAACAGGTCGATGCCGCCGGTGACCATCAGCTCGAGCATGTTGTCCATGCTGGAGGAGTCGGAACCCACGCGGTTGACCAGCGGGCCGAGCTCTTCCAGGTCCATCAGGTCGTTGGCGAACTTGGTGCGACGGGCCACGGCCCAGTTGCGGTTGCCGGTGATGGTGTTGATCTCGCCGTTGTGGGCGAGGAAGCGGAATGGCTGGGCCAGCGGCCATTTCGGCAGGGTGTTGGTGGAGAAGCGCTGGTGGAACACGCAGATTGCGGTTTGCAGGCGCTCATCGCTCAGGTCTGGATAGAAGGCGGTCAAGTCCGCCGGCATCATCAGGCCTTTATAAATGATGGTCTTGTGGGAAAAGCTGCAGATGTAGTGGTCGGTGTCGGCGGCGTTGGCCACGGACGAGCGACGACGGGACGTAAACAGCTTGATCGCCATGTCCTGGTCGCTCAGTCCGTCGCCTGCGATGAACACTTGTTCGATCTGCGGCAGGCGCTCCAGGGCCAGGCGGCCGAGTACGCTGGTGTCGATCGGCACTTTGCGCCAGCCGACGAGCTGCAGGCCGGCGGCCAGGATCTCGCGGTTCATGTTCTCGCGAGCGGCTTCGGCTTTTACCGGGTCCTGGTTGAAGAACACCATGCCCACGGCGTACTGCTTGGGCAACTCGGCGCCGAAATGCTCCTTGGCGACAGCGCGCAGGAACTGGTCGGGCTTTTGAATCAGCAAGCCGCAACCGTCACCGGTCTTGCCGTCGGCGTTGATCCCACCGCGGTGGGTCATGCAGGTCAGGGCCTCGATGGCCGTTTGCAAAAGGGTATGACTGGGCTCGCCCTGCATATGGGCTATCAGGCCGAAACCGCAGTTATCCTTGAATTCATCGGGTTGGTACAGACCTGCTTTCATAGACACTTTCTCACCAGGCTGCCTCTTATTTCGAGGCAAATTTCTTTTCAATTCAACCGGTTACCTTCCACGCCGAACGTACGCCGGCTTAGCGGGGGCAAAAGGGAGGTCATTGTACACACCGACACAGACGCTCACAAATTTAGCGACGAAATGTCGCAAATCTATGTCGCATTTATGAAAGGTTTAAAGCGATATGCTGTGCTAGTCAAAACTTTTTTAATTCTGACCGCTACGACTCAAAAGCTACGTGACGCAGACACCACAAAGCGCGCGGCCTTCCGGGCTGCACGCTGTGTTGTTTTTTTGAGGTGCCGAGAGGGCGGCCTGGGTAAGGCCGCCGAATCTTCAGCGAGTTGTTGCCAGTTCTTGTTGAACGCTGGCGACAGTGCGAGGCCAAGGTTTACCAGCCTGAACCTTCGCTGGCAAGGCCTTGATAGCGGATTCCGCTGCGGTACGGCTGGAGAAGTTGCCGTACGTGATCACGTAGAGAGGCTTGCCGTTGAGTACTTTCTTGAAATAACGGTACTCGCCGCCCTGCTCTTTCACGAACGCCTGGGCGTTGGCTTCGGAGCTGGTGCCGAGGATCTGTACCACGAAGTTACCGGTAGGCTGGCTGCTGTACCAACTGCTGCCGGTAGCGCCGGCCTTGGCTACGGTCACCGGTTTTTCAGCAGGCTTGGCCGCTGGAGCCGGTTTGGCCGCAGGTGCCGGGGCTGCCGGCTTGGCAGCAGGGGCTGGCTTGGCGGTTGCAACCTGGGCCGGCGCAGGTGCCGGCTTGGCAGCAGGCTGGCCCGCAGGCACGCCAGCCGGTGGTGCAGTAGTAGTGACGGTCGGTGGCGTGGCGCTGGAGCCTTCAACCGGCACGCCGTCGTCGCCTTCGCTGATACCGCCAGCGGCTTCGGCCAACGGACCACGCATCACAGGCTGGCCAACCATCGGCAAGTTGGTGGGCTGGCCGGAGTTGGCAAATTCAACGTTCGGTGTTGGCTTGCCCAGTGGCAACTGCGCCTGTTCGGTTGGCGCGCCAGCGGTGGTCGGGGCCTTGCTGCGACCTGGAATCAACCAGGCGGCGGCGACAGCGACCACGACAACGGCAGAAATTGCCAATACGTGCTTCTTAGGCATAGTAAACCCCATCTTTGGACGCTTTACCGCTGAGCGGCTGGCAATCATGGCTTCGATCATTGCATCCCGGGCAACCTGGTTGATGGTGCCAGGCCAGCCGTCGGAGCTTTCGTGAATATCAGAGATCTGCGAAGCAGAGAAAAGTTCGATGCCCTGCCCTGCGCCTTCCAGCCGTTGGGCCAGGTATTCGCGGGTTTCTTCTTCTTCGTATGGCTGCAGTTCGATGACGTGGAACAGCTCCTGCTCGCCGCTGATCTGCTCAAGTTCGGCAATCAGCGAAGACTCACCAAACAGGAACACATGCGGGCGGCCTTCAGGCGTACCGGCCGCCAGGGCCAGCAAGGCCTCCAGGGCGGATTCGTCGAGCTGCTCGGCGTCGTCCACCAGCAGGTAGACTTCCTGGCCGGTGAGGCCCAGTTGCACCACTTGCTTGAGGATTGCGTTTGGCTCGGCGGTGGACACGTCCAGGGCCTGGGCTACCTGACGCAACACACCTGCCGCATCACCGGCGCCACGGGCGGAAACCACCACGCTCTGTACCGATTGCTTGTTGGTGCTGGCAACCAGCGCCTGGCGCAGCAAGGTCTTGCCGCTGCCCAAGGGGCCGGTGACCACCAGCAACAGCTGGCTGTAGCGCGCCAGGTGGTGCAATTGCCCCAGCACCGGCTTGCGTTGCGCAGGGAAAAATTTGAAACCAGGCACCCGTGGAGCAAAAGGGTCGTGGCTTAACTGGTAATGGCCGAGGAACGCCTCGTCGGCATGCAAACTAGTCATCGGGATCTTATTAACCTTTAAGCTGGGCCAGGGCGCGGTAATCCGCTCCCAGCGTGGCCTGTAAAATCTCTTTCGGATAATCGTCGGTCACTACCGCTTCGCCCATTCGGCGCAACAGCACCAGTCGCAGTCGACCGTCGATCACTTTCTTGTCTATTGCCATGTGTTCGAGAAAATCTGCCTCGGTCATCTCCTCGGGAGGAATGACCGGCAACCCGGCGCGCTGGAACAGGCGGATCCCGCGATCACGCTCCTGGGCGCTGATCCAGCCCAGGCGTTGCGACATCTCAAGTGCCATCACCGTGCCAGCCGCTACGGCCTCTCCATGCAACCACACACCATAGCCCATGTGGGTCTCGATCGCATGGCCGAAGGTGTGGCCGAGGTTCAAGGTGGCACGTACACCAGACTCACGCTCGTCGGCATTCACCACCAGCGCCTTGGCGGCGCAGGAGCGGGAAATCGCTTCGGTCAGCGCCACTTGGTCCAGGGCGCGCAGGGCGTCAACGTGTTCTTCAAGCCAGGTCAGGAACGGCTCGTCGCAGATCAGCCCGTATTTGATGACTTCCGCCAGGCCTGCGGACAACTCGCGAGGTGGCAGGGTATTGAGGGTCGCGGTATCGATCAGCACCACATTCGGCTGATAGAACGCGCCAACCATGTTCTTGCCCAGCGGATGGTTGATGCCGGTCTTGCCGCCCACCGACGAATCGACCTGGGACAGCAACGTGGTCGGCACCTGGATAAAGTCGACGCCGCGCTGGTAACAGGCGGCCGCAAAACCGGCCATGTCGCCGATCACACCGCCACCCAGCGCCACCACAGTGGTACGCCGGTCATGACGGGCAGTCAGCAGGCCATCAAAGATCAGTTGCAGGGTTTCCCAGGTCTTGAAGGCCTCGCCGTCGGGCAACACCACCGAGATCACCGAGTACGCCGCCAGGCTGCGGCTCAGACGCTCAAGATACAGCGGCGCGACCGTTTCGTTGGAGATGATCGCCACTTGCCGCCCGGCAATATGCGGTGCGAGCAACTCGGGCTGGTCCAACAAACCTTCGCCAATGTGGATCGGGTAGCTGCGCTCGCCAAGATCGACCTTAAGTGTCTGCATGTGTCCCCGCGTTGAAGATGAAAGCAGGCGTATCGCCCTACATTAACGTTGTCGGCAACGTCGGGATCTGACGCCGCATGATGGCTCTACGCCACAACTCGGACGGTCATGACGCGCCGCCGAGAATAGCGCATTTCGGCTCTGGCTTTAACGGGGTGGCAACTGCGCCAGGCGCTCAAGAATGTCGAGAACGACCATTCGTGGCGGCCGCTCATCGGTTTCCACCACCAGATCGGCGATTTCCCGATAAAGCGGGTCGCGCAGCGTCAGCAGGTCCCGCAGGGTTTTGGCCGGGTCGGCGGTGCGCAGCAACGGGCGATTGCGATCGCGAGCGGTGCGGCCCACCTGCTGCTCGACAGAGGCATGCAGATAAACCACACGGCCGCCGGCATGCAGCGCCCGGCGGTTCTCATCGCGCATCACCGCGCCGCCGCCGGTGGCCAATACCACGCCATCGCAGCCGCACAGCTCGGCAATCATCGCCTGCTCGCGGTCGCGAAAGCCCAGTTCGCCTTCCTTATCGAAGATCCACGGGATATTGGCGCCCGTGCGCAATTCAATTTCCTTGTCGGAATCTTTGAATGGCAGGCGCAGCTCTTTGGCCAGCAAACGGCCGATGGTGCTTTTTCCAGCCCCCATCGGTCCAACAAGAATCAAATTTCGCACAGAATCAACGACTCACAGCAATCGCCTGGTTATTCATAATACGCGGAGTCAGGAATACCAGCAGCTCGGATTTTTTCTCCGAAACCACATCCCGCCGGAAAAGGCGGCCAAGATACGGCACATCGCCCAAAAATGGCACTTTATCTACCACTTTGCTTTGGGTATTGGAGAAAACCCCGCCAATCACGATGGTCTCGCCGTCCTTGACCAGCACCTTGGCGTTGACCTCGTTTTTCTTGATCGGCGGCACGTCGTTGAGCTTGTTGAGGTAGTCGGGCTCATCCTTGGTGACCTTGACCTCCATGATCACCCAGCCATCCGGGGTGATTTGCGGGGTCACCTCCAGGGATAGCGAGGCCTCCTTGAATGACACCGAGGTAGCGCCAGTAGAACTGGACTCCTGGTAGGGAATCTCGGTGCCCTTGAGGATTCGCGCAGTTTCCTTGTCGGAGGTGACCACCTTGGGCTGCGAGACAATTTCCCCGTTGCCGGTTTTTTCCATGGCGGTGAGTTCCAGGTCCAGCAGCAGGTTATCGGTGATAAAGGCGACACCCAGGCCGGCACTGCCGTTGATCGAACCCAGATCGACAAACGGCGAGCTGGGCGCAGTCTCGGGCGGCTCGGCACCTTCTGCCAACGGCGGCCTGATCCCGCCAGCGCTCCAGTTGCCCCGGCTGGCCTGCCCGCCCCAGCGCACGCCAAGGCTTTTGTCGTAATCCACATTGGCCTCGACAATCCGCGCCTCGATCATCACCTGGCGCACCGGAATATCCAGTTGCGCCACGATCCTGCGCAGTTCCTCCAGGCGCTCCTGGGTCTGGTAGGCGATGATGTTGTTGGTGCGGTCATCCACCGCCACTGAGCCGCGCCCCTCGGTTGCGCCCTCCAGGCCCACGGCAGACTGGAACAGCTTGGCCAGGTCCGCCGCCTTGGCGTAGTTGACTTGCAGCAGCTCGCGACGCAGCGGCGCCAACTCCGTCATTTGCTTGCGCGACTCCAGCACCAGCAACTCGCGAGCGGCCAACTCTTCGGCCGGCGCGACCAGCAACACGTTGGCCGTTATACGCTTGTCCAGCCCCTTGGTTTGCAACACCAGGTCCAGGGCTTGGTCCCACGGCACATCCTTGAGCCGCAGGGTGATCGAACCCTGCACCTCATCGCTGGCCACCAGATTGAGGCCGGCGACGTCGGCAATCTGCTGCAGCACCGCACGCAGTTCGATGTTCTGGAAGTTGAGGGATAGCTTTTCGCCGCTAAACACCAAGCGTTCAGTGCTCAGGGGCACATTGCCAGGTGGCGGCAGGTGGATCAGGTCAATTCGATTGGGCACAGCCATGACCATCGGTGCCGTGAACGCTATCCATAGCGCCACACCGAAGGACGAAAAAGTCCTTTTCATTGTTTGTTTCCGTTATGAGTTTACGTTCAGGGCAAGGGTTTGCGAGCGTTCCAGCCAGGCGCCCTGGCCATCCGGGAAAAGCTCGGCGAGTTCGACATGGGAGTCATGAATCGCCGTGATGCGCCCGTGGTCCGGGCCGAGGTAATCGCCGACTGCCAGGCGATGGATAGACGACGCCCCGCGCAACAGGGCATAGGTCTGGGTACCAAGGGACAAGGTCCCAACCATCTCGAATTGCTCTACGGCGAAGCCTTCGAGAACGCCTCGGGGCCTGGCGAAATCCGGTCCGGCAGCCGGTCGCCCGACGGGCCTCACGAACTGGCCAGAGGGCGGCTGAAACGGATCACGCAGGGAGGCAAAATCGTAGGCCACTGGCTGTTGCGACATGGTTTCGGTGGGCGCCTGCGATGACTCCCGCAGATCATCACCCGCCTGGGGGTTGTAGCGATAAGTCTTGGCCACCAGGTTGAGGCGCAACACGGAAGGGTCGACATGATTGAGCGCCAAGTCATGCACCGTGACTATCCGGGGCAGGCCGGCCAAGCCATTGATCAACGCCGCCAGATCGTGAAAGGTCCCGGTAACGCCTATTTGCATGGGCGATTCGATAAACAGGTGTTGAGGTTGGTCATCCAGAAGTTCGATGGCCTCCAGCACCAGGCCATTGGCGGCACTCAGGTGGCTGATGTCCTCAAGCAGGCCAGGCACTTCGGCCTCTGCAGACAGTTGCCGCAACAGGTTGGCGAAGTTGCCTCGCATGGTTTCGAGTTCGCGAGCCTGAGACTCCAGACCAGACGCCTGGGTGGTTTTCAGCGCAACCTGCTGTTCAAGCGCCACTGCCTGCGCTTCCAGCCGGCGCAATTGTTCCCGCGCTCCGCTCAGGTGGAAGGTGTTTCCCACAACCCACAGCACGCAGACAAGCGCGCCACCCAGCAATGCCTTGCCAGGCAGTGGCCAGTTGGCGGCGTTTCGGTAGAGTTGGGCAATGTCGAGTTCCGTCAGCCTGGCCAGGCCTGACGCCCCTCTCATTGGCGCACCTCAGGCGAATCACCATGGCGAACCGTCAGCTGAAAGCCATTATCGTCGCCATCCTGCGCGCCTCGAACCCGCTGAAGCCGGGGCGCCTGCAAGTCGTCGGCAGCCTCGAGATCCCGCATGAACCGAGCAATGTCCTGATTCGATTCGGCGGTGCCGCTGATCGAAACAGAACCACCGTCAACGCTCACTTCACGCAACTGCACACCGTCCGGCACCGCTCGGGCCAACTGGTCCAGCAACTGGGCGCTCGCCGAACGGTCGTCCTGCAAACCCTGCACAACCTTCATCCGCTCCATCAACTGCTGGCGCTGCTCATGCAACCCGTCAATGGCCTTGATCCTGGAGTCCAGCCCGGTAACAGCCTGGCTCATCTGGCTGTTGCGGGCCAATTGCCGATCAATCGCGCGGTCGATCACCTGGTCAGCCAGCCATACGGCGGCCAGCGCCACCGCCGCAGCCGCCAGCAAGAACACCAGGAAATACTTGCGCCGCCGCTCATTCCGTTCTGCGCGCCACGGCAGCAGGTTGATTCGTGTCATCAGTCGAAACTCCTCAGGGCCAACCCGCAGGCCACTCCCATCCCCTGGGCATCCACGGCCCATTGCGCGCCATCGACACGACGGCCCGGCGTGATGCTGCCCGAAGCCTGCCTGCCCGCGCGGTCCAATGCAAATGCTTCGACATCCACGATCCGCGTCGCCAGCCCGGCGAGGGCCAAAACCGCCTCACGGGCCTCCACCTGCTCCTTCAGGCAGGCGACAAGCAGCACGTCGATTCGTTTGGGGTCTCGGGCGGACGGGGCCTGTACCTGAAAGTCGATAGCCACATCCTGCAACGGATACGGAATGTACTGGTCCGCCTCCTCATGGATTCGACGCACCATTTCAGCCTCAGCGAGCCCGGCCTCCATCTCAAGTACACGTGTGATCACCGAAGGCCCGGCCACCGCCACCGCCGCATGCCTGAGTGATGTACGCGCCTGTGCCAGCGCCCGGGAAAGCGCCTGCGCGACAACATCAAAGTCCACCACGCTGCTGTCGACCACCGCATGGGCCGGCAGCTGTTGCATGCCATAGGCCCGGACGCTGTAGCCGCTGACTGAAGCCTCCAGCTGCACTACCCTGACGCTGGCATCATTGATATCCACGCCCAGGACAGCATCGGCTTTTCGCCTGAAAAATCCCTTTCTCATAAAACTCCCCAAAACTTTCCCTGTCTTACGGACTGATTGTTGCCAGGCTTCATGCATTCGGTCGGCTTGTATGAGCGGTGCGAATGACGCCCGAAGCCGAAAAATGCTTTAATGCCCAGCGTTTTTTCCCGCGTTTATCTGCTGGCCGGGTCGATCCACCGCTTGCCGTGCATGCCCCGACGCCTAACCCATTCTTTTCCTTGGAAATCCAAAAGCCTTGATTCGTCTGCTGAAGTTTTTCGGGTACTCCATTGTCGCGATCGTCTGCGGGCTGATGCTCGTGCTCAGCGGGGCTTATCTCTACCTTAGTCCGGGTTTGCCCTCCGTAGAGGCCCTGAGAAGTATCCAGTTGCAGATTCCTTTGCGGGTCTACAGCAGCGATGAAAAACTGATCGCGGAGTTCGGCGAAATGCGCCGCACCCCGATCCGTTTCGCCGACATTCCACCCAACTTCATCAACGCCCTGCTGTCGGCTGAAGACGATAATTTCGCCAATCACTACGGCGTAGACCCAAGCAGCCTGGTGCGGGCAGCCACGCAGTTGGTAAAAAGCGGACACATTCAGTCCGGTGGCAGCACCATCACCATGCAGGTGGCGAAGAACTTCTTCCTCACCAGCGAACGCAGCTTTTCCCGCAAGGCCACGGAAATCCTCCTGGCGCTGCAGATCGAACGTCAGCTGACCAAGGACGAAATCCTTGAGCTGTACGTCAACAAGATCTACCTCGGCAACCGTGCCTACGGCATCGAGGCGGCCTCCCAGGTCTACTATGGCAAGTCGATTCGTGACGCCAGCCTGGCGCAGATGGCGATGATTGCCGGCCTGCCGAAAGCCCCTTCGCGCTTCAACCCGCTGGCCAACCCGGCGCGCAGTAAAGAGCGTCGCGACTGGATCCTGGGCCGCATGTACAAGCTGGGCAAGATCGACCAGGCGGCGTACGAAAGTGCCGTGGCCGAGCCGTTGAACGCCAGCTATCACGTGCCGACGCCGGAAGTGAATGCCCCGTACATCGCCGAAATGGCCCGGGCCGAGATGGTCGGCCGTTATGGCAGTGAGGCGTACACCGAAGGTTTCCGCGTAACCACGACGATTCCGAGCAACCTGCAGGAAATCGCCAACAAGTCGGTGCACGACGGCCTTGTCGCCTATGACCAGCGCCACGGCTACCGCGGCCCTGAATCGCGCCTGCCGGGCAAGACTCTCAGCGCCTGGACCGTCGAGCTGGGCAAACAGCGCCCGATCAGCGGCCTTGAGCCCGCCATCGTCACCCAGGTGAAGAAAGATGGCGTGCAGGTGCTGACCCGCACCGGCGAAGAACATGTGTCGTGGGACAGCATGAAATGGGCTCGCCCATTCCTGAACACCAACAGCATGGGCCCGATGCCCAAGCAGCCGTCGGACGTGGCGCAGGTCGGTGACCTGATCCGCGTACAACGCCAGAAAGACGACAGCCTGAAATTCAGCCAGGTGCCCGTGGCCCAAGGCGCACTGGTGTCGCTTGACCCGCAGAACGGCGCAATCCGCGCCCTGGTCGGCGGCTTCGCCTTCGAGCAGAGCAACTACAACCGCGCCACCCAGGCCAAGCGCCAGCCGGGCTCCAGCTTCAAGCCGTTCATCTACAGCGCCGCCCTGGATAACGGCTACACCGCCGCCAGCCTGGTCAACGATGCACCGATCGTGTTTGTCGACGAGTACCTGGACAAGGTCTGGCGTCCGAAGAACGACACCAACACCTTTCTCGGCCCGATCCGCGTGCGTGAGGCGCTGTACAAGTCGCGCAACCTGGTGTCGATCCGCCTGCTGCAGGCCATGGGCGTAGGCAAGACCATCGACTACATCACCCGCTTCGGCTTCAATAAATCGGACCTGCCGCCCAACCTGTCCCTGGCCCTGGGTACCGCCACGCTGACGCCGATGGAAATCGCCACCGGTTGGAGCACCTTTGCCAACGGCGGCTACAAGATCACGCCGTACCTGATCGACAAGATCGAAAGCCGCAGCGGCGAAACCCTGTTCACCGCCAACCCGCCGCGGGTACCGGGCGATGTGGTCAATGGCGTTGCAGCCACTGACGGTCAGGCAGCACCGACCAACGGCGGCATTACCATCGAGCCGACACCAGGCGAAGCCCCGGCAGCCGGCGCACCTGCCGCGCCACAAGCACCGGCCGTGGCCGAACGAGTGGTGGATGGCCGTACCACCTACATCCTCAACAGCATCCTGGAAGACGTGATCAAGAAGGGTACCGGCCGCCGCGCGCTGGCCCTGGGCCGCGCTGACATCGCCGGTAAAACCGGTACCACCAACGAATCCAAGGATGCGTGGTTCTCGGGCTACAACGCCGACTACGTGACCACCGTATGGACCGGTTACGACCAGCCGGAAAGCCTTGGGCGCCGGGAGTTCGGCGGCACCGTCGCGCTGCCGATCTGGATGAGCTACATGGGTGCCGCGCTCAAGGATATGCCGCTGCATACCCAGCCTGAGCCGGAAGGCATCCTCAGCCTGCGGATAGACCCGGTCAGCGGTCGTGCGGCAGCGCCGAGCACGCCGAATGCGTACTTCGAACTGTTCAAGAGCGAAGACACGCCGCCATCGGTCAACGAGCTGGGCAACGGTGTTGCACCGGGCAGCCCGCTGCCAGCGGATGAGGCGGCACCGATCGACTTGTTCTAACGCAAATCCCCTGTGGGAGCGGGCTTGCTCGCGATAGCGGCGGGTCAATGACAGGTGTATTGACTGTCCTGCCCCCATCGCGGGCAAGCCCGGCTCCCACAGGGACGATGCAACACTCGGAACAATGTTTTAACCAGCCACAAAAAAGCCCCGGCTCGCAAGAGCCGGGGCTTTTTGTTGGTGCGCTACAACGGCTTAGCCGTTGAACACATCATCCACGCTTTGCAGCGGGTAGTGCTTCGGATACGGCAGGGTGGCCACACCGGTCTCGATGGCGGCTTTGGCCACGGCATCGGAGATCAGGGTGATCAGGCGCTTGTCCATTGGTTTCGGGATGATGTACTCACGACCGAATTCCAGCTTGATGCCGCCGTAGGCGTCGCACACTTCCTGAGGCACCGGCAGCTTGGCCAGTTCGCGCAGGGCGTTGGCGGCAGCCACTTTCATTTCTTCGTTGATGCGCTTGGCGCGAACGTCCAGGGCACCACGGAAGATGAACGGGAAGCCCAGTACGTTGTTGACCTGGTTGGGGTAGTCCGAACGGCCGGTGGCCATGATCACGTCGTTACGGGTGGCGTGGGCCAGTTCCGGGGAGATCTCCGGGTCCGGGTTGGAGCATGCGAACACGATCGGGTTGGCCGCCATGGACTTGAGGCCTTCGGCGCTCAGCAGGTTCGGGCCGGACAGGCCAACGAACACGTCTGCACCGTCGAGGGCGTCAGCCAGGGTACGCTTGGAGGACGGATGCGCGAACATCGCCTTGTACTGGTTCAGGTCGGTACGCTCGGACTGCACAACGCCCTTGCTGTCGACCATGTAGATGTTTTCCAGCTTGGCACCCATGCTCACCAGCAACTTCATGCAGGAGATGGCTGCAGCGCCGGCGCCCAGGCAAACGATCTTGGCTTCGCCGAGGGTTTTGCCAGCGATTTCCAGGGCGTTGATCATGCCGGCCGCAGTAACGATTGCGGTGCCGTGCTGGTCATCGTGGAAAACCGGGATGTCGCACTGTTCGATCAGGGCCTTTTCGATCTCGAAGCACTCAGGTGCCTTGATGTCTTCCAGGTTGATGCCACCGAAGGTGATGGAGATGCGCTTTACGGTGTCGATGAAAGCCTGTGGGCTTTCGGAATCGACTTCGATGTCGAATACGTCAATGCCGGCGAAGCGCTTGAACAGCACGCCTTTACCTTCCATGACTGGCTTGGAAGCCAATGGGCCGAGGTTACCCAGGCCCAGGATCGCGGTGCCATCAGAGATCACTGCAACCAGGTTGCCTTTGCCGGTGTACTTGTAAGCCAGTTCAGGATCGCGGGCGATTTCACGTACGGGCTCGGCAACGCCAGGGCTGTAGGCCAGCGACAGGTCGCGGGCGGTGGCAGTGGCTTTGGTGAGCTCTACACTCAGCTTTCCTGGACGAGGATGGGCATGATATTCGAGAGCGGCAGTTTTCAAATCAGACATATCGGCATTCCGCTTTTACTGTTGGTCGACGGACCGCCGAGGATACTCGTGTCGCAAAGCCCCTACAAGACTGGGCAGTCACAGGTGTCAAGGGCCCTGCCCTACGACTTTTGGCCAAGAGCCACGGGATACAAGGGCTTAACTGTTCACAATCGTACGAAAAAATGTCTACAATTTTTTTCTTATGGTGCCGGTTGAAGCATGCCGGGATCGGTCAGTGGCAACAGCCAGCGTGCCTGGCCATTTTTCAGGCCGCCGCGTCGCGAGCGGTCCAGCACCCAGCCGCGGGCTTCGATGGACTGGCCCTGCAAACCCTTTAACAGCGAACTGTCGATCCGGTCCACCAGATTGGGTGCAATGCGTAATACCAGTGAATCCTGCAACTCAATCCAGATTCCACCCCGATTGCGCTCGATTTTGCTGACCCGGCCGCCGATTACGGCAAAGCCCGAGCGCTGGATTTTCGCCGCTTCTACCACCGGTGACTGGCGCCACAAGCCCAGCCGGGCCTGACGCGCGCTGCGTTCGGCGGCCTGCTGACAGGCAACCAACTCCACATTCGGTGCGACCGCCACCTGGAAGCCGAGGCCTTCGGCCAGCAACTGCGCCTCCAGATTCGCGCCGTCGGCGCCGTAGAGATGCGCCAGGGTGCGCCCGTAACGGTCCTTGCTCTCCCGGCCCGGCACCACGCCCACTCGCCCACCGCTCGCATCCACCAGGCTTTGCAGGCGCTCGCGGGCGGCCACGGCGAAGGGCTCGTCAGTGCGGCCCTGCTTGCCGGTTTCCGGGGCGTTGACGCCGATCATGCGCACGCTGCGGCCGTCCTTCAGGCGCACGGTGTCGCCATCCACCACCCGCTGCACGTCGAACGTGGCAAGAGACGAGGGCGCAGGGCAGAACACGTCGGCCTGGGCGGGCGCCAGCCAAATCGCAGACACAAAAAAGGCGCCCGCAAGGGACGCCTTTTTCATCAGCGAGGACAAGCCATACAGGCCATCCAAGCGGACCAGCCTTACTCGGCTTTAGGAGCAGCTTTAGCGCCGAAAGCACCGAAGCGGGTCTTGAAGCGATCAACACGGCCGCCAACATCCAGAGTCTTCTGCTTGCCGGTGTAGAACGGGTGGCACTCGTTGCACACGTCGATTGGCAGAGCTTTGCCGAAAGTCGAACGGGTTTCGAACTTGTTACCGCAGCTGCAGGTAACGTCGATGGCAACATAGTTTGGATGGATATCGGCTTTCATGGTGTATTCCTCAGGCTAGCGTGCCGCCAATCAACACTATTGTTGAATACCGCACGTAATTAGGCCGCGGATTCTACCAGACCTTTTTAAACGCGCAAGAAGCACTACGGCCCCTTTCATCAGAAAAGCGCGGCATACCAAGGCCCTGTGGGAGCCGGGCTTGCCCGCGATGCAGGCGCGGTGGTCTCTCAGGTACACCGTGCCGACACTATCGCGGGCAAGCCCGGCTCCCACATCCACCGCTGGTCTGCTAGGCTCGCGCCCTTCTTCGCCGCCCGTCATATGAGAACCCCCGCGTGCCCGACGCCATTTTGCGCCTCGCCCTGCCCTCGCCCCTGCGCCGCCTGTTCGATTACCGGGCACCTGCCGGCGTATTGCGGTCGCAGTTGCAGCCGGGCATGCGCGTACGGGTGCCGTTCGGCCGGCGGGAGATGATCGGCATCCTGGTGGAAGTCGCCGACTACAGCGAAGTGCCCGCCGAGAAGCTCAAGCCCGCGGTAGCGATCCTCGACAGCACGCCACCGCTGCCGCCCGCGCTGTTCAAGCTGTGCCTGTGGACCTCGCAGTATTACCAGCACAGCCTCGGCGATACGTTGAGCTGGGCGCTGCCGGTGCTGTTGCGCCAGGGCGAACTGGCCGAGGCGCGCCAGGAGCGTTTCTGGTCGATGGTGCCGGGCGCGCGCATGGACGACCCGCGCATCGCCCGCGCCCCGCGCCAGCGTGAAGCCCTGGCCACATTGGCCCAGCATCCCCACGGCGTCGCCCATCAGCTGCTAAGCAAGCTGATGCTGAGCAAGGACAGCCTGGACTTGCTGCTGGCCAAAGGCTTGGTGCAGGTAGAAATCCGCAAGCACGCACCCGGCGAGCGCCACGAACACTGGCTGGCCCAACCGGAACTGCCGCTCAACCCCGAACAACGCGCGGCCTACGAGGCGATTCGCGCCGGTTTCGACAGCTTCCACGCGTTCCTGCTGGCGGGCGTCACCGGCAGCGGCAAGACCGAAGTCTATTTGCAGTTGATCCGCGAAACCCTCGAAGCCGGCAAACAGGCACTGGTGCTGATCCCCGAGATCAACCTCGGCCCACAAACCCTGGCGCGATTCGAACAGCGTTTCAACGCGCGCATCGCCCTGGTGCACTCGGCGGTCAACGACCGCGAGCGCCTGGAATCCTGGCTCGCCGCCCGGGACGGCGAGGCCGACATTATTATTGGTACGCGCTCGGCGCTGTTCACCCCGATGAAAAATCCCGGGCTGATCATCATCGACGAAGAACACGACGGCTCCTATAAACAGCAGGAAGGCCTGCGTTACCACGCCCGCGACCTCGCGCTGGTGCGCGCCCGCCAGGAAAACATCCCGATTGTGCTGGGTTCGGCCACGCCGTCCCTGGAAAGCCTGCACAACGCCTACACCGGGCGCTATGGCCTGCTGCGCCTCAATGAGCGTGCCGGCGGTGCCAAGCAGCCACGCTTCCTGCGCCTGGATGTGAAAAGTCGTCCACTGGACAGCGGCATTTCCGGGCCAATGCAACAAGCCATCGGCCAGACCCTCGCCGCAGGCCAGCAAGTGCTGGTGTTCCTCAACCGTCGGGGTTTTGCGCCGACGCTGCTGTGCCATGACTGCGGCTGGATGTCCGAGTGCAAGCGCTGCGATGCGCGAATGACCGTGCACCAGCGCTCCGGCGAGCTGCGCTGTCATCACTGTGGGCATGTGGAACGAGTGCCGCGCCACTGCCCGCAGTGCGGCAAAGTCGACTTGCGGCCGGTGGGCGCCGGCACCGAGCGCGCCGAGGAAAGGCTGGGCATTCTGTTTCCGGATTACCCGGTGCTGCGGGTCGACCGTGACAGTACCTCGCGCAAGGACGCGATGAATCAGCTGTTTGCCACCATCCAAAAAGGCCAGCCGTGCATTCTGGTGGGCACGCAGATGCTTGCCAAAGGACATCACTTCCCACGGGTGACCCTGGTGTCGATCCTGGATGCCGACGGCGGGTTGTTCTCCGGGGATTTCCGCGCCAGCGAGCGCATGGCGCAGCTGATCGTGCAGGTCGCAGGCCGTGCCGGGCGGGCCGAAGAGCCGGGCAAGGTGATCATCCAGACGCACCTGGCCGACCATCCGTTGCTGATTCAACTGACAGAACAAGGCTACTTTGCCTTCGCCGAACAAGCCCTGAGCGAACGCCGCTCCGCCGGTTTGCCGCCGTTTGCGCACCTGGCGCTGCTGCGGGCCGAGGCGCACAAGCCGGGCCAGGCCGAAGGTTTCCTGGATGAAGCGTGCAGCGAGGCTGAACGTTTGCTGGGGGAACTGGGTCTGACCGGCATCGAATTGCTCGGCCCGGTACCCGCACCAATGGAGCGCCGCGCCGGGCGTTACCGCGCCCAGCTACTCTTGCAAGCCAGTGCCCGCGCCCCGCTGCATCGTTTATTAAGCAGCTGGTTACTTGCCCTGGAGCAAATGCCCAGCGGTCGCCAGGTGAGATGGTCGCTGGACGTAGACCCGGTAGATTTGTACTAAACCCCTGTGGCGAGGGAGCTTGCTCCCGCTGGGCTGCGTAGCAGCCCCAAAAAAGCCGGGAGCGCTACGCACTCCAGCGGGAGCAAGCTCCCTCGCCACAGCAAGCTCCCTCACCACAGGTTAATCGTCCGTCAAGGTCCAGCGAAGGTTGGCAAGCCCGCCCTCGCCACGGATAATGCCCAGTTTTTCCACCTGCGCATCGCGCGCCACCGCTTGCGGTCGAAAGAGAACACGATGAAAGACACCATTCGCCAGCTGATCCAACAAGCCCTCACCCAACTCGTCAACGAAGGTGTGTTGCCTGAAGGCCTGACGCCGGCGATCCAGGTGGAAAATACCCGCGACAAGACCCACGGCGACTTCGCCAGCAACATCGCGATGATGCTGGCCAAGCCCGCCGGCCTGAAGCCGCGCGACCTGGCGGAAAAAATCATCGCCGCGCTGCCGGCCGACCCGCAGGTCACCAAGGCGGAAATCGCCGGCCCCGGCTTTATCAACTTCTTCCAGAACACCCAGGCCCTGGCTTCGCGCCTGGACGCGGCCCTGGCCGACGCCAAAATCGGCGTGCGCAAGGCCGGCCCGGCACAGCGCGTGGCAATCGACCTGTCGGCACCGAACCTGGCCAAGGAAATGCACGTGGGCCACCTGCGCTCCACCATCATCGGCGACGGCGTGGCGCGGGTCCTGGAGTTCCTCGGCGACGACGTGATCCGCCAGAACCACGTGGGGGACTGGGGCACCCAGTTCGGCATGTTGATGGCCTATCTGCAGGAAAACCCGATTACCAGCAATGAGCTGTCGGACCTGGAGAACTTCTACCGCGCCGCCAAGAAGCGTTTCGACGAATCCGAAGAATTCGCCGACCGCGCCCGTGGCCTGGTGGTCAAGCTGCAAGCCGGCGATGCCGAATGCCTGGAGCTGTGGAGCCGCTTCCGCGAGATCTCGCTGTCCCACTGCCAGGAAATCTACGAGCTGCTCAACGTCAAACTGACCATGGCCGATGTGATGGGCGAAAGCGCCTACAACGACGACCTGATCAACGTGGTCAACGACCTCAAGGCCAAGGGCCTGCTGGTTGAGAGCAACGGCGCCCAGTGCGTGTTCCTCGAAGAATTCAAGACCGCCGACGGCGACCCGCTGCCGGTGATCATCGTCAAGGCCGATGGCGGCTACCTGTACGCCACCACCGACCTGGCCGCCGTGCGCTACCGCAGCGGCGTGCTGAAAGCCGACCGCGCCCTGTACTTCGTTGACCAGCGCCAGGCCCTGCACTTCCAGCAAGTGTTCGAAGTGGCGCGCCGCGCCGGTTTCGTGACCCACCCGATGCAGATGGAGCACATGGGCTTCGGCACCATGAACGGCGCCGATGGCCGCCCGTTCAAGACCCGTGACGGCGGCACCGTGAAGCTGATCGACCTGCTGAACGAAGCCCAGGACCGCGCCTACAACCTGGTGAAGGAAAAGAACCCGGAGCTGGCCGAAGCTGACCTGCGCAACATCGCCCGCGTGGTGGGGATTGGCGCGGTGAAATACGCCGACCTGTCCAAGCACCGCACCAGCGACTACAGCTTCAACTTCGAGCTGATGCTCAACTTCGAAGGCAACACCGCCCCGTACCTGCTGTATGCCTACACCCGGGTCGCCGGCGTGTTCCGCAAGCTGGGCAAGGACTTGAGCGAAGTCGAAGGCCAGATCAACCTTGAAGCACCGCACGAGCAGGAACTGGCCGCCAAGCTGGCGCAATTCGGCGAAGTGCTGAACAGCGTCGGCGAAAAAGGCACGCCGCACATCCTCTGCACCTATTTGTACGAAGTCGCCGGTTTGTTCTCCAGCTTCTACGAGAACTGCCCGATCCTGACCGCAGACGATGAAGCCCAAAAGCAGAGCCGCTTGCGCCTCGCCGCACTGGCAGGACGGACCCTCAAGCAAGGCCTGGAGCTGTTGGGCCTGGAAACTCTGGAGCGTATGTAAGTTGGCTGCCAAGAAAAAACCTGCACCCAAGCGCGGCGCCAGCCGCTACCAGGCACCGGCGAAGAAACCTATCCCGGGCTGGATGTGGCTGGCGATCGGCCTGACGGTCGGCGCCTTTGTGGTGTTCCTGATGAAACTGGACCCGGGCAAGGGCGATGACGTCAAACGGGTCAAGCAAGAGCAGCAGAAGGCTACGAAAATGGCCGAGGCGAACAAAACGCCACCTAGCCCGACTGCGCCCGTGAAGCCGAAGTACGACTTCTACACGCTGCTGCCGGAATCGGAAGTGATCGTGCCGCCGGACGCCGTGCCGGAGAAAACCTTGCCGACGCCGCAGCCTGTGCCGACCACACCGGTTACCCCGGCGGAAGCGGCGAAAATCGACACCGCACGGGCCCAGGCTGCACTGGCCGGGATTACCCCGCCGCCACCGCCGCCGGTTGCCACCACCAAGGCAGCGCCGGTGACCAAGTTCTTCCTGCAGGCGGGCTCGTTCCCGAAACAGGCGGATGCGGACCGCGTGCGGGCGCAGATTATTCTGCTGGGGCAGGCGGTGACGGTGGAGTCCGGGACGGTTAAGGATGCGACCTGGTATCGCGTGCTGGTAGGGCCGTTCAGCAACCGTGAACAGCTGACCGTGGCGCAGAAACAACTGGCGGGCGCAGGGTTTAGCAACCTGTTGTTACAACAACGCCAAAGCCGCTGATTGCGCCTCGCCGAAACCCTGCAGGAGCCGGCTTGCCGGCGATGAGGCCTCTGAATTGTGTGTGATTCTTGAGGCCGCCATCGCTGGCAAGCCAGCTCCTACAGGACTCGCACCACTCGTCCGCCCTCCCGTCCTACAGTTGAAATCCCCCCCGCCACCCCCATATGAGTTCCATCAGGGCATTTTCGCCCCGCAGCGTGGAGACTCTCCCCTTGACCACCATCGTTTCAGTTCGCCGCCACGGCAAAGTCGTCATGGGCGGCGACGGCCAGGTTTCACTTGGCAATACCGTGATGAAAGGCAACGCGAAAAAAGTCCGTCGCCTGTACCACGGCCAGGTCCTCGCCGGTTTCGCTGGCGCCACCGCTGACGCCTTTACCCTGTTCGAGCGCTTTGAAGGCCAACTTGAGAAGCACCAGGGCCACTTGGTCCGTGCCGCCGTCGAGCTCGCCAAAGAATGGCGCACCGACCGCTCCCTCAGCCGCCTGGAAGCCATGCTGGCCGTCGCCAACAAAGACGCCTCCCTGATCATCACCGGCAACGGCGACGTGGTTGAACCCGAAGAAGGCTTGATCGCCATGGGTTCCGGCGGCGGCTATGCCCAGGCCGCAGCCAGCGCACTGCTGAAGAAAACCGACCTGTCGGCCAAGGAAATCGTCGAGACGGCCCTGGGTATCGCCGGCGACATCTGTGTCTTCACCAACCACAACTTCACCATTGAGGAGCAGGACCTCGCCGAATAAGCCCCAGGCTTATTCCCGCTTGAGGACCGCCAATTACTATGTCCATGACTCCCCGCGAAATCGTCCATGAACTCAATCGCCATATCATCGGCCAGGACGATGCCAAGCGCGCCGTTGCCATCGCCCTGCGTAACCGCTGGCGCCGGATGCAACTGCCCGAAGAATTGCGCGTTGAAGTAACCCCCAAGAACATCCTGATGATCGGCCCGACCGGTGTCGGTAAAACCGAGATCGCCCGACGCCTGGCCAAGCTGGCCAACGCGCCGTTCATCAAGGTCGAAGCCACCAAGTTCACCGAAGTGGGCTACGTAGGCCGTGACGTCGAGTCGATCATTCGTGACCTGGCCGACGCGGCGCTGAAACTGCTGCGCGAACAGGAAATGACCAAGGTCAGCCATCGCGCCGAAGACGCCGCCGAAGAGCGCATCCTCGACGCCCTGCTGCCACCGGCACGCATGGGCTTCAACGAAGACGCCGCGCCGAGCTCGGATTCCAACACCCGCCAGCTGTTCCGCAAGCGCCTGCGTGAAGGCCAACTGGACGACAAGGAAATCGAGATCGAAGTCGCCGAAGTGTCCGGCGTCGACATCTCCGCACCGCCTGGCATGGAAGAAATGACCAGCCAGTTGCAGAACCTGTTCGCCAACATGGGCAAGGGCAAGAAGAAAAGCCGCAAGCTCAAGGTCAAGGACGCGCTGAAACTGGTGCGCGACGAAGAGGCCGGGCGCCTGGTCAATGAGGAAGAACTCAAGGCCAAGGCCCTGGAAGCGGTCGAGCAGCACGGCATCGTGTTTATCGACGAGATCGACAAGGTCGCCAAGCGCGGCAATTCCGGCGGCGTCGACGTCTCTCGCGAAGGTGTGCAGCGCGACCTGCTGCCGCTGATCGAAGGCTGCACCGTCAACACCAAGCTGGGCATGGTCAAGACTGACCACATCCTGTTTATCGCCTCCGGTGCGTTCCACCTGAGCAAGCCAAGCGACCTGGTGCCGGAACTGCAAGGCCGTCTGCCGATTCGGGTGGAGCTGAAAGCGCTGACGCCGGGCGATTTCGAACGCATCCTCAGCGAGCCGCATGCGTCGCTGACCGAGCAATACCGCGAGCTGTTGAAAACCGAAGGCCTGGGGATAGAGTTCCTGCCGGATGGTATCAAGCGTCTGGCGGAGATTGCCTGGCAGGTCAACGAGAAGACCGAGAACATCGGTGCCCGCCGCCTGCACACCCTGCTTGAGCGCCTGCTGGAGGAAGTGTCCTTCAGTGCCGGCGACATGGCGGGCGCGCAGAATGGTGTGGCGATCAAGATCGACGCCGACTACGTCAACAGCCACCTGGGCGAATTGGCGCAGAACGAAGATCTGTCTCGTTATATCCTGTAGGTCATGTGAACCCCCTGCAGGAGCCCGGCTTGCCGGCGATGGCGATTTCAAGGTCGCCATCGCCGGCAAGCCGGGCTCCTACATGATCTGCTCGGATCCCGTCATGACCAAACTGCCTACTGCCATCAACCTGCACAAAGCCTCCAAGACCCTGGGCCTCACCTACGGCCCCGATGAGGTTTATCAGTTGCCCGCCGAATTCCTGCGGGTGCACTCCCCCTCCGCCGAAGTCCAGGGCCACGGCAAACCGATCCTGCAATTCGGCAAGCTCAATGTCGGCTTGACCAAGATCGAACCCGCCGGCCAATACGCACTGAAATTGACCTTCGATGACGGTCATGACAGCGGATTGTTCACCTGGGACTACCTCTATCAACTTGCCGTGCGTCAGGACGCGCTGTGGGCGGATTATCTTGCCGAGCTGAAAGCCGCCGGAAAAACCCGCGACCCGAGCCAGTCGGTCGTGCGGCTGATGCTCTAGCTCAGGCCTTTTGCTCATTAGTGGGCATTTTCTAATTCCATCTGCTTGAATGCCCCTCTGTCGTGGCCAACGATTGGCCCGCTTGCGAAAAAAATTAAACTCGGGTAACCAATGGAACTGGCAAGTTCCCTGCATTTGACGATGCGGTATTAACGGTCACCCGAGCAGTAGTACCAGGCTGTGCTGTGTGGCAAGTAGTGGTACACAGCGGTACCCGGTACTCGTCTGTCGGACAATGGAGCGTCGTAGATGAGTAACAAGAACAACGATGACTTGAAACGCCAGGCCTCGGAAAACACCCTGGGGCTGAACCCGATCATCGCGTTACGGAAAAAGGATTTACTGGCATCCGCTCGGATGGTGCTGACCCAGGCCATCAAACAACCGTTGCACAGCGTCAAGCACGTCGCGCATTTTGGCGTCGAATTGAAGAACGTGGTGTTCGGCAAATCACAGCTGACACCCGAGGCCGACGACCGCCGTTTCAACGACCCGGCGTGGACCCAGAACCCGCTCTACAAACGTTACCTGCAAACCTACCTGGCGTGGCGCAAGGAGCTGCACGACTGGATCGGTGACAGCAACCTGTCGGAACACGACATCAGCCGCGGCCACTTCGTCATCAACCTGATGACCGAAGCCATGGCGCCCACCAACAGCGCGGCCAACCCGGCGGCGGTCAAACGCTTCTTTGAGACCGGCGGTAAAAGCCTGCTGGATGGCCTGTCGCATCTCGCCAAAGACATGGTGCATAACGGCGGCATGCCGAGCCAGGTCAATATGGGCGCCTTTGAAGTGGGCAAGAGCCTGGGCACCACCGAAGGCTCGGTGGTGTTTCGCAACGATGTGCTGGAGCTGATCCAGTACAAGCCGATCACCGAACAGGTGCATGAGCGCCCGCTGCTGGTGGTGCCGCCGCAGATCAACAAGTTCTATGTGTTCGACCTGTGCCCGGACAAGAGCCTGGCGCGCTTCTGCCTGCGCAATCACCAGCAGACGTTTATCGTCAGCTGGCGCAACCCCACCAAGGCCCAGCGCGAGTGGGGCCTGTCGACTTACATCGAGGCGCTGAAAGAAGCGGTCGATGTGGTGAGCGCAATCACCGGCAGCAAAGACATCAACATGCTCGGCGCCTGCTCCGGCGGTATCACCTGCACCGCCCTGCTGGGCCACTACGCGGCGCTGGGGGAGAAGAAGGTCAACGCCCTGACTCTGCTGGTGAGCGTGCTGGACACCACCCTGGACACCCAGGTAGCGCTGTTCGTCGACGAGCAGACCCTGGAAGCGGCCAAGCGCCATTCCTACCAGGCCGGCGTGCTGGAAGGCCGCGACATGGCCAAGGTATTTGCCTGGATGCGCCCCAATGACCTGATCTGGAATTACTGGGTCAACAATTACCTGCTGGGCAACGAGCCGCCGGTGTTCGACATCCTGTTCTGGAACAACGACACCACCCGCTTGCCGGCCGCATTCCATGGCGACCTGATCGAACTGTTCAAGAACAACCCGCTGGTGCGCGCCAATGCCCTGGAGGTATGCGGCACGCCGATCGACCTGAAACAGGTCACCGCCGATATCTATTCCCTGGCCGGCACCAACGACCACATCACACCGTGGCAGTCCTGCTACAAATCGGCGCAGCTGTTTGGTGGCAAGGTGGAGTTTGTGCTGTCCAGCAGCGGGCATATCCAGAGCATTTTGAACCCGCCGGGCAACCCCAAGTCGCGCTACCAGACCAGCGATACGATGCCGGGCAAGGCCCTGGACTGGCAGGAGAACGCCACCAAGCACACCGATTCGTGGTGGCTGCACTGGCAGGCGTGGCAGGCGGAGCGGTCGGGCAAGCTGAAGAAAGCGCCGACAGCACTGGGCAATAAAGCGTACGCAGCGGCTGAAGCGGCGCCGGGCACTTACGTACACGAAAGGTAGGCTGGAACGGGATCAACTGTGGGAGCTGGCTTGCCTGCGATGGCATCAACTCGGTGTGCCAGATACACCGCGGCGCCTGCATTGCAGGCAAGCCAGCTCCCACACTGACCGTTTTCCGGCAGGGAAATAGCGCCATTTCACAGGGTACGAGCATGCCGCAACCGTTCATCTTCCGTACCATCGACCTGGATGGCCAAGCCATCCGCACGGCGGTACGCCCGGGCAAGCCTCACTTGACGCCGCTGCTGATTTTCAACGGCATCGGCGCCAACCTTGAGCTGGTGTTTCCGTTCGTCCAGGCCCTGGACCCGGACCTGGAAGTGATTGCCTTTGATGTACCGGGAGTCGGCGGCTCGTCGACCCCCAGCCGGCCTTACCGCTTTCCTGGCCTGGCCAAACTCACCGCACGCATGCTCGATTACCTGGACTATGGCCAGGTCAACGCCGTGGGGGTTTCCTGGGGCGGGGCACTGGCGCAGCAGTTTGCCTATGACTACCCGGAACGCTGCAAGAAACTGATCCTCGCCGCCACCGCCGCCGGTGCCTTCATGGTGCCGGGCAAACCCAAAGTCTTGTGGCTGATGGCCAGCCCGCGGCGTTATATCCAGCCGTCCCACGTGGTGCGCATTGCGCCGATGATCTACGGCGGCTCATTCCGTCGGGATTCGAAACTGGCCGCCGAACACGCCAGCAAAGTGCGCTCGGCGGGCAAGCTGGGCTACTACTGGCAACTGTTCGCCGGGCTTGGCTGGACCAGCATCCACTGGCTGCACAAGATCAAGCAGCCGACCCTGGTACTGGCCGGCGATGACGACCCGCTGATCCCGCTGATCAACATGCGCATGCTGGCCTGGCGCATTCCCAACGCCCAACTGCACATCATCGACGACGGTCATCTGTTCCTGATTACCCGGGCCGAGGCGGTGGCGCCGATCATCATGAAGTTTCTCCAGGAGGAACGCCTGCGGGCGGTGATTCACCCGCAACCCGCGCTTTAGACGGTGGCGGTCAGGACGACCGCACCGCGCAACTTGGCCAGAACCGACTATGGTTCTGAATTGGCGTGCTTGTTGATGGCTTGACGAAGGAGTGTTGGCGCATGCGAGAAAGACCCGTATCGAACCCGGTGCCCACACCCGCCGCGTTCATCAATATTGAAAGTGCGATCACCGGCCTGCGCGGCCGGGATCTGCTGTCGACCCTGCGCAGCGTCGCCGCACACGGCCTGCGCAACCCGGTGCACACCGCCCGTCACGCCCTGAAGCTGGGCGGGCAATTGGGCCGCGTGTTGCTGGGGGAAACGGTGCACGAGCCGAACCCGGCGGACAGCCGCTTCGCCGACCCCACCTGGCAGCTCAACCCGTTTTACCGGCGCAGCCTGCAAGCCTACTTGAGCTGGCAAAAACAAACCCGTCACTGGATCGACGACAGCAACCTCAGCGCCGACGACCGGGCGAGGGCGCACTTTGCCTTTGCCCTGCTCAACGATGCAGTGTCGCCGTCCAACACGTTGCTCAATCCGCTGGCAATCAAGGAGCTGCTCAACTCTGGCGGCAACAGTGTGGTGCGTGGCGTCAGCAACCTGTTCGACGACCTGCTGCACAATAACGGCTTGCCGCGCCAGGTCACCAAACAGGCCTTCGAAGTCGGCAAAACCGTCGCCACCACCCCCGGCTCGGTGGTGTTTCGCAATGAGCTGCTGGAGCTGATCCAGTACAAGCCCATGAGCGAAAAACAGTACGCCAAGCCGCTGCTGGTGGTGCCGCCGCAAATCAACAAGTACTACATTTTCGACCTGAGCCCGAACAACAGCTTCGTCCAGTTCGCCCTGAAAAATGGCCTGCAGGTGTTCATGGTCAGCTGGCGCAACCCGGATGTGCGGCATCGGGAATGGGGCCTCTCCACCTACGTCGCCGCCCTGGAAGAAGCGCTGAACGTGTGCCGCGCAATCACCGGTGCCCGCGAGGTCAACCTGATGGGCGCCTGTGCCGGAGGCTTGACCATCGCCGCACTGCAAGGCCATCTGCAGGCCAAGCGCCAGTTACGCCGCATCTCCAGCGCCAGCTACCTGGTGAGCCTGCTGGACAGCCAGATAGACAGCCCGGCCACACTGTTCGCTGACGAACAGACCCTGGAAGCCGCCAAGCGCCGCTCTTACCAACAAGGCGTGCTCGACGGCCGGGACATGGCCAAGGTGTTCGCCTGGATGCGCCCCAATGACCTGATCTGGAATTACTGGATCAACAACTACCTGCTGGGCAAGGAGCCGCCGGCGTTCGACATCCTGTACTGGAACAACGACAACACCCGCCTGCCCGCCGCGCTGCATGGCGACCTGCTGGACTTCTTCAAGCACAACCCGCTGAGCCATCCCGGTGGCCTGGAAGTCTGCGGCACCCCCGTCGACTTGCAGAAGGTCACGGTGGACAGCTTCAGCGTGGGCGGGATCAACGACCACATCACACCGTGGGATGCGGTGTACCGCTCCACCCAACTGTTGGGCGGCGACAAGCGTTTCATTCTGTCCAACAGCGGGCATATCCAGAGCATCCTCAACCCGCCGGGCAACCCCAAGGCCAACTACGTCGAGAACCTCAAGCTGAGCAGCGACCCGCGCGCCTGGTACTACGACGCCGATCATGTCGAAGGCAGCTGGTGGCCCAATTGGCTGGCATGGATCCAGCAGCGCTCCGGCGTGCAGCGCGAAACCCTGACCGCCCTGGGCAACCAGAATTACCCACCGATGGAAGCGGCCCCGGGCACCTATGTGCGAGTCCGCTGAGCCCAACGACGATTTTAAGAAGACTGGATGAAGACCCGCGACCGTATCCTTGAATGTGCCTTGCAGTTGTTCAACCACAAGGGCGAGCCGAACGTGTCGACCATGGAGGTGGCCAATGAAATGGGAATCAGCCCCGGCAATCTCTATTACCACTTCCATGGCAAGGAGCCGCTGGTGCTCGGGCTGTTCGAGCGCTTCCAGGCCGAGTTGGCACCGTTGCTCGACCCGCCTGAGGACGCTCAACTGGCGGCCGAGGATTACTGGCTGTTTTTGCACCTGATCGTGGAGCGCATGGCGCACTATCGGTTTCTGTTCCAGGACTTGTCGAACCTGGCGGGACGCTTGCCGAAACTGGCCAAGGGTATTCGCAACCTGCTGACGTCGCTCAAGCGCACGCTGGCCTCATTGCTGGCCCGGCTCAAGACCGACGGGCAATTGGTCAGTGATACCCAGGCATTGGGGCAGTTGGTGGAACAGATCACCATGACCCTGCTGTTTTCCCTGGACTACCAACGAATTCTCGACCGCGAAGGTGAGGTGCGGGTGGTGGTGTACCAGATCATGATGCTGGTGGCCCCGCATTTGCTGATGCCGGCGAGGTTGGCGACGGAGCGTTTGGCGCTGCGTTACCTGGACGACTCGGACTAACAAACACCCCAATCAATGTGGGAGCTGGCTTGCCTGCTCCCACAGTGGATCACAAACAAAAAAGCCCGACCTTCGCAGGCCGGGCGTTTTTATATGTCCTGCAAAAATCAGGACTGACTGGTAGGCGCCGGGGTTGCCGGCGTTGCAGTCGAGGTAGCAGCAGGCGTCGGTGGAGTGACCGAGTTGGTCGCCGGCGCTGGAGTTGCAGGCTTGGCCACTACCGCTGGCTTTGGCGCTGCTGGTTTTTTGGCTACGGCAGGCTTCTTGGCCGCGGCCGGTTTTGCAGCTGGCTTGGCCGCTGCAGGTTTTGCAGCCGCAGGCTTGGCGGCGGGCTTGGCAGCAACCGGCTTGGCTGCAGGTTTCGCAGCGGCTGGCTTGGCAGCAGGCTTCGATGCAGCAGGTTTGGCGGCAGCGGTTTTAGCCGCTGGCTTGGCTGCTGCTTTTGCTGCCGGCTTGGCTGCGGGTTTAGCCGCAGGTTTTGCAGCTGCTTTAGCGGCCACTGGTTTAGCGGCAGGCTTGGCGGCCGGTTTGGCCGCTGCGGTTTTAGCCGCAGGCTTGGCAGCCGGTTTTGCAGCAGCTTTGGCAGGCGCCTTGGCCGCTGGCTTGGCTGCCGGTTTGGCGGCGGCCTTGACCAGAGGTTTGGCGGCGGTTTTTGCAGCAGGTTTGGCCGCTGCAGTTTTAGCCGCAGGCTTGGCAGCCGGTTTAGCCGCTGCCGTTTTAGCCGCGACTGGCGCAGCTTTAAGGCCGGTGAGTTTTTCGATTTGCTTGGTCAAAGTATCGACTTTGCTGTGCAGCGCTTTCACTTCAGTACGGCTAGGCACGCCCAGTCGCGAAATGGCACTGTTCAGGCGCTTGTCAAAAGCCCCTTCCAGTTCGCCCCACTTGTCGCTGATACGTGATTTGGCAGAACCGGCGGAAGCCTTTGCCGCATCGACTTGTTTACCCACTGTGCTCTTGGTCAACTTCTCGGCCTTCTCGCCGTCTTTAACCAAAGTCTCGAAGTATTTGCCGCCGTCACTGCTCACCTTCGAGTACACGCCTAAACCAGCCAGCCAGATCTTGCGGGAGTATTTTTCAACTTCCCCGATCCACGAGCTGCCTTCTTTATCAGTAGTCTTTTTAACAGCCATCCCGTTGTCTCCTTAGTGTTTACGCGCGACACGTTCGAGCAATGCCGTCAGCTCATCGAGCTTAGCAGAGAGTGTCTCCACGTCATGTTTAGACGGAATGCCGATCCGATTCAAGGCACTTCCAACACGACTATCAAAAGCTCTTTCAACTTTATCCAGTTGCACTTCGACTCGACCTTTGACGCCGAAGACTTCGCTCTTGACTTGATCAATCTGACTGTTGGCAGCATCAAGTTGTTCAATCACAACTTTTTTGCCTTTACTTTCAACATGTTGACCAGTCTTAACGAGTTCCTTGAAGTACTCGGCGCCCTCGCTGCCGACCTTGGCGTAAGCCCCCAAACCGGCCAGCCAGATCTTGCGGGCATAGGTTTTAACCTCGCTCAGGGTGTTAGTTCCGGTAGCAATTTTTTTCTTCAAAATAACTTTGGCCATGGTGCACCTCACGCATAAAGGGGGGAGGAACTGCCCACAGAAGTTGAGGGCTTGGGCACAAAGTAGGCAGAAAAATTAGAATCGGCACCCTAAGAAGGTCGAAAATCAGGCGAGGGCTTTATCCAGTGCCTTCTCGATTTCGGACTTGATGGTGCCACTCATGGCCGACATCAACAGGCCCAGTTCCACTTCGATGCGCAGGGAATCTTCAGCCACTTTAACGGTGCCTTTAACTCCCGAGCGCTTGAGGTTCAGTGTGTCGCCGGCCCACGAAGACTCCAGGCCATATTGCTCCTTGAGTTTGCTCGCCAACTTGTCGGCTTTTTCTCGGGCAGCGTCTTTGCCCAGTGTGTGGGCACGTTCAACCTGTATACGGGCCATTTGAATGACTCCTCGTTATAGAGACTTGTCGACCCGCCATGCGGCAAAAGGTCTCGGTGGCCACCTATCTTACCTTCAGCCTTGCCAAGACAAAGCATGCCTTGGGGATTAGAATGCCCCCATTCTCTTTTGGTGACAGCGATATGACTGATCAGCGCAAAGGCAGCGATGCCGAACCCACCACTCACTTCGGCTTCAAGAACGTCCCGGAAAGCCAGAAAGCGGAAAAAGTCGCCGAGGTGTTCCACTCGGTAGCCGCCAAGTACGACTTGATGAACGACGTGCTGTCCGGCGGCATGCACCGCCTGTGGAAGCGCTTCACCATCGAGTTGTCGGGCGTACGCACCGGCAACCGCGTGCTGGATATCGCCGGCGGTACGGGCGACCTGGCCGCCAAGTTCTCCAAGCTGGTGGGCCCCACCGGCCAGGTGGTATTGGCCGACATCAACGGCTCGATGCTCAAGGTCGGTCGTGATCGCCTGCTGGATAAAGGCGTGGCGGGCAATATCGAGTTCGTCCAGGCCGACGCTGAAAAGCTGCCGTTCCCGGACAACCATTTCGACTGCGTGACCATCGCCTTCGGCCTGCGTAACGTGACCCACAAGGAAGACGCCCTGCGCTCCATGTTGCGCGTACTCAAGCCCGGCGGCCGCCTGCTGGTGCTGGAGTTCTCCAAGCCAACCAACGCTTTGATGTCCAAGGTCTACGACACCTACTCGTTCGCCTTCATGCCGTTGATGGGCAAGCTGATCACCAATGACGCCGAAAGCTACCGCTACCTGGCCGAATCGATCCGCATGCACCCCAACCAGGAAACCCTGAAGTCGATGATGGTAGAGGCCGGTTTCGACCGCGTGACCTACCACAACATGACCTCGGGCATCGTCGCCCTGCACCGCGGCATCAAGCCCTGATGTTGTTCGCGGGCCTTCTCGCCAGCGTTGAACACGGCCTCAACCGTGTCTTGCGCCTGGACAGCACCGCCCTGGCGCGGCTGGCGCACCTGAACGGCAAGATCATCGCCGTCGATTGCACCAGCCCCGCCTTGCAGCTGTTTATCCTGCCCAACGATGAAGGCCTGTTGCTGGCGTCCCACTGGGCCGCCGATGCCGACTGCACCCTGCGTGCGTCCGGCTCAAGCCTGCTGCGCCTGGCCATGAGCCGGGACAAGACGGCGA
Organism: Pseudomonas sp. BIGb0558; assembly: GCF_024807515.1. Classification (NCBI taxonomy): domain Bacteria; kingdom Pseudomonadati; phylum Pseudomonadota; class Gammaproteobacteria; order Pseudomonadales; family Pseudomonadaceae; genus Pseudomonas; species Pseudomonas sp. BIGb0558. Next base: position 307,195 of record NZ_JANUEW010000002.1, read on the forward strand.
TCCTCCACGGCCCCGACGTTACGCTCACAGGCGACAGCGCGGTGCTGATGGACCTGGCCGCCGTGCTGCAAGACCTGGAACTGGACTGGGAATACGAGCTGTCACGCTGGCTCGGCCCGGTGGCCACGCAACTGATCAGTGGTCACCTGCGCAGCCGTACGCGCTGGTACCAGCAAGGTTTCGCCAGCCTCAACCAGAACCTCGCCGAATACCTGAGCGAAGAATCGCGCACCTTGGTCGGACAACGGGAAGCCGAAGCGCGCTTTCGCGAACTCGACCAGGCCAAACTCGACCTGGAACGACTTGAGGCGCGCTTCGAGCGCCTGAGCCGCTCCCTTGATTCAAGCGATAACGCATGAAGCTGCTCGCCGTCCGCCGTTTGTTTCGTATCCAGCGCGTCGTAATCCGCTACCGCCTCGATGACCTGCTGTTCGCCCTGCCGCTGCCGTGGTTTCTGCTGGCGGTGCGCTATGTGCTGCCGTGGCGCTGGTTCCCGCGCAAAACCCTCGACCTGAGCCGTGGCGCCCGCCTGCGCCTGGCGTTGCAGGACCTGGGACCGATCTTCATCAAGTTCGGGCAGATCCTCTCCACCCGCCGCGACCTGTTGCCCGAAGACATCGCCGACGAGCTGATGCTGTTGCAGGACCGCGTCCCGCCGTTCGACTCGCAACTGGCGGTTACGCTGATCGAAGAACAGCTCGGCAAGAAAATCAGCGAAGTGTTCAGCCGCTTCGACATCGCCCCGCTGGCCTCGGCCTCGGTGGCCCAGGTGCATGCCGCGCAGCTCAAAAGCGGCGAAGAAGTGGTGGTGAAGGTGATTCGCCCGGGGCTCAAGCCGATCATCGGCCAGGACCTGGCGTGGCTGTTCATCCTCGCCCGCGCTGCCGAGCGTTTCTCGGCCGATGCACGCCTGCTGCACCCGGTGGACGTGGTGCTCGACTACGAAAAAACCATCTACGACGAACTCGACCTGTTGCGTGAAGCGGCCAACGCCAGCCAGCTCAAACGCAACTTCGAAGGCTCGCCGTTGCTGTATGTGCCGCAAGTCTACTGGGACTGGTGCCGCCCGAAAGTACTGGTGATGGAGCGCATCTATGGCGTGCAGGTCACCGACCTCGCGACCCTGGCCGACCAGCGCACCGACATGAAGATGCTCGCCGAGCGCGGCGTGGAAATCTTCTTCACCCAGGTGTTCCGCGACAGCTTCTTCCACGCCGACATGCACCCCGGCAACATCTTCGTCAGCACCGTGAACCCGTGGAGCCCGCAGTACATTGCGATCGACTGCGGCATCGTCGGCAGCCTGACCCCCGAAGACCAGGATTACCTGGCGCGCAACCTGTTCGCTTTCTTCAAGCGTGACTACCGCCGCGTGGCGCAGTTGCACATCGATTCGGGCTGGGTGCCGGCAGAAACCAAACTCAACGAATTCGAAGCGGCGATCCGCACCGTGTGCGAGCCGATCTTTGAAAAACCGTTAAAAGATATTTCCTTCGGCCAGGTGCTGATGCGCCTGTTCCAGACCGCGCGGCGCTTCAATATGGAAGTGCAGCCGCAGTTGGTACTGTTGCAAAAGACCCTGCTGAACATCGAAGGCCTGGGCCGCCAGCTCTACCCGGACCTCGACCTGTGGAACACCGCCCAGCCATTCCTCGAGCGCTGGATGCGTGACCGTGTCAGCCCGAAAACCCTGCTGGGCAACCTGCAAAGCCAGGTCGAGCAACTGCCGCACCTGGCCAACATGACCCGCGACCTGCTGGAGCGCATGTCCCAGCCCCACGCCAAGGACCCGGCGCCGCCGTGGCACAAGCGCAAGGACGACTGGTTCCTGCGCCTGCTGGGCGCCGCGCACCTGGTGGGCGGTACGATACTGGCCGCCGGCGGTCCGCTGAATGAACTGGGCCATTGGCCGGCTGGCATTATGGTCGCCGTGGGCGTGTATCTGATCGTGCGTCGATAGCCAATCCGGTTATACACTGTCGCAAATTGCCGGAGCCGAAAATGAAAGACTGGCTGGACGAGATCAAGTGGGACAGTGACGGCCTGGTGCCGGCCATTGCCCAGGACTACAAGACCGGGCGCGTGCTGATGATGGCCTGGATGAACCGCGAGGCCCTGAGCCTGACCGCCGCCGAGAACCGCGCCATTTACTGGTCACGTTCCCGTGGCAAACTGTGGCGCAAGGGCGAAGAGTCCGGGCACGTGCAAACCCTGCATGAGATGCGCATCGACTGCGACGCCGATGTGGTGATCCTCAAGGTCGAACAGATTGGCGACATCGCCTGTCACACCGGCCGTCACAGCTGCTTCTACCGCGTGTTTGAAAACGGCGAGTGGAAGACCGTCGAGCCCGTACTCAAAGATCCGCACGCTATCTATTCGGCAGGACACTGACCATGAGCGATACCCTCAACCGTGTGGCCCAGGTGCTGGAAGACCGCAAAGGCGCGGACGCTGACAGCTCTTATGTCGCCAGCCTGTACCACAAGGGGCTGAACAAGATTCTGGAAAAACTCGGCGAAGAATCCGTCGAGACAATTATTGCTGCCAAGGACGCGCAAATCAGCGGCGACTGCAGCGACGTGATCTACGAAACTGCCGACTTGTGGTTCCACAGTCTGGTCATGCTCGCCCAACTGGGGCAGCATCCACAGGCAGTGCTTGATGAACTGGACCGTCGCTTCGGCTTGTCCGGGCATGCCGAAAAGGCCTCGCGCCCGTCCGCCTGACCAACTTTTACAGAGGAATTGCAGCATGGGCATTTTTGACTGGAAACACTGGATCGTCATTCTTGTGGTCGTTGTGCTGGTGTTCGGCACCAAGAAACTGAAAAACCTCGGCACCGACGTCGGTGAATCGATCAAGGGCTTTCGCAAGGCCATGAACGACGACGAAAAGCCTGCCGACCCGGTCGTCAACCCGGTGCCACCGGCGCAGCCTGTGCACCCGCAGGCCACTCAGCCGATCACTGAACGTCGCACCTTCGACGTACAGGCCGAGCACGTCAAAGAGCAGAACCAAAAAGACTCGTGAGTACTGAATAATGTTTGGTATCAGCTTCTCTGAACTGCTGCTCGTCGGCCTCGTGGCCCTGCTGGTACTGGGGCCGGAACGCCTGCCCGGTGCCGCGCGCACGGCCGGCCTGTGGATCGGGCGCCTGAAACGCAGTTTCAACGCCATCAAACAGGAAGTTGAACGGGAAATCGGCGCCGACGAGATTCGCCGGCAACTGCACAACGAACACATTCTGTCGTTGGAGCAAGAGGCACGGAAGATTCTCTCGCCGGTACAGGAAACGCCCAAGCCGGTTGAACCTGTGGCCGAGCACTCGATTGCACCGGCTGCCGCGCCCGCGCCTGCACCGGTCGCTGACCCCGTGCACGCCGCCGAGCCTGCGCCCGCAGCGCCCGTGACCCCGACCGAACCCGCGCCGACGCCTGCCGTGTCGCCCGCGCCCCACGACCCTACATTGCCGCCGCGAGCCCCATGAGCGCTGATAAACCGGAAACCGACCAGCACATGCCACTGGTCTCGCACCTCACCGAGTTGCGCACCCGCCTGCTGCGCTGTGTCGCGGCGATCTTCATCATCTTTGCCGGACTGTTTGCCTTCACCCAGCAGATCTACACTTTCGTCTCCACGCCGCTGCGCAATTACTTGCCGGCCGGCGCGACGATGATCGCCACCGACGTGTCGTCGCCGTTCCTCACGCCGTTGAAGCTGACGATGATGGTCTCGCTGTTCCTGGCGATCCCGGTGATCCTGCATCAGATCTGGGGCTTTATCGCGCCGGGCCTGTACAAGCATGAAAAACGCATCGCCGTGCCACTGCTGGTGTCGAGCATCCTGCTGTTCTACACCGGGATGGCCTTCGCGTACTTCCTGGTGTTCCCGCTGATCTTCAAGTTCTTCGCCGCCGCCACCCCGGCCGGTGTGGAGATGATGACCGACATCACCAGCTACCTCGACTTCGTGATGACGCTGTTCTTCGCCTTTGGCGTAGCGTTCGAAATCCCGGTGGCCGTGGTGCTGCTGGTGTGGATCGGCGTGGTCGACGTCAAATACCTGAAGAAGATCCGCCCGTACGTGATCATCGGCTGCTTCGTGGTCGGCATGATCCTGACGCCGCCGGACATCTTTTCCCAGACGTTGCTGGCCGTGCCGATGTGGATGCTGTTCGAGATTGGCATCCTGTTTGGCAGCCTGGTGAGCAAGCGTGGCGATCACCCGGATGACCAACCCGCCGACGACGACCAGCCGCCAGCGACCCAGCCGTGAACCTGCTGCTGCTTGAGGAGGCCGACTTTATCGCGGCCGACCGGGTGGTGCTGCGTGATCGGCGCCTGGTGCATATGCAGGAAGTCCACCGTGCCGCGGTAGGCGACAGCCTGCGGGTCGGGCGCATTGGCGGGCTGATGGGCAATGCTCAGTTGCTGCGCCTGGAGTCTCAGGAAGCCGAACTGGCAGTGACCTTCGACCAGCCGCCGCCGGCCAAACTGCCCCTGACCCTGCTACTGGCCCTGCCCCGCCCGAAGATGCTGCGCCGGGTGCTGCAAACCGTGGCCTCCATGGGTGTGCCTCGGGTGGTGCTGGTGAACAGCTACCGCGTGGAAAAGAGCTTCTGGCAGACGCCCTTCCTGGAGCCGGAAGCGATTCGCGAACAACTGATCCTTGGCCTGGAACAATCCCGGGACACCGTGCTGCCCGAGATCGTGATCGAAAAGCGCTTCAAACCGTTCGTCGAAGACCGCCTGCCGGCGCTGGCGCAAGGCACCCTCGGCCTGATTGGCCACCCAGGTGACTATCCACCCTGCCCTCGCGGTCTGGATGAGCCGGTGACGCTGGCCATCGGGCCGGAAGGCGGCTGGATTCCCTATGAAGTGGATCTGCTGGCCAAGGCCGGGTTGCAGCCAGTGCAACTGGGGGCTCGCATCCTGAGGGTCGAAACCGCTGTTACCGCGCTGCTCTCAAGACTCTTCTAAATCCCAATGTGGTGAGGGAGCTTGCTGTGGCGAGGGAGCTTGCTCCCGCTGGAGTGCGCAGCGCTCCCAGGATTTTGGGGCCGCTACGCAGCCCAGCGGGAGCAAGCTCCCTCGCCACAGCAAGCTCCCTCGCCACTAAAGCCCCCTCACCACAACAAGCTCCCTCACCACAAACGCCATCCCGCCTACAGAATCCAATGTCCCTGCCGATAGCCTCTGAATAAGTCCAAGCCTTGTTCCAGGGGAGTTCGCAGCATGTATCGTTGGTTAGCCGAGAAACTGGGGAATGTAAGCGTCAACCGCAAGCTGGGCATAGGCTTCGGCCTGGTATTGATCCTGACCCTGCTGATCACCTTTACCGGCTGGACCGGCCTGAGTGGCGTGATCAGCCGCGGCGACAAGCTGGGCTATATTTCCAGCCTCAACGGGCTGACCAAGGACCTGCGCCTGGCGCGCCTGGACTTCGAAATGCGCCGTGGCGAACAAGGCACCGGCGCGGTCAACGACTTGATCACACAACTGGACACCGGCCTGAAAACCGCCGCAGAGCTGATCGAGCAACCCGACGACAAGCTCCTCGTGGAGCAACAACAGGACGCCCTGGGCCAATACAAAAAAGCCTTTGGCACCATGGTCCAGGCCGGCCTCAAGCGTGAAGGCGCCCGCAGCAAGCTGGGCGATACCGCCGACAACGCCGTGGCAAAAACCAACGAAGTGGAAAAATCCCTGCTGCAAGGCGACAGCGTCACCCTGTTCAACAGCGTGGTCGACCTGAGCAAACTGATCCAGCAGGCGCGCTTCCAGGTGCGTGGCTACACCTACAGCGGCAAGGTCGAAGCCGAACAGCCAGCCCTGGACGCCATCGACAACGCCCTGAAAAAAATCACCGACCTCAACGGCCAGTTGCCCGAGCAATACCAGGCCAACCTGCAGGAGGCCAGCGTATCACTGCAGGCCTACCGCTCTGCCGTCAGCCAATACCGCGATTCCCAGGTGGCTACCGCTGCCGCGACGAAAATCATGGCCGAGCAAGGCGATATCCTGCTCGACCGCAGCAATAAACTCACCCTCTCGCAAACCGTGGTGCGTGACACCGACACCGCCCACGCCAAGAACCTGCTGCTACTGGCCACCGCCCTGGCACTGGCCTTCGGCATACTCGCCGCCTGGGCCATCACCCGACAGATTGTTATCCCGCTGAGCCAGACCCTCAAAGTCGCCGAGCGGGTAGCGGCCGGTGACCTCAGCCACAATTTGATCTCCGAACGCCGCGATGAGCTGGGCCAACTGCAGCGGTCCATGCAAAGCATGACCGTAGGCCTGCGGGAACTGATCGGCGGTATCAGCGACGGCGTCACCCAGATCGCCAGCGCCGCCGAACAACTGTCGGCCGTCACCGAGCAGACCAGCGCCGGGGTCAACAGCCAGAAGGTCGAGACCGACCAGGTGGCCACCGCCATGAACGAAATGGCCGCCACCGTGCAGGAAGTCGCCCGCAACGCCGAAGAAGCCTCTGAGGCGGCCGTCGCCGCCGACCAGCAGGCCCGCGAAGGCGACAAGGTGGTGGGTGAAGCCATCGCCCAGATCGAGCGCCTGGCCAGCGAGGTGGGCAACTCCACCGAAGCCATGGGCCATCTCAAGCGCGAGAGCGACAAGATTGGCAGCGTGCTGGACGTGATCAAGTCCGTGGCCCAGCAAACCAACCTGCTGGCCCTCAACGCGGCGATTGAAGCCGCCCGTGCCGGTGAAGCCGGGCGCGGTTTTGCGGTGGTCGCCGATGAAGTGCGCAGCCTCGCCCAGCGCACGCAGAAGTCCACCGAGGAAATCGAAGAGCTGATCGTCGGCCTGCAAAGTGGCACCCAGCAAGTGGCGACCATCATGGACAACAGCCGCAACCTCACCGACAGCAGCGTCGAGCTGACCCGCCGGGCCGGCAACGCCCTGGAGAACATCACCCGCACTGTCTCGACCATCCAGGCGATGAACCAGCAGATCGCCACCGCCGCCGAGCAACAAAGCGCCGTGGCTGAAGAGATCAACCGCAGCGTGCTTAACGTGCGGGATGTTTCCGAGCAGACCTCGGCAGCCAGCGAAGAAACCGCCGCTTCCAGCGCTGAACTGGCACGGCTGGGGATTTACCTGCAAACCCTGGTAGGCCGCTTCAAGGTCTGACCCGCGCGCGGCGGCCATCAGGGCCGCCGCCACGACAACTTGTGAAATTTCCTACGCGCTTTTCAGGTCGTGGATTACACACCTGGCGCCGAATAAAAGTAGCGTTTCAACTCCTCCTGACCTCTTCAGCCGGACGCTCGAAACGCTCCTTTTATTCGTTGGAGGTCCACATGCTTCGTCCACTGACCCGCCTGCTTGGAAACATCAGCATCAGCGTCAAACTTGCCCTGGGCTTTGGCCTGGTGCTTAGCCTCAGCCTCATCATCGCGGCAACGGGCTGGCAAGCCTTGAACGCCTCACTCAATCGCTCACAAAAGCTCACGACCCTCTCGCAATTAGCCGTTGTCGGTGAAGAGCTGCGTGCTGATCGCATTGTCTATCGCACGCTCAACGACCCCGCCAGCCTGTCCAAGATCGAGCAGCACATGGACAAGATCGACCAGTTTCTGGTGGATCTTTCCCCACGATTTACCGACCTGATCAATCAGCAGCAGTTGCAGGAAAGCCGACGCTTTGTCACCAGCTTCAAAACGGCCCTCAGCGGCCTGGAGGGGCTGACCAAACAACGCGAGAACGCCCGCGAACAGCTCAAGCGCAGCTCAGTCCAGAGCAGTGACACCCTCTCTGAACTGTCCAGCAACCTGCCCAATCAGGACGACGAAAAGGCCCTCGACGCCGTAGAACAATTGCGCCGGGCCATGGAGCAAGCCGAGGACCGCGCCCAAAGCCCCGCTTGGGCCGCCGCGTCACTGGACGCCTATGCCAACGGCCTGAATGATGCGCTGCTGGCGCTGGATGGCGCTCAAGCGGCTGTAAGCGCGCTACCGGTTGATGCCAGCGCCCTTAGAACCGCACTGCTCGGCTTTCGGACTCACCTGACACGCCTCAAGGAGGCCCAAGTGACCACCGAAACCACCCAGAACCAGCTTGAGCAATGGGTGGATCAGTTACTCAAGCAAAGCGACCTGTTGAGCCAGGACCAAACCACCAAACGTGACACGGAGGCCGGCCTCGCCCGTACCCTGCTGCTCAACGTCAGCGCGCTGGCGCTGTTGCTCGGCATCGTGGCCGCCTGGCTGATCGCCCGCCAGATCGTCGCGCCGCTGCGCCAGGCCCTCCACGTGGCCAACCGGATTGCCGAAGGTGACCTGAGCCACGACATCCAGACCTCACGTCAGGATGAACTGGGGCAGTTGCAGCGCAGCATCGGGCAAATGACCCTCAACCTGCGGGGCTTGATCAGCGGCATCGGCGACAGCGCCCAACAGATCGCCAGTGCCGCCGAACAACTGTCTGCCGTCACCGAACAGACCCGCGCCGGGGTCGATGGGCAGAAACAGGAAACGGAACAGGTGGCCACTGCGATGAACGAAATGCTCGCCACCTCCCAGGAAGTCGCGCGCCATGCCGAGCAAGCTTCACTGGCCGCTGCCGAGGCAGACCAACAGGCGGGCCAGGGTGATCAGGTGGTCGCCGAGGCCATTACCCAGATTGAGCAGCTGGCTCAGGAGATGCTCCGTTCTAGCCAGGCCATGCAAGGGTTGCAACAGGAGAGCCGGAAGATCGGCAGCGTACTGGAGGTGATCAAGTCAGTCTCGGAGCAGACCAATCTCCTGGCCCTCAACGCAGCGATCGAAGCGGCCCGCGCCGGCGAGGCCGGCCGAGGGTTTGCCGTGGTCGCCGATGAAGTGCGCAGCCTGGCGCAACGCACCCAGCAATCGGCCGAGGAAATCGAGGAACTGATCAGCGGCCTGCACCGAGGTACGCAGCAGGTTGCGGACATCATGGACAGCAGCCGCAGCCTCACCGACAACAGCGTGCAACTGACCCGTCGCGCAGGCGATGCCTTGGCCGGTATCACCCGGACCGTGTCGGTTATCCAGGAGATGAACCCACAGATTGCCGCCGCTGCCGAAGAGCAGACCGCAGTGGCAGAGGAGATCAACCGCAGTGTGCTGAAGGTCAAGGATGTGTCGGAACAGACCTCGGCCGCGAGCCAGGAGACGGCGGCGGCCAGTGTCGAACTGGCGCGCCTGGGCGCGGATTTGCAGGTGTGGGTGGGCAAGTTCAAGGTCTGAAGAAGCCCGCTGCCGACTGTGGGGAGGGTGCTTGCTGTGGCTAGGGAGCTTGCTGTGGCGAGGGAGCTTGCTGTGGCGAGGGAGCTTGCTCCCGCTGGAGTGCGCAGCGCTCCCAGGATTTTGGGGCCGCTACGCAGCCCAGCGGGAGCAAGCTCCCTCGCCACAGCAAGCTCCCTCGCCACAAGAAGCGTTTTACAGAACCTGACGCAGAAAGGCTTGGGCCCGAGGATCCTTCGGCGAATCGAAGAATTGCGCCGGAGCGGCGTCTTCCAGGAGTTTGCCGTGATCGAAGAACAGCACCCGATCGGCCACTTCCCGGGCAAAACCCATTTCATGGGTAACGCAGACCATGGTCATGCCTTCCAGGGCCAGGGTCTTCATCACGTCCAGCACTTCGCCGACCATTTCCGGGTCCAGCGCCGAGGTGGGCTCGTCAAACAGCATCACCTTGGGCTCCATCGCCAGCGCACGGGCAATCGCCACGCGCTGCTGCTGGCCACCGGAAAGCCGCGACGGAAATTCGTTGGCTTTCTGCGCGATGCCGACCTTTTCCAGGAGCGCCAGGGCCTTGGCCTCGCGCTCTTTCTTGCCGCGCTTGCGCACGACTTTTTGCGCCAGGCAGAGGTTTTCCAGCACGGTCATGTGAGGAAACAGGTTGAAGTGCTGGAACACCATGCCGACTTCCCGGCGATAAGCGTTCACGTCGGTCTTCGGGTCTGCCAGTTGCAGGCCGTCAATGCTCACCGAGCCGGAATCGAACTCTTCCAGGCCGTTAAGGCAACGCAGGAACGTCGACTTGCCGGAGCCGGACGGGCCGATCACCACCAGCACTTCACCCTTGGCCACCTGCGTGGTCACGTTATCCACCGCGCGGACTACGTGGCCACGGGTGTCGAAGACTTTTACCAGATCGCGGACTTCAATCACTTTGCGCGAGCCTCCGCTCAAGCCGGCTGGCGATTTTCGACAGCGGCAGGTTGATCAGCAGGTACAGGCCTGCCACGCAGAACAGGATTTCGAACGGCGAAAACGAGGTAGTGATGACTTCACGGCCGCTTTTCAGCAGTTCGGTAATCGCAATCACCGACACCAGGGACGTGTCCTTCACCAGGCTGATAAATTGCCCGGCCAGCGGCGGCAACACGCGCTTGAAGGCCTGCGGCAACACCACATGGCGCATCGACTGGCCGGCACTGAGCCCCAAAGAACGTGCCGCTTCATTCTGGCCACGGGCAATCGACTGCACGCCGGCACGAATGATTTCGGCCACATAGGCGCCGGTAAACAACGACAGCGCGGCGATCCCGGCGAATTCCCGGGACAGGTTGAGCACCGTGCCGATAAAGAAATAGAAAATGAAGATCTGCACCAATAGCGGCGTGCCGCGTACCAGTTCGACGTAGATCGTCGACAGATCGCGCAAAGTCGGGTTATTCGACAAGCGACACAACCCGGTCGCCAGGCCGATCAACAGGCCCAGCACCCCGGACACCACCGATAGCCACAACGTGGTCCACAAACCCCACAACAACGGGCCCGCCGCCCAATGCCGGGTGACGCCGATCACATCGCCCTCGGCCACGTCATCGTCCTTGGCCACTTGCAGGCTGTTCTCGGCCACGGTCAGGTGCTGTTCGTTGCCCTCGCCGTTACGCAGGGTGACTTCAGCTACATCGCCCTTGCGCACCAACTCGCTGACGGTGGAAATGTCCGACGCCCGCTGGGACTCTTCTGCCTGGTAGACGAAGTACTGCGGAACACGGTTCCAGCGCCATTCGTAGGACATCAGCGAGGTGGCGTAATACAACGCGCCGGCCAGGCCGACCAGCACCAGCACCGTCAGCAGGTGCCAGGGCCATTGGGCTTTTTTCTGTTTCATTATTTAACATCCATCAGGGGCGGGATGTACCCCGTATGTGGCGAGGGAGCTTGCTCCCGTTGGGCTGCGTAGCAGCCCCAAAAAAGGCGGGAGCGCTACGCACTCCAGCGGGAGCAAGCTCCCTCGCCACACAAGCCAAGCGTTATTCCATGTCCTTGAGCCACTCGGAGCTCTTGAACCACTTGTCATGGATGCGATCGTAGGTGCCGTCGTTGCGGATCTGGTGCAGGAAGTTGTTGATGAAGTTGATGCTGTCGTAGTCGCCCTTCTTCAGGCCGAACGCCAAAGGTTCAAAGGTGAACGGCTGGTCGAGGAATACCAGCTTGCCATTGCCGACCTTGTTCACCGCCACCACGTTGTAAGGCGCGTCGTAGACAAAGGCGTCGGCCTTGCCGTTGACCACGTCGAGCACGGCTTCCTGCTCGTTGTCGTAGCCGTGGTACTTGGCCTTGGAGATCAGCTTCTTGGCCACCATCTCGCCGGTGGTGCCGAGCTTGGAGGTCAGGCGGTACTTCTCGTCGTTCAGGTCTTTGTAGGACTTGATGGTGCCTTCCAGCTCCTTGCGAATCAGCAGGGTCTGGCCGACCACGATGAACGGTTCGCTGAAGTTCAGGCGCAGGTTGCGTTCCTGGGTCAGGGTCATGCCGCTGCCGATCATGTCGAACTTGTTGGTCAGCAGGGCCGGGATGATGCCGTCGTAGCCGGTGGAGATCGGCTCGAACTTGACGCCCATGGACTTGGCCATGGCCTTGAGGATGTCAACTTCAAAGCCGATGATTTCACCGCGCTTGTTGGTCATCTGGAACGGCATGTAGGTCGGGTCCATGCCGACTTTCAACGTGCCGCGCTTGACCGCATCATCGATGGCGCCGGCGTGGGCCGCGTTGACCGCCACCAGTGCGGTGACGCCTAGCAGCAGCATCGAAAGATACTTTTTCATCATCAAGTCCCCTGAACCCATTTTATGGTGAGATCGGCGCGCAAAAGGGCTGCACCATTTCGGGGTGCGATCCTAACTCACTCCCCGCCCGGTACAAAGGTTTCACCGGGATTTGTTGCCAAGGGATGACAGAAAAGCCCCACAACGGTGCAGGGAACCCTGCCGCTAGACATGTCAACGCACAGGCCAGCCAATTGATTGATGTGTAAGCAGTTATGACTACCAGCCCACCTCCGTCATCCAGTCCGTGTCTTTGAACCACTTGTCATGCAGCCGATCGTAGGTGCCGTCCTGGGCCACCTGATTGAGGAAATGATTGATCCAGTTGAGGCTGTCGTAATCGCCCTTTTTCACCCCGAACGCCAACGGCTCGTAGGTGAAGGGTTGTTCCAGCGCCAACAGCGTGCGGTTCTGGGGCTTGGTGATGGCGATCAGGTTGTACGGCGCGTCATGGATAAAGGCGTCCGCCTTGCCCTCCACCACCTGGCGCACCCCTTCTTCAGGGGTCGGAAAACTGTGCAACCGGGCAGCGTCGAGAAACCTCTTCGCCGCCGCCTCGCCCGTGGTGCCTTCGGCCGCCGCGATCCGGTAGCCGGCTTCGTTCAAGTCTTCGATGCTGTGGACCTGCTCGGCCAGCCGCGGATGCAGCAGCACGGTCTGGCCGACGATGATGAAGGAATCGCTGAAATTGAGTGTCAGGTTGCGCTCCTGGGTGACCGTCATGCCGCTACCGATCAGGTCGAACCGGCTGGCCAGCAGGCCGGGGATCAGGTCGGTATAGGGCACTGAGACCAACTCCAGCTTCACCCCCAGCGCCTTGCTCATCTCCCGTAGCAGGTCAATTTCAAAGCCGACGATGCGGCCCTTCTTGTCGGTCATCTCGAAGGGCACGTAGGCCGGGTTGGTGCCAACTTTCAGCACACCGCGGCGAACGGCTTCGTCTATTGCCCCGGCATGCGCCAGGTAACCATGGGAAAACGTGACGATGCCGAGCAACAGCATCGATAAATACCTTTTGATCATGAAACGCCCCTGTTCCGTTAAACACTCCCACTCCCAGCCACGCACAAGTTCGCGTAAACCAGGGGCTTCGAGTCAGATTTTGGGGGCGATGCTAACCCACTCACAGGCACGGCAATACGCCTTGGTGAAGGGTCTTTTGTTTCGAAATAACAAGGAGTTAGCGCGGAAGAACAGAGGGGAAAAACAACGTAGGACGGTTGCCAAAAACGCCCCCGAGGCGTTACCTCGGGGGCGTCCGAATCAGGCCGGTTGAGCCTGGGACGACAGTGGTTTCAATGGCAGCAACGGCGCATGCGGATCAGCCTTGACCGATGCCCGCCAGGCGTTGAGCCATTCGGCGTGACCTTCGCTCCAGACCTGCTCGTGCAAACGAGCCAGGGCGACCGGGTCGCTGAGCAAGGCCAGGCGTTCGCCGTTGTTGAGGCCGGCAGGGCCGACTTTCAGCGCATGACGAACACGCTCGGCGCGCAGCCATTCGATCGGCTCCGCCTGCCCGTGACGGGACGTCGCGAGGGCACACGCCAGGGCGTTTTGCTGAGGATCGACCACCGCCCGCACAAAGCCGTCGTTCAGCGCATGCCAACGGTTTTCGTGGGTGTATTTGTCGGTCGACAACAGCGCCTGGGGCGGATTGTATTCCTCGGGGATCAGGAACAGGCTCTCGTCACGGGACTTGAGGCCCAGCTTGACCCGGCTGGAAATCACCGACACCGGAATCGACAGCATCAGCGAACCCACGATCGGCACCAGCCACCACAGGAAGCTTGGGTTCAACCACACCACCAGCAGTGCCCAGAAGAAGCCGAGCAAGGTCTGCGGACCGTGGCGCTTGACCGCCTCGCTCCAGGGCGTGGAGTCGTCGTCACGCTGTGGCGAGTTCCAGGTCGCAGCCCAGCCGAGGAACGCGGCGAGTACGAAACGGGTGTGGAAGATCATCCGCACCGGCGCCAGCAACATGGAGAACAGCATCTCCAGCAGCATCGACAAGGTCACCTTGAACTTGCCGCCGAACTCTTTCGCGCCCTTGGCCCAGATCAGGATGATGCTCAGCAGTTTAGGCAGGAACAGCAGCACGATGGTGGTGGAGAACAGCGCCACCGCCTTGTCCGGATGCCATTGCGGCCACAGCGGGTACAACTGGCGTGGCGCCATGAAGTACTGCGGCTCCATCAGGGTGTTGACCGCCAGCAAGGCCGTCGACAGCACCAGGAAGAAGAACCACAACGGCGCCGACAGGTATGACATCACGCCGGTCAGGAACACCGCACGGTGCACCGGGTGCATGCCTTTTACCAGGAACAGGCGGAAGTTCATCAGGTTACCGTGGCACCAGCGACGGTCACGCTTGAGTTCGTCCAGCAGGTTCGGCGGCAGTTCTTCGTAGCTGCCCGGCAAGTCGTAGGCAATCCACACGCCCCAGCCGGCACGGCGCATCAGCGCCGCTTCAACGAAGTCGTGAGAGAGGATCGCACCGGCAAACGCGCCTTTACCCGGCAACGGCGCCAGGGCGCAGTGCTCGATAAACGGTTTCATGCGGATGATCGCGTTGTGGCCCCAGTAGTGGGATTCACCCAGTTGCCAGAAGTGCAGGCCGGCGGTAAACAGCGGGCCGTACACACGGGTGGCGAACTGCTGCATGCGCGCATACAGGGTGTCCATGCCCGACGCACGCGGCGCGGTCTGGATAATCCCGGCATCCGGCGTGGCTTCCATCAGGCGTACCAGGCTGGTCAGGCATTCGCCGCTCATTACGCTGTCAGCGTCGAGGACCACCATGTACTTGTAGTCACCGCCCCAGCGACGGCAGAAGTCGTCGAGGTTGCCGCTCTTGCGTTTGACGCGACGGCGACGGCGGCGATAGAAGATCTTGCCGAAGCCACCGGCGTCGCGGCACACGTCGAGCCAGGCTTGCTGCTCGGCGATGCAGATATCGGCCTCGTTACTGTCGCTGAGGACGAAGAAGTCGAAACGGTCCAGGTCACCGGTGGCGGCTACCGATTCGAACGTTGCGCGCAGGCCGGCAAATACCCGGGGCACGTCTTCGTTGCAGATCGGCATTACCAGCGCGGTGCGGGCGTCTTTCGGAATCGGCTCGTCACCGGCACTTTTGCCGGAGATACGGTATTTATCGTGACCGGTCAGCAGTTCCAGGAAGCCCATCAGCGCGGTCCAGAAACCGGCCGAGACCCAGCAGAACAGAATCCCGAACAGTACCAGGATGCTGGTTTGCAGGGCGTAAGGCAGCACCTGGGTAGCGGTTTGCAGCAGGGTCTGGTTGCGGATCTCGTCAAAGTCGACGAAGGACCAGCCCTGGTACGGCATGATGCCTTTCATGTACCAGCCTGCGACGATCGTCTGGCCGAGCATCAGCACCAGCAGGATATAGCGACGGATCGAACCGACGGTGCGCCAGCGCGCAGCCGGCAACACGCGCTCATCCTTCGGCGGTGCCGGAGGGTTGGTGCGACCGGTCAGGCGGCGCCAGCCACGCACCAGGATATTGGTGCGCCACGGCTCAGGCACGACCTTGGTCCGACGAATCGGCGGCGTGGCCTTGAGGCAGACCCGGCCGCTGGCATCGAGCGCCAGCATTTCGGCGTCTTGCAGCTCTTCGGCGGTGTTGAGGGTCAGCCGCGCACCTACCGACGTTTGGGCAGCGTCGGCCGGCGCATCGAACGTGGACGACGACAGGCGCTTGTGCAAATCACTGAAGGACTCGCAGCCCGCCAGTTCGGCGCGCTGCTCATCGGTCATCGGTAGATGCGCCAGGTACTCGGCAAGAGTCTCTGGCTGGACTTGGGAATTACTCATCGGCAGGCAACTGATAGCTCCAGGTTTCGGTCAGGACTTGCTCTGTCTTGGCCTGATCCTGGGTAGGGAGTGGTGTGGCTGGGGCAGCCGCTTCCGGCTGCTTGGCGTCCTTGTCCTTGGCGTCTTTCTTGGCCGCTTTCTCATGCTGTTTGGCCAGTACTTTATCGGCCTTAAGCACTTGGGTCGAAACCTTCTCCGGCTCAGGTGTCACGATATCCTGGACCAGGGCAGCACGCATTTCGGTCGGCTTGCCTGCGTCCTTGATCTTCATGCGCAGGGTCAGGCGCCAGCCTTGGGTGTGCGGGTTGTAGCGCACGCTGTTTTCAACGATTTCGGCGTTGTCACCCACGCTGACCTGGCTGCGAACCGGTGCATCCGGTGCGAGTTTCTTCAGGGACGGGCCCTCGAAGTCCACCAGGTAAGCCACGCTGCCGTCTGGCTGGCGGATCAGGTTGGATTGCTTGACGTCGCCGGTGGAACGCAGGGTCTGCTTGACCCAGGCGCTTTCAGGCGAATGGAACTCGGCGTCTTTCAACGTCCAGTGCAGGCGGTAGGCGACGTCCAGCGGCTTGCCTGGCTCCGGCAGTTTTTCCGGGCTCCAGAAGGCAACGATGTTGTCGTTGGTTTCATCGGCGGTCGGAATCTCTACCAGGTCGACGGAACCCTTGCCCCAGTCGCCATCAGGCTCGATCCAGGCGCTTGGGCGCTTGTCGTAGTTGTCGTCGAGGTCTTCGTAGTGGCTGAAGTTGCGACCGCGTTGCAGCAGGCCGAAACCACGCGGGTTTTCCACGGTGAAGTTGCTGACCGACAGGTGTTTCGGGTTGTTCAGTGGGCGCCAGATCCACTCGCCATTGCCGGCATGGATCGACAGGCCGCTGGAATCATGCAGCTCGCGACGGTAGTTGAGGACCTTGGACGGCTGGTTGGCACCGAACAGGAACATGCTGGTCAGCGGGGCAATGCCCAGCTTGGTGACCTTGTCACGCAGGTACATCTGGGATTTGACGTCGACGATGGTGTCGGTGCCAGGGCGCAGGATCAGGCGATAGGCGCCTGTGGCCCGTGGCGAATCCAGCAGGGCGTAGATCACCAGCTGTTTCTCACCCGGCTTTGGACGCTCGATCCAGAACTCGGTGAAACGCGGGAATTCTTCGCCGGACGGCAACGCAGTGTCGATCGCCATACCGCGGGCAGACAGGCCGTAGACCTGGTCTTTACCCACGACGCGGAAATAGCTGGCGCCGAGCATGGTCATGATTTCGTCTTGCTTGTCGCCCTTGTTGATCGGGTACAGCACACGGAAACCGGCATAACCCAGCTGTTCGGTGGACTTGGGATCGAACTTGACGTCGCCGAAATCGAAGCGGGACGGGTCGTACTTGATTTCCTGGACGCTGTCGGCGGTGACTTCGTTGATTTTCACCGGTGTATCAAAGTGCATACCCTGGTGATAGAAGGACAGCTTGAACGGGGTGTTCTGATCGGCCCACTCGGCTTTTTCGTTGCGGAAACGAATTTTCTGGTAATCAGCGAATTTCATTTCGCGGAATTCGTTCGGCAAATTGCTGCGCGGAGCTTCGTATTTCTGCCCGGCCAGCTCTTTTGCCTTGGCCGACACATCATCCAGACTGAATGCCCACAGTTGACCCGCGCCGAACAGGCAAAACAGGGCAGAGCCCGTTACCAGTGCGTTTCGTAACCGTTTGGCAGACAATTTTGGTGCATTACAGGGACTAACAATCACGAGCAACCCTCGCCGAAAACAGATCAAAAAACCAACGGCCAGCTATCTATATGCCAGGTTGGCGAGCATTGTTCCGACTCCCATGGGGCTAAATGATTCCCCACTGGCGATCGGACAAGTCTCTACCTAAGTCAAAAATGGACCAATTTACGCTGATCCCCGTAGCGCGCGATTATCTAGTAGCCCGCGTGACAACGCATCAGGGTCAGCGAAGTATTTGTAGCGAAAACCCGGTTTTTTGGGCATTACAAGTCGTTTTCAGTACATTCACGTCTGTAACAGGAAGGTGACCGGCCCGTCATTGACCAAATGCACCTGCATATCAGCGCCAAAACGCCCCGCCGCTACCGTGCCATGCAATTGTTGCGCTTGTAACAGCAGGTAGTCGAAAAGTGCTTCGCCCAACGCCGGCGGTGCCGCCGTGGAGAAGCTGGGACGCAAGCCGCTCTTGGTGTCTGCCGCCAGGGTGAACTGCGACACCAGCAGCAACCCGCCGCCAATGTCTTTCAAGGACAGGTTCATCTTGCCCTCGTCGTCGCTGAACACCCGATAGTTAAGCAGCTTATGCAGCAGCTTGTCGGCGCAGGCTTGGGTATCTGACGGTTCGACAGCCACCAGCACCAGCAAACCCTGGTCGATGGCCCCCACTACTTGCCCTTCTACCTCGACCCGGGCGCCGCGCACCCGTTGCAAAAGCCCCTTCATGCTTCTTCAGGCGGCAGATCAAGCAGGCGCCGTGCCATCTCACTCGCCGCACGCACCAGCGCATCGGCGATGCCGGGTTCGGCAGCCGCATGGCCGGCCTCGCGAATAATCTGCAGCTCACTGTTGGGCCACGCCTGGTGCAGTTCCCAGGCGTTATCCAGCGGGCAGATCATATCGTAGCGGCCATGCACGATGACGCCAGGCAGATGGGCGATCTTGTGCATGTCGCGGATCAGCTGGTCTGGCTCAAGGAACGAGTTGTTGGTGAAGTAGTGGCATTCGATACGGGCAATCGACAGGGCGCGCTGGGGCTCGGAGAAACGCTCGATCAACTGCGGGTTCGGGCACAGGCCCAACATGCGGCCTTCCCACGTGGACCAGGCCTTGGCGGCGTGCATCTGGGCGATCTGGTCGTTGCCGGTCAGGCGCTTGTGGTAGGCGCTGAGCAGGTCGTGGCGCTCCTCCACAGGGATGGGCGCGAGGTAGTCCTGCCAGTAATCGGGGAACAGTCGGCTGGCGCCCGCCTGGTAAAACCACTGAATGTCCTGGGGGCGGGCCAGGAAAATGCCCCGCACAATCAGACCATGTACCCGTTCTGGATGGGTTTGCGCATAGGCCAGGGCCAGGGTCGAGCCCCAGGAACCGCCGAACAGCACCCATTTTTCGATACCCAGGTGCTCGCGAATCCGCTCAAGGTCGGCCACCAGGTCCCAGGTGGTGTTGTTTTCCAGGCTGGCCCGCGGGGTGGAGCGCCCGCAGCCGCGCTGATCAAAAGTAACAATTCGGTACAGATTCGGATCGAAAAAGCAGCGGCTATTGGCGTCACACCCGGCGCCAGGGCCGCCGTGGATGAACACAACGGGCAAGCCTTCCGGGGAACCGCTTTCGTCGACGTACAGGACGTGGGTTTCGTCGACGGCCAGATCGTGCCGGGCGTAGGGTTTGATCTGCGGGTACAAAGTCTGCATTGCGCGCTCCGTAAGGGGTCGAGTTCATCCCTGGGGGGACGTCTATTATTCTGCCGTCTGGCATCATAAACCCGAATTGTGCAATGAGCATGTCCTGACGGACTTAGACCTGTGTCAGCAGAACACCACGCAGGTAATCCAGCAGATAAGCGTACAGCCGGTCGACCTCCGCTACCTGGCCTCGGGCTCGCAGGCAACCGTGGATCAGGCCTTTGCCGGGATACAGCGTGGCCGCCACCCCGGCCGCTTGCAGGCGCTCGGCGTAGAGCATGCCGTCGTCCCGCAGCGGGTCGAACTGGGCGACGGCGATCAAAGCCTGCGGCAGCCCGCTGAAATCCGCCGCCAGCAATGGCATGGCATAGGGCGACGGTTTGCCTGGCCCACGCAGGTACAGAGCCAGGTAGCACTCGGTGTCGGCTGTGCTGAGCAGTGGCGCGTCGACGCAGTCGCGGCGGGACGGCAAGTCGGCGGGGCCGCCCAGGCCGGGGTAGATCAGGATTTGCGCCAGGGGCTGCGGCTGATGGTCATCCCGCAGGCCCAGGCACAAGGCAGCCGCCAGGTTACCGCCCGCACTGTCACCGGCCACCACCAGACGTTGAAGGTTGATGTGACAAGGCGCTTCACCCGCCTGAATCGCCCGCCAGACCGTGCGGCAATCGTCGAAGGCGGCCGGGAACGGATGTTCGGGGGCCAGCCGATAATCAATGGCGATCACCAGCACCTGCAGAGCGTCGGCCAGCTCACAGCAGATAAAGTCGTGGGAATCCAGGCCACCCACCACCCAGCCGCCACCGTGCATATAAAGGATGCATGGCCAGCCGGCATCGGGCGCGGGTGTCGTGGGTTGATAAATGCGTATGCCCACGCCACCGAGGGAACCGTCTGACACCTGCAACCCTTCCGGCCGCGCCGGGGTGAATGCCTGGCACATGCGGTCATAGCCTTGGCGCAATCCAGCCAGCGATGTGTCATCGCTGGTGAAGGATTCGGTTTTTTCGACGAAGGCGCACATTGGCGCGGAAATCGGGTAGTGGGACATGAAGGTGATCGTCCTGATAGGAAGACTCAAAGCACACCACAGGACAAATGTGGGAGCTGGCTTGCCTGCGATAGCGGTGTGTCAACCAACGCCATCGTCGACTGATACACCGCCATCGCGGGCAAGCCCGGCTCCCACATTCGCTCTCTGTTGTTTGATCTATCGTGTTCGCATCAGGGTTTCAGGCTGGCCTGTACCGCCGCCACGCCGTCTTTGCCATCCAAAGTCGTCACACCCGCCAGCCAGCGCTGCAGGTCCTCGGGGTTATCCCGCAACCACTGTTTGGCCACATCCTGCGGCGTCTTGCGGTCCATGATCGGTACCATCAACTGGCTCTCCTGGGCCGCGGTGTAGGTCAGGTTTTCCAGCAGGCGTGTCACGTTGGGGCAACGCTCGGCGTAATCCGGCGCCGTCACCGTGGAGACCGTGGCCATGCCCTCGTTGGCACCGAACACGTCTTCACTGCCGGTGAGGTAAGCCATTTTCATGTTGATGTTCATCGGGTGCGGGGTCCAGCCGACGAACACCACGAACTCCTTGCGATTCACCGCCCGCTGCACCGCGGCCAGCATGCCCGCTTCACCGGACGCCACCAGCTTGAAGCCGCCGAGGCCGAAGCGGTTGCTGTCGATCATTTTCTGGATATCGGTATTGGCGCCGCTGCCCGGCTCGATGCCGTAGATCTTGCCGCCCAGCTTGTCCTTGAAGCGGGCAATGTCGGCAAAGGTTTTCAGGCCGGCATCGGCGACGTACTGCGGCACTGCCAGGGTGGCCTGGGCGTCGGCCAGGCTCGGCTTATCGAACACCTTGACCTGATTGGCCGCGAGGAACGGCGCGATGTTGTTGTCCATCGCCGGCTTCCAGTAGCCGAGGAAGATATCCAGGCGCTTGTCACGGATGCCGGCAAAGATGATTTGCTGCACGGCGCTGGTTTGCTTGCTGTCATAGCCCAGGCCATTGAGCAGCACGTAGGCCATGCCGCTGGTGGCGATCACGTCAGTCCAGCTGACCACGCCCATGCGTACGACCTTGCAGGAGGCCGGGTCGGCGGCCATGGCATTCGCACTGATCAGTGCGGCGCCGGTGAGAATCAACAGACAACGGTTGAACAGTCTTTTCATCGATGCGGTCTCACTCGGCAGTTTTTATTGTGGGGATGGCGTCTGACGCGCCGTGCCCCACACCTTACCCAGCGAGACCTCGATAAAAGCGAACTGTGGCGACAGGGATTTGCACACAGACGACTTGGGAGGTGTGTTGCTGTTGAGGGCCTCTTCGCAGGCAAGCCAGCTCCCACATTTGAATGTGTTTGCAATTCAAAAGGTGGGAGCCGGGCTTGCCCGCGATGGCTATCTCAGCTGCGCAACCAATCACCGATAGTGCTTCTGCCCCCAGGCCAGGAACCCTTCCAGCAACTCCTTCAATACCACCCGAGTCGGCTCGGCCAGGTCGGCGCGATAGCGGAACGGCTCAAACTCTTCCATGTACGTGCACTGCCCCAACTCCAGCTGCACCGCGTGGATATTCTCCGCCGGGTTGCCGTAGTGCCGGGTGATATGCCCACCCTTGAAGCGCCCGTTGAGCACATGGCTGTACTGCGGGTGACCGGCGCAGATGGCTTCCAGCTGGCTGGCCAGTTGCGGGTCGCAGGCTGCGCCATTGAAAGTGCCGAGGTTGAAGTCCGGCAGCTTGCCTTCGAACAGGTGCGGGATCATCGAGCGGATCGAGTGCGCATCAAACAACAATGCATAGCCGAACTCGGCCTTAAGCCGGGCCAGCTCGTTTTGCAGGGTGCGGTGATACGGCGTCCACACCTGCTCCAGGTACGTGGCGCGTTCGGCCTTGGACGGTTCCAGGCCTTCGCGGAACAGCGGCACACCGTCAAACAGCGTCGCCGGGTACAGGCCGGTGGTGGCGCCGACGTACAGCGGCTTGTCGTCTGATGGCCGGTTCAGGTCGATGACAAAGCGCGAATACTCGGCCGCCAGGGTGCTGGCGCCCAGTGCTTCGGCAAAGTCATACAGCGTGGGGATGTGCCAGTCGGTGTCCGGCAGGCTTTGCGCCTCGGGGATCAACCCGGCTTGCACCGCCGGCGTCAGGCGCAGGCCCGCGTGGGGCATGCTGATCAGCAGCGGCACACGGCCTTGTTTGAAGTTCAGAACCTTATCCACAGCAGTACTCCTTAAACGGTGACATCGGCGCCGTGGCGCACGACGCGTTTATCCAGCTCGCCACCCAGCCAGTAGGCCAGGTCGGCAGGGCGATCGATCTGCCAGGCGACAAAGTCCGCGACCTTGCCCACTTCCAGCGAGCCGTGGCTGTCGCCCAGGCCCAGGGCGGTGGCCGCGTGTTGCGTGGCGCCGGCCAGGGCTTCTTCCGGGGTCATGCGGAACAGGGTGCAGGCCATGTTCAGCATCAGGCGCACCGACAACGCCGGCGAGGTGCCCGGGTTGAGGTCGCTGGCGATGGCGATCTTCACGCCGTGCTTGCGCAGGGCGTCCATCGGCGGCAGCTGGGTTTCCCGCAGGAAGTAGAACGCCCCCGGCAGCAACACCGCGACGGTGCCGGAAGCGGCCATGGCGATGGCGTCTTCCTCGGTCATGAATTCCAGATGGTCCGCCGACAACGCCTGATAGCGCGCTGCCAGGCTGGAGCCGTGCAGGGACGACAACTGTTCGGCGTGCAGTTTTACCGGCAAGCCGAGTTTCTGGGCGGCGATGAACACACGCTCCACCTGCTCCGGCGAAAACGCCAGGTATTCACAGAAGGCGTCGACCGCATCCACCAGGCCTTCCGCCGCCAGTGCCGGCAGCATCTCGGTGCAGACGTGGTCGATATAGGCGTCGGCGCGGTCCACGTACTCCGGCGGCAACGCATGGGCCGCCAGGCAGGTGCTACGCACACTGACCGGCAACTCGGCGCCGAGGCGACGGATCACCCGCAGGATCTTGCGCTCGCTGGCCAGGTCCAGGCCGTAGCCGGACTTGATCTCGACGGTGGTCACACCGTCGCGCAGCAAACTGCGCAGGCGCTTGTGGCCGCTGGCAAACAGCTCATCTTCGGTCGCCGCGCGCGTGGCGCGTACGGTGCTGGCAATACCGCCACCGGCGGCGGCGATCTCGGCGTAGCTCACGCCTTGCAGCCGCTGCTCGAACTCGCCGCTGCGATTGCCACCGAACACCGTGTGGGTGTGGCAGTCGATCAGCCCGGGGGTGACCCACGCACCTTGCAGGTCATGGGTGGTTGCGTAGTCCGCCTTCGGCAGATCGGCGCGCGGGCCGATCCACTCGATGAGCGTACCCGAGGTAACGATGGCGGCATCCTCGATGATCGAGTAGTTGCCCTGGGCCATGGTTGCAACGTGGCAGTGTTGCCAAAGCGTTTTCATTCAACACCTGCGTTAGGTTATCGGTGAGACAAAGCCGGGTCGTAGTGGACCTTGGCCGTTTGCCCGGCGGCGGGCTTGACCCACAGCAGGTAGGCAACGATCAGCAGGACGATCCACACGGCGCCGACCATTAGGGCGGCCTGGGTGTCCGGGAAGTAACCCAGCACGCCGAAGATAAACAGCATGAACACGATGGCGGCCGCTGGCGCATAGGGCCAGAACGGCACCGGGAATTTCAGCTCGGCGATCTGCTCCTGGGTCATCGCGCGACGCATGGCCACCTGGGTGACCAGAATCATCAGCCACACCCACACAGTGGCAAAGGTCGCAATCGAGGCGATCACCAGGAACACGTTTTCCGGGATCAGGTAGTTGAGCACCACGCCGCCCAGCAACGCAGCACCCATCACCACCACGGTCATCCACGGCACGCCCTGTTTCGACAGCTGGGCAAAACCCTTGGGCGCCTGCCCTTGCTGGGCCAGGCCGTACATCATGCGGCCGGCGCCGAAGATGTCGCTGTTGATGGCCGAGACGGCGGCGGAAATCACCACGATGTTGAGGATGGTCGCTGCCGAGCCTATCCCCAGGTTGCTGAAGATCTGCACGAACGGGCTGCCCTGGCTGCCGATCTGCGGCCACGGGTAGATCGCCATCAACACAAACAACGTCAGCACGTAGAACAGCAGGATGCGCAGCGGCACCGCGTTGATCGCCTTGGGAATCACGCGCTGCGGGTCCTTGGCTTCGCCGGCGGTGATGCCGATGATTTCGATGCCGCCAAAGGCGAACATCACCACCGCGAAGGACGCAATCAAGCCGCCCACGCCGTTGGGCATGAAGCCGCCGTGGGCCCACAGGTTACTGAGGCCGGTAGCCGGCGCGTCGCCCGCCGAGTGAATGCCGAACAGCATGATGCCGAAGCCACCAAGGATCATCGCGACGATGGCGCCGACCTTGAGCAGCGACAGCCAGAACTCCATTTCGCCAAAGACTTTGACGTTGCACAGGTTCAGGCCGCCGATCAGCAACACGATGCCCAGCACCCAGACCCAGCGCGCGACTTCGGGAAACCAGAAGCCCATGTAGATGCCGAAGGCGGTGACGTCGGCGAGGCAGACGATGATCATTTCAAAGGCGTAGGTCCAGCCGAGGATAAAGCCGGCCATCGGGCCCAGGTAGGTGCTGGCGTACTGGCCGAAGGAGCCGGACACCGGGTTGTGCACGGCCATTTCGCCGAGGGCGCGCATCACCATGAACACCGCGGCGCCACCGATCAGGTAGGCCAGCAGTACAGCGGGGCCGGCCATCTGGATGGCGGAGGCAGAGCCGTAAAAGAGCCCGGTACCGATCGCGGAACCGAGGGCCATGAAGCGAATATGTCGGGCTGAGAGCCCGCGTTTCAAACCTTTTTCCTGGTGCATTTCTCGTCCTTAATTATTTTTATCCTGAGAAAATTCGAATCTGCAGAAGATCAATGTGAGAGCTGTCGAGCCTTGGCGAGGCTGCGATAGCGGTGGGTCAGGCTACGAAAATGTTGCCTGTGCCGGCGCCATCGCAGCCTCGCCAAGGCTCGACAGCTCCCACACTGGATCGGTGTGGCTGTTACAGGCTCGGGAGCAACTTCGCCGGCACCAGCTCATTCAGGCAGCGCGTTGCCAACAGCTCACTGGCGGCATTGATGTCTGGCGCAAAGAACCGGTCCTTCTCATAAAACGCGACTTTGCTGCGCAGGATCCCGCGTGCCTTTTCCAGCGCGGGTGAAGTCTTCAAGCCATTGCGCAGGTCCAGGCCCTGGCACGCCGCCAACCATTCCACCGCCAACACACCACGGGTGTTCTCGGCCATTTCCCACAGGCGCTTGCCCGCAGCCGGAGCCATCGACACGTGGTCTTCCTGGTTCGCCGAGGTAGGCAGGCTGTCGACGCTATGGGGATGCGCCAGCGCCTTGTTCTCGCTGGCCAATGCCGCTGCCGTCACCTGGGCGATCATGAAGCCGGAGTTCACACCGCCATTGCCCACCAGGAACGGCGGCAGTTGCGACATGTGCTTGTCCATCATCAGCGAGATGCGGCGTTCGCTCAGGGAGCCGATTTCCGCGATGGCCAGCGCCATGTTGTCCGCCGCCATGGCCACCGGTTCTGCGTGGAAGTTGCCGCCGGAAATCACGTCACCTTCCGCCGCAAACACCAGTGGGTTATCCGATACAGCGTTGGCTTCCACCACCAGCACTTCGGCCGCCTGGCGGAACTGGGTCAGGCAGGCGCCCATGACTTGCGGCTGGCAGCGCAGGGAGTACGGGTCCTGGACCTTGTCGCAGTTCTCGTGGGATTGGGACACTTCGCTGCTTTCGCCCAGCAGGGCGCGATAAGCGGCGGCGGAGTCGATCTGGCCACGCTGGCCACGGGCCGCGTGAATACGCGCGTCGAACGGCGAGCGCGAACCCAGCACGGCTTCCACCGTCAGGGCACCGCAAGCCAACGCACCGGCAAACAAATCTTCGCCTTCAAACAGGCCACGCAGCGCGTAAGCGGTGGAAACCTGAGTGCCGTTGAGCAGCGCCAGGCCTTCCTTGGCCGCCAGGGTCAGCGGCGTGAGGCCGGCGACTTTCAGCGCTTCGGTGGCTTCCAGCCATTCGCCCTTGTAGCGGGCCTTGCCTTCGCCCAGCAGCACCAGCGACATGTGGGCCAACGGCGCCAGGTCACCGGAGGCACCCACCGAACCTTTCAGCGGAATGTGCGGGTAAACCTCGGCGTTGATCAGGGCGATCAGCGCGTCGATCACCTGCCGGCGAATCCCGGAAAAACCCCGGCTCAGGCTGTTGACCTTGAGCACCATGACCAGCCGCACCAGCGCATCGCTGATGGGCTCACCGACGCCGGCGGCGTGGGACAGCACCAGGGAACGCTGGAGGTTTTCCAGGTCTTCGCTGGCGATGCGGGTCGAGGCCAGCAGGCCGAAACCGGTGTTGATGCCGTAGGCGGTGCGGTTCTCGGCGAGAATCTGCTCCACGCAGCTAACACTGGCTTCGATCTGGGCCGAGGCGCTGTCATCCAGACTGAGGGTTACCGGCTGCTGGTAGATGGCTCGCAGTTGGGCAAGGCTCAGTTGGCCTGGAATCAGGTTTAGCGCAGTCACATTCATGCTCCTTTTGAGAGTGTTGTTAACTACCAGTCGCTCCGGATGCTTCCGTTATCCGCCGCTGTGCTCTTTTAGAGGATCAGTCGGCTTGGCACGCTGGTTATTGTTGGGAAAAGATCAGTGCAAATTCGGTAGCGTGCGTTGCAGTAAATCGGCGTGCTTGAGCAACGCGGCTGCGGCCGCGATGTCCGGCGCCAGCCAGCGGTCCTGGTCGTAGGCCGGGACGTGTTCGCGCAGCAAACGCCAGGCGGTATCGGTACCGGCGCCGAAGCGCTGCTCCTGGAGAAACTCGAACGCCTGGGCCGCCAGCAGGTACTCGATGGCGAGGATCTGGGTGACGTTTTCCAGCACCGAATGCAGCTTCAGCGCCGCGTTGGTGCCCATGCTCAAGTGGTCTTCCTGAAGGCCCGAGGTGACGAAGTTGTCGAGCACCGCCGGTTGCGCCAGCTGGCGGTTTTGCCCGCACAGCGAAGCGGCGACGTACTGCACGATCATCATCCCGGAGTTGACCCCGGGGTTGCTCACCAGGAACGCCGGCAGGCCACTGACGTGGGGGTTGATCAGGCGGTCCAGGCGGCGCTCGGCGATGGAGCCGATTTCGGCCATGGCGATGGCCAGCATGTCGGCCGCCAGGGCCACGGACTGCCCGTGCGGGTTGGCCTGGGAGACCACGCGGTAGTTATCTGGCGTGCCGAGCACCAGCGGGTTGTCGCTGGTGCCGTTGAGTTCGGTTTCGATCTGCCGGGTGGCGTGCTCCAGTTGATCGCGGGCAGCACCGTGCACCTGGGGGATCGAACGGATGCTGAGGGCGTCCTGGGTACGAATGCCTTTGCTGCTGGCGATCACTTCACTGCCATCGAGCAGCGCGCGCAGGTTAATGCCCACTTGCTGCATGCCCGGGTGCGGCTTGAGGGCGATGATCTCTTCGTCGAAGGCGTCGATCTGACCGCGCTGGCCTTCAAAACTCATGGCACCGATCACATCAGCCCACTGCAGCAAACGGTGCGCATCGGCCAGGGCCAGGCAACTGAGGCCGGTCATGCACGGCGTGCCGTTGACCAGGCACAGGCCGTCTTTGGCACCCAGCACCACCACCTGCAAACCTTCTTCGGCGAGGGCCTGGTGCGCCGGGACGATGCGGCCCCGGTAGCTCACGTTGCCAACACCGAGCAAGGCGATGCTGATGTGGGCCATGTGGGTCAAATAGCCCACCGAGCCCTGGGACGGAACCTGCGGCGTGATGCCATGGTTGAGCAGCGCCAGCAGTGAGTGCACGACTTGCGGATGCAGGCCGGACTTGCCGTGGCTGTAGTTGATGATGGCGCAGCAGATGATCGCGCGGGTCTGTTCGTCGCTCAGCGCCGGGCCGACGCCGCAGGCGTGGCTGAGCAGGGTGTTGCGCGACAGCCGGCTGAGTTGCTCGCCCTTGAGCGATACGTTGCACAAGGCGCCCAGGCCGGTGTTGACGCCATAGGCGCGCTCGCCGCTGGTGACGATGCGCTGGACGATGGCCTGGGCATTGTCGATTCGCGCCCAGGCCTGGCCCGAGAGTTCGAGGACAGCACCGTGGCGGGCCACGGCGACCACGTCCTGCCAGCGCAGCGGGGCGTCGGCGATGATGATTTTTTCAGCCTGGGACATCTTTGTACCTTCTCCAATTCTTGTGCAGCTTCACCGGCCTCATCGCAGGCAAGCCAGCTCCCACAGGGGGAATGCATTTCAATTGTGGGAGCTGGCTTGCCTGCGATAGCGCCAGTCAACTCACCACAAATCGCGGTCAAACCACGGCAGCCCGCCGCTGAACGAACCGGTCCACATACTCATCCGCCGGCGAATGCAAAATCTCCCGGGGCGTGCCGACCTGGATCAGCTTGCCGTCCTTGAGGATCGCAATGCGGTTGCCGATGCGCACGGCCTCGTCGAGGTCGTGGGTGATGAAGACGATGGTCTTGTGCAGGGTCTTTTGCAGTTCCAGCAACTGGTCCTGCATCTCGGCGCGGATCAGCGGGTCGAGGGCGCTGAACGCTTCGTCCATCAGGATGATGTCGGTGTCGGCCGCAAGGGCGCGAGCCAGGCCCACCCGTTGGCGCATGCCGCCGGACAGCTGGTGCGGGTATTTGTTTTCGTAGCCCTTCAGGCCCACGGTTTCGATCCAGTGCAGCGCACGCTCGGTGCACACTTGCTTGGTTTCGCCGCGCACTTTCAGGCCGTAGGCGACGTTGTCCACCACGCTCTTGTGGGGCAGCAGGCCGAAGCTCTGGAACACCATGCTGATCTTGTGCCGGCGGAATTGGCGCAAGGCTTCCATGTCCAGTTGCAGGATGTCTTCGCCGTCCACCAGGATCGCGCCGCTGGTGGGGTCGATCAGGCGGTTGAAGTGGCGCACCAGGGTCGACTTGCCTGAACCCGACAGGCCCATGATCACGAAGATCTCGCCGGTGGCGATGCTCAGGGACAGGTCGTTCACACCCACCACGCAACCGGTGTCGGCCAGCACCTGGTCCTTGGTCTTGCCCTGGCCAATCAGCGCCAGTGCTTCCTTGGAGCGGTTGCCGAAGATCTTGAATACGTTTTTGACTTCAATCTTGCTGACGGTAGTCATTTGCTCGCCTCATGCCGTGGACGACCATAGGCCTGGGTAATGCGGTCGATGACCACTGCGAGAATCACGATCGCCAGGCCGGCTTCAAGGCCACGCCCGACGTTAAGCGTCTGGATACCGACGAGTACGTCTTCACCCAGGCCACGGGCACCGATCATCGAGGCGATCACCACCATCGACAGGGCCATCATCGTGGTCTGGTTGATCCCGGCCATGATGCTCGGCAGGGCCAGCGGCAGTTGCACGCCGAACAGTTGCTGCCAGCGGTTGGCACCGAAGGCGTTGATCGCTTCCATGACTTCACCGTCGACCTGGCGAATGCCCAGGTCGGTCAGGCGAATCAGCGGCGGCGCAGCGTAGATCACCGTGGCGAAAATCGCCGGCACCTTGCCCAGGCCAAACAGCATCAACACCGGGATGAGGTACACGAAGCTGGGCATGGTTTGCATGATGTCCAGCAGCGGCATCAACACCGAGCGCAGGCGGTTGCTGCGGGCCGACAGAATTCCCAGAGGAATGCCGATCAGCACCGAGATCACCGTGGCCACCATCATCAGTGCCAGGGTTTGCATCAGCTTGTCCCACAGGCCAACGGCGCCCACCAGGAACAGCAAGCCGACGATCACCGCCGTAGTGACCACCTTGCGCGTGGCGTGCCAGGCAATGCCGCCGACAATCGCCAGCATCAACCACCAGGGTGCCGCGCGCAGCACGCCTTCCAGGTTGACGATGGCCCACAACAGGGTGTCGGAGATGTGCCGGAACACATCACCGTAATTGGTCACCAGCGAATCAACCCAACTGTTGACCCAATCGGCGATGGAAAACGTAAAACTCTCAGGAAACATAGTGTGCTCTCGATCCAGTGGATTGTGGCCGGGCTTCCGGCTGCCTGCGAGGGCAACCGGAAACGCTCAACCTACAAGGCCGCTTCGATTTTCTTGGCTGCGTCGTCGCTCACCCATGCGTGCCAGACTTCAGGATGTTCCTTGAGGAAAATTTTCGCCAGTTTTGGTGATTCAATTCGCTCTTTGGCCATGCGGCCCAGGTTCTGGTTCAGCAGGTCGATAGGCAGGTTGACCTTTTCCAGCACGGCCACCAATTCCGGCGCTTGCTCGTGGAAGGTCTTGGACAGACCGACCTTGATGCTCACGCTTTTATCCACACCGGGCTTTTCTTCGAGTTTGACCAGGTCCACCTGGCCCATCAGCGGGGTGGGCGACCAGTAGTAGAACAGGATCGGCTCGCCGCGCTTGTAGCTCGACAGCACTGCCGCATCCAGCGCCGGTCCGGTGCCTGGGCGGAAGTTGGTGTAGGTGCTTTCCAGGCCATAGCTTTTCAGCATTTCGCTGTTGTCCAGCTCACAGGTCCAGCCGGCGGGGCAGTTGTAGAAGCGGCCCTTGGACGGTTCTTCCTGGTCCTTGAACACCGAGGCGTATTTGGCCAGGTCGGCGATGTTTTTCAGGTCCGGCGCCTTGGGTTCCAGCTTGCGCTTGGCATCGCCTTCGATCACGTAGCGCGGCACGTACCAGCCTTCAACCGCACCTACCACCGGAGCGCCGACACCGACGACTTTGCCGGCCTTCTCGGCCTTGTTCCAGACTTCGCTGCGGCCAACCCACTCCTCGGCGAACACCTGGATGTCGTTGCTGCTCAGGGCGTTCTCCATGGTGATGGAGTTGCCTGGCAGGCTGTCGGTTTTGCAGTCGTAGCCTTTTTCCAGCACGGTTTGCAGGATGTCGGTGAGCAACATGCCGCTTTCCCAGTTCAGGCCGGCGAATTTCACCGGTTTGCCGGATTCGCACCAACCGGCCGCCTGGGCGCCAGCAGAAGCCAGCAAGCCTGCCGAGAACAAAGTGGCCAGCAGGGTCTTATTCATTTTCATTGTTGTGACGCTCCCAATCTTGAAATGGATTACGGCAGTCAGTAGGCATCCTGCCCTGTCCACGTCCCATCAGGCCTGTGCAGCCAGCCCGTTTGTCGTTGGTGCAGCGCCCTGCTCTACCGGCAGGATCAGGTGTTCAGGTATTGCGCTGTGCCACTTTTTGGCGGCCCAGTAGTAA
Source organism: Pseudomonas sp. BIGb0558 (assembly GCF_024807515.1). Classification (NCBI taxonomy): domain Bacteria; kingdom Pseudomonadati; phylum Pseudomonadota; class Gammaproteobacteria; order Pseudomonadales; family Pseudomonadaceae; genus Pseudomonas; species Pseudomonas sp. BIGb0558. The sequence goes on from NZ_JANUEW010000002.1 coordinate 338,730, forward strand.
AGCGCAGCCGGCACCACCAGGCCGATGATCCAGGAGATATCGGTGTCGCCGAGGCTGGCAACCAGTGGTCCGGTGTAGAAATGCGTGGAGATGAACGGCATCTGGATCAGCACGCCGAACACGTAGATGCTGATGCCCATCACGTTCCAGCGACCGTAGCGGCCGTCGGGGTTGGACAGTGCCGGGATGTCGTAGCGCTCTTTGGTGATGCAGTAGAAATCCACCAGGTTGATCGCGCTCCAGGGCGTGAAAAACGCCAGCAGGAACAGGATGAACGCGGAGAAATCCTTGAGGAACGAGTCCTTGCCCAGCAACGCCAGCGCGGCCGCAATCGACACCATCACGAAGATGTACAACAGGCGCGTGCCACTGCCGATATGCCGGCTGCCACGGAAGCCACTGATGATGGTCGCGATCGACATGAAGCTGCCGTAGGCATTCAGGGTGGTGACGGTGACCTTGCCGAAGGCGATGCTGAAATACAGCAGCGCCGCGACGATCCCGGTGCCGCCCAGGCCGACGATGAATGACACTTCGTGGTGAGCGAATTGCGAGCCGGCCAGGGCCGCGGCAAACACACCGAACACCATCGACGCCTGCGCACCGATCACCGAACCGAGACCCACGGCCCAGAAGGTTTTCGAAGCCTGGGTGCTGCGCGGCAAGTAACGCGAGTAGTCCGCCACATACGGGCCAAACGCGATCTGCCAGGACGCCGACAGGGAAATCGCCAGCAGGAAACTGCTGAGAGAAAAATGCTTGTTGCCCAGCAACGCACCGATGTCGTTACCGGCCAGCAACTTGTAGAACAGGTAGACGAAAGCCACTACCCCCAGCACGCTGGCAACCCGGCCAATGCCGTGAATCACCCGGTAGCCGAAGATCGTGAACACCATGATCAGCCCCGCGAACAGCACGATGCCCACCCAGTCCTCAACATGGAGCAACTGCGCCACCGCCTGCCCCGCCAGCAATGAGCCGCTGGCGGAAAAACCGATGTACATCAGGCACACCAGGACCAGCGGGATCACCGCGCCATACACGCCAAACTGCACGCGGCTGGAGATCATCTGCGGCAAGCCCAGTTGCGGGCCTTGCGCCGCATGCAGCGCCATGACGCCGCCGCCCAGAAGTTGACCGATCAGCAGACCGATCAACGACCAGAACACATCACCGCCCAGCACCACGGCCAGGGCCCCGGTGACAATCGCGGTGATTTGCAGGTTGGCACCCAACCACAGGGTGAACTGACTTAACAGACGGCCGTGTCTTTCCGCTTCCGGGATGTAGTCGATCGAACGCCTTTCGATCAACGGGGTGCTGCTTGCACGAGCGTCTTTTACAGCCATTGTTGTTCAACCTCTGATGGATTGTTCTGCATGCGGATTGCTCTTCTGTGGGAGCTGGCTTGCCTGCGATGGCATCACCTCGGTCTTACTGACAAACCGAGTCGCCTGCATCGCGGGCAAGCCCGGCTCCCACAGGAACCGAGCCGGTCTTTATTTGATCATCGGCAGGTTCAGGCCCTGCTCTTTGGCGCAATCGATCGCGATCTGGTAGCCGGCATCGGCATGACGCATCACGCCGGTGGCCGGGTCGTTGTGCAGCACGCGAGCGATTCGCTCGGCGGCTTCGTCGGTACCGTCGCAGACAATCACCATGCCCGAGTGCTGGGAGAAGCCCATGCCGACGCCGCCACCGTGGTGCAGCGAAACCCAGGTCGCGCCGCTGGCGGTGTTGAGCAAGGCGTTGAGCAGTGGCCAGTCGGACACGGCGTCGGAACCGTCCTGCATCGACTCGGTTTCACGGTTGGGGCTGGCCACCGAGCCGGAGTCGAGGTGGTCGCGGCCGATCACGACCGGTGCCGACAGCTCGCCGCTGCGCACCATTTCGTTGAACGCCAGGCCCAGCTTGGCGCGCTGGCCCAGGCCAACCCAGCAGATACGTGCCGGCAGGCCCTGGAAGCTGATGCGCTCGCGGGCCATGTCCAGCCAGTTGTGCAGGTGGGCGTCGTCCGGGATCAGCTCTTTGACTTTGGCGTCGGTCTTGTAGATGTCTTGCGGGTCGCCCGACAGCGCAGCCCAACGGAACGGGCCGATGCCACGGCAGAACAGCGGACGGATGTAGGCCGGTACGAAACCCGGGAAGTCGAAGGCGTTTTCCACACCTTCTTCCTGCGCCATCTGGCGGATGTTGTTGCCGTAGTCGAAGGTCGGGATGCCTTGCTTCTGGAACTCGAGCATGGCTTTGACGTGCACGGCCATCGACTGTTTGGCAGCCTTGATCACGGCGGCCGGTTCGGTCTTGGCGCGGGCGCGGTATTCATCCCAGGTCCAGCCGGCGGGCAGGTAACCGTTGAGCGGGTCGTGAGCGCTGGTCTGGTCGGTGACCATGTCTGGGCGCACGCCGCGCTTGACCAGTTCCGGCAGGATTTCAGCCGCGTTGCCCAGCAGGGCGATGGAAATCGCGCGGCCTTCCTTGGTGTATTTGGCGATGCGCGCCAGGGCGTCGTCGAGGTCAGTGGCTTGCTCGTCGACATAACGGCTGTTCAAGCGGAAGTCGATGCTGACCTGCTGGCATTCGATGTTCAGCGAGCAGGCACCGGCCAGGGTCGCGGCCAATGGCTGGGCGCCGCCCATGCCGCCGAGGCCGGCGGTCAGGACCCAACGGCCCTTGAGGTCATCGTTGTAGTGCTGGCGACCGGCTTCGACGAAGGTCTCGTAGGTGCCCTGCACGATGCCCTGGCTGCCGATGTAGATCCAGCTGCCGGCGGTCATCTGGCCGTACATGGCCAGGCCCTTGGCGTCGAGTTCGTTGAAGTGTTCCCAGCTCGCCCAGTGCGGCACCAGGTTGGAGTTGGCGATCAGCACGCGCGGGGCATTGCTGTGGGTCTTGAACACGCCGACGGGCTTTCCGGATTGCACCAGCAGGGTTTCGTCGTCATTGAGGTTGGTCAGGCTTTCGACGATCTGGTCGTAGCATTCCCAGTTGCGCGCGGCACGACCGATGCCGCCGTACACCACCAGTTCTTTCGGGTTTTCGGCAACCTGTGGGTCGAGGTTGTTCATCAGCATGCGCAGCGGCGCTTCAGTCAGCCAGCTTTTGGCGGTCAGCGTATTGCCGCGTGCGGCACGGATTTCAACGTCACGGTACTTGGTAGGCTTGGTCACAAAAAATTCCTCAACGATCAATGCGCGAACATGATTGGTGCGAAGAGGATGTCCATGGACTCTTACGCACACATCTTTACTTGTACATACAAGCATATGCAATCAAGCGGCCAACTTTGCGCGCAAGGTTTGAAGAATTTTCCGGGATGAGGGTGAAAGCCTTGGAAAATAAGGCTTCGCTGCTTGATGAATTTTCTTACAGAGGATTTTTACAGCGCGGGAGACTTGTCACCGAGGCAGTGCTTTGCGCCATGCTGGGGCGTTCGGTAACAAGTTGGTGCGGGGGCTGGAAACAGTTTCCAGCGTCGCTGGAGATCAACTGTGGGAGCTGGCTTGCCTGCCATAGCGGTTGGTCAGCCATGCATCTGCTGCTGATACACCGCTATCGCAGGCAAGCCAGCTCCCACATTTTTAACCGCGTTTAGTCAGCTCGATGACGCAGCAACGACCCATGACGCTGACGTCCAGCAGGCCGGTGTTACCGTCCAGTTGCAGGCAGTCGTGACGGCTCAGACGCTCACCGAGCACCTTCACTTCATCGGCCACACTGAACACCAGCACGGTGTGCGCGGCGCTGAAGAAACGCTGCGTACCGTCCATCCACTGCAACCGCGCCTGATAGCGTTGCGGTGAATAGATCAGGTTGAAATCGCGGATCGGCCCGCCGATCAATCGACAGGACACCTGGCTGTCACCCTTGAACGGGAACGGCTGCAGCGGTAACAACCCGCGCTGTTCCTCGCCATCCACCGTGAGCACCATGCCCGAGCCTTGCAGCACGGTGATGATCCGCTGATACCCGGCGAAGGTAGAGAACCCGCCCGACTCGGCGATATCGGCAATCGACAGGCGCCAGCCAAAACCGTCCAGGCCCTCGCCTGCATCACGGGTGATTTCTTCGGTGCTGCCGCCGCCGTTTTTCCACGGCATGCGCACGTAATCGGCGGCGCGCCAGACTTTCATCGAACTCATTTACTGAAACGTCCTTCCAGGCTATGACGGGAACCGGGGTGGATCAAACGCGCGGCGGTCACCGGCTGGCGGCCCGACCAGGTGCGGCGGCGAATCAGCAGGCATGGCTCGCTGGTTTCGATTTGCAGCAGCTTGCATTCGTCGGCGTCGGCGAGGATCGCCTCAACTACGTGCTCGCCTTCGGTCAGCGGCGCCACCTGGTTGAGGTAGGCATATGGCGTTTGCTGGGTGAAATCCTGCTGCAGGTATTCCGGCGCTACGAGGGCGTTGACGAAACGGTCTTCGATTTGCACCGGGATGTCGTTTTCGTAGTGCACGATCAACGAGTGGAACACCCGCCCGCCTTCGCGCATTTCCAGGGCGACGGCGCGCTCGGAACCGGCAGCTTCTTCACCGAGGGTAATGACTTTGCAGGTATGACGATGGCCGCGGGACGCGATCTCGTCGGCAATGTTGTGCACTTCAAACAGCGCCGACTGGCTCTTGGGCTCGGCGACAAACGTGCCCACGCCTTGCATGCGCACCAGCAGGCCTTCGGCGGTCAACTCACGCAGGGCGCGGTTGATGGTCATGCGGCTGAAGCCCAACTGGTTGACCAGTTCGCTTTCCGACGGCACGCGGTAATGAGGCGGCCAGTTGCCGTTGAGAATCTGCTGGCTGATCATCTGTTTGACACGGGCATACAAGGGCGCCGGACTTTCGTCCATGTGGGCAGCCAGTGAAGACTTGGCGGGCGGAGTCGGCACAGGGAATCCTTGCAGGTGAAAAAGAAGCATAGCTTGCCGGAGTTTACCGAGCAGGCAAACGTCTGTATATGTATATACAAATAAACACACGACCGGGGTGCCTTAATCATGTCCGCTTTCTTTGCCGAACGCGCGCTGCTGCCTAATGGATGGGCCAATGATGTACGTCTTGAAGTCAGCGCCGACGGCCTGCTGACCAAGGTTGAGCCCAACGCCAGCGCAGACGGTGCCGAACGGCTCAGGGGGCCGGTGCTGGCGGGCATGCCGAACCTGCATTCCCACGCGTTCCAGCGGGCAATGGCCGGGCTGGCGGAAGTGGCCGGCAACCCGAACGACAGTTTCTGGACCTGGCGTGACTTGATGTACCGGATGGTCGGCAAGATCAGCCCCGACCAACTGCAGGTCATCGCGCGCCAGCTGTATATCGAGATGCTCAAGGCCGGCTACACCTCGGTGGCCGAATTTCATTATGTGCACCACGACGTCAACGGCCAGCCCTATGCCGACCCGGCGGAGCTGTCGCGGCAAATCAGCCAGGCAGCCGCCAGCAGCGGCATCGGGCTGACCTTGCTGCCGGTGCTGTACAGCCATTCCGGTTTCGGCGGCCAGGCACCCAATGAAGGCCAGCGGCGCTTTATCAACAGCACCGAGAATTACCTGAACCTGCAATCACGCCTGCAACCGATCCTGGCCGCACAACCGGCGCAGCAACTGGGCCTGTGCTTCCACTCGCTGCGTGCGGTCACGCCACAGCAGATCAGCGAAGTACTGGCCGCCAGCGACAAGGCGTGCCCGGTGCATATCCATATCGCCGAGCAGCAAAAGGAAGTCGACGACTGCCTGGCCTGGAGCGGCCAGCGTCCGCTGCAATGGCTGTATGACCATGTTGAAGTGGATCAGCGCTGGTGCCTGGTACACGCCACCCACGCCAATCCGGAAGAAGTGACATTGATGGCCAAGAGTCGGGCGATTGCCGGGCTGTGCCTGACCACTGAAGCCAATCTGGGCGACGGGATTTTCCCGGCGGTGGATTTCCTGGCCCAGGGTGGGCGCATGGGGATTGGTTCCGACAGCCACGTATCACTGAGCGTGGTGGAAGAATTGCGTTGGCTGGAATACGGGCAGCGTCTGCGGGACCAGCGGCGTAACCGGCTGTATCGCAGCGATCAGCCGATGGTCGGGCGTACGCTGTTCGATGCCGCACTGGACGGTGGTGCCGAGGCACTGGGGCAGCCGATCGGGCGCCTGGAAGTCGGCAAGCGTGCCGATTGGCTGGTGCTGGATGGCAACGATCCGTACCTGGCGACGGCGAACGAAGACGGGATTCTCAATCGCTGGCTGTTTGCCGGCGGGGATCGTCAGGTGCGCGATGTGCTGGTCAACGGCCAGTGGGTAATTCGCGACGGGCATCACGCTGCCGAAGAAGACAGCAGCCGGGCGTTTACCCAGGTCTTGCGGGATTTGTTGGGCTGACAGACGACACATAACAAAATGTGGGAGCTGGCTTGCCTGCGATAGCAGTGGTGAATCCGACACCGCTATCGCAGGCAAGCCAGCTCCCACATTGGAATGGTAGCGCTCTTCAGTTACTGCGAAGTCTTCGCCATCTGCTTGTCCGACGTCCGCCAGATCAACCGGGTGGTGTCATACCCCTGTTGCCGCGCCCTGCTCAGCAGGTCTTCGCGAGTGTCGGCACTGACTGTCGGCGTGCGGGACAATAACCACATATAGCGCCGGCTCGGGCTGCCGACAATGGCGGTCTTGTAGTCATCGCTGATGTACAACACCCAGTAATCGCCCTTGGTCACGCCCGGCAACAGCGCGGTGAACCAGTTATTGAATTCCACCCAGAGCTTGTCGGTCCTGCCGGCAACTTGCGGCGTGGCCGTGCCCTTGGCTTCCTGCCACTTCCACTCCGGCGTCAGGCAGCGGTTGAACACCGACATATTGCCATCGGGCAGCAGCGTGTAACGGGCTTCGGACTGCGCGCAATTGCGCTGGAAGTACATCGGCAAACGGGCCAACTCATACCAGGTGCCCTGGTAACGCTTGAGGTTGACGCTGCCAACCGTCTTGGGTTGCAGATCATCGCCAGAATGGCTGGCGCAGCCCGCCAAAAACAGGCTGGCGCAGAGGTATAGAACGAAACGCATCATGTTGTTTTTCTCCCGCAGGCTTTCGCCCCGGTTTACTTCAGGCCTTGCCCGGAAAAAATCAGTACTTTGTCACCGGCGTATTGCACGCTGATAAAGCTGTTTTTATCGCCCCAGGTGCAACTGGACATACCCAGCGCGCCAGAACAATCAGTCGGCTTGCCCAACAACGACTCCACCTCGGCCTTGGGCATGCCGGCCGACAGTTTTGCGTAATTTTCTTGAGTGACCTTGCTGCAAGCGGCCAGAAGCACGCAAAACGACAACAGGGCGAGACGGCGTAACGACATGGAAAAACTCCTGGAGAGACGAAGCAGCTTGGGGGTCTGCCAGAAGCTTAGAAGGGAAAAGGGGTGTCTGGTTCCCGATGGGGGGTGGTATTTCTTTTTTCAATCCAGCGACTTTATTCGGGCTTAAAAAATGGGTGCGTTTCGTCGGATGACAGCGGCAATAAACCACTGCAATGTCACGAAGGACCAAATAAAGACTAAAATCAGTCCTATCTTCAAGAAAGGATCGTCCCGTGAAACTCTCATCCCAGATCAAACCCATCAGCTACTTGAAAAGCCACACTGCAGAGATCGTCAAAAATTTAACTGAAAGCCGTGAGCCACTGGTAATCACCCAAAATGGTGAGGCCAAGCTGGTTGTGATGGACGTGAAAAGTTTTGAAGAACAAGAAGAAACCATGGCCCTGTTGAAGCTTCTAGCCTTAGGTAGCCGACAAATTGAATTGGGCCAGTTTCAAGACATGGAGGACGTGTTCGCGGAACTGGACAAGGACGATGAACAATGAGTTTCAACGTTGTAATCCTTCACTTCGCCAAAAACGACCTCAAGGAAATTAAGTCCTATCTGATCCGACAGTTCTCTGCAGCGTCATGGCAACAAACCTACGACACGTTGAAGCAAGCTCTTCGTCGCCTGGAAACCCAGCCTTATGCCGGATCCATACCCGAAGAACTTGAAAAGCTCCATCTCGGCCGCTACCGGCAGACTGTGTGCGGGATGAATCGGATCATTTATGAGATCCACGATAAAACCGTTTACGTCCATATCATTGCCGATACACGGAAAAGCTTTCAGGCGTTACTGCTGAAAAGCCTTATTCAATAAACAAAAAAGCCCCGAAATGCTGAAAGCATTCGAGGCTTTTTGCTTACCGCAAAGACTTACGCCTTGTGGTAACCGGTCACACGCTCAACTTCTTCCTTCGAACCCAGGAACACCGCCACGCGCTGGTGCAGGCCTTCAGGCTGGATGTCGAGGATGCGCTGGTGGCCGTCGGTGGACGCACCGCCCGCCTGCTCCACGAGGAACGACATCGGGTTGGCTTCGTACATCAGGCGCAGTTTGCCCGGTTTGGACGGCTCGCGGCTGTCACGTGGGTACATGAACAGGCCACCACGGGTCAGGATGCGGTGCACGTCGGCAACCATCGCAGCCACCCAACGCATGTTGAAGTTCTTCTTCAACGGGCCTTCCTCGCCTTCCATCAACTCGTTCACGTAGCGCTGTACCGGAGCTTCCCAGTGACGCTGGTTGGACATGTTGATGGCGAATTCCTGGGTAGTCGCAGGAATGGAGATGTCTTCGTGGGTCAGCACGAAGCTGCCCATTTCACGGTCCAGGGTGAAGCCTTTGACGCCATCGCCCAGGGTCAGCACCAGCATGGTCTGCGGGCCGTAGATCGCGTAACCGGCAGCCACCTGCTCGGTGCCCGGCTGCAGGAAGGCCTTTTCGTTCAGGGCTTCGTTCTGGCTCAGGTATTCGTTCGGGCAACGCAGTACCGAGAAGATGGTGCCTACCGGTGCGTTGATGTCGATGTTCGAAGAACCGTCCAACGGGTCGAATACCAGCAGGTACGCGCCTTTCGGGTATTTGCCCGGGATCTGGTAGGCATTGTCCATTTCTTCGGACGCCATGCCGGCCAGGTGACCGCCCCATTCGTTGGCTTCGAGCAGGATTTCGTTGGAAATCACGTCGAGCTTCTTCTGTACTTCGCCTTGTACGTTTTCAGTGCCCATGCTGCCCAGGACACCACCCAGCGCGCCTTTGGAGACGGCGTGGCTGATTTCCTTGCAAGCACGCGCCACCACTTCGATAAGGAAGCGCAGATCGGCAGGCGTGTTGTTGCTGCGGGTCTGCTCGATCAAATAGCGACTCAGGGTAACGCGGGACATGGAAGGCTCCGGAAATAGGGGGCTAAAAACCCGCGCAGTTTAACGCGAGTCGGGGCGTATTTCCTCATATGAGAGGATTTAAACCCAATAGAGTTCATGGACTTTATTTAACGTGCCACCGGCGGCTTGCGCAGCAAACTGTAGGCCATGGCCCCCAGTGCCGCCACACCGAGCAGCAGCACGGCCCAGAGACCGAGTTTTTTCCAGTTCGGCCCGCTATCAACAGGGGCCACAACCGCAGGCGAAGTCACCACCGCCTCGCCCGCCACTTTCGCCTGCCCAAGCCCCGCGAGGCGCTCGGCGCTGTAATCCGGAATCAACGTCGACAGCGGCAAGTTCGCACCCTTCACCGACGGGTTGCCCAACGCCAAAGTGAACGGTGGCTCGCCCCGCGCCAGAAACACCAACTGCGTGGCCCGCACCGCAAAGCTCAAGGCCGGTGCCTCCACACCGAGACCGCCGCCGCGCTCGTCCACGTCGAGCTTGAGCTGGGCAACGGCCTGGCCCGGCAGTTGCAATTCATTCTGCAAAACGTCCTGGCCATTTTGCGTCAGCCGGTAGAGCAAACCGCTGCTCAACGGCTGCCAGGCCTGATTGCTTTCCCGACGGCCCGACAAAGTGACCGGCGCGAGGCTGTTCGGTTGGCTCAGATCAATGCGCAAGCGTTCGACATTCAGTGTGTTGGGCAACTGCCAGCTGTATTCGCCCGCTTTGAGACGGCTACCCGACAACGGCTGCGACCACACCAGCGGCAACGGCAAGCTATGGGCATTGACACTCTCCAACTGCGCCGACGTCAGCGCCGGTGCGGCCTGGCCTTTCCACAGCAGGCGCAGATAACGCGCCGATTGCCCCGGCAAACTCACTTCATGCTGCTCGACGCGCTCGTCGGCAAACGACAGCCGCGCCACCTGCCCTTCGCCCCAGGAACGCCAGTGCTGCAAGTCGTCGCTGGCTTCGATGCTGAAACGCTGGAAGCCGTCGCGTTCGCTGGTCCAGTCGAGAATCAGTTGCTGCAACGGGGCCTTGATCGCACTGGCATCGAGCAGCCAGCCGCGCAGGACTTCTTCGCCGGCCTCCAGCTGGCTGGGCGGCTGCACCTGCACCAGCGTGCCGGTGGATGTGGATTGCACGCGAACGCTGGGCACGGCTTCAGTGGAGTCGGCCGCGGCGTACAGTGGAAACCACTTCACGTTGGCCAGGCTGCGGCTTTCGGTGCTTTGCGCCGACTGCCGCGCCAGCGCGTAAGCCTGGGGCTCGCCGGCGGCGTTGAACACCCGCACGTCATTCAGGTCAGCCTGACGGGCGCTCAACTGCACCACCAGCGGCAGTTCCAGGCGGTACCACGGGCCTTCGCCGCTGACCGTCAGCGGCACCCGCGTGGTGAAGTCGGCGGGGGTTTCCTGGGCCCAGGCCGAACACGTTGTGCACAACCCCAACAGCACCACACTCAGCTTGCCCATCAAGAGGCCACTCCTTCAGATTCAACCACCGGCTCGGGACGCTTGGGCGGCAACGGGGCGAAATAGCCCACCACCAGCAACAGCCCGCCCACACCGATAAACGATACGATCCGCGCCAGCCCGCCGCGGTTGCTCAGTTCGACGAAGAACAATTTGGCGACCACCACCGCGATCAACACGGCACCGATCAGCCACACCTCGCGCCGATGACGCAGATGGCCACCGATCATCAGGCTCAGGGCAATCAGGGTCCAGACGATCGACAGCCCGGCCTGTACCAGCATCGATTCCAGCAGCGCATCCAGATGGAACGGCACGCCACCCCAATGGTGAGCCGTGCGCATCACCAGGGCGGTGAAGAAGGCGAACAACGACACACCGGCGACCGCCTGGGCGATCAGTTCGGCGCGTGGCCCACGCTGGGGTGCGGCGCTGCGGGACCACAGGTACACACCCAATAGCGCGAACAATAAACCCAGGTCCAGCGGGTTAAGCAGCGGCACATACGGCAGCGGCTCGGCGGTGCCGTCGCTGAAGATATTTGCCAGCCAGAACCAGCCAAGCATCAACACCGCCAACGGCAACGCGGCATACAACCGGTACTCGCGCGGGTACGCCGACACCGGCCATGGCCAGTTGCGCGGCACAGCAGCCAGCACCAGGTACAGGCTTGGCAGAATCGCCCAGCCCAGCCAGCGCCAGGCGTTGTATTCCTCGGACAGCAGTAACAGGCCGTAGCGCAGCTCCAGCGCCAACACGCCAATCAGCATCCAGCAGCCGAGCACATGGGCGGCGCCCAAGGCTTTTTCCGGGATGACCAAGGCCAGGCGCCGCAGCGAAACGAAGTGCACCGCAAACACCGCCGCCCACGCCAGCCAGGCGAAATTTGCCGACGGGTGATAACGCGAGTCCCATGAGCCCAGCAACACCACGCCGGCCGCCGGCATCAACAGCGCGCACAGCAAGCCCAGCGACGCCCATTGCAGCCTCAGGGCCAACACCGCCCAGATCGCCACACTCACCGCCGCCACTGCCAACAGCCAGGTACCTTGCAGCGTCGAGGGCGCAAAACGCAGCACTTCACTGACCAACGCCAGCGTCCACCAGGCCGCGCCCCACACCAGCAGCACGTCGGACAAGCGCTGCAGACTCAACGCCTCGAACACCGGCGCATGCGGCCGACGCTGCAAACGCCAGGCACCGACCAGCGCCGCCAGCCCAAGCACCATCGGCGTCCAGAAACCGCTATGGCCCAGGGGACGCAAGCCTTCGCTGGTCAGCGGCCCGAGCAAGTCCGGCACCGCGATCAGGAACGAAGCGCCGCCGATCACCTGCAGCAACAACCCGAAGACAAAACTGACGCGCTGTTGCAGATACAGGCTCAGCCAGATGATCAACAATCCACTGGCCGCCCACACGCCGCTGGCGGTCTCCCATGGCAGCACGAACAGCACCGCCAGATTGATCAACACCAGCCCGGCCAGCAGTACTACCGACAAGCCACGCAACAACCGCACGTCGCTGCGCACCATGCTGTCCCGCGCGGCCAGCAGCATGCCGCCGATCAACGCCAGGCCTATCAGCGAAGCGGTGAGCAACCCGCTCCAGCCGGCACTGAACACCGCGCTTGAATCAGCACCCGCCTGCAGGCGCAGCAGGAACAGCGCGCCACCCAACAGTTGCACGGCAAACGCGGTGAAGAGGAACGTACGCGAGCCGATGCGCAGGCCCACCAGCAAGGTTGCAAGGCCCGCGATTGCCCAACTGATGGCGGTGCCTTGGGTCAACAGCAGCAACGGGGCAAGCAGGTACAAGAAACCCAGGCCGACACTGGCCAACACTGGCAAGCCGCGACGCTCCCAATTCGCCGCTTGTTCAACCGAGGCTTTGCGCAGTTGAGAGAAACTGAACAGCAATGCCGCGCCCAGCAACAACGCCCCCAACGGTGCGCCATCCAACAGGCTGGTTTCGCCAACCCGCAACTCGCTGAGGAACGCCAGCGCCGAGCCGACTTGCAACAGCAAGCCAAACGCCCGCGCCAGAGGCCGCTGCTGACGCAGGCCGAGCCAGAAGATCCCGGCGCCTTCCACCGCCCAGGCCGCTGCGGTCCAACGTGCGTCGAGGCCCAGTGGGATCGCCAGGCTGGCGAAGATCACACCCAGTGCCAGGCAGGTTTCCGCCAGCAGCAAGGCGCGCCCGCCACTCAGCAAACGGGCCAGGCCCATGTAGATAATGCCCAGGGCCAGAGCGCTGAACGCAGCGGCAAACTCCAGGTGCTGCACCAGCGCAAACTGCAACCCGAAGCCCACCACCGGCGGACCGAACAGCATGCTGCCGTCGACATAATCGCCCTTGGCCGCCGACCAGCGCAGCAGCGCGCCACGGCTGTCATCCTGCGGCGCATCGCTCATCTCCAGCAATTTGCGCCGGGCGAACAACAGGCCGATGCCGAGGTACATCAGGAAAAAGAGAATCAGGAACGGCTCGGTGCTCCACAACAATTCGGGTGTGTAGGAGCGCATACCCCAGGCGAAGCCGATGCCGAAGGTGCCGACGAATCCGATCAGGTTGAGCAGGCGCCAGGCCTTGAACCAGGCGATGGCAAGGATGCCCGCGTTCAGCAGGGCGAAATAGCTGAACAGCGCCACATGGTTGCCGGCGCCGGTGGACGTAAGGATCGGCGCCGCAAAACCGCCGAGGGCAGCGGCGCAGGCCAGGCCGAGGGCGTCCTGGGTAATGGCCAGGATCGCCGAAAAGACCGTGACCGCCACCAGCAGACCGAGGGCGGCACCGGGATCGAGCAGCGGGTGCAGGCGCATGGCCGCGAACACCGTCAGGTACAGCACGGCGATGCCGGTGCCTTGCAGCATCAACCCGTAGTTGCTGTTGCGCAGCCGCAGCCACCAGCCCAGGCCCAGCAAGGCCAGCGCACAGCCGGCAACGCCCGCATAACGCAGCTCGATCGGCACCACCATCCCTTCAGTGGCATAACGCAGCAGGAACGCCAGGCCGAGGAACAACAGCACCACGCCGACCCGCAAAACGGTGTTGCCACCGAACAACCAGTTGCGTGCGCCGCTGATGGCGCGCTCGATGAGATTGGGGCCACGGGGCACCGCTGGCGCGGCGGGCTGTTCAGGGATGCTGTCGCTCGGTTCCGCCCTCCAGACGTCAGCCGGCAATGGCTGGCTGGGCTCGGCCGCTACCGTTGCGTACGCAGGTTCCAATTCGGCGGGTAATTCCCAGACGAGTTCGGGCGACGCCGTTACCGGCAGCGGCTCTTCGACAAGGATAGGTTCGGGGGTTTCAACGGCAGCCGGCCTTTCCAGCAAGGCCAGACGTTGCTCCACCCCTTTCAGGGCGTTGCGGACAGACTCCAACTGACGGCCTTGCTCCTCCGTGCGCGAGGCGAGCATCGACAAGCGGATCGCCTGGCCAATGCCCAAACCGAGGAGCGCACCAATGCCCGCATCACTGAACGACTCGTCGAGTGTCCAGCCGAGCACCAGGCCAATCAGCATGAAAATCCATTGCATGGTCGATATCCCTAAGCAGCCCGAAGCGGGCAAACCGAGGCTTAGTATATCGACACAACCCAAATGTGGGAGCGGGCTTGCCCGCGATGCAATCTCCGCGGTTTCTCAGTAACACCGGGGTGATGCTATCGCAGGCAAGCCAGCTCCCACACAAAGCAGCGGGATCTGCGGTGCCTAGTCCAACGCTTTCCAGATCTCGGTCGCATACTCGCGGATGGTCCGGTCCGACGAGAACCAGCCCATGCGCGCAGTATTGAGCACCGCCGAGCGCCACCACTCCTTGGAATCATGCCAATGCGCCTCGACCCGGGACTGGGCATCCCAGTAGGAATCGAAGTCGGCACAGACCAGGAAGCGGTCGTAGTCGATCAGCGAATCCACCAACCCGGCATAACGGCCCGGATCATCCGGCGAGAACACCCCGCCACGAATCGCTTGCAGCACATCGTTCAAGCGATGGGACGCGGCGATTTCCGGCCCGGCATTGAACTCACCGGCGTGTTTGCGCGCTTCCACCTGCTGGGCGCTGAGGCCGAAGATGAACATGTGGTCGGCGCCCACCCGTTCGTGCATCTCCACGTTGGCGCCGTCCATGGTGCCAATGGTCAGCGCACCGTTAAGGCCGAATTTCATGTTGCTGGTGCCCGACGCTTCAAAACCGGCAGTGGAAATCTGCTCCGACAGGTCGGCCGCCGGAATGATGCTTTCCGCCAGGCTGACGTTGTAGTTGGGCAGGAACACCACCTTGAGCAACCCGCGCACCGTCGGGTCGTTGTTGACGGTACGGGCGATGTCGTTGGTCAGCTTGATGATCAGTTTGGCCTGGTGATAGCTGGCCGCCGCCTTGCCGGCGAAGATCTTCACCCTAGGTACCCAGTCGGTGCCCGGCTCGGCACGGATCGCCTGGTACAGCGCGACGGTGTGCAGCAGGTTCAACAGCTGGCGCTTGTACTCGTGGATCCGCTTGACCTGTACATCGAACATCGCCGCCGGGTTGACCGAAATCCCCAGGCGCTCGTGAATGATGTCGGCCAGTGCCCGCTTACTGTGCAGGCGCTGTTCGGCGAAGGCCTTGCGGAAGGCTTGCTTCTCGGCGAACGGCTCCAGGTCCACCAGGCGCTGCTCGGGGTTATCCAGTACGTCCGGGCCCAGGGCCTCCACCAGCATCGCGGTGAGTTTGGGGTTGGCCTGGTACAGCCAGCGGCGGAAGGTAATGCCGTTGGTTTTGTTGTTGATGCGGTCCGGGTAGAGCTTGTGCAGTTCGGAGAACACCGTGCTGCGCATCAGTTGGGTGTGCAGGCCGGACACGCCGTTCACGCTGTGGGAACCGAGAAACGCCAGGTTACCCATGCGCACGCGACGGCCGTTGTCTTCCTCGATCAGCGACACCGCGCGCAGCACGTCGAAGTCGTGGATGCCCTTGGCCCGCAGCGAGTCGATATGTTGGGCGTTGATCAGGTAGATGATCTGCATGTGCCGCGGCAGCATGCGTTCCATCAAGCCCACCGGCCAGGTCTCCAACGCCTCGGGAAGCAAGGTGTGGTTGGTGTACGACAGGGTTTCGACGGTGACGTCCCAGGCGGCATCCCACGGGATGTCGTGCAGGTCCACCAACTGGCGCATCAACTCGGCCACCGCGATCGAGGGGTGCGTGTCGTTGAGCTGGATGGCCGCGTGTTCGCCCAGGCTCAGTACCGAGCCGTGCATGTTCTTGTGGCGGCGCAGCAGATCCTGCAGCGAGGCGGAAACGAAGAAGTATTCCTGGCGCAGGCGCAGTTCCTGCCCCGCTTCGGTGCTGTCAGCCGGGTAAAGCACTCGAGAGATGCTTTCGGCACGGGCCACTTCGGCCACGGCACCCAGGTGGTCACCGGCGTTGAAGCGTTCCAGGTGCAGGTCTTCCACGGCCCGGGCACGCCACAGGCGCAAGGTGTTGACGCTGGCGCCACGCCAGCCGACTACCGGGGTGTCGTAGGCTACCGCACGTACGGTTTCATTCGGCGTCCAGACCTGGATCGACTTGCCGGACGCATCCAGCAGGGTTTCCACGCCGCCGCCAAAGCCGATCGGGTAGATCACCTCGGCGCGCTCGAACTCCCACGGGTTGCCGAAATCCAGCCAGCGTTCGGTTTGCTCCTGCTGCCAGCCATCGACAATCGCCTGACGGAACAGGCCGTGCTCATAACGAATGCCATAACCGTGGCCGGCAATGCCCAGGGTCGACATGCTTTCCATAAAGCACGCTGCCAGTCGGCCAAGGCCACCGTTGCCCAGGGCCGCGTCGGGCTCCAGCAGGCGAATGCGCTCCATGTCCACACCCAGCTCGCTCATGGCCTCGCGGGCCACGTCCAGCAAGCCGAGGTTGCTCAGGCTGTCGTAAAGCAAGCGGCCGATCAGGAATTCCAGCGAGAGGTAATAGACCCGCTTCTGCCCCTTGCGGTAGATGTGCCGCGTGTGGTCCATCCAGTGGTCGACCATATGGTCGCGGGCGGCCAGTGCAATGGCTTCGAACCAGTCGTGATCGAAAGCGTGATCGGGGTCCTTGCCCACCGCATAGGTAAGTTTGGTCAAGACGGCATCGCGAAATGCGGCTACCTCTGCTTCTCGTACAAGCGGTTCCTGAGACATCGATGCGACCTCGGGCGAGATAGAAGGAGTTGCTAGAGCCTAGACGGTCTGACAGACGGTAGACGCTCTGGTTCGGCAGTTTTTTAACTCATTCACCTTTGCGGGAATTTGATGCAGGGGCCGTGCCCGTTTGTGGCTCGGCGCAGCCTTCGAGCTGAAACCCGGAAGATATTGTTCAAAAAAGCACCAATTCCGGTATGATCCCGCGCCGGATAACACCCCTCTTGGAAACCTGATGAAGCCTCAACTGATCGCCGCCGCGGAACTCGACCGTCTCGAGACCTGGCAGAAATACTCAAGCCATATGTGTGGCGGCTGCGTGTCGAGCTGCTGCACCCTGCCGGTTGAGGTGAAGATCAAGGACCTGATCCGTATCGGCATCGTCGATGAGTTCGAGCGTGGCGACCCGCCGAAGAACATCGCCAAGCGCTTGCAGAAGGAAGGTATCGTCGAGCGCTTCAACGCCAAATCCGAGATCTTTACCCTGCAGCGCATGAGCAACAACGATTGCCTGTACCTGGATCGTAAGAGCCGCTTCTGCACTATTTATGACAAGCGCCCGGATACTTGCCGCAATCACCCGAAAATCGGACCGCGGCCGGGGTATTGCGCGTACAAGCCGAAGGAAGTGGTGCGCGAGACCAAGTTCAAGACCCTCGACAAGTTCTGACCCAAATTTTTGTGGGGGCCTTGAGGGCCCTATCGCAGGCAAGCCAGCTCCCACAGTTGAATGTGTTCACCTATCAAAATGTGGGAGCCGGGCTTGCCCGCGATAAGGCCGTCGCAGTCACCACAAAAACTGCAGGCATAAAAAAACGCCCCCGGCCTTTCGACCGGGGGCGTTTTTCATTCAGCCTGAGTTAACTCAGTTCTTGGCTTTCTTGGCAGCGCGGGTACGCTCGCCTTCGTCCAGGATCTTCTTACGCAGGCGGATCGACTTAGGCGTGACTTCGCACAGCTCGTCGTCCTGGATGAATTCCAGGGCCTGTTCCAGGGTGAAGCGAACAGGTGGAACCAGAGCGATGGTTTCGTCTTTGCCCGAAGCACGCATGTTGTCGAGCTTCTTGCCTTTGGTTGGGTTGACGCCCATGTCGTTGTCACGGCTGTTCAGACCAACGATCTGACCGTTGTAGATCTCTTGACCGTGTTCAACGAACAGCTTGCCACGCGCCTGGAGGGTTTCCAGGGAGTAGGTCAGCGCCTTGCCGGTTTCTACCGATACCAGAACACCGTTCTGACGGCCGGACATGTCGCCGGACTTCATGGTGTCGTAGCGATCGAAGATCGAGGTCAGGATGCCAGCACCGTTGGTCAGGGTCAGGAACTGGTTACGGAAACCGATCAGACCACGAGCAGGGATGTTGTATTCCAGACGCACACGGCCTTTGCCATCCGGCACCATGTTGGTCAGGTCGCCCTTACGCAGGCCCATCTCTTCCATGACCTTGCCCTGGGATTCTTCAGGGGTGTCGATGGTGACGTTTTCAAACGGTTCCTGCTTCACGCCGTCAACAGTACGGATGATCACTTCCGGACGACCAACGCCCATTTCGAAGCCTTCGCGACGCATGGTTTCGATCAGTACCGAGAGGTGCAGCTCACCACGGCCGGAAACCTTGAACTTGTCAGCGGAGTCGCCTTCTTCAACGCGCAGAGCAACGTTGTACAGCAGCTCTTTGTCCAGACGTTCCTTGATGTTACGGGAAGTCACGAACTTGCCTTCTTTACCGCAGAAAGGCGAGTCGTTTACCTGGAAGGTCATGGAAACGGTTGGCTCGTCAACGGTCAGAGGCTTCATCGCCTCGACAGTGTCCGGCTGGCACAGGGTGTCGGAGATGAACAGCGAGTCCATACCGCTTACGCACACGATGTCGCCGGCGAAAGCTTCTTCAACGTCGATACGGTGCAGGCCGTGGTGACCCATCAGCTTCAGGATACGACCGTTGCGCTTCTTGCCGTCGGCGCCGATAGCGACAACCGGGGTGTTCGGCTTGACGCTGCCACGAGCGATACGGCCAACGCCGATAACACCCAGGAAGCTGTTGTAGTCCAGTGCCGAGATTTGCATCTGGAACGGGCCTTCACGGTCAACCTTCGGTGGTGGAACGTGGTCAACGATTGCCTGGTACAGCGGGGTCATGTCTTCCGCCATGGCGGTGTGTTCCAGACCGGCAATACCGTTCAGGGCAGAGGCGTAGATCACCTGGAAATCCAGCTGTTCTTCGGTAGCACCCAGGTTGTCGAACAGGTCGAAGATCTGGTCCAGAACCCAGTCCGGACGCGCGCCTGGACGGTCAACCTTGTTGATGCACACGATCGGACGCAGGCCGGCTTCGAACGCCTTCTTGGTCACGAAACGGGTTTGCGGCATAGGGCCGTCTTGAGCGTCAACCAGCAGCAGAACGGAGTCAACCATCGACATTACGCGTTCTACTTCGCCGCCGAAGTCGGCGTGGCCCGGGGTATCCACGATGTTGATGTGGTAGCCGTTCCAGTTGATGGCGGTGTTTTTAGCCAGGATGGTAATACCGCGCTCTTTTTCCTGGTCGTTGGAGTCCATCACGCGCTCGTCGTTGAGCTCGTTGCGCTCCAGGGTGCCGGATTGACGCAGGAGTTTGTCTACCAGGGTGGTTTTACCATGGTCAACGTGAGCAATGATGGCGATGTTGCGTAGATTTTCGATCACTTGTGTATCTCGATCAGAGGATTCGGTGTGCTGACAGGTCGTGGCAGCGATTAACAGTAGAGTCAGGCCTTGCCGTTACAGCTTGACGGCAGAGTCGGGGGGCCGGTGACGCAGGCCACAGGCAAACAGCCCCGGGCTCTTAGCTCGGTCGATAAACGCGCACATTGGCATGCCCCTCACTGAGCAAATGGTGGGCATGCAGGCGACTCATCACGCCTTTGTCGCAATACAACAGGTACTGACGGCTGTCATCCAGTTCCTTGAAACGCGCATTCAATGCATAGAACGGCAGCGTTTGTACGTCGATGCCAGCGATTTCCAGCGGCTCGTCTTCAGCGGCATCCGGGTGACGGATGTCGATGATGATCTGACCGGCCAGAGCCTCGCTGACTTCTTCGATCTGCAAATCCTGGCCCAATTCGTCGATAACCCGATCGATCGGCACCAGTTTGGCGTTCTCCAGCGCACGCTCGAGAACCGCCATGTCGAACTGTTGTTCTTCGTACTCCACGCGGTTGCGCTTGGCGTGGGTCTTGGGGTTCACCGAGATGACCCCGCAATATTCCGGCATGTGCTTGGCGAAATCCGCCGTGCCGATCTGGGTCGCCAGGTCGATGATGTCTTGCTTGTGACTGGCGATCAGCGGGCGCAATACCAGCTTCTCGGTCACAGAGTCGATCAATGACAGGTTCGGCAGGGTCTGGCTGGACACCTGGGAAATCGCTTCACCGGTGACCAGTGCGTCGATTTCCAGCTGATCCGCGATTCGGGACGCAGCGCGCAACATCATACGCTTCAATACTACGCCCATATGACTGTTATCGACTTTCCCGAGAATTTCTCCCAGGACTTCCTCGAACGGTACGCTGACAAACAGCACCCGTTGCGAGCTGCCGTACTTCTTCCAGATGTAATGCGCGACTTCCATCACGCCCAATTCGTGTGCACGCCCGCCCAGGTTAAAGAAGCAGAAGTGACTCATCAGCCCGCGGCGCATGATCTGGTAGGCCGCCACGGTGGAATCGAAACCGCCGGACATCAATACCAGGGTCTGTTCCAGGGCGCCCAGCGGGTAGCCGCCGATGCTGTCGTGCTGGCTGTGGATCACAAACAACCGTTGGTCGCGAATTTCCATCCGCACTTCAATTTGCGGCGCTTTCAGGGAAATTCCGGCGGCGCCGCACTCGCGACGCAGCTTGCTGCCGACGTATTTTTCGACATCCATGGAGCTGAACGGATGCTTGCCGGCGCGTTTGCAACGCACCGAAAACACCTTGCCTGCCAGCACATCGCCGTAGTGCTGCTTGCACTTTTCGGTGATGTCGTCGAAGTCGCCCAGCGGGTACTCGTCGACCTGCAGGAAATGCGCGATGCCCGGCACGCAGCTCAGGCGCTCGGTCATGTCCTTCAAGGCTTTGGGGTCTGTGAGGCGGGTTTCCAGCTCGAGATTGTCCCACACACCGTTCACCACCACCGCCGGGTCCAGATCGCGGAGCACGGCACGGATATTCTTGGCCAATTGACGGATGAAACGCATCCGTACCGGTCGGCTCTTGATGGTGATCTCGGGGAAGACTTTAACGATTAATTTCATGAAAACAGCGCGCGCAGGCCCAGCCGAAAAAGGGGGGCGCGGATTATAGCGGAAATCGCTCAAGGTTTAACCAGTTAATATGCAACTGACCTTTCGCGCACCAAAACGGGTCATAAACGAAAATAAGCGCTACATTGCGGTGCGCAATTTATTCCGTTTCAGCGGTTTGCACCTTTATAGGGGCGTTTTTGTGGCAAAAAACCCATGTCGGGGCACTGGCATGCAATTTGCTCTCTTGTGAGGCAGGTTGCCTTGGTCGAGTATTCGCGCCGGCATCACCCACATTCTAAGGGCTAACTCCACTACCCCAGCCCGAAGCCACCCGGAGGACACTATGTCGAAGTCGGTTCAACTCATCAAAGATCATGACGTCAAATGGATTGATCTGCGCTTCACGGACACAAAAGGCACTCAGCACCACGTGACCATGCCGGCTCGCGACGCGCTGGATGACGCCTTCTTCGAAGAAGGCAAAATGTTCGACGGCTCCTCCATTGCCGGCTGGAAAGGCATCGAAGCTTCCGACATGATCCTGATGCCGGACGACAGCACCGCCGTACTCGACCCGTTCACCGAAGACCCAACGCTGATCATCGTCTGCGACGTGATCGAGCCTTCGACCATGCAAGGCTACGACCGTGACCCACGTGCGATCGCCAAGCGTGCCGAGGAATACCTGAAGTCGACCGGTATCGGTGACACCGTATTCGTAGGTCCGGAACCAGAATTCTTCATCTTTGATTCGGTCAAGTTCAAGTCCGACATCTCTGGCTCCATGTTCAAAATCTTCTCCGAACAAGGTTCGTGGATGTCCGACCAGGACGTGGAAGGCGGCAACAAAGGCCACCGTCCAGGTATCAAAGGCGGCTACTTCCCGGTTCCTCCGTTCGACCACGACCACGAAATCCGTACCTCCATGTGCAACGCCATGGAAGAGATGGGCCTGGTCATCGAAGTTCACCACCACGAAGTGGCGACTGCCGGCCAGAACGAAATCGGTGTGAAGTTCAACACCCTGGTTGCCAAGGCTGACGAAGTTCAGACCCTTAAGTACTGCGTACACAACGTGGCTGATGCCTACGGCCGTACCGCGACCTTCATGCCTAAGCCTCTGTACGGCGATAACGGTTCGGGTATGCACGTTCACCTGTCCATCGCCAAAGATGGCAAGAACACCTTCGCTGGCGAAGGTTATGCCGGCCTGTCCGACACTGCCCTGTACTTCATCGGCGGTATCATCAAGCACGGTAAGGCCCTGAACGGCTTCACCAACCCGTCGACCAACTCCTACAAGCGTCTGGTCCCAGGTTTCGAAGCTCCAGTAATGCTGGCCTACTCGGCTCGCAACCGTTCCGCTTCGATCCGTATTCCTTACGTGTCCAGCCCTCGTGCTCGCCGTATCGAAGCCCGCTTCCCGGATCCGGCAGCCAACCCGTACCTGGCCTTCGCTGCCCTGGTAATGGCCGGCCTGGACGGTATCCAGAACAAGATCCACCCTGGCGACGCCGCCGACAAAAACTTGTACGACCTGCCGCCTGAAGAGGCCAAAGAGATCCCACAAGTGTGCGGCAGCCTGAAAGAAGCCCTGGAAGAGCTGGACAAGGGCCGTGCGTTCCTGACCAAAGGCGGCGTGTTCAGCGACGACTTTATCGATGCCTACATCGCCCTGAAAAGCGAAGAAGAAATCAAGGTCCGCACCTTCGTACACCCACTGGAATACGAGCTGTACTACAGCTGCTGATCCGGTAGCGCCGCTTAACGTGGCGTGATGAAAAAGGCCTCCTTCGGGAGGTCTTTTTTTTGCCCGCAAAACCCTGCGGGAGCGGGCTTGCCCGCGAAAAACTCAAGGACACTGCATTTCTTCAATATTTACGCGTTATCGTTAACGACCTTCGCGGGCAAGCCCGCTCCCACAGGAGATCACCGTTGAAACGTCGACTTGCGTTCGCCTTGCTGTTCGTCAGCGCCAATGTATTCGCAGCACCACCCACCCTCGCCCCACTGCTCGACAGCATCGCCGAACGCCTGGCGATCGCCGACCAGGTGGCCCTGAGCAAATGGGACAGCCACAAGCCCGTCGAGGACCGTGCACGGGAGCAGGACGTGATCGCCAGCGTCGTGGCCCAGGCGCCGAGCTACAAACTGGCACCGGCGCAAGCCGAGCAGTTTTTCTCGGCCCAGATCGAGGCAAACAAATTGGTGCAATACGCTCACCTGTCCGATTGGCAACTGCAAGGCAAGGCGCCCAATGACCCACGCCCTGACCTGGTCGGGCAGATTCGCCCAAAACTGGACCTGCTGCAAAAACGCCTGCTGCAACAATTGGCGGACTTCACCCCGGAGCGCAGCAACCCGCAGTGTCCGCAATGGCTGGCCCAGGCCAATCACGCACCAGCCAACGACCCGCTGCACCAACTGGCGATGATTCGCGCCACTGCCGAGTTGTGTGTCTACCAGAACTAAAACTGCGTACCCAATCAAAAGTGTGGGAGCTGGCTTGCCTGCGATAGCGGTGTGTCAGCAACCAAAATACCAACGGGTAGTCAGCTATCGCAGGCAAGCCAGCTCCCACAGGTTTCAGTGACACGAGTTCCTGAACAGATTTTTCAAAATCGCACTATATTGGTGCGATACGCTGCACCCTTCCCACTTGCCCAGCCCATTTTGGTTCGAAACTTCCCGCTCAAGCTGGCAGAACGCCACAGTTTCGCGCCTTAAGCCCCCATTTCAGGGCTTTAACGCTTCTTTTCGGAGCTTTGGTTTGGTTTTTGCATTTTCCTTGTATCAGCGTGTGCCTCAAGCCCGCGCCTTGCTCCAAAAGAGGTCCTAATGACCATCAGCGACGCACTGCACCGCCTGCTACTCGACAACCTGACCACCGCGACCATTCTGCTCAATGACGAACTGCGCCTTGAGTACATGAACCCGGCGGCGGAGATGCTGCTGGCCATCAGCGGACAGCGCAGCCATGGGCAATTCATCAGCGAACTGTTCACCGAGTCGGCCGAGGCCTTGAGTTCGCTGCGCCAGGCCGTGGAGCAGGCGCACCCGTTCACCAAGCGCGAAGCGATGCTCACCGCCCTCACCGGCCAGACCCTGACCGTGGATTACGCGGTCACACCGATCCTGAGCCACGGCGCCACCTTGCTGCTGCTGGAGGTGCATCCTCGCGATCGCCTGCTGCGCATCACCAAGGAAGAGGCGCAACTGTCCAAACAGGAAACCAGCAAGATGCTGGTGCGTGGCCTGGCCCATGAGATCAAGAACCCCCTGGGCGGGATTCGCGGCGCTGCACAGTTGCTGGCCCGCGAGCTGCCGGACGAGAACCTCAAGGACTACACCAACGTCATCATCGAGGAAGCCGACCGCCTGCGTAACCTGGTAGACCGCATGCTCGGCTCCAACAAGCTGCCGTCGCTGGCGATGACCAACGTCCACGAGGTTTTGGAGCGTGTTTGCCAGCTGGTGGAGGCCGAAAGCCAGGGTTGCATCACCTTGGTGCGCGACTACGACCCAAGCATCCCCGACGTATTGATCGACCGCGAGCAGATGATCCAGGCGGTGCTCAATATCGTGCGTAACGCCATGCAGGCCATCAGCAGCCAGAACGAACTGCGCCTGGGCCGCATCAGCCTGCGCACCCGCGCCCTGCGCCAGTTCACCATCGGCCACGTGCGCCATCGCCTGGTGACCAAGGTCGAGATCATCGACAACGGCCCGGGCATCCCGGCCGAACTGCAGGAAACCATCTTTTTCCCAATGGTCAGCGGCCGCCCGGACGGTACCGGGCTCGGCTTGGCCATTACCCAGAACATCATCAGCCAGCACCAGGGTTTGATCGAGTGTGAGAGCCATCCCGGCCACACCACGTTCTCGATCTTTCTGCCACTGGAACAAGGAGCCCCATCGACATGAGCCGTAGTGAAACTGTCTGGATCGTCGATGACGACCGTTCTATCCGCTGGGTCCTGGAGAAAGCCTTGCAACAGGAAGGCATGACCACCCAGAGCTTCGACAGCGCCGACGGGGTGATGAGCCGCCTGGCTCGCCAGCAGCCCGACGTGATCATCTCCGACATCCGCATGCCCGGCGCCAGTGGCCTGGACTTGCTGGCGCGGATTCGCGAGCAGCACCCGCGCTTGCCGGTGATCATCATGACCGCGCACTCGGACCTGGACAGCGCTGTCGCGTCCTATCAGGGCGGCGCCTTTGAATACCTGCCAAAACCGTTCGACGTGGACGAAGCGGTGGCGCTGGTAAAACGCGCCAACCAGCACGCCCAGGAACAGCAGAACCAGGAAGCCCCGCCAGCCCTGACCCGTACTCCGGAAATCATCGGCGAAGCGCCAGCGATGCAGGAAGTGTTTCGCGCCATCGGGCGCTTGAGCCACTCCAACATCACCGTGCTGATCAACGGCGAGTCGGGTACCGGTAAAGAGCTGGTGGCCCACGCCTTGCACCGTCACAGCCCACGGGCGGCGTCGCCGTTTATCGCGCTGAACATGGCGGCAATTCCGAAGGATTTGATGGAGTCGGAACTGTTCGGCCATGAAAAAGGCGCGTTCACCGGTGCGGCCAACCTGCGCCGTGGCCGTTTTGAACAGGCCGATGGCGGCACGCTGTTCCTCGATGAAATCGGCGACATGCCGGCCGACACCCAGACGCGCTTGCTGCGGGTGCTGGCAGATGGCGAGTTTTATCGGGTAGGCGGGCACACGCCGGTCAAGGTCGACGTTCGCATTATCGCGGCGACCCACCAAAACCTGGAAACCCTGGTGCATGCCGGGAAATTCCGTGAAGACTTGTTCCACCGCTTGAACGTGATCCGTATCCACATCCCCCGGATGTCGGACCGCCGCGAAGACATCCCGACCCTGGCCCGTCACTTCCTCAGCCGCGCCGCCCAGGAGCTGGCCGTCGAGCCGAAGCTGCTGAAAAGCGAGACCGAGGAATACCTGAAGAACCTGCCATGGCCGGGCAACGTACGTCAGCTGGAGAACACCTGCCGCTGGATCACGGTGATGGCTTCGGGGCGCGAAGTGCATATCAGCGACCTGCCGCCGGAGCTGCTGAGCCTGCCTCAGGATTCGGCACCGGTGACCAACTGGGAGCAGGCGCTGCGCCAATGGGCCGACCAGGCTTTGGCACGTGGCCAGTCGAACCTGCTGGACAGCGCTGTACCGGCGTTTGAGCGGATCATGATCGAAACCGCCCTCAAGCATACCGCCGGTCGTCGTCGCGACGCCGCCGTGCTGCTGGGCTGGGGCCGCAACACCCTGACCCGCAAGATCAAGGAGCTGGGGATGAAGGTCGACGGCGGGGATGATGACGAAGGTGATGAGGCCTGATCACTAATCCCTGATCCACTGAAGATCTAATGTGGGAGCCGGGCTTGCCCGCGATGGCGTTGTGTCAGTCACTGGATGTATCGACTGACACAGCGCCATCGCAGGCAAGCCAGCTCCCACATTTGTTTTGTACCAGACTAACGACCGTGCACCGCTTCAATGCACCACGAACCGGCATCGCGCACGCATCCAACGCCTTAAACACATGCCTTGTTAAATAAATATTAAAAGCTGAAAACGCCAAAGCCCCGTATTCCGGGGCTTTGCGCTTTCTGAAGAAATTTTTTGGCACAACTTTTCAATTCTGGCACGCGCCCTGCAATAACCCTGTTACTACCCAGTTTCGGGGACCTTGGTACAGGCAGGCCGAGAATCCCCTCTTTACACCCGGGGTGCTTGATGCGGATCGCGTCGCGCCCCACACCCGTTTCGGGAACCTCGGTACAGGCAGGCCGGGGATTCCCTCTTTAACACCGAAGCCTTTGGCTTCACCCCGTTTTGGGAGCCCTGGTACAGGCAGGCCGGGAACTCCCTTCTTTACACCCGGGGCTTATGAGGCAACTCGCCCATAGCCCCAGCCCGTTTTGGGAACCTTGGTACAGGCAGGCCGGGGATTCCCTCTTTTATTCCTCCCGGAGATGGATCTCCAACCGCCAGCGTCCTTCGACCTTCTCCCCCGACCATTCCCCGCGCAACGGCCGAGCCGCCACCAGGTTCAGCAGCAAGCCGCCATCGGTCTTGCGCACGCGCCAGTTCACGTCCTTGTCATTGACCTTCAGTTGCCCACCCTGAGCCTTGCCCAGCGCATCGAACAACAGCGCCACGGTGCCGTCGATATGCTCGCCGTGCAGCTTGGGTTCGCTGTTGAACCACACCACCAGGCCATCGGCGGCGGGCTCTACCTGCAGCAGCTCAACCGGGTCTGGGGTGGTCAGCCGGCCGATCATCAGGCCCACCATCAGGCCGACAATCGCCAACGAGCCTAAAACCCGTGGCAGAAGCTTCGGCCTGGGATCTTCTTCAGGGGTAGAATGCAGCGCATCTTTGCCTTCGGAGCCGTGCATGTTTCACGTCATCCTTTTTCAACCAGAAATTCCGCCGAATACCGGCAACGTTATCAGGCTGTGCGCCAACAGTGGCTGCCACCTGCATTTGATCGAGCCGCTGGGCTTCGACATGGACGACAAGCGCCTGCGCCGTGCCGGGCTGGACTACCACGAGTACGCCACCCTGCAACGCCACGCCGACCTTGCCAGTTGCCTGGAAAGCCTGAACCACCCTCGGCTGTTCGCGTTTACCACCAAGGGCTCGCGGCCGTTCCATGATGCCAGCTTTGCCGAAGGCGACGCCTTCCTGTTCGGCCCGGAAAGCCGGGGCCTGCCGGCGGATGTGCTCGACGCCCTGCCCGACGGCCACCGCCTGCGCCTGCCGATGCGCGAAGGCTGCCGCAGCTTGAACCTGTCCAACACCGTGGCCGTGGCCGTCTACGAAGGTTGGCGGCAACTCGGTTTCAAGTAACGCACATAACAAATGTGGGAGCGGGCTTGTGTGGGAGCCGGGCTTGCCCGCGATGCAAGCACCTCGGTGTGTCAGTCACACCGCGGTGATGCTATCGCAGGCAAGCCAGCTCCCACACAAACCGGCTCCCACATTTAGTTCTGCGTCAGGTTCGAAATTATTGAACCGTTGGCGAACCTTCCTGTTGCATGCGCTGCAGCTCTTGCGCATACAGGGCATCGAAGTTCACCGGAGCCAGCATCAGCGCCGGGAACGAGCCACGGGTGACCAGGCTGTCCAGGGTCTCACGGGCATACGGGAACAGGATGTTCGGGCAGAACGCGCCCAGAGTGTGGCTCATGGACGCTTCGTCCAGGCCCTGGATCAGGAAGATACCGGCCTGCTGCACTTCAGCGATGAAGGCCACTTCTTCGCCGTTCTTGACGGTCACCGACAAGGTCAGCACGACCTCGTGGAAGTCGCCTTCCAGGGCCTTTTGACGGGTGTTCAGGTCCAGCGCGACGCTCGGGGTCCATTCCTGACGGAAGATGGCCGGGCTTTTTGGCGCTTCGAACGACAAGTCGCGTACGTAAATACGCTGCAGGGAAAATTGTGGGCCTTGAGCCTCTTCTGCTGCCGCTTCGGTGTTCTGTTGGTCAGTCATCGCAGATCCTTCGTGATCTTGGGGTCTTTTAGGGGTTGTGAGTCAGACGTGAAGCAGCGCATCCAGTTTACCGGCGCGCTCGAGTGCGAACAGGTCATCGCATCCACCGACATGCTTGTCACCGATCCAGATCTGCGGCACGGACGTGCGTCCCGCTTTCTTGGTCATCTCGGCGCGCACCTGGGGCTTGCCATCAACCTTGATCTCGTCGAAGGCAATGCCCTTTTTCTCAAGCAAGGCCTTGGCCCGCATGCAATAAGGGCAATAATCGCTGGAATAAACGACAACCTGGCTCATATCACTTCACCAGCGGCAGGTTATCGCCACGCCAGCTGGAGATACCACCCGACAGTTTGGCGGCGTTGAAGCCGGTTTTCAGCATCTCGCGGGCGTGGGTGCCGGAGTGCTGACCCTGGGCATCGACCAGGATGATGGTCTTGGCCTTGTACTTTTCCAGCTCGGCCAGACGCGAAATCAGTTTGTCCTGGGGAATGTTCAGCGCGCCAACAATGTGACCGGCGGCGAAATCCTTGGCGGGACGAATGTCCACCACTACGGCCTCATCCTTGTTGACCAGAGCGGTCAACTCCGACGTGCTGAGGCTGCGGCCACCGCGGCTCATTTCGTGAGCGATCAGCAGCGCCAGCAGTACGACGAACGCACCAGCGAGCAAATAGTGGGTAGTGGCAAATGCAATCAGGTGATCAACCATCAAGGAGGTTCCAGGGCGTTAAAATGGCGGTAAGTATACACAGCCGTCATGGTCGGCCAACCCCCGTAAAGCGGTGACGTGGTCGGAACTTCGCTTTAAACTGCCACTCCCTTTTCAATTGCCTTCATTCATTACCGCCGCGAGAGGATCTATGACTACTACGCCTAAACCTTTGGTCCTGATAATTCTCGATGGCTTCGGACACAGTGAAAGCCACCACGACAACGCTGTGTACTCGGCCAGCAAGCCCGTACTGGACCGTCTGAGCGCTACCGTACCGAACGGCCTGATCTCCGGGTCGGGCATGGATGTTGGCCTGCCGGACGGCCAGATGGGCAACTCGGAGGTCGGCCACATGAACCTCGGCGCCGGACGAGTGGTATATCAAGACTTCACCCGCGTGACCAAAGCGATCCGCGACGGCGAATTCTTCGAGAACCCGACCATCTGCGCGGCCGTGGATAAAGCGGTCAAGGCCGGCAAGGCGGTGCACTTCATGGGCCTGCTGTCGGACGGCGGCGTCCACAGCCACCAGGACCACCTGATCGCCATGGCCGAACTGGCCTTCAAGCGCGGTGCCGAGAAGATCTACCTGCACGCCTTCCTCGACGGCCGCGACACCCCGCCAAAAAGCGCCCAGTCCTCCATCGAACTGCTGGACGAAACCTTCAAGACCCTCGGCAAAGGCCGCATCGCCAGCCTGGTGGGCCGTTACTTCGCGATGGACCGTGACAACCGCTGGGACCGCGTGGCCCAGGCCTACAACCTGATCGCCGACGGCCAGGCCGAATACAACGCCGCCACCGCCCAGGAAGGCCTGGAAGCCGCCTACGCCCGTGGCGAGAGCGACGAATTCGTCAAGGCCACCACCATCGGTGAGCCGGTGAAGATCGAAGACGGCGACGCACTGGTGTTCATGAACTTCCGCGCCGACCGTGCCCGCGAGCTGAGCCATGTGTTTGTCGATGACGGTTTCAAGGACTTCCAGCGCGCCCGCCAGCCGAAAGTCGAATTCGTGATGCTGACCCAATACGCCGCCAACATCCCGGCCCCGTCTGCATTTGCCCCGGGCAGCCTGGAAAACGTGCTGGGGGATTACCTGGCGAAAAACGGCAAGACCCAACTGCGCATTGCCGAAACCGAGAAATACGCCCACGTGACCTTCTTTTTCTCCGGCGGTCGTGAAGAACCGTTCCCGGGCGAAGAACGCATCCTGATCCCGTCGCCAAAAGTCGCCACCTACGACCTGCAGCCGGAAATGAGTGCCCCGGAAGTCACGGACAAGATCGTCGACGCCATCGAGCACCAGCGTTATGACGTGATCGTGGTCAACTACGCCAACGGCGACATGGTGGGCCACAGCGGCAACCTGGAAGCGGCGGTGAAAGCCGTGGAATGCCTGGACCTGTGCGTGGGCCGCATCGTCGACGCCCTGGACAAGGTGGGCGGCGAAGCGCTGATCACCGCCGACCACGGCAACTGCGAGCAGATGTCCGACGAATCCACCGGCCAGGCCCACACCGCCCACACCACCGAGCCGGTGCCGTTCATCTACGTTGGCAAGCGCGACCTGAAAGTGCGTGACGGCGGCGTGCTGGCCGACGTGGCACCGACCATGTTGATGCTGATGGGTCTGGAGAAGCCGAAAGAGATGACCGGGACCTCAATCCTGGTCTGATCCCGAAGCACCGCGTAATCCTGTAGGAGCTGGCTTGCCTGCGATAGCATCAACCTGGTGTATCTGAAACACCGAGGTGCCTGCATCGCCGGCAAGCCAGCTCCCACAAGGTTCGGAGGCGGCTTCGGGGATGTCCTTTTGCCATACTGCCGCCACTCGGCACCTAACTTGCCTGCCTTGCCGAATTGGGCGTTTTTTTTGCAGCGTGGGCCGGGCATACTAGGCCGTCCCTTTCCCTGGTGTCGCCCGCCTCTATGCTTCGCGCCTTGATTACCCTCGCTCTTGTCTGCCTGCTCCAACCGGCGTTTGCCGATGAGCGCGCACAAACCCAACAACAGTTGGACGCTACGCGTCAGGACATTACCGAGCTGAAGAAACTGCTCGGCAAGCTCCAGGAAGAGAAATCCGGCGTGCAGAAAGACCTGCGCGGAACGGAAACCGAGATGGGCAAGCTGGAGAAGCAGGTCCAGGAGCTGCAAAAGGAACTAAAGAAGAGCGAGTCGGAACTGGAGCGACTCGACGGTGAGAAAAAAAAACTCCAGAGCGCCCGCGTTGAACAGCAACGCCTGATCGCGATCCAGGCCCGCGCCGCCTACCAGAACGGCCGCCAGGAATACCTCAAGCTGCTGCTCAACCAGCAGAACCCGGAAAAATTCGCTCGCACCCTTACCTATTACGACTACCTGAGCAAGGCCCGCCTGGAGCAACTGAAAAGCTTCAACGAGACCCTGCGCCAGTTGGCCAATGTCGAAACCGAGATCGCCAACCAGCAGTCGCAGTTGCTCGACCAGAAAAGCGCCCTCGACAGCCAGCGCGACGAGCTGGACAAGGTGCGCAAGGAGCGCCAGCAAGCGCTGGCCAAGCTGAACGACGACGTAAAGGCCCGCGACACGAAGCTCAAGAATCGCGAGCAAGACCAGGCCGACCTGGCCAAAGTCCTGAAAACCATCGAGGAAACCCTGGCTCGCCAGGCCCGCGAGGCCGAAGAAGCGCGGCAAAAAGCGCTGATCGCCCAGCAGGAAGCCGAAAAAAAGCGCGAGCGTGAGGCCGCCGAGGCAGTCGCCAGCGCCACCACCGACGCCCCGGCCCCGCGTAAACCGGCGCGCGCAGCCCCTGGCCCGCTGGTTTCCAGCGCCGGCGAATCCTTCGGCGGACCTTTTGCTTCGGCCCGAGGCAAACTTCCATGGCCAGTTGATGGTCGACTACTGGCACGCTTTGGTGAAACCCGTGGCGATGACACCCGCGCCAAGTGGGACGGTGTGATGATCAGCGCCGGTGCCGGCACCCAGGTCCATGCCATTCACGGCGGCCGTGTGGTGTTCGCCGATTGGCTGCGTGGCGCAGGTTTGTTGGTGATTCTTGACCACGGTAATGGCTATTTGAGCCTTTACGGCCACAATCAAACTTTGCTTAAAGCGGCAGGTGATGTTGTAAAAGCCGGTGAATCCATCTCCACTGTCGGTAACAGTGGTGGCCAGGACACTCCGGCGCTGTACTTCGCTATTCGTCAGCAGGGCCGCCCGAGCGACCCAGCACAATGGTGCCGCACCCAAGGATAAGGGTCGCATCTACATTAGGAGTTCGTTCGACATGCTGCATTTGTCCCGCCTCACATCGCTGGCCCTGACGATCGCCCTGGTGATCGGCGCGCCTTTGGCATTCGCCGACCAGACCGCCCAGTCAGCCACGGCCGCGACCACCAAGGCCCCGCTGCCGCTGGACGAGTTGCGCACCTTTGCCGAGGTCATGGACCGGATCAAGGCTGCCTATGTCGAACCTGTGGACGACAAGACCCTGCTGGAAAATGCCATCAAGGGCATGCTCAGCAACCTTGACCCGCACTCCGCTTACCTCGGCCCGGAAGATTTCGCCGAGCTGCAGGAAAGCACCAGCGGTGAATTCGGTGGCCTGGGCATCGAAGTCGGCGCCGACGACGGCAACATCAAGGTGGTCTCGCCGATCGATGACACCCCGGCGTCGAAGGCCGGCATCCAGGCCGGCGACTTTATCGTCAAGATCAACGGCCAGCCAACCCGCGGCCAGACCATGACCGAAGCCGTCGACAAGATGCGCGGCAAGATCGGCCAGAAAATAACCCTGACCCTGGTGCGCGACGGCGGTACACCGTTCGACGTGACGCTGACCCGCGCCACCATCACGGTCAAGAGCGTGAAGAGCCAGTTGCTGGAGTCGGGCTACGGTTACATCCGCATCACCCAGTTCCAGGTCAAGACCGGCGACGAAGTGGCCAAGGCCCTGGCCAAGCTGCGTAAAGACAACGGCAAGAAACTCAGCGGCATCGTGCTCGACCTGCGTAACAACCCGGGCGGCGTGTTGCAGGCGGCAGTGGAAGTGGTCGACCACTTCATCACCAAGGGCCTGATCGTCTACACCAAGGGCCGTATCGCCAACTCCGAACTGCGCTTCTCGGCCACCGGCAACGACCTCAGCGAAGGCGTGCCGATGGTTGTGCTGATCAACGGCGGCAGCGCCTCGGCCTCGGAAATCGTCGCCGGCGCCCTGCAAGACCAGAAACGCGGCGTGCTGATGGGCACCACCAGCTTCGGCAAAGGCTCGGTGCAAACCGTGCTGCCGCTGAACAACGAGCGCGCCTTGAAGATCACCACCGCGCTGTACTACACGCCGAACGGTCGCTCGATCCAGGCCCAGGGCATCGTGCCGGACATCGAAGTGCGCAAGGCCAAGATCACCAACGAGGCCGACAGCGAGTTCTACAAGGAAGCCGACCTGCAAGGTCACCTGGGCAACGGCAACGGCGGCGCCGACCAGCCTACCGGCAGCGGCTCCAAAGCCAAGCCGATGCCACAGGACGACGATTACCAGTTGGCCCAGGCACTGAGCCTGCTCAAGGGCCTGAGCATTACGCGCAGCCGTTGATATGCGTCGTGGACTGATCATCGCTTTGCTGTGCTGTCTGGCGGGTGTTGCCCAAGGCAACCCCGCCAGTGCCGCTCCCGCTGAACACAAAGCCTACCTGACCCTGATCATCGACGACCTCGGGCAAAACCTGCCCCGGGATCGTCGCGTGCTCGCCCTGCCCGGCCCTGTGACCACGGCGATCATGCCCGACACACCCCACGCCGCCGAATTCGCCCGCGAAGCCCACAAGGCCGGCAAGATCGTGATCCTGCACATGCCCATGGACCCGGCCACCGGCCCGTTCGCCTGGCACCCGGAGTTGCCCATCGAAGAACTCGGCAAACGCCTGGACGCCGCCTTCAAGGCCGTGCCGTACACCGCCGGCATCAACAACCACATGGGCAGCCGCATGACAGCGCAGCCGGAAGCCATGGCGTGGTTGATGGGCGAATTGCAACGGCGCCACAAGTTCTTCGTCGACAGCCGCACCAGCGCCAAGAGCGTGGCCGCTGCCGAAGCGCAGAAGATCGGTTTGGCCAGCGTCTCGCGGGACGTGTTCCTCGATGACGAGCGCACTGAAGCGGCCATCACCACCCAACTGCAAACCGCGATCAAGCTGGCCCACAAACAGGGTTCGGCGGTGATGATCGGCCACCCTTATCCACAGACCCTGGCGGTGCTGGAACGCGAGCTGCCCAAGCTCAAGGCCCAGGGCATCGAGTGGATCGATATCAAGCTGATGATCAGCCTGCGCAGCAATCGCGCGATGGCTGGCCATGGCAAAGACGGCACCTATCGCTGACCCCGTGATGGGTTCCGGGCGCTCTATATAGCTACCGCTGGGCGCCTCCCGTTTTATTCAATAGTTGCAGCGCAGCCGCACAGGCCACCCATACCGGGGCCTGCAACTTTTAATAGAATTGGGACGACAAACCATGCAACCCATACGATTCAAAGATCTGCTGATCAACTTCACCACGGAGTTTGACCTGCTCTGGAGCGCCAAGGATTCAGGCGCCGATAACGCTGCCACCTTTTGGCGCCCCAACACGACGGCCGATGCGCTGAACAGTTTTTCTTCATTGGGTGACGTAATTGTCAGCGACTATCGCACGATCAATAACCGAAAATTCGTCGCGGTGGTCAGCGAAGCAGACAGCGTCAATGGCACTGCGCTTCGAGCGCCGGTGGACTTTAATCTGGTCTGGAAAAACTCCGGAAAGAAGGTTCGATCCGAGTGTTCCGTATGGAAACCCGTGCCTCCCGAAGGCTATGTGGCAATGGGGATGGTCTGCTGTATCGGTTATGACAAACCGACGCTGAATGCGATTCGTTGTGTCCGGGCTGACCTGGTGGTCGATGCCTATATCGGCAACCCGATATGGAGCGACAAGGGCAGCGGGTCTCGCATGGACTTCAGCGCCTGGGACATCCACACCCCCGACGTCCAGCCCGCAGAAGCCTATATCGCAGCGGGCACCTTTTACGGCGCCGACAGCTGGACCCGGCCTTCTTTCGGCGCCAGGCCGTACGCCTTGCGCATGGAGCTGGCAGTGCAGGAAAGCACCCTGCCTGCACCACCCACACCGCTTGCCCTGGAAGAAACCGAAGCGTCTTCCCACGTTTGCGAGTTGCCGTGGTTTGTCGTGAAAGACAGCAACCTGACGCCACTTGAGCAACTGCATCAATCGCCCATCTATCGACTGGAAAGAAGCGACCGCTATCTACCTGTCGGCGTTGGGCACAATACGACGCTCCAGGGCAAAACGTTCAACTGGACGGCACGCAAGGGCGAGGCAGGCGATAGCTCGGTAGACTTCATAGCGGCGACGGGTATTGAGTTTGCGTACGAGTGGTCACCGATTACTCGACCGGTGATTTTTTCTGCACACCTGAACAAGTCCTTCACCCATACCGCCCAATCAGCGAAAGGCTGGGGCACTTCAACCTCACTGGAAGTGGCGGCCTACGTGCCGGCGAGCCAGACCATCGCGGCCTACGTTGTACGCAGCGAATACAAGCTCTATCGACAGGACGGCAGCCAATTGGCAGCCACCGTCAGCTACACCAACGGCGACACAGTGTATTTCAGCGAATCAACGGCACAGGCGCCTGAGGTAGACGAACCAGCACCCGTCCTGGTTCCACCCGTAGAGCCAGGCCCGGTCGAGGAAGCACCTGTTACCCCGCCAGGAGAAACGGCTTTAGAGATAACGCCCCATGATTTGATCGACGACACCTTCTTCTCGTAACTGATCCAGGGCTGCCTGAAGCTTGGCCACCACGTCATCCGGCACATTCTTGTTCAATGCCAGATACAGCTCGGCGCTGTTGAAGCGCAGTACGGTCTTGAGTCCGGTCACCCCGACCTGGCGCGCCAGATAACGGCCCGCCGGGTCGCCGGTAGCCCAGAGGTCGATCTGGCCATCGATCAATTTCTGCGCATTGTCCTGGTCCCGCAGCACGATGACCGGCTTCAGGCCCTGCTTCTCCAGGCTCTCGGCGATGGCATCGCCCTTGTAGGCGCCGATCTTGTAGCGCCGGGCCTGCTCAAGGTCGCTCAACTGGATCTTGCTGTCAGCCTTGGCCAGCAGCACCCAATCGTCCGGGCCGATGGGGCCGACCCATTTGAACAGCGCCTCACGGTCCGGCAGGCGCGCCATCACGAACACACCGTAGCCGGGCTTTTCCAGGGCGAGTTTGTAGATTCGCTCCCAAGGGAAACGCAGGGTGAGGCTGTAGGAAATGCCGGCACGCTGGAAGGTCTCGCGGACGATGTCCACGGCGATGCCTTCGATGTTCTCTTCCTTGGCGAAGTTCTTGCCGTTTTTCGCCATGTTGTACGGCGGGAAGTTTTCCGTCAGCAGCACCAGGGAAGCGCTGTCGGATGGTTCATCAGCGTGAGCCGAACCCGTCAACAGAACGGTGGTACTGGCAAGGGCGAGCAGCAGGTCTTTGAACATGAAAGTTACCGGAATCCATGGCAAGCCCAGAGAGTGCCGCGAGCCTGCCATGGTGTCCAGTGACGTTTAGCGTACGACGATACCGCGCGCCGCCATGTAGGCCTTTGCCTCAGGTACGGTGTATTCGCCGAAGTGGAAAATGCTCGCCGCCAGCACTGCGCTGGCGTGGCCTTCGATCACGCCGTCGGCCAGGTGCTGCAGGTTGCCGACGCCGCCCGAAGCAATCACCGGGATGCCCAGGGCATCGCTGATGGCGCGGGTCACGCCCAGGTCGAAGCCGTTTTTCATGCCGTCCTGGTCCATGCTGGTCAGCAGGATTTCACCGGCGCCCAGGGCCTCCATCTTCATCGCCCACTGCACCGCGTCCAGCCCGGTTGGCTTGCGCCCGCCGTGGGTGAAGATCTCCCAGCGCGGGGTTTCGCCGGGGCCTGAGACTTTCTTGGCATCGATGGCCACCACGATGCATTGCGAACCGAAGTGCTGCGCGGCTTCGCCGACGAACTCCGGATTGAACACGGCCGCAGTGTTGATCGAGACCTTGTCTGCGCCAGCGTTCAGCAGGTTGCGGATGTCTTGCACGGTGCGCACGCCACCGCCCACGGTCAGCGGGATAAACACCTGGCTGGCCATGCGCTCGACGGTATGCAACGTGGTGTCGCGACCGTCGACGCTGGCGGTGATGTCGAGAAAGGTAATCTCGTCAGCACCCTGTTCGTCGTAGCGACGGGCGATTTCCACCGGGTCGCCGGCGTCACGGATGTTCTCGAACTTGACGCCCTTGACCACGCGACCGTTGTCGACGTCCAGGCAAGGGATGATGCGTTTGGCCAGCGCCATGGTCAGTCCTCAGCCGTTGTAGGCGTCGCAGTAAGCCTGGGCTTCAGCGACGTCCAGGGTGCCTTCATAGATCGCACGGCCAGTGATGGCGCCGATGATCCCTGGCGCCTTTGCGTCCAGCAGCGACTTGATGTCACCCAGGTTGTGGATACCGCCGGAAGCGATCACCGGGATCTTCGTGGCGGCAGCCAGCGCAGCGGTGAACGGTACGTTGCAGCCCTGCATCATGCCGTCTTTGGCGATGTCGGTATAAACGATGGCAGAGACGCCGTCGGCTTCAAACTGCCTGGCCAGGTCGATCACCTGGACGGTGCTGATCTCGGCCCAGCCGTCGGTGGCGACGAAACCGTCTTTGGCGTCCAGGCCCACGATCACCTTGCCGGGGAATGCACGGCAGGCTTCGGCAACAAAGGCAGGGTCTTTGACCGCCTTGGTACCGATGATCACGTAGCTCACGCCCGCTTTCACGTAGTGCTCGATGGTTTCCAGGGAACGGATGCCGCCGCCGATCTGGATCGGCAGGTTCGGGTAGCGCCTGGCAATCGCCGTGACCACTTCACCGTTGACCGGCTGGCCTTCGAACGCACCGTTCAAGTCCACCAGATGCAGACGACGGCAGCCACCTTCCACCCACTTGGCAGCCATGCTCACCGGGTCATCGGAGAACACCGTGGAATCTTCCATACGGCCCTGGCGCAGACGTACGCAGGCGCCGTCCTTGAGATCGATAGCGGGAATAATCAGCATCTGGCAAACCTTATTCGATATTCAGCGTTGCTCGGGAAATCAGGGTTTCTCGAGCGCCCACAAGTCGCTTTCGATGCTTTCGAACCTTTCTTTAAGGTGCGTCTGCACATCGAAAATCGCCCTGTTGTAATAGTGCGGAGCAATTTCAGTGGTGAACAGTTCGAGGATTTCTGCAACCTCGAACGAACCGAGCTTGAGCTCGAAGCGGTCTTCCATGAAACGCTTGATCTTGTCGGTGGCCTCACTCTCCTGCTGGGGAGTGAGGTTCAGGATCGGCGGCTTGACCTTCTTGGCCATTACCAGCGCCCGTCCCACGCGGCGAAGTTCTGCAGCAATTGCAGGCCATGGGTATGGCTCTTCTCCGGGTGGAACTGCACGGCAAAGCGCGAACCGTCGGCCAGGGCCGCGGCGAAGTCGACGCCATAGTGCCCGCCACCCACCACCTGGCGCGGGTTACCGGCAGCGATGTAGTAGCTGTGCACGAAGTAGAAACGCGCAAGGTCCGGCACGTTGTGCCACAGCGGGTGATCCACGGTCTGGCGCACTTCGTTCCAGCCCATGTGCGGCACCTTCAGGTGCTCGCCGTCTTCGTGCAGGCCCTTGCCGAAAAACTTCACCTGGCCCGGGAACAGGCCGATGCAGTCGACGCCGTCGTTCTCTTCACTGCTGTCGAGCAAGGCTTGCATGCCCACGCAGATGCCGAGGAACGGCCGGTCCTGGCTGACTTCACGCACCAGGCTGTCGAAGCCCAGGCGGCGAATCTCGGCCATGCAGTCGCGAATCGCGCCGACCCCTGGGAAAACCACCCGGTCGGCTTCGCGAATCACGTCGGCATCGCTGGTGATCAGCACCTTGCCGGCACCTACGTGTTCGAGGGCCTTGGCCACCGAGTGCAGGTTACCCATGCCGTAATCGATAACCGCGACCGTCTGCATTACAGGACGCCCTTGGTCGACGGCATTTGCCCGGCCATGCGGTCATCCAGCTCCACAGCCATGCGCAGGGCGCGACCGAAGGCCTTGAACACGGTCTCGATCTGGTGGTGGGTGTTGGTGCCACGCAGGTTGTCGATGTGCAGGCTGACCAGCGCGTGGTTGACGAAGCCCTGGAAGAATTCCTGGAACAGGTCGACGTCGAAGCCGCCCACGGTGGCGCGGGTGTACGGCACGTGCATCTGCAGGCCCGGGCGGCCGGAGAAGTCGATGACCACACGCGACAGCGCTTCATCCAGCGGGACATAGGCGTGGCCGTAGCGACGGATGCCTTTCTTGTCGCCGATGGCCTTGGCAAATGCCTGGCCCAACGTGATGCCGACATCCTCCACGGTGTGGTGGTCGTCGATATGCAGGTCGCCCTTGCTGACGATATCCAGGTCGATCAGCCCGTGACGGGCGATCTGGTCCAGCATGTGCTCAAGAAAAGGTACACCGATATCAAATCGGGCCTTTCCGGTGCCATCCAGGTTAATCGAGGCTTTGATCTGGGTTTCCAGAGTGTCGCGCTCGACGGACGCCTTACGTTCGGCCATCACCAGCTCCGCAAAATCATTGGGCGAAAAAGGCAGCCATTATAGGGGCGCGGGCGCTAAACAGAAACATCGGAGGGGATAAGACTGACGAGTTGACGCGAGGAATGTCGGGGATAGACATGTGCATACAGGTGAGCACGGGTTCAGGCGGGACTGGATTATGTGGGAGCTGGCTTGCCTGCGATGCAGACACCTCGGTGTTTCAGTTACACCATGGTGATGCTATCGCAGGCAAGCCAGCTCCCACACAAGCCCGGTTCCCTCAGGAACCGGGCCCACTCTGCCGCGGTGTTAGTGGAACAGTACCGCGGTTTTCTGCAGGGTGACCCACACGCCCCACGCCAACGGAATACCCACCGCCAGCCAGGCGGCAACCGCCAACGGCACGCTGCCGGAAGAGGCTTTCCATTCCAGCACGGTGCTGGAATCGGCGCCCTTGTCGTGGCCCAGCGCCTGTTCGGCAGCCAGTTCCGCGTCGGTCATGAAGTACTTGTCTGCCACCGGCCGTACCAGCAGGTTGCAGATGAAGCCCAGCACCAGCAGGCCGGCGAGGATGTACAAGGTGATGTCGTAGGCCGCAGCGCGTTCAACGCCGATGCTCAACTGATACTCACGCAGGTAGTTCACCAGCACCGGGCCCAACACGCCCGCTGCTGCCCATGCCGTCAGCAGGCGACCATGGATCGCGCCCACCATTTGCGTACCGAACAGGTCCGCCAGGTAAGCCGGGACAGTCGCAAAACCACCGCCGTACATCGACAGGATGATGCAGAAGGCCGCGACGAACAGTGCCACGTTGCCCAGATGGCCCAGGTTCGGGATCAGCGCGTACAGGGCAAAGCCCAGGGCGAAGAACACGAAGTAGGTGTTTTTACGGCCCAGGTAGTCGGAGAACGATGCCCAGAAGAACCGGCCACCGATGTTGAACAGACTCAACAGACCGGTAAAGCCGGCGGCAATGGCCGCGATGGACGCCAGTTGGCCGGCATCCAACTGGCCAAACGTCAGACCGTTACCCAGCAACTTGCCGCCGAACACTTCCTGCAGCAGCGGCGAAGCCATGCCGAGGATGCCGATACCGGCAGACACGTTCAGGCACAGCACCAGCCACACCAGACGGAATTGCGGGGTTTTCCAGGCCACGTTCACGTGCACGTGACGGTGGGTGATCATCGCGTTGCTGGCTTTCTTCGCCGGGGCAGTCCAGCCCTCAGGCTTCCAGCCGGTCGGCGGAACACGGTAAGACAAGGCGCCGCCAATCATGAACACGAAGTAGATCACGGCCATGACCACGAAGCTCTGCCACACGCCAACGCTGGTCGGCGAGGCAAAGTGGCCCATCAGCGCAGCTGCCAACGGGGCGCCAACCATCGCGCCGCCGCCGAAGCCCATGATCGCCATGCCGGTGGCCATGCCGCGTTTGTCCGGGAACCACTTGATCAGGGTCGAAACCGGCGAGATGTAGCCCAGGCCCAGGCCGATACCGCCAATGACCCCGGAGCCGATCCACATCAGCCAGATCTGGTGGGTATAAATCCCCAATGCCGAGATCAGCAGGCCGCCACACCAGCACAAGGCCGACACGACGCCGGCCTTACGTGGCCCGGCATGTTCCAGCCAGCCGCCCCAGATCGCTGCCGAGCAGCCCAGGAAGATGAAGAACAGGGTGTAGATCCAGCCCAGCATGGAGATGGGCCAGTCGCATTGGGACGAGAAGACCTGGCTGATAAAGCTCATGTCCGGCGCGCAGGCGACCGGTGCGGTAATACCCAGCGCCTTGGACAGCGGCAGCCAGAACACCGAAAAACCATAGGCCATGCCGATGCACAAGTGGATGGCCAGGGCGGCCGGTGGTACCAGCCAACGGTTGAACCCGGGCTTGGCGATAATGCGCTCCTTGGACAGGAACGCAGGCTGTGCGGCAGTTGAACCTGCCACAGTGCTAGTGCTCATTGGTGTTTCCCCCAGTTATTAGTATGTGTCCGTCGGGCGCTCTCTCCTTTGGCCTTACACGCAAGGCGTGGCCATATTTGTTGAGTAAAGCTCCATTTTTGCGCGACGTTTAGTCGCAGAAGGCGGACGAACACGCAGAGATTAGCATCTGTGGATGACAGAAAAACCAAACTGATATCACCTTTTTCGGGATATCTGATTTCTCTGACGTCAAAAATCCGTTTTCCGGCCTCTAGATACAATGTAACTATCCGCGAACTGACGTAAGCCTTCGGGCGTTATACTCTGCGGCTAAATTTTAAAACGACATACAAGGACTCGCCCATGAAAGCGTTCGGCAAAATCCTGGGTCTGGTACTTCTCGGGCTGTTGCTGATCATTGTGGCTCTAGGCTTTGCCCTGACCCATCTCTTCGATCCCAACGACTACAAAGACGAGATTCGCCAGATTGCCCGCGACAAGGCCCACATCGAGCTGACGCTCAATGGCGACATCGGCTGGAGCCTGTTCCCCTGGCTCGGCCTTGAACTGCACGAGGCCAGCGTTGCGACCCTGACCAACCCGACCCAGCCGTTTGCCGATTTGCAGATGCTCGGCCTCTCGGTGCGCGTGCTGCCGCTGCTGCGCCGCGAAGTGCAGATGAGCGATGTGCGTGTCGAAGGCCTGAACCTGCGCCTGAACAAAGATGTGCATGGCCATGGCAACTGGGAAGACATCGGCAAGAATGTGCCGGACCCGAGCACGCCTGCCAGCACGCCCGCCGTCGCTGAAGCGGCCACGCCGCCCAAGCCTGAAAAGCCGCCACAGCCGATCCGCCTGGACATCGACAGCCTGACCATCAACAACGCCCGCGTCGAATACAACGACGAGCAGACCGGCAAGCAGTTCAGTGCCGAAAGCATCCAATTGAGTGCCGGCGCCGTGCATGAAGGTGCAAGCATCCCGCTGAAACTCACCGCCTTCCTCGGCACCAACCAGCCGCTGATGCGCGTCAAGACCGAGCTGAACGGCAACTTGCGCATTCAACGCGCCCTCCAGCGCTACCAGTTCGAAGACATGAAACTCACCGGTGAAGCCACCGGCGAGCCGCTGCAAGGCAAGACCCTGACCTTTTCGACCCAGGGCCAATTGCTGGTGGACCTCTCCGCCAACATCGCCGAATGGACTGGCATGAAGCTGTCGCTGAACCAACTGCGCGCCCTGGGCGAGCTGAAGGTCAACGACCTGGACAAGACCCCGCAACTCAGCGGCGCCCTGTCGATTGCCCAGTTTGACCTGGCCAAGTTCCTCGACAGCGTCGGCAACCCGCTGCCACCGATGGCCGCGGGCAGCCTGAGCAAGGTCGAACTGGTCAGCCGCCTCAAGGGCACGCCCACCAGCCTGGCGCTTGAAGACCTCAACCTGAAACTCGACGAGAGCACCTTCACCGGTCGCGTGGCCGTGGATGATTTCGCCAAGCAGTCCCTGCGGGTACAGCTCAAGGCCGACACGTTCAATGCCGACAACTACCTGCCAGCAAAATCCGACGCCGCCAAAGGCGCGACGGCCGCCCGCCAGGCTGAAGTGCAAAACAGCGAAGCCGGCGCCATGGCGGCCGGAGGCACCACACCGCTGCCGGACGCCCCGACCAAGGGCGCGTGGAGCACCGACAAACTGCTGCCACTGACCCGCCTGCGCGCCCTGGACGTGAATGCCGACCTGTCCTTCGGCCAACTCACCCTGAGCAAGCTGCCGATCCAGAACGCCGCACTGAAAGCCTCCGGCCTCGATGGGCAGCTCAAGCTCGACACCTTGAGCGGCGGCCTCTACAACGGCACCTTCCAGGCCAACGGCAACCTTGACGTGCGT
The DNA here is from genome assembly GCF_024807515.1 of Pseudomonas sp. BIGb0558. Taxonomy (NCBI): domain Bacteria; kingdom Pseudomonadati; phylum Pseudomonadota; class Gammaproteobacteria; order Pseudomonadales; family Pseudomonadaceae; genus Pseudomonas; species Pseudomonas sp. BIGb0558. The sequence goes on from NZ_JANUEW010000002.1 coordinate 382,513, forward strand.
CAGGACATCCCGTTGCTGGCGCTGCAAACCCGCATCAAGCAAGTGCCGGTCGAGCGCATCCTGCAAGCCCAGGGGCAGAACCCGCCGGTGAAGGGCCAACTCACCCTCGACAGCAATCTCAATGGCCGCGGCAATAGCCAGAAGGCCCTGATCGACAGCCTCAACGGCACCGCCAGCTTCGTGATCAATAACGGTGTGCTGCTCAACGCCAACCTTGAGCAACAACTGTGCACCGGCATCGCCTTGCTCAACCGCAAGACCCTCAGCGGCGAGCAGCGCGGCAAGGACACCCCGTTCCAGGAACTCAAGGGCAACCTGACCTTCCGTAACGGCGTGGCCAGCAACCCGGACCTGAAAGTGCGCATCCCGGGCCTGACCGTCAACGGCAACGGTGACATCGACCTGCGCGTGCTGGGCATGGACTACCGCGTGGGCATCATCGTCGAAGGCGACCAGCGCGAAGTGCCGGACCCGGCCTGCGAGGTGGGTTCCAACTTCCAGAACATCGAAGTCCCACTGCGCTGCCGCGGCCCGCTGGAACTGGGCGCCAAGGCTTGCCGCCTGGACAAGGACGGCCTGAGCCAGGTCGCTATCAAGGCGGCAGGCAACAAGCTCAGCGAGAAGCTTGAGCAGAAGCTCGACAAGGTCAATCCACAGTTGAAAGATGCTCTGAAAGGCCTGTTCAAGCGATGAGAGACGAGCAATTTTCATCGGCGGTGCTCGACTGGTACGACCGCCACGGTCGCCACGACCTGCCCTGGCAACAGGGCATCACGCCTTACCGGGTATGGGTCTCGGAGATCATGTTGCAGCAGACCCAGGTCAGCACCGTGCTGAACTACTTCGACCGGTTCATGGCTTCCCTGCCGACAGTCGAAGCCCTGGCTGCCGCGCCGGAAGACGAAGTGCTGCACCTGTGGACCGGCCTGGGTTACTACACCCGGGCGCGCAACCTGCAAAAGACCGCGAAGATTGTCGTGGCCGAATACGCTGGTGAGTTTCCCCGTGACGTCGAAAAGCTCACCGAGCTGCCCGGCATCGGCCTGTCCACCGCCGGCGCGATTGCCAGCCTGAGCATGGGCCTGCGGGCGCCGATCCTCGATGGCAACGTCAAACGCGTGCTGGCACGCTTTACCGCGCAAGAGGGTTACCCAGGCGAGCCGAAGGTTGCCAAGCAGTTGTGGGCCACCGCAGAGCGCTTTACGCCCCATGACCGGGTCAATGCCTACACCCAGGCGATGATGGACATGGGCGCCACGCTCTGCACCCGCAGCAAACCCAGCTGCCTGCTGTGCCCGCTGGAAAAGGGCTGCGAAGCCCACATGCTCGGCCTGGAAACCCGCTACCCGATCCCCAAGCCCCGCAAGACCGTGCCCCAGAAGCGCACGCTGATGCCGCTGCTGGCCAATGGCGAAGGCGCGATTCTGCTTTACCGTCGCCCTTCCACGGGCCTGTGGGGCGGTTTGTGGAGCTTGCCGGAGCTGGATGACCTGAGCGACCTGGAACACCTGGCCAACCAGCACTCCCTGGCGCTGGGCGAGCAACAGGCACTGCCGAGCCTGATCCACACCTTCAGCCACTTCCAACTGGCTATCGAACCCTGGCTGGTCCAGGTCCAGGAGTCTGCCCATCACGTGGCCGAGGCTGACTGGCTCTGGTATAACCTCGCCACCCCGCCGCGCCTGGGCCTTGCCGCCCCGGTAAAGAAACTGCTGAAGCGCGCGGCTGAAGTATTGAACGCAGGAGTTCCGTCATGACCCGCACCATCATCTGCCGCAAGTACCACGAAGAATTGCCCGCCCTGGAACGCGCCCCGTTCCCTGGCGCCAAGGGCCAGGACATTTTCGACAACGTCTCTGCCAAGGCCTGGGCCGACTGGCAAAAACACCAGACCCTGCTGATCAACGAAAAACGCCTGAACATGATGAACGCCGAAGACCGCAAATACCTGCAAGGCGAGATGGACAAGTTCTTTTCCGGCGAAGATTACGCCAAGGCCGACGGCTACGTGCCACCTGCTGAATAATTGATCAAATTTGGGGGTTGGCCCGTAAGCGACGGTAATAATTAAATATTTTTTGAAAACTTGCTTGACGACCCCCTGAAAAACCCGTTTAATGCGCCCCGTTGCCCAGATAGCTCAGTCGGTAGAGCAGGGGATTGAAAATCCCCGTGTCGGCGGTTCGATTCCGTCTCTGGGCACCACTAATTAGTTTCAGGTGGTGCAAACGTCATCTGAAACAAACAAGAAACCCGCCTGGTGCGGGTTTTTTGTTGTCTGGATTTTTTGCCCCCCTTCAGCCCCCTCCGCGCATCAACGTCAACACCGCAGCCCGCTCCTGCTCGGAGATGTGAAAACCACTCTCCTCCACGCGCGCAATCCAATCCTGCGCCGAAAGCGACTCACCAAAACGCACCAGACGCCCGTAGCGCCTGAACACCGCCTCCAGCACCCCGATCATCGACGGGTAGCTGCAGCCGCCGTCAAAACAAATACTGAGGCCGCCAAACCAGGAACGGCCGATCACGTGAGCACTACCGGCGCTCTCAGCGCCCGCGTACGCAAAATCCATTTTTACTGCTTCCATGTCACATCCAGAAATCATCACTACGAAAGTACCAAAGCCTAGCAGACGCGTGCTTTACGGCAGGCTGCAAAGCGTTTTATCAGACCCGACGGTCATTTAAACGACGACCATACAGCAAGACGATCCAAACCGTCGGGGACCCGCTGCGCCTTATGACCCTATTGATCTGTCCTTAATTCCCCAGTGATCGCCTCTCGCATCACCCCGGAGCCACGACGAATAAGGCAACTGACTCACTTCACCAGAAACACCATTAGCGGGTTGTCATTCAATCGCCCGCTGAACACCGGCGCCCTATGCTCCAGTGGCGTGCCATTGAGCAACGCGGTTTGCTTGCGCTCCACAATCACCCAGGCCGGACGCGGCAACGTGTCCACCAGCAAGGGTTCGTTGCGCCCGATGAACAGCGGCTTCTCGTCGTGATCAAGGTTCATGATGTAGCGGATCGCCCAGGTGTCCTTGGCCAGATCGACAAACACCAGGGTCCCGGGATTGCCGGCTCGCAGTTTCTCCACCGCGCCAACGAAGTTCCTGGTGTCGAATTGCAGGTCCTTCGCCGGCTCCACCACCTTCACCAGCACCAGCCATTGGGTAGCCAATGCAATAAGGCTGAGCACTACCAGGCGCCGGCCGAGACTGTCCTGCAAACGCCGCCAGGCAATCACGGCGGCCAGTTGCAGCACAATCAGCACACCCACCAACGCCGGCACTGAAACGTCCGGCCAGTAACCGTGCTTGTGCCACAGGTGCCGACAGACAAACACCACCACGATCCCGAGCACCGGCAAGGCCGCCACCAACCACTCATAACCACGACGCACACCCAGCAGCCAGCCCTGGGCCTGGAGCAAGCCGTAGGCCGCCACTGCAGCGAACATCGGCACCATCGGCACAATGTAATAAGCGCGCTTGAAGTGCGGGATGGACAGGCCCAGCAGAATCATCAGCCCGCAGGCGGCCAGGCGCACCGCCAACTGCACATCGGCATCCTCGTTGCGCACCGACCATTTGTGACGCAGGACAATCATCGTCGCCAGCGCCAGCGGCACCACCGGGAAATAGCGGTACAGGCTCAACTTGAAGTAGAAGTAGAACGCCTCGCCGGTTTCGTCGAGGCGCCCGGTAAACTGCATCCTGAGCACATCATCGACAAAGGCATCGCCGCCGCTGATCCGCGCCAGCTTCAACAGCACCCACCAACAGCCTGCCAGCAGGATCAGTCCGATAACCCCGTGGGCAATGACCTTTTTCAGCAGTGCAATCCGCTCTTGCCGCGTGCGGGCCGGGCCCATCGCCCAGTAGACACAGACCACCCCGCACACCTCGACCAGCCCCAACGGACCGCGAATGGCAAACGCCACCACGAATAACGGAAAGACCGCATATTGGCGCAGCCGCGAGCCCGTGCGCTCGCCGGTATGCAACAGATAGAAACTCGCCAGGCACAGAAACGAGACCATCTGGTCCAGGCACACCGAACGCGACTTTTCCAGCAACTGGGCGGTCAATGCGGTGAGCAGTACCGTCAGCAGCGCCCACGCCCGACCGGACGGTGCCAGCAAGCGGTAGATCAGCGCCATGACCCCGGCCGATGCCAGGGCGGTAGGCATCACGTTGGCCAGATCATTGGGCGCCCCGAACAAGCGGGCAAAGAGGTAGCTGAGATACGTCGCCGTGCCGGGATAGTCCGGGTAAGACTCACCATAGGTGGTCGGAAAGAGGCTCGGGCCGTGGCGAAACATCTCTTGCATGAAGACGGCCCATCGGCCATCGAAGCCTTGTGGCTGCTGGTCCCAGATCCCCAGGGTAAACAGCAGCAAGGCGATGAAAAAGATTCCCAGCGATTCCATTCGAAAGCGGTTGTGTTGATCCATTGTTCAGCCTGTCAGGTGGGGTAAACCGGCCCATGTTGCCGAACACTCTCCTGAATAACCCCTGAACGGAATCAAACATTCATCCGCCTAACGACGAGCGGGCCAAATCAGCAGCGGCATCAGCCGGATGTAGAGTAGCTCCCCCACCAGTTCTACCAGGGTTTGCGTGATCACCGCTGCGCCAGCGAGCCCACGGATGTCTTCGGGCAACGCCAGCGCCAGCGGCAACACCACCAGAGAATTGCGCGTAGAAGCACTGAAGGTGACCGCCCGCGCCGTACTCGCCGGCAGCTTGAACAACCGCGAAGCCAATGCGCCCATCAGCGGCGCCAGCAACAGAAAGCCGACGTAAACCGGAATCACCGGCGCCAGCAGGCCGATATCGCGGACCACCGCGGTGATTTGCGAACCGATCACCACCATCAGCACCAGCGCCATGGCCGGCACGGGCAGCCAGGCCCAGGCATCGTTCCAGGCACTGATGACCTGAGAGCGCCGGGACAGGGAAGTCGTCAGCACCGCCAGAATCATGGGCGCCACGATCAGCAGCAGGAAGGCCTCGACAAACGGCCCCACCGAAACCACCACCTGCGATTGCGCCCCCAGCATCAACCCCAGGTACAGCGGCAACAGCAACAGTTGCAGCAGCAACAGGATCGGGGTCGCTGCCAGCATCAACCGTGAATCACCCTTGCCGATGTGGGTGAACACCACCACGTAGTCGATGCACGGCGTCAACAGCACCAGCAACGCTCCCACCAGAATCGCCGGTTGCGCTACCAGGCCACGGGTCAGCGCCCACACCAGCAACGGAATCAGGATGAAGTTGGCCAGCAGTAACGCGCACATGAAACGCTTGTTGCCCAAGCCCTGGCGCAAGTCCAGAAACGGGATTTGCAGGAACATCGCGTACATCAGCACGGCGATGGCGGGCGTGACCAGGGCGGCCAGGCCTTGAGACATGGAGGGCGCCAGCAGGCCGACAACGGCAGCCAGCAGCACGGCGGCGAAGTAGATCGGGATCTGGTGTTGCTCGAGGGTGTCGCGAGTCATGGACAGGTTCTGATAGGGCGAGAGGGCCCAAGCCTAGGCATTTGAGTCGCTCAGGTCGAGCATCAGAAAATCGTCGGGGTCTTAGCGACAGAAATTTGTTAGCTTCGACTTCTTATAAAACTGCGCACGGGCCTCTGACGCCCCATCGAAAGCGCAATGATCGAGCCAGCTCATGAATCTGCCAATCCGCCCCCAAGCCGAACCCTTCCGCGAAGCCGCCGCCGACGGCCACCTCATTGGCGGCTTCACCTGGCGCCACATCAGAACCGACCTCGAGCGCCCGGTAGTCATCATCAACGCCGCCACCTCCGTGCGCTGCCGTCACTATTCACGCTTCGCCGACTACCTGTTTGCCAATGGCTTCGATGTCATCACCTACGACTACCGTGGCATCGGCGAATCCCGCAGCGGCTCGCTGAAGGGCTTCAAGGCGTCATGGTCGGATTGGGGCGTGCTGGACTTCGAAGCGATCCTGCAGCGCGCGCAGCGGGAGTTTGCGGGGCAGCCGATTGATGTGGTCGGGCACAGTTTTGGTGGGTGCGCGGCGGGCCTTGGGGCCTCCGGCGCGGTGATCCGGCGATTGGTCACGGTGGGCGCGCAGTTCGCCTATTGGCGCGACTACGAGGCGAGCGGGCGCTGGCGGATGTTTGCCAAGTGGCATGTGGTGATGCCGTTGGTGACCGCAATGTTTGGCTACTTCCCGGGCAAGCGCATGGGCTGGCTGGAAGATACGCCGGCAGGTGTGGTGCGCGATTGGAGTACGCCGACGCCAGGTTATGAAAAACGCCCCAGCGGGCGGGCGCTGAGTGAGCTGCCGTTTTCTCGGGTGAAGGCGCAGGTATTGGCGATCAGCATCACCGATGACCCATTTGGCACGGTGCCGGCAATCGAGCGCCTGCTGAGGTACTTCGAAGGCAGTGAGCGCACGCACCTGCGGATCGCCCCTGAAGATATCGGCGAAAAGGAGGTCGGACATTTCGCGTTCTTTCGAAGCCAGTATCAGGATCGGTTGTGGCCGATTGCGCTGGCGTGGCTACAACGAGGGGAATTGGCCGAAGGCACTCCGGGCCACCAAGTGACGGATCGCACCTAGAAACCCTTGGGATTTCCCCGGACCTGCGCTTCAATACGCCATTCCCAGATCCTGACACCAAGGACGTGAGCCCATGGCCTCGCCGAACAAGCAGCAAAAACGCGCCCACCGGGCAAAAGCCAAGGCCAAGCAGAACCGCACCCAACGCGCCGTCGCCACCAAGCCCGATGCCTTTGCAGGCGATGACAGCCGCATTGACCTTGAGTCGGTGGATTTGACCGAGCTGTTCCTGGAGATGCGTACCGCCGGCGAAACCAGCCAGCAGGCGCTGTGTGCGGTGTTCCTGGCGCACCCGCTGCTGGCGGTGGTGCTGGAGCAGGAAGGTGAAGAGGAAGCGACTGACTTCATCCTTGCGGCGCTGATCGAGTATCGCCAGTGGGCCACGGATACCGAGGATGAAGCAGCGGCCCTGGCGTGGATTGAATCGCCAGAGTTCCAAGCCGATTACGTGGCGGCATCACAGGCACTGGTTAATTCCGAAGGCTGATACAAAACGCAATGTGGGAGCCGGGCTTGCCCGCGATGGCGGTGAGTCAGTCAACATCTGTCTCGACTGACACACCGCCATCGCGGGCAAGCCCGGCTCCCACAGTTTTTTACAGCGCTTGATGGATCGTATTTCAACCCATCAATTCAACACCGCAGCCCCAACCTTCCGGCCCTTGCGCCGACGAGACACCATCAGCCCCGCCGCAACCACCAGCAAGCTCAGGATCCCGGTAGCCATGATCTCCACCCGGTGCGCTTCCTGGAACAGCATGATGGTCAGCACGCCCACGATGAACACGATCACCGCGTACGTCAGGCCCGGGAACAACCACATCTTGAAGGCAATCTTCTCGCCCGCCTCGGTGCGCTTCTGGCGCATGCGCAGTTGCGAGACGGCGATCACCAAGTACACCAGCAAGGCAATCGCGCCGGAGCTGGCCAGCAGGAATTCAAACACGGCAGCCGGGGCCACGTAGTTGGCAAACACCGCCAGGAACGCCGCGCCGGTAGACAGCAACACCGCCCAGTAAGGCGTGCCGCTCTTGTTGGTGATCTTGGACACCGCCGGCGCATCGCCGCGGCGGCCCAGGGAGAACATCATGCGCGAAGCGGTGTACAGCGCCGAGTTCAGGCAACTGGTCACCGCCACCAACACCACCAGGTCAACGATCAGCTTGGCATTCGGAATGCCCATGCGTTCCAGAACGGTCTGGTAGGAACCGACCGCGGCCAGTGCAGGATCATTCCACGGCACCAGGGCCACCACGATGAAAATCGACACCAGGTAGAACAAGCCGATCCGCCAGATCACCGAGTTGGTGGCCTTGGAAATCTGCTGGCCCGGGTTCTTCGATTCAGCAGCCGCGATGGTCACGATCTCGGTGCCCATGAACGAAAACATGGTGGTCAGGATTGCCGCCAACACCGCGCCCATGCCGTTGGGCAGGAAGCCTTGAGTGTCGAACAGGTGTGAAACGCCGCTGACCTGACTGCCCGGCAGGAAGCCGAAAATCGCCAGGATGCCGAGGATCACAAAGCCGATGATCGCCACCACTTTGATCAACGCAAACCAGAACTCGAACTCGCCGTAGTTCTTCACGCTGAACAGGTTGGTCGCCGTCAGCAGCAAGGTGATGATCAAGGTAAACGCCCAGATCGCCACGCTGGGAAACCAGGCGTGAAGGATGGTCGCGGCAGCGTTGGCTTCCAGCGGAATCACCAACACCCAGAACCACCAGTACAACCAACCGATGGTAAAACCGGCCCAGTGCCCGATCGCGCGGTCGGCATAAGTAGAGAACGAACCGGTATCCGGCGAAGCAACGGCCATCTCGGCCAGCATGCGCATCACCAACACCACCAGGGTACCGGCGGCGGCATACGCCAGCAGCACGGCTGGCCCTGCCGCAGCAATCGCGTGGCCGGAACCGACGAACAACCCGGCACCGATAACGCCGGCAATCGACAGCATGGTGACGTGACGCGGTTTGAGCCCCTGTTCGAGGTCATTGGAGCTTTGCGTACTACTCATTGACACACCTTTGCGAGGAATTGCGAATACGGTCCACCCGGCCTGGCGTCTTTCTCGTGAAAAGAAACCAACGGGGCGTTCTTTATTTTTTACGCAAGATTTGCGCCAAAATGTTACAGAGCCGCGATTGACGCGGGCTGTAGGGAAACTCAATAGCTAACGTAAGTCACTGACACTAATGGCATTCCGCTATAGCGTTACTGTGCGACCCACTTAAAAGACGAACAGGCGCACCAAAAACACACACAAATTGTGCGTGACGCCCTATTAAAGGGCTGATAGGGACCGTTCACCCGTTTAACCCTTCCAACACCCGGCCAAAGCTGGCACCATCGCGCCCTTTTTTACGCAAAACCTGTGGGAATCCGGGTTCAAACGGCTGTTCGGTTGTTGATGGCGCGACACACTGCTGTGCCGATGCGACACCCTGCCGCACACCGCCTGATAACCGCCCGCAGGGCTGTTGGCTGTCATCCAAACGCTATGCTAGCTTGGCGCCTCGCCAGGAAGGCGGCCCAACAGCAGGAGCGCAATGAACACAATGAGGACCCCACATGGCTGAGGCCACGCCCGCGCTTGAAATCCGCAACTTGCATAAACGCTATGGTGAGTTGGAGGTGCTTAAAGGCATCTCGCTGACCGCCCGCGACGGCGATGTGATCTCGATCCTGGGTTCCTCCGGTTCCGGCAAGTCCACGTTCCTGCGCTGCATCAACCTGCTGGAAAATCCGCACCAGGGGCAAATCCTGGTGGCCGGTGAAGAACTCAAGCTCAAGGCCGCGAAAAACGGCGAACTGGTGGCCGCCGACGGCAAACAGATCAACCGCCTGCGCAGCGAGATCGGTTTTGTGTTTCAAAACTTTAACCTGTGGCCGCACATGAGCATCCTCGACAACATCATCGAGGCCCCGCGCCGCGTGCTCGGCCAGAGCAAGGCCGAGGCCATCGAAGTCGCCGAAGCCTTGCTGGCCAAGGTCGGCATCAGTGACAAGCGCCACGCCTACCCGGCGCAATTGTCCGGCGGCCAGCAGCAACGCGCCGCCATCGCCCGCACCCTGGCCATGCAGCCCAAGGTCATCCTGTTCGACGAGCCCACATCGGCCCTTGACCCGGAAATGGTTCAGGAAGTACTTAATGTGATCCGCGCACTGGCCGAAGAAGGCCGCACCATGCTGCTGGTCACCCATGAAATGGGCTTCGCCCGTCAGGTGTCCAGTGAAGTGGTTTTCCTGCACCAGGGCCTGGTCGAAGAGCAAGGATCGCCACAGCAGGTATTTGAAAACCCGCTTTCGGCGCGCTGCAAACAATTCATGTCCAGCAACCGCTAACGGAGCAACATGCATGCAGAACTATAAAAAATTCCTCCTGGCTGCCGCCGTTTCGATGGCATTCAGCGCCTCGGCAATGGCCGAGACCTTGACCATGGGGATCGAAGCGGCCTACCCGCCCTTCAACAATAAAGACGCCAGCGGCAACGTAGTGGGCTTTGACAAAGACATCGGCGACGCCCTGTGCGCCAAGATGAAAGTCGAGTGCAAGGTGTACGTCTCCGATTGGGACGGCATCATCCCGGCCCTGAACGCCAAGAAGTTCGACTTCCTGGTCTCCTCGCTGTCCATCACCGATGAACGCAAGCAGGCCGTCGACTTCACCGACCCGTACTACTCCAACAAGCTGCAGTTCATCGCGCCCAAAGCCACCAAGGACTTCAAGACCGACGCCGGCTACCTGAAGGGCAAGATCATCGGTGCACAACGCGCGACGCTGGCCGGTACCTACCTGGAAGACAAGCTGCCGGACACCACCGCCAAGCTCTACGACACCCAGGAAAACGCCTACCTCGACCTGACTTCCGGCCGACTGGACGGGATGCTCGCCGACAAGTACGTACAGTACGAGTGGCTGAAAAGCAAAGACGGTTCCGCCTACGAGTTCAAGGGCGACCCGGTGGTAGAGAGCGACAAGATCGGTATCGCCGTGCGTAAAGGCGATGCACTGCGCGAGCGCTTGAATACCGCACTGGCTGAAATCAAGGCCGACGGCACCTACAAGAAGATCAACGACAAGTACTTCCCTTTCAGCATCGAGTGATCCTGAATGGCCTGCCCGGCGTGCTCCCTTGAGTGCGCCGGTCCTGAGCTTTGCCTTGCGAAACGACTAAACCATGAATTTCGACCTCTACGGATTCGGCCCGGCGCTCGCCGCTGGTGCGCTGATGACCGTCAAGCTGGCGCTCACGGCCCTGTGCCTTGGGTTGGTGCTCGGCCTGGCCGGCGCCTTGGCCAAGACTTCCCCGTACAAGCCCCTGCAATGGCTTGGCGGCGCCTACTCCACGCTGGTGCGTGGCATCCCGGAACTGCTGTGGGTACTGCTGATTTACTTCGGCACGGTCAACCTGATGCGTTCCCTCGGGGAGTTTTTCGGCAACCCCGACCTGTCCCTCAGCGCCTTCGCCGCCGGGGTTATCGCCCTGGGCCTGTGCTTTGGCGCCTACGCCACGGAAGTGTTCCGCGGGGCGATCCTGGCAATCCCCAAGGGCCACCGTGAAGCCGGTGTCGCCCTGGGCCTGTCGAAGTTCCGGATCTTCACCCGGTTGATCATGCCGCAGATGTGGCGCATCGCCCTGCCGGGCCTGGGCAACCTGTTCATGATTCTGATGAAGGACACCGCGCTGGTCTCGGTGATCGGCCTGGAAGAAATCATGCGCCACGCGCAGATCGGCGTGACCGTCACCAAGCAGCCCTTCACCTTCTTTATGGTCGCGGCCTTCATGTACCTGGGCCTCACCGTCCTGGCGATGACCGGCATGCACTTCCTGGAAAAACGTGCCGCGCGCGGCTTTGCGAGGAGCACGCAATGAGTGGCGACTACAGCTGGCTGGCGCATTTCGACCTCGGCCTGAACTGGGCCGTGATCATCAAGTGGCTACCTCGGTTGGCCCAGGGCGCAACCCTGACCCTGGAGCTGGTGGCCATCGCCGTGATCGCCGGCCTGCTGCTGGCGATCCCGCTGGGCATCGCCCGCTCTTCACGCCTGTGGTACGTGCGCACCCTGCCCTACTGCTACATTTTCTTCTTCCGTGGCACGCCGCTACTGGTGCAGTTGTTCCTGGTGTATTACGGCCTGGCGCAGTTCGACGCCGTGCGTGAGAGCGCCATGTGGCCCTACCTGCGGGACCCGTTCTGGTGCGCTACCGCCACCATGACCCTGCACACCGCCGCCTACATCGCCGAGATCCTGCGTGGCGCGATCCAGGCCATCCCGCCGGGTGAAATCGAAGCGGCGCGGGCACTGGGCATGTCCAAGCCCAAGGCGCTGTTCTACATCATCCTGCCGCGTGCCGCGCGCATCGGTCTGCCGGCCTACAGCAACGAAGTGATCCTGATGCTCAAGGCCAGCGCCCTGGCCAGTACCGTGACCTTGCTGGAGCTGACCGGCATGGCCCGCACGATCATTGCCCGCACTTATCTGCCCGTGGAGATTTTCTTCGCCGCCGGGCTGTTCTACCTGCTGATGTCCTACGTCCTGGTGCGCTTCTTCAAGCTGCTGGAACGCTGGTTGCGGGTCGATGCCTGCCAGGGCCGCTGACGCCTCGTTGACGGGTGAGCAACTGCTCGCCCGCTTCCAGGCGCTGGACGCGTTCCTCACCGAGCATCAAGGGCTGTGGCGACCACGGCCCTTTACCCACCTGCAATTGCCGTGGGAAACCCGGCACCCCGAGCTGGCCCACTGGCTGCGACAGCGCTCGCTGGCAGACGCGGAAAGCAGCCATAACCAACCTCACACCCTGCCGGCACCCGCGCCCTTTCCCGAGCTGGCGATACAGTCGCTGAATCTCAGTGCTGTGGATAACTTACCGTCCAGTGCCCTACCAGCCGCCCACCATCGTTTGAACATCGATGTACCCGGCCGCAAATGGCAGCAGATCGAAGCCTTCGGTGCCGCGCTGCAATTCGCCGCAACACCAAAACACTGGCTCGACTGGTGCGCCGGCAAGGGCCACCTCGGCCGCCGGCTGCTGCAACCCCGGCAACAACTGACATGCCTGGAATACGACCCGGCCCTGATCGCCTCGGGGCAGGCGCTCAGCGAACACCATCGATTGCCCGTCACCCATCGCCTGCAAGACGTGATGGCCGACATGCAGATCAGCCCCGAGCAAACCCCGGTCGCCCTGCATGCGTGCGGTGACCTGCATGTGCGCCTGCTCCAGCTGGCCAGCGCCGCCGGCTGCCGGCAACTGGCCGTGGCACCGTGCTGCTATAACCGCATCCGCGCCGAGCATTACCTGCCACTGTCGATGACCGCCCAGGCTTCATCACTGCGTTTATCGGTGGAAGACCTCGGCCTGCCGCTGAGCGAAACCGTTACCGCTGGGGCGCGAGTGCGCCAGCAGCGCGACACCTCGATGGCCAGGCGCCTGGGCTTCGATGGTCTGCAACGGCAACTGCGCGGCAGTGACGAGTACCTGCCCACTCCATCGCTGCCCGCGAGTTGGCTGGCCAAGCCCTTCGCCGACTACTGCCGCGAACTGGCGGCGCTCAAGGGATTATCCACCGGTGAACAGGATTGGCTGGCGCTGGAGGCCCAAGGCTGGCGGCGCTTGGCCGAGGTAAGAAACCTGGAATTGCTGCGTGGCCTGTTTCGGCGCCCGCTGGAGATGTGGCTGGTGCTGGATCGCGCGCTGTTTCTCACGGAGAACGGCTACACCGTGCACGTCGGCAGCTTCTGCGAAACACCGCTGACCCCGCGCAACCTGATGCTGCTGGCCGAGCGCAATTAAGGGGCATTTTGTCGCAGCGTGCCCTGTGGATAACTCTGTTGATGGAATTCTTGCGCAGGCCGTAGCAGCAAGCTTTACAGAGCAAAATGCTGACTGGTCATTTTTTGTTCATAAAATAAAACGCACGCAAAACAGGCAGTTGCAGCCTGATGAGAACCGCTCCGCAAAATTGCGGTTTCATGACATGTCCAACCAACCGATTGTGCATAAGCATCTGGCGTTAGCGGCATAACCCGGGCTTTTCAGCGGGCAATCAACAGGCGGCAAAGCTCGTTGATATCGTCACAGGCCATGCTCGCGGCTTCGTTATCCAGCGGGTCGCTGCCAAAGGCCAGGGCCTCGCTGATCGCCGAATCCCGGTGCACCACTTCCAGCAGGTTTTCACCCAGGCGCTTCTTGAACACCTCGACCATGTCGAGGCTGAAGCCGGAGGTTTCGTCGAGCTGGTTGATCACGAAATGGCAACGCAGCGCCGGCTGGCGACCAAGGTGCGGCACCAGCAACTGTTCCATCTGTTCCAGGGTGCCAAGGGAGGCGGCATCCGCCTGGGCAATCACCAGCACCACATCGGCCACGTTCAGCGCCTGATGCAGGTAGACGTTGTTGCCCGCCGGAGTGTCGATGATCACGGTGTCGTGCTCACTCAAGCCCAGGGCCGACAGATGTTGCGCCAGCCAGTCCGGCTCCTGTTTCAGCCAGCGCTGGAGGTCTTCCTGCTGACGGATATCGGTTTCGCCAAAGGTGATCACCTGGCAACCGGCAAAGCCTGAATGAAGGATCTGGCTCCAGCGCTCGTTGTGCAGGCTGGTGCGCCCGATGCCAGGCAAGGCGTGGCTCAGGCCGAAGTGATGATAGAGCGCGTTTTGCGGGTCCAGGTCCAGCGCCACTACCGGCCGCCCCAGGCGTTGCATACCGCTGCTGAGTGCCGTGGCCAGGGTGCTGCGGCCTACACCGCCGTTGACTGACACCAACGCCACCACATTCGCACGGATGCTCGGGGCTTCGCGCCGCTGCTCGTTGGCACAGGGGGAATGCGGGGAGAACGACGCGCCGCTGCCCATGTTGAGGCTGGCGCTGTCGTCGACGGGGATGTCTTCGAAGAATTGCAGCATCGAATCCATTCCCTGGACATCACTGGCAGTTGTCTTATCAAACAACTCAAAAAGATCATCGGTTCGGCTCATCGCCAACACTCCTCACGACGCATCGTAAAGACGTGAAAGGTCAGCTGTACTGATGCTTACCGCAGGTCTTTTTGTGGGCGCCTTTGTGTACGCATTCTGTGACAAAGGATCGAGAGTGTCATTATTTTGGTGTTTCTGAAGAAATCTTTAAGACGAGCGGTAAATGGTCAATTTACTGACTAATCTTTATCGAATCGTACGGCGTCTGCAAATCACGCTCCGGAATTTCCCAGATCAGCAGCTTGGGCGGCGTTTGCTTGAACGCCGGGCTGTCGAAATAAGCTTTGGCGGCGCCAGAAAATTCACCACCGTCTTTGCTGAAATTACCCACCGGTGCATTCATGGCTTTTTGCAGGAAACCCACGAAGTTCGAATTACGCGAGAACGAAGTGCCGATCAGCGCCACGTTCGGCAGCCCGGCGTCGCCAAACAAATCGTCAGGGTTGCTGGACGCCGCAGGACCATTCTCATGGGCCGTACTGGCGGCAACTTGCTCGCCCACCGGCTGCAACTTCGGCGGCAACCAGTCGAGACCGGCCAGGCGCACCAGGTCACCCGGACGCGGTGCCAGCGGCGCCTGGGTAATGTCGAAGGCCTGTTCCGGCGTGGCCTTGATACCGCGCTGCTGAATGCGTTGGGCCACGGCACGGGCGCCGGCATTCGAGCCGATTTCGCTCCAGTGGGTGTCGGTGCGCAGGAACGCTTCCGGGCCGAGGGGTTTGAGGGTCTCGGTCAAATCCAGGACTTCAACGCCCGCCGCTTGCAGCTGCGTGGTCCATTGCCGGATTCGGCCATCCAGCACTGCCGGACGATACAAGCCGCAACGTTCGGCGGCGGCAATGCGGGTTTTATCCGGCACCACCACCACTTGCAGATCAATACCGCGTTGGCCGAGCTGCTTTTGCAGGTCGATCACCGCGTCCGCCTTAGTGCGCGCATTGTCGTCGGCGTGACGGTTGAGCTTCAGTTCATCGCTGATAAACAGCCAGCCCGGACAACCCTGGCGCACCCGCGGCCCGGTGTCGCTGAACGCCAGCCAGCTGGCGCCGCGCTCCAGGTTCGCCGCTTCAATCGCCATCGGCGCCTTGGACAGTTCCTTGGCAAACCGATGGGTCACGTCGCCATGCAACAGCATGTCGCTGTCGACCTTGGGCGGCAGGAAACTCACCGGGCCCTTGACCATCAGCCAGACGCAAGACAACAGCCCCGCCGCCAGGAAAGGCACCAGCACCCAGCCCGCCAGGGGGCTGGTGCGAACGGCCAATTCACTCGGTGGGGTCGGCGCGGTAGGGGCGGGCATCGTCAGGCTTCCTTAGAACTGAAAGTACAGAAACGGTACGGCATCGCGGCTGGCAATCAGCGCGAACGACAACACAAACCCGGCCACCGGCCACAGGGACGCGGCCACCACAAACCAGGGCTGCGTACCAAAACGCTGCTCGCAGCGGGTCTGCCAGATCGGCGCGATGATGCACACCAAGCCGAGCAACACGGCCATGCCATGGGCCGGACGCATGGCCACCGCCAACGCATCACCCAGTGCAATGCCATGCATGCCGAATTGGCCGGCGTACATGGTCAGTGCCGAATGGAAGTCCGGCGCGCGGAACAGCGTCCACGCCAGGCACACAAACAGCAGCGTCAAAATGTGCGACAGTGCCAAAGGGATACGCGGCAACGTCGAGCGCGACCACGCCCGGTCGATGCACAACGCAATACCGTGGGCCGATCCCCACAACAGGTAGTTCCAGCTGTCACCGCCATGCCACAACCCGGCAATCGCCATGGTCAGGAACAGGTTGCGGTAGGTGCGCCATACGCCGTCGCGGTTACCGCCGAGGGCGATGTACAGGTAGTCCCGCAGCCAACTGGACAACGACAGATGCCAACGCCGCCAGAAGTCCTGGATGCTGCTGGCCAGGTACGGCCGGTTGAAGTTTTCCGGGAAGTGGAAGCCCAGCATCAAGCCCAGGCCGATGGCCATGGCGCTGTAGCCGGCGAAGTCGAAAAACAGTTGCAGCGAGTACGCCAGGCAGCCGATCCAGGCATCCACCAGGCTCGGGTTTTCCAGGTGGAAGGCGATGTCCACCAGCGGCGACAAGGTGTCGGCCACCAGCACTTTCATGCCCATGCCGATCATGAAGCGCCGGGCACCGAGACTGAAATTCGGCCAGTTGAAATAGCGCTGGTTCAGCTCGCGCCGTACCCAGTCATACCGAATGATCGGGCCGGCAATCGAGTGGCCGAACATCGAGATATAGGTGGCGTAATTGATGAAGCTGCGCTCCACCGGCACCGTATGCCGATGCACGTCCACCAGGTACGAGATCGCCTGCAACACAATGAACGACAACCCCGCCGGCAACGCCACGCGCTGCCACTCCAGCGGCATGGCGCCGTACCAGGTGATCACCTCGCTCACAGTGCCCGCGACGATGTTGGCGTACTTGTACCAACACAGCACGGCGGTGTTGAACACGATCAACGCGATCAACAACCGCACCCGGCCTTTGCCGTCTTCACGGGAACGGTCCACCAGCAAGCCGCCGACCCACGCCACCACGGTCAACACCATGTGCAGGAACAGGAACAGCGGGCTCAACCAGCCGTAGAACAGCCAGCTGCCGATCAACAGGATGACGTTGCGCCAGCCCGGACGGGCCAGCGCATAAATCAACAGGAAGGCCGGCAGGAACAGCGTGAGGAATTCCAGTGAGGCAAAGACCATGGTGGTGTCGGGCCCGATCAGTTAGCGAGCGTGTCGGAGGTAAACAGCAACCTCGAACCGGCAGCCGATGGCAGGGCCAGCACGCTGTAGCGCTCGCCGGCCTTGAGGGTGAAGGTCAGCGGTTGGCCGACCGGCGCATTGGCGCACTTGAGCTGCACCGACAGTTCCACCGGGTTGATCATGCGGCGCGAAATCGAACCCTCAGCGACCTTCTTGAACAGCTCGGCTTTTTGCGCCACGGCTTCCAGGCTCGCGTCGGCGCAGGCTGCGTCGGCGTTGATAAAGGCCAGCGAGGCCTTCAGCGCATTGAAGTCGTCGGGTTGTTCGTGGATCACCAACTGGCGCGTGCCGCCCTTGGCATCCGGCACGGCGACCACGGTGGCGAACTCACCCGGTGCGACGGTCACGGCCAGCTCGGAATCCTTGCCGCCCTGGCTCAATACGCCCTTGATCGGAGTCTTGCCGCCCGACACCGGCAGGTAGTCAGACACCAGCTTGTCGCCGCCCAGCACCAGGCTGGCCTTGGAACCTTGTGGCAGCAATTTCAGCTCGCCGTCGGTGCCGTTGGCCAGGCGCAGGAACGCCGAATCTTTCTCCGGGCCGGTGGGGTAAAGCGGGATGTCGGCGCTGTAGGCGCTGACGCTGGCAAGCAAGGTCGCCAGGCCCAGGGTAATCCGCTTCATTATTGCGCTCCCTTGGTCACAGCGGCCGGTGGCAACTTCGCCAGGGACTCGCCGATCGCCTTGGCCCACTTCTGGTAGCCGTCGATGGTGAAGTGCTGGCCGTCAGTGGTGATCCACTGGCCCGGCTTGGAGAAGGTCAGCGAGTCGACGTAGGTGCACGGCGCCACGTTGGTGGCGAGGAACTGGGACATCACCTTGGTGCGCGCGTCATCCTTCTTGTACTGCGAACCGACCTTGCCCCACGCCGGCCCGACCCACACGCACTTGGTGCCGGTTTCGGTGATGGCTTTGGTCAGGGAGGTCACGCTTTTCCAGGCCCAGACTTTCGGGAACTGCGGCTCCGGGTACGAAGCCATGGTGTCGGCGATGATGATCACCACCAGGTCCGGCTTGTCCTTGGCGATCAGGTCTTTGATCGGCGTGGTGCTCATGCCGTTCTTGCCGAAAATCTCGGCCTTGCCGCCGGGCAGGCGCTCGGCGCCGCACTCGACTTTCTTCGGCACGATCCAGTCGGCCGCACCGGCGCCGCACGCGCCGATGGAGTGTACCTTGGCGCCTTGAGCAGTGAGATTGTCCTGCAGCGGGTTGAGCAGCGAATCAGGAAAGCTCATGTGACTTTCGCCCAATACCAGCAGGGTCAGGCCGGCAATAGCAGAAGCGGAAACAGGCATGGATGACTCCTATCAATCAATTCGAATAAGGGGAACGGTACGGACTGACCGGCAAGGGCATAGGCCCGCTCAGGTCTTCAAACAGATAGCGCAGGTAGGCGTTGCCGACGTACTGGCGATAGTCCTGGGCGTTGTCGAGACCGACTTCGCCACCCAGGTAAAAGCGCGAGCTGAGGCGGTATTCGGCGGCAGCGTTGAAGCTGTAGCCGATGCCGGTTTTTGTATCTTGGGCATAGTTCGGATTGCCCCGGGCACGCTGAAGCTGGTCATGCCCCGGGAAATAATCGACTGCATCTTGCTCGATACGCTGGAGGCCCACCGAACTTTTTATCTGGTAGCTGAAGCGATCAAAGCTCTGCGCCCAACGCACCGGCACACCCAGGGAGTAGAAGCCCTGTGGACTGAAGTAGCCGCCCTGGCCGTAGGTGTAGTAACCCTGGTTCTCTTTGAAGCGCATGTACGAACCGCTGAGACCAAGGGTCAGGGTGTCGGTCGGGGTATTGCGCAGGTACCAGTAGATGCCGCTGCCCAGTTCCAGGCGGGTGTTGTCTTCGACATTATTGCCCAGCATCTCGTGCAACGACGCGTAGCCATACACACCGAGCTTCTGGTTGTCGTAGCTCAGGTCGCCACGCCCACCGTTGGCGGTCACGCCGCCCCATTTTTCGCCGGTGCGCTTGTCTTCGGAACCGGCAAAGGAGGTCACGCTGTCGGTGACCGGACGCCGCGAAACGTTGACGCCGTAACGGAAGTTGGAGCCCTGGGAAAACGGCCGCGAGACACTGGCGCCACCGATGATGGTGTCGTACAGGAAGCCCAGCGGGCTGACGCCGATATCGGCCTTGAGGCCTTCATCCGGGTTCTCCACGGCAACGGCGAAACCGACACCCGTGTCGCTCTGAGAGCCCGCCGGGTTGGCAGTACCACCGCCAAACCGGGTGGCGGAGTCGCTTTTCACACTGCCGGAACTCAAGTGCACCGGCGTCACACGTGCGGCGACGTTGAGGTCACCCACCGGCATCCGCACCTCGAACGGCGCCTCAACGTCAGTGATTTTGCTCAACCCGCTCTCACCATTATTGCTGCGAACGCTCAAACCCTGCACCACATAACCGGTGCGATCCCGCAGGATCGTATCCAGCGCACGACGTGCCGGGCTCAGGTTGGCGGTGTCGAGGGAAGCAATCTTCGACGGTGGCTCGAACGGCTCACTCCAGTTGTTCGACGCCGGACGCCCGGAGGCGGCTAAAGCGTTTTCCGGCACGACATTGGTCGGCGCATCAATCGGTGGCGGTACTGGACCGGCGACGGTCAGGTCAGTGACCTGGCGACGCTGGCCCGGCAAGCCGACGAAGGGGTTGTAAGGGACGCCCTGGGAACCGGCCTGGGCCAGTTGCGTCTGGCTCTTCTGGCTGTTCTCAATCGCCAGCGCCTTGCGCAGCAGCGCAGCGGCTTCGTTGTTTTTGCCCAGGCCCTGATAGATGCGCGCCGCCGAGGTGAGGATCTCCGGGTTACCCGGTTCCAGGGACAGCGCCTTTTCACTGGCGCTTTCCGCCAGGCCACGGTCACGACCTTGCAGCGCGATATCCGCCAGGCCCAATTGCAGGCGGGCGTTGTTCGGGTTCTGCTGGATCAACGGAGCGTAAAGCTCCATGGCTTTTTTGCTGTTGCCACTGGCCGCGTACATCCGCGCCAGGGCACCTACCGCCAGTGCATCGTTGGGACGCTGGGCAAGGGCCGGCGACAGCATGTCGTAGGCCGCGACCAGGTCGTTTTTCTCGCGCAAGGCGTCGGCCTGTTTGACCCGGTACAGGTAGATCAAATCGTCGTAGCGCTGGCGACCGGTTTCACTCAATGGCTGGCCCTGCACTTCGCGCAGGATGTCGCCCGCCTCGGTGTAGTGGTTGGCCTTGAGCAGCACGTTGGCGTACAGCAGCTTCTGGTCGACGGTGGGGTTCGGGTTCTTATCCACCACCTTCTGCATGATATCCAGGCCCTGCTGCGTGGCACCGACTTCCACATAAGCGGCAGCCAGAATCGCCAGGCGCTCGGGCTTCTGCCGGGTCATGGCTTCACTGCGGCCCAGCAGTGCGAGGGCTTCCGGGCGCTGGCCACGGCGGGCGGTCTCGATGGCGATGTCGGTCTGCTTGTGCAGGGCGATATCGATGCCCAGCTCGTTCATGTCGGCGGTACGTTGCCCGGCCGGGATCCGCGCCAGGGTCTCTTCGGCTTTCTTCCACTCGCTCAACTCGGCCGACAACAGCGTGCTGGTGTACAGCGCGTCCGGCTGGTTCGGTTGCTTGGCCAGCAAGCCGTCGATCAGTGCGCGGGCGTTGCGAATCTGGCCGTCGCGCAGGTAGATGCGTGCCAGGGCGAAGCGCGTCCACGGGTTTTCCGGGTCGGCATCGAGGGCTTGTTTGTAGGCGGCTTGCGCGGCTTTCAAATCACCCCGTTGCTCGGCCAGCTTGCCGACCTGGGTGGCGCGCAACGCAGTGATCTTCACACTCGGCGCAAACTTGGCGCGCTCGGCGGGCGATACCGAGTCGATCAGCTTCAAGGCTTCTTCCGGCTGCCCGGATTGGGACAGCACGTTGATCAAACCGCTCAGTGCATCCGGGTCGCCAGGATGACGGGCGAGCACTTTGCGGTAGCCGGCTTCGGCGGCTTCGAACTGATTGTCCTGGGCCTGGAAGCCGGACAGCGCCACGGCCGCGCCGGGCTGGCCAGGGTTCAGGCGTTCGGCCTGGGCCACCAGGTCACGGGCCTGGCTGGTACGACCGCCACGCTGCGCATCGCGAGCCTGGTTCAGCAGGTTCCAGTAGCGCACATCATTGAGCGCCGACTGCCACGCCGCGCCACCCGGCAAACGGGTGGCCTGTACCAGGTAGCTTTCGGCCTCGCTGAAGCGCTGCTGCTGTTGACGCAGCACGCCCATGCCGCCGAGGGCATCGACGTCGTTGGATTTTTCGCTGAGGCGCGCAGCCAGCAGCGGCTCGGCGGTTTTCAGGTCGCCGTCATCCAGCGCCTTGAATGCCTTGGTCATCTGCGGATCACGTTGCCAACCGGCGCCGCTCTTGCCCTGGGCGATGCCCTTGTTCATCAGCGCACGGATCTCGGTGTCGTCCGGGTGCACAGCGAGGAACTGCTGGAACAACGGCACCTGGTCGCTCTTCGGCGGGCCGAGCCAGATCAGCGCAAAGCGCCAGGTTTCATCGGCATTGCCGCCCACGTCGTTGTTCGGCGCCAGCTTGGCCAGCGCGCGAATGCCATCGGCCCGGGTGGCCGGGTTACGCGCCAGATGCTTGGCCAGGAACAGCGCCACAATCGGGTCATTCGGCCGCTCGCGGGACAAGCGCTGCAAGCCGGCGATGGCTTCATTCGTGCCCTTGGATGTAAAGCCCAGGGTGTTGTAATACTCGCGGGCGACCAGGCCCTGAGGCTGGCGCCCCTGGAAGATCTGGCGATACAGCGCCACCGCCTGCTCACGCTCTTCTTCAGGCTCGCCCAGCTCGCGGGCCTGCTCCAGCAACTTGGCGTTGGCCGGAATATTCAGGGTGATGTCCTGCTCCAGCAGCAAGGCCTGGCGCGGAACCGGGCTCAACGCCTGCAGGCGGGCCAGGTACTTTTGCGCTTCAGCCGGGCGCTGTTGCTGCACCGAAATCAAGCCGATGCCATACAGCGCATCCGGTTGCTCGGGGCTCAGGCGCAGCAGTTTCTGCCAGGTCTCGAGGGCGCGTTCCGGGTTCTTTTTCGACTGCCAGTAATAACCCTGCTCGATCAGCAGGCTTTGCGGGTCAGTGGTTTCGGCAAAGCTGGCGGTAGACGCCAGGGCCGCCAGAATCGCAACGGCTAGCGTGTGACGGCGCATGCTGACTCCCAGGATAATTTCACCGTGCCGTCTTGTTCGAAACGGTACTTTTGATCAGCGAAGCCCTGGCCGAACAGGCTGAGCATGTAGTCGTAGTAGATCGGCTGCGCACTGTCCGGGGCCGAAGGCGCGAGGGCTTTCGCGAGGGCGTCGTCGACCTTCTGCTTTTGCAGTTGCGCCAGGGCGGTTTCGCCCCGGGCCTGAAAGAAGGCCATGGTGGAGGCCGAGAAACCCGTCGGCGTGTAGCCGTTGTTTTTCTCGACTTCACCGGTCAGCACATGGACTTTCTCCGGAGGAAAACCGGCGACCGACGAAGCGGTCGCCCGGGAAATCCCGCCCAACGCCTTGAGCATCGGCGCGGCCAGCGGGTCGCTCTTGGCGGTCATGCCGGCCCAGAGGTACGTGCGGATCGCGTCGTAGCTGCCCAGGTCATCGGAAAACGGATCGACGATAAACAGCCCGGTGTTCGCACTGGTGGCGCGATAACCAACCCAGTTGGCCGCCAGGCCGTGGGGGTTGCTCGGTTGGTCAGCGAGCATCTTCGCGTTGCTCTCGGCCACTTCGTTCCAGCCGGCGTTCGGGCGTTCTTTTGCAAAGCGACGCAGTTGCGGCAGCACTTGATAGCTTGGGTTGAAGCGCCACAGGCCGCCCGGATGCGCATAGCCCACCGGCCCCGGCAACAGCATCTTGCCCAGGCCCGGCACACGTACGATCAGGTTGCGTTCAACGTTGGCCAGCACCAGTTGCGCGTCGCTGCGGTACTGCGGTGCATTCCACACGCGCGCCGCTTCGAGCAAGGCGTAGGCCATCCACAGATCGGCGTCGCTGGCGGAGTTGGGGTCGATCGTGCCCCACTTGCCGTCGGCGCGCTTGCCCCACAACCAGGCCGGCAGGTTCTGGCCGATGTCGGCACCTGCCATGTTGGCCTTGGTCCAGGTCCAGAGCTTGTCGAAGGTCGCCCGGTCATTGCCCACCAGGGCAAAGAACATCGCGTACGACTGCCCTTCCGAGCTGCTTTCCGTCGGCTTCATGGACGAGTTCAACACCCGGCCATCGTCCTGGATAAAGCGCTTGGCATAGTTCTGCCACAGCGGCCAATCACAGGTCTGTGCCTGGGCGGCACCGGCAAACAAGGTACTGCCGATCACGGCCAGAATCGCGCTACGCAAAGGGCTCATGCCAACCGCCGTTTTGCACGGGCACGCAGTGCCAAGTAGATCAGGCAGGTCAGCACCAGCAGACCGAGGAAGGTGATTGCCAACATCCAGCCCAGGTTCTGGGACAGCTGCCATTGCATGAATTTGAAGTAGTTCAGGTCGCCGACGTAGTACTGCTGGTCGGCGACCAGCGAGCTGATCTGCGTACCCTGCACCACCGCCAGGCTGCCCTGGATCGAGTCTTTGTAGTCGTCACCGCCAATCAGCGCCGAGGTCGCTTCAAGCAGGCCCTGAGGCTGATTGCTGGCGATCAGTACCACACTGCGCCCGGCCTTGAGCGGCGATTGGAAACCGGCGAACCAGGTGCTGTTGCTCAGGCCGCTGAAGGTGATGCCGGCGTTGGCCGGATGCTGGTTGGCGGCGGCGTCCGGGCTGATCCAGCTGCGCACATAGCGCGGCAGGTCAGACAGCAGGAAGTGGTGCTGCGGGCCGTCGCTGGTAGCCGGCAGGTACTGCTGCCATTGCTGCAACAGCGGCTGGTTGCCGCCGGTGGCGAGCACCAGCAAGTCTTTGTCGGCAACGCTTTGCACGTCCTTGGCCTGCACCACTTTGACAGCCGTGGCCGGGTAGCCGGTGGATTCGCCGAAGCGGCCCATCACGGTCAGGTAGGCGCTCAGCTCATCGGTGCCGACGTTGTCCGGCATCACTACGGCGGATTCCGAAAGGTCAGCCAGGCGAGTGAACGGGAAGCCCGAATCGTTGAACACGCCGAGGTTCGGCATCGCAATAAAGTGCTGGTAGGTGCTCAGGTCCAGGCTGGAGTCAGGGTCAATCGCGCCGCGCATGTTGTCGACGATGATGTCCCGGCATTCGCCCTCTTTGATGTAGTCGTACATGAAGCGCAGTTGCAGCTTGGACTTGGGCGAAGCCGAGCTGATCGGCAACAGGGTCGTCACTTCACGGGGCAGGGTTTCATCTTTCTTCAACTGGTCCAGCAGGCTTTGCCCGCCGCCCAGGTTGGTCACCGACGGCAACGCCACGGACTTCATGAACTGGTCGTTCAGGCCAATCAGCAAGGACGAGTTGGTAGACACCTGCTGTGGCGTGTAGCGGTATTTGACGTTGAGCGGCACGCCCTCTTCACGCCAGTTGAACAGGTCGGGCGGCAGGCGCAGGTCGACGCTGATCGGGCCCGGGTTGTAGCCGGAGACGTTGAGTTTTTTCAGCTCCACCAGCTCGCCAAGGCGTACCGGGCGATTGCTGGGCAACCAGTTCGGCGCATCGTACGGGCGGCGCGGGGCCAGGGTGTCGAGCTTGGTGATGACCACGCTGTTGCCGGTCAACACCGGGTTGCCCAGCACCACTGCGGTGGCGGCGCGCTTGAGTTCGGCGCCGTCGCGGCCGGAGACGATCAGCAGCTTGCCATTCGGGTCGTTGGGGTTGGCGATCAGGGTCAGGGTCGGCCCTTTTGGCTCGGGTACCGCCACACCGTGTACGTCCACGGCCTGGGTGCTTTGCACCAGCACGATGGCGTTGCCCTTGGCCGGGATCTCGCCGAGGGTGGTCGGGAACGTCGCACCACGGTAGCTGGCCATGCCGCCTACCCACGATGACAGTGCACCGGCGGCTTCCAGCGCGGCGTTGTCCGGCGCGGTGGCAAACACGAACGGCAGGCTGACCTGGCGCGCATCACGCTTGTCGAAGAACGGCAGCGGCAGCACCGACAGGTCGTCCTTCAAGACGATCGGCTGCACCTGCACTTTCAGCTCGCTGCTGTTGCTGATCTTGGCCCACAGGCTGCTGTGCAGCGGGTCTTCACAGGACATGGTGTAGTGACCGATAAACTGCAGGCTCAAGCGGTTGAATTCGGTGATCAGGTGCGCCGGGATCTGCACCAGCTTTTCCTGCTGGATGCCTGCGCCGTCTTTGGGCAGCGGCAGGCTGGCGGCGACTTCGTCGTTGACCAACACGTTGATCTGCGACAGGTCCGCCAGCAGCGCTGGCGAGTAGCTGTACTTGAGCAGCAGTTGCGCGCCCTTCACTACTTCATCGGCACGGATGTCGAAGTTGACGCTGTCGGACGCTTCCACGCCTTGCAGGTTCATGGTGTCGCGGCGGCCCAATTGCTTGAGGGTCAGGCTGTAACCGTCATCCGTGCTCTGCACCGCAACGGCGGGTGCAGCAGCCTGTGCCTGCGAGCCCAGGCCCAGCAGCGAAGCGATCATCAGCGCGAGCACACCGCGCGACTGCGGGCGGGCAAATATCGTGGAAGTCATGGCTTGTCCATCAGCGTATCGAGCGGTTGTGAGGGAGTGCGGCGCAGGGCCAGACGCAATTCATGCAGCGTGGCGCGGCCCAGGGTAAACAGGCCGCCGATGCCGATGGCACCGACTTCACGCAGGGCAGACAACGGTGTATCGGGCTGGCCGGCGCCCCAACTGGCGGCCCAGGTGTCGGCGCGGGAAAACGTCAGGCGTACCAGTTCGCTTTGCTGGCGCAGGGACAGTGCATCGAATTGCGCGCCAATCTGCGCGCCCTTGCTGAACACCACCCGCGCCTGGAACAGGCTGTCCTGGCCATTGCGCGACAGCACCAACTGCACCGGTTCGCCCTGGGCAATCTGGTGCCCGTCGGCGAGGATCAGGCCGAAGCCGTTTTGCGAGAAATCCTGAGTGGTGCCCTTGAGCACACGGCCGTCGGCGCAGATCACGCTGACCGGCAATTTTGCGCTGACCCGCGGCTCGGAACGCACTTGCCGCGCCTCCGAAGCCACTGCCACTGCCGCGCTGGTAATGATCAGGTTGTAGAGGGTCCAGGTCAGGTTGATTGCCACGGTGACCGCGGTGGACTCATCGCCCCAGATCAACTGATAGAGACCGAAGCCCAGCCCGACCAGGTTCACCGCCAGCAGTACCAGGTACGGCCGCGCGAGTTTCCAGTCGAAGAATTGCTTGTCGATGATCCCCCCCTTGTCGGTGACGTTGAAGCCACCGGCCTTCGGGTTGACCAACGCCACCAGCACCGGCGGCAGGATGTACCAGGCCAGCACGGTCTCGTAGACCTCGTTCCAGAACGAGTGGCGGAAGCGCCCCTGGATCCGCGAGTTGGTCAGGCTCGAATGCACCAGGTGAGGCAATACATAGGCGACGATCATCAGCGCCGAAGCGTGGAAGATCTGCGCGCCGAAAATCAGGTAGGCCAGCGGTGCGGTGAGGAACACCAGCCGCGGCAAGCCATAGAAGAAGTGCAGCATGGCGTTGGCGTAGCAGATGCGCTGGCCCCACTTCAGGCCTTTGCCCAGCAGTGGGTTGTCGGTGCGGAAAATCTGCGCCATGCCACGCGCCCAGCGAATACGCTGGTTGATATGGCGCGACAGGCTTTCAGTGGCCAGGCCCGCTGCCTGCGGGATTGCCAGGTAAGCGGTGTTGTAGCCCAGTCGGTTGAGCTTGAGCGCGGTGTGGGCGTCTTCGGTCACGGTCTCGACGGCCACGCCGCCGATTTCCAGCAACGGCTTACGGCGGATCACCGCACACGAGCCGCAGAAGAAGGTCGCGTTCCACAGGTCGTTGCCGTCCTGCACCAGGCCGTAGAACAGTTCGCCCTCGTTGGGCACGGCGCGGAAGGTGTCGAGGTTCTTTTCAAACGGGTCAGGCGAAAAGAAGAAGTGCGGCGTTTGCAGCATCGCCAGCTTCGGGTCCTTGAGGAACCAGCCGAGGCTGACCTGCAAGAAGGAACGGGTCGGCACGTGGTCGGCGTCGAACAGCGCGATGTACTCGCCGTCGGTGACCTTCAACGCTTCATTGAGGTTGCCGGCCTTGGCGTGGAAATTGTTGTCGCGGCGGATGTAGTTCACGCCGATCTTGCGGCAGAAATCGCGGAAGTCGTCGCGACGGCCATCGTCGAGTACGTGGACCCGCAGCTTGTCCTTGGGCCAGTCCATCGCCTGGGCGGCGAAGATGGTCAGTTTGACGATGCTCAACGCCTCGTTATAGGTCGGGATGAACACATCGACAGTGGGCCACTCCGACGGCTCCGTCTTGAGCCACACCGGCTCGCGACGCAGCGGCCAGGCGGTTTGCACGTAGCCGAAGATCAGCACCACCAGCGCGTACAACTCGGCGAGCACCAGGCCGTAGCCGAAGAGCATGTCCAGCCAGGTTTCAAAACCCAGGGTGGAGGTCAGGCGCCAGTACATGTAGCGCAGCGACGCCACCAGCGACAACACCACCAGCGCGAGGATCGCCATGCGCCCGGGAATCTTGCGCAGCACCAGCACCGCGAGGAAGCACACAGCCGCAAACAGGCACTGGCTGTAGAGGTCCAGCGGCGCGCTGACGATGCTCACCAGCAACAGGGTGCCGATCACGCAACTGATCACCACCAGCACTTTGCGCAGCGCATCGGGCCAGCGGTTGAAGCGCGAAATCGCGGCGTCCAGGCGCTGTTCAGTGCGCCCCGGGGTGTGGGGCGTAGAGGACGTAGTGTCGGTCATGGAAGGTCCGAATCGATGCGTTCGAGCAGCGTGCGGCACAGGGCATGAATGTCCTGGCAGCCGAGACTGTTGACGGTAGGGTCGAGGGGATCGCGGCCGTAGGCCTGGGCTTCGCTGAACGCCGGGTCACGGTGGACCGTGCCGAGCAGTGCATCGCCCAGGCGCGCCTTGAACACTTCGGCCATGTCCAGGCTGAAGCGGTGGGCGCCGTCGAGTTGGTTGATCACGTAGTAACGCTGTGGCGGCTTTGCGCGCTCAAGGTACGGCGCCAGCACACTGTCCATCTGGGCCAGGGTGCTGAATGACGAGACGTCCGCCTGCACCGCCACCAACACCACATCGGCCAGGGCCATGGCCTGATGCAGGTACACCGTGTTGCCGGCGGGCACGTCGATCACTAGCGTGTCCTGGCCATTCAAGCGCAGGCCCGCAAGATGCTTGGGCAGCCATTCGGTTTCTTCGCCCAGCCAGCGATTGAGATTTTGTTGCTGTTCGTTGTTGGTCTCACCGAACGCCACCAGCCGGCAACCGGCAAAGCCACGCTCAGCCAGGCCTTCCCACGACTCATTGCTCAAACTCGCCGCACCGATGCCGGGCAGATTCAGGCCCAGGCACAAGTGATGACGCAGGGCGTTTTGCGGGTCCAGGTCCAGCGCCAGCGCCGGGCGACCTTGACGCTGCAAGCCGCTGGCGATGGCGGCGGTCAGCGTACTGCGGCCGACGCCGCCTTTTAGCGACACCACCACAATCACCTTGGGCGACGATTGCTCCGAGTACACCTCACCGGTCGGCCCTTCCACCACTTCGGGTGGCTGCACGTGACCGGCTTCGGCCTGGGTCAACTCCTCGAGCAAACGCAGCAATGGCGCCGACGGCGGCTCATCCCGGATGACCGGAGAAGCGGCCTTGACGGGGGTGGGCACGGCGTCGAAACGCTCGACGACCACATCATCCTCAAGATAATCGTGGACGGCCTGCAACTCCCGGTAGCCATTTGGATTGGCGCCCAGCTTATTGAATAGTTTTGAAATATCGTCTGCGCGACTCACCCACGGCCCTCCCCGATTAATAGCTTTAAAGGCGATAAAAAGGTCAGCGCATAAGGCTGACCTTGGTATTTCTAGTTATGTGTTGGCAGGCGGCATTCTGTGATATCAGATTGATGGTGTCAGTATTTTGATGCTTTTCGATTAATTCTTTCCGACGAGTGGCATTGTGTCGATTTTTTGACTTATTTTTGATTTTTTTACCATTTTCTTGCAGATCAAAAGGTTGTGATGCTTTATTGGTAAAATTGCTGGCCGACTGGTCAGGAAAAACCGCTTAGCTGACAAATCAAATTACAACTAAGTGATTAACCCTCAGCGCGCCATAAAAGCGATTAAACGATTCCGCTATTAATCTGACGCTTAATATTTCGAAACAGAATACGTAAAGGCTCGCCTTATTCAAGGGAAAACCGATGGTCGTTATGCCGAAAGCATCTAAGCAAAAGGCCTGACCGACTAATCCCTCTAACGGTCGGGTTTATGTATCAAGTTGTATGCAATTCCCCTCTCAATACATGGCGAGGCAAAACGCCGGGGTGCATGACACAGGCCGGATACCTCCCGGGCGCTCAATAGGCTCCAACGAAACACATCACCTATTGAACCCCAGAGGACACCACCATGAACCGGACCACCTTCATCGCCAGCAGCCTGTTTGCCTTGCTCAACATCGCCGCCTTTTCAGCCCACGCCGAGGCCAGCCAAAAGCTGGATATTCAGCAAGTGCTGTCGACGGTGGACGATGGTGGTGCCGCGTGTGGAGTGGTGAATGCGCGGATGACTTACCTGGATTCCCATGGCCAGAAGCGCGTGTTTGAGTACATGAAATTTGCGGACTCGTGCAATGAAGGCAGCTAACACGGTGAACAGCAAACCCTGTGGCGAGGGAGCTTGCTCCCGCTGGGCTGCGAAGCAGCCCCAAAAAACAGTGGGAGCGCTGCGCACTCCAGCGGGAGCAAGCTCCCTCGCCACAAAATCTCTTCTGAAGCTAAATCGCTTTAACCGCGAATACGGTGCTCGGTGAACTCATAATCCTCCTGGCAATCGCCAGTCGGGTCCGCCGCCACACTCACGTAATGAACCGTGTCGGTGTCGACCATCTTGTAGGTGTAGATATCCGGCGTACGCACGCCATCCGTTCTCAACTCATTCTTGCCATTGACCGCAGACCAGGTGCCGTTCTCGGTTTGAATCGGCTGGGTTTGCTGCGCATCACGGAAAAAGGTGATGGTGAAGCGGCCGTCGGGCTTGAGGTTGTTGTTCCAGGACAGGAACTGGCACTTGCCGCTTTCTGCGCGCAGGCCTTTCCATTGGCCGACGAGGGCCGGGTCGTTGGCAGGCTTGTTGGCGGCGCAGCCACCGAGGGTGGCGGCCAGGAAAATGAGAGCCAGGGAGAGATTCCGTTTCACGTGGTGCTTCCTTATATGAGTGCATTCGTCTCGCGAACGCGCTCAGGATTGATCCTGATAGATGCCGATGGTTCGTTGAAGCGCCCCTTCATCCATGGGACGGCTGACGAAGAGTGGCATGTTGCCACCACCTACAGACCTTTTCCAGTGATCCAGCGCATGGGATTTGCGGGGTTTGGGTGATTGAAACGAGGCCGAGCAGAAAAAACCCAGGCGGTTGCAAAAATAGTCAGAATTCAGGGGTTTACAGAAGCTTGCCAATCGCTATAATCGTCGCCCTAACACGCCGGTATAGCTCAGTTGGTAGAGCAACTGACTTGTAATCAGTAGGTCCCGGGTTCGACTCCTGGTGCCGGCACCACATTAGGCTCCATTGCATTCCACTGAATGCTCTGGAAGCCCCGAAAACCCGCCCTTTGGCGGGTTTTTTCGTTCCAGAACCCTCCGTCGGGATCCAACAAAATCCCCCTTCCCCGAGGGTATGTTAGGGGTACTGCGATTTCCCGGTCAGGAGCGCGTACCCCTATGCCACGTCTAGCGATCCCCCTCAGCGACCTGCAATGCCGCACGGCCAAAACCCGCGAGCGCGCCTACAAACTGTTCGACGGCGGCGGCATGTACCTTTTCGTCAAACCCAATGGCGTGAAGACCTGGCGCTTGAAGTACACCAAGCCCAACGGCAAGGAAGGTACGCTCATCATCGGCAATTACCCCATCGTTACCCTTTCCGTCGCACGACGTAAGCGAGACGAAGCCAAGGCGTTGCTGCTAGACAACCTCGATCCAATGGAAGAAAAGAAGAAGGCCAAGATCGTAGCCCAGCGGGCGGCACTGCTTTTCGAAACCGTTGCTCTGGAGTGGCACGCCGACATGTCCCGTCGCTGGACCGAAGGACACGCAAAAACCGTGATGAGCCGACTGCGTACCCACGTCTTCCCGCTGATCGGCCAACGACCCATCGCTGAACTCGATACCCATGACCTGCTAGAGATCACCCAGCGCATCAAGGAACGCGGCACCATGGATGTGGCGTTAAGGGTACAGAACTACTTATCCACCATCATGCGCGGGGCCAAAAGGGCTCGGCAGATCACCATGAATCCTGCACTGGATCTGGCAGGCTCGATTCACGCGCCGCGCACAGTCCATCGCCCGGCCCTATCCCTCAATCGCCTACCCGAACTGCTACACCGTATCGACAACTACAACGGCCGCGAGTTGACGCGCCTCGCCGTCCTGTTGACGTTGCATGTATTCGTCCGCTCCAGTGAGCTGCGCTTCGCCCGATGGAGTGAGTTCGACTTCCAACGCGCCATGTGGGAAATCCCCGATACGCGCGCACCGATTGAAGGGGTACGCAACTCCACACGCGGGACCAAGATGAACGGCGACATTCAAATGGTTCCGCTATCGCCGCAGGTCATCGAAATACTGGAGCGCCTGCGTAGCCTCAGTCGCTTTTCAGAATTAGTGCTACCGGGCGACCATAAGTACTGGAAGCCCATGTCCGAGAACACGGTGAACACCATGCTCCGTAACGTCGGCTATGACACCAGCAAGGACGTGTGCGGCCACGGCTTCAGGACAATGGCCTGTAGCGCCCTGCTGGAGTCCGGGTTATGGACCGACGCAGCCATCGAAAGACAAATGAGCCACAAGGAACGCAACCGTGTGCGCGCCGCGTATATCCACAAAGCTGAATTTCTGGAGCAGCGCCGGCTGATCATGGCGTGGTGGAGCAACTACATCGACGCCAACCGCCATGGGCATGTGACGCCGCACGAATTCGCTCACCCGGTCGGCGACAACATTACCGCCCTGCAACATAGACGTGGCGCATCCAAACGTGAGTAAGCCAATGAGATCACCGCAGTCCGCCCTTCCACGCGGGCCCATCCAAGCGGGGCTGCAAAGCCGCCCTGCTTGGATGGACCTCACTTAAAAAATCTAAAGCCCACGCAACTGTCTGTGGAAAACCATAGATTTCCACCGGTGGATAATTTCATCCACAGCCGCAGAACTCCCGAAAATTCGAGCCTTGACCCAAATTGTCCACAGGCGTAGAAAAGATCGGGCAAAGCGCTGTCGTTGACAGCAACCCAGGTAGCCAGAACCTTTAAGGCTACGCCACACCGTGGTGGTTCTCCCAAAGTGCGATTAGCGTCCGGCGGCTCGCACGCTCACAGCGATGTGATGGATGCCTACTTCTACCAGAGTGCCCACTGCGGCAACTCACACCCCTTCGTAGCTGCCCTGCAGCAACCCATCCGCTTGGCCATTTCACTGCGCCAACCTGCGCCCGTCTCTTTCTCCCGGAAAGAGACGGGCGCTCCTACCGCTGCTGCAGCCCAACTCGTACAAGGCTTTGCGGCATTCCCCCTCGTGACAATCGGCGTGACAAACACCGAAGTCACCAGCAACAGCGATGCAGATGATGGTGCCGCAGCCCAGGGAATGGACTGCACCTGACTGACAGTCAGGCATGCCCCGGTCATCTCATCACTGCCTTCACCCGACTCAGGATCTCGCGGCGCTGATCTCGTCAGCCAGTGCAGCCTCCACCCGCCCACTTCTTCGGAAGTGCTCAGGAGGCCAGATCATGAGATGCCCAAGCTCTCGGTCGTAAAGAGCCGCCAGTCCCGCGTTAGTGGACAACCCTCACAGGTCGCAGGGGCCTTGATCCCTGATAACACTCAGCATTCTTGGCGGGATGACGTGGGGAAGGTTTTAAGAGTTGGCTTCGAGAGGCGTTCGATCATGGTACTGGTAGGTAAACGGGATGGGCGGAACTTTGGCTATGGGCGGCAATTGAGCTATGCCGGGCCGCAAGCGTTGCGCGATCTATTTGGCGGCGGGCATTACGGCACGGTCAAAACTCACAGTGATCGATGGCAGGCGTTTGTACGCTGGTGTCGTTCGGAGGATGGACCAGGGTTTAACGATGCGCGGCGGATTGATCGGCAGACTTTGCTGGACTACGCCGGGCACTTGCGTCAAAAAGTTGAGTTGGGTGAGCTAGCCATCGCCACAGCGCAAAACCGGTTGTCCAGCGTCAACCGGACCATGGCCGCGCTTCGCGGTGATCAATATGTGAAAGTGCCAAACCCGAGCAAGGTGTTAGGAATGCGGCGGACCACCGTTCGCACAACCGCTCCCCAAGGCCAAGATCGTGAGCAAGTTATGCGCATCGTCGAAGCGCTTCGCGAACACCAAATGCCGCGCGCGGCGGCTATCGCTCAGTTGGCGCGAGCCACCGGCATGCGCTTACGCGAGGCGATTTTGGCTGACCTACCGCGTTTAAAACGTGAGGCCGAACTCTACGGCAAGATCAACATCCAGGATGGCACCAAAGGTGGCCGTTCAGGTGCGTCAGCACCTCGCAGGATTACGGTCGATGATCATATTCGTGAAGCTCTGAGGTTTGCCGAACAGGTCTCGCCCGATGGTGGCCGCAACCTGCTGGCACCGAACGAAAGCTACCTCGATTTCTTGCAGGGGAACGTCCGCCCCGCCCGAGATATCCTCCATACGCACAACCTCAAAGGCTTCCACGAATTGCGGGCAGCCTATGCGTGCGAACGCTATGAGCAAATCACCCATCATCTCGCGCCTATCAACGGTGGCAGGTGCAGGCGCCTCGATCCACGCCTTGATCGAGAGGCACGCTTACAAATCAGCTATGAGCTCGGACACGGCCGTATCGACGTGGTATCGGCGTACGTCGGTGGTCGAACATGAGCAAGCCATTCGATATGGAGCTGTTCCTGACGGGCGTCCTGACCGGATCGCACACCACCCGTCAACGCCACCTTCGTCAGGCGAAGGCTATCCAAACAGCTATCGCTGAGCGCTGGCAACGCGACAATCCATGGACTTGGCAGAGAAAACACCTTGAGTGGTTTTTGAATCACCACCTAAACCAGCGCACTGAGTCGACGCGCTATTACTACTTGCTGACCATGCAATTACTCACTCATCGCCTAGGAAAATCCTGGCAGCTCATCCGCTAAGCGAAAGTCAGAAAACGGCCAAAAGTAGATGGTCGGGGGGGGGCTCGCAATATGAGAGTCGATTCACATGTACTCTCAGCTACGCTCTGCATATTAGCTTCAATTTCCCCCAGGCTGCGGCGAAAGTGACCTACGCTATTGACAATCGCAAGCTATCCTCGATTGGTAGACATGCTGATGGCAAAATAGTAGTGTTTTTATTTTTAACGCTATGATTAGTCTTTCAAACCTAATGTTAATGACAGTTACCCTTGAGGCCGAAAAGGGTAATTAAAATGAATGAATGAGAGAACGTTTAGATGAGTGCTATTGATTACGCTGATGGACTGAACGAGCGAAAAGTATCGTTCGCGCTGTTTCGAAATGCACTGCATCAAAATGATCTTGCAGCATCGTTAGGCTGGGAGCGAACGATTGATAAGCTCGTAGAGTATCTGAAGTCAGAAAAAACATCCGGGAAGTATGCTCAAGGCTTGGAGGATGTTTATATAGACCTCACAAATAACGGCAATAAGCTGGTGCGAGTTTATAACTTGTTAGGTGAGTATGATGAGATTGTAAAATTCTTCAAACTTAATATTCTTGAAGAAGATACTTTGTATGATGATAGGTTTCCGCTGCCTTTGGAACACGACGACCTGGTCAATGCGCCGCTTGACATAAATTGCGTAGATTTCTACGAGACTGACAGCAGGATTTGGTTTGTATTCTGCTCGAAGCAGTACGTCATAGAGAAAGAAATTCTGCCCGAAGGATCCCTCACGGACCTGGTTATCGAAGACTATGGTCGTTTTGATGAGATCTTTGGTATTCGCAAGCGCGCCGTGCAACTATTTGATGTTGTATGCATTGACAAAGAGAGTTCTATATTAGAGTTCCGGATGGATGGCTTGGACGTTCAAAGAGCCAAGGATATAGAGCGACGACTTGAGTTTTTGGAATCGAAAATTCTCAAGGCTTTTGAGAGTGACTTTGATCTTGGTGAGCTTTTTGCTGGTCCGATTAATTTGTTTCCGGCAATCCAAAAACTTTATTTAAGTCCTGATGGACGAATTGCCGAAATAGGTCACACCACCACAAGTGCTGGCGTGCACAATGGTAAAATGCGTACCAAACAACTTGATTTTCGGGATGACCGATATCATGTTGGAGGTGTTTCCAAGGTTGCGGAACTTAATCCTCATATGTTGTCCAAATGCTGGGATAGTCCTTCTGGATATGGTTATGTTCAGTTGGTTGTTCCGGGAACTGTTGCCCTGACGAGCTCAGAGAATCCGACGATTGACACAGCGCACATCCTATCGTGCGCTTCAGATTTAGACTATGATTTCGTTATGAGTAAACTACTTGAATCATTGATGCCATGAATCTTGATCATGCGTTAAGTATAATTGCTGAGGATATTAGGCCGACTGAGGATCAGCAGGCCATTTTTCGTTTGGCTGAATACATCTTTGCGCATAAGAAAGATATAAAACATCTGACCTATTCTGCAATTGCTCAGCTTGTGGATGTTAGACGACCAGAAAAGCTCTTGCGCATTGCTCAATATTTGTCTGGAGAGAGAGTTAAAATACTCGAGATGAAATTTGAGCTGATAATCGATGATTGCATTACGCCGCTTGATGATGAGACTGTTTACCACGCTGAAACAACAGGCTCACTGATCCATCCTGATACAGGTTACCCTGTCGAAAATTATAGTCACCATGTATACCCCTACTTCGTCCCTTCTTCGGAGGTCGAAAATGGGTGAAGTTGTGAATGACCCTCTTGATGGTCTTACTTTAGGACAGCTTAAGTTGTTTGCAGAGCAGTTTGGACTTTCCGGCGTTGCAGGTTCGATCAGGAGAGCGACAGCTAGTACTTATGAACAATTTACAGAAACCTTATACTCTGATCTGAATGATGTTGTTTTGAGTTTCCAGGAGAATCCGGAGCTTAGAAGGAATGATGGTGAAGATCGGCTCACTATTGAGATTGTGAATGTCCTTCGTGGCATGGGTTATAATGCCGGGCATGAAACAAAAATAGGTGGTCATACGGATCTTTCCGTTAGAGGTAAAAACAATTACCTTTGGATTGGTGAGGCAAAAATCCATTCGAGTTATGATTATCTCTTTCAAGGATTTCAGCAACTCTGCACCCGGTATGCCACAGGTGATGTGAATCAAGATAGCGGTGGATTAATAATCTACATTACCAAGAATAAAAATTCTTCCAAGGTTATAACGACGTGGAAAGAGCGTTTGAGTGGATACGGTCTTGACGGCCTGGAGATAAATTCATGCCCAAAACGTCCCGATTTTGAATTTGATTCGACGCACATGCTCGAGCGGACAGGAACACCTTTCAAGGTTAAACACATCGGTGTTAGCTTGTTTTTTGATCCGCAGGACAAGGACTGATACTTGGCTATATAACTGTGCGCTTCTGTGCTCACTAAAATTTTCGATCGTTCTACGCTATAGGTAAACTACTAGTGGCATGAGTGAATGCATTAGTAACTTCATCGATGCGACACTAAAAATAGTGCAGGCAATACGTTTCGGTGTGCCTCAGAAGGCGGTTGGCATGCGTCAGGTCGCCTTCTGAGCGCTATGGAACGATAGTAGCCTTTCGTGATTGGCTGCCATCGACCCAATATAGGCGCCGGTGGCGCTACTCGTCTATTTCCAAGAGAATGTTATTGTCGTCGAGTGCGCGCGTCAAGATCTGCACCAAGCGACTATTCGAATTAGACTGAATTATACTTCTGCAAGCTGATTTGAAATTATTAGTGCCATGAAGAAACTCTTCGCTAAGCCCTGTAGTCCGTAATAAAGAAAAATTTTCGTGAAGAAAATCGCCAAGCTTGTTACCGCGCAGGCGCCTTATTACCTCTTCGTATTGCGCTGGTGTGGATTGCTGAAAACAAATATTTTCTCTATCCCCCCAGCCCTTGTTGCTTCTGATTCTATCGATAGCCTCTTCTAATGCAAGCGGAGGATATTGCCTATCTCTTATGCGGGCATTTAGAGCTTCGATTGCTGGATGAAGTGACTGTCCCCTGCTAGGGAAGTGCTCAGGCTCGCCGGATTCAATAGCAGGCTCATTTTTTTCGATCCACACTTCAATCAGCTGTTCCGAAGCACTAGTTTCTCCAAGCTCACTGAGAATGTTAGCAACTCCGCTTGCCTCAACCCCGCTTAATAGCCCTGCGTTGGGAACGAAAGACTTAGTAAACTCCAATGCTTTTTCCTGATCGAACAGCGGATCCCAAAAATACGACTCAAAAAATCCTCTGACCTCGTTTTGCACCTGATTTCTTGCTAAATCTGTACGATATTTAGACATGACTTTGTCTAGCTTTTCTTTGTCGATAATACCTGTTTGCAAATAATCCTGAACTACATTTTCAAAATCATCGCATGATGAGATGCCGAGGCTATTGATGATGTCATCCCACTTAATGTCATCATCTGTACGCTGCGCACGCGACATTATTTTTACGATTGAGTTATGCTGCAAAACATATTCGCTGGTGATTTCTGATGTTATACCTCGATAATGAATGGCTGTCAGTAGTACTGTGCTAGGAACCACCTTACTTTGTACATGCTCATCAAGTATGCCGTAGTTCTCCAGCAGCTCTGACAGGACTCTTATTATTCTTTTAATTACCCTAATGTTCGTAATACCTAAAGTGCTTATAGCGTCACGAGCAGACTCCAAAAAACTGAGATTATAATCCGCGCTTGCAACAGCAAATGCTTCGGGGGACGTAGGCTGAAGTAATAGCTCTATATCGACAACCTTTTCGTGAAGCTTTTTCCAAATGTTTTCGTCTTCTAGTTTGTCTGTATTCAGAAGGAGCAAAAAGCGGGTTTTGTGATTTTCTGAGTACTCATTTATAAAGCCAAGGATCTCATCGATGTCTAAGCTTTTGTGCTTGCGCTCGACGTCGTCAATCACCACTAGTCGTCCACCTAATAGTTTCGGTAAGCTCAGAAGGATGAGTTCATCCACTGCCAAGCCTGGAATAAACTTTCCTGCGATACCTTTTATCAGCGAACCTCCAGCACTAACGAAATCTTTGTATCTGCTATCATTTGTAACTGATCCACTTTGAAGAAGTCTTAATTTCAAATCATTTGAGGTTTTAGCTCCAAAAATCGAAACGAAAATTGGCTGAGGGACACTAGGAGTGGGGCTTTTAAGCTCTTGCTTTATAAGATTCCATAGATGAGTTTTTCCTGTCCCCCACTTCCCTGAAAGCGCGACAACCTTGTAAGAGTGGTCATTTAGAATTCTTATTAAAGTTTCTTTGGCTTGTTGATATGAGCTTAACATGGCGTCCATTTATCCTTAATTCAAAAAACGTACTGAAGCTGTTAAAGGTACTATCAAGCTTTGGCGAGGCATGCTCTTGCAATTGAACTAGTAGTGGCTACTGGTATTTCATGTCCTGCATAGACAGATCCGCCGACCAATGAGTAAAAACGATTAGGCCTACCAAAGAAGTCGTTCGCTAATGGCCGGCAATAGGTTTACCAGCGGTTCAACGCAGAGCTCAACTGTAATGCATAGTTAGCCCGTTACCACAGTAACTTGTCCACGATTCGTGGTATTCCGGTCGTCCCACGCGTAGAGTCTAGTGCCAAAAAATCCCGCAGATTTGGATTATGGTTGTTACTTCGCCAAATCTCATAAATATGCTGATTTATACCTATAGCCGCAACGAATCTTGCAGAATCCCAACTTGTGCGTCCGGCTCCCCGCGGGCTCGGATTTGGTATGCCAAGAGGCAAAGTGCCATTCCATTGATCCCACGTGCGCAAACCGAGTGGAGGTAAATATGTAGCTCGGGATATGTGAAAGTACGAGAGCCCGGAGTGTCTCCCATCAATCATCGGGGCCAAATCTGGAAACAAGCAATGTAATGTCTTGCTTGCAGCAACAAAACCGCCGCTCAAGGTCACTGAGCCCGGTGCGGCCAAGACGTTAAAGAGGTCTTGCAACTCCACTGATAAGGTAGAGTGCGTCGAGGAGTTGCTAATGGTGCAAGGCGATGTTGGCAATGGAAGTGAGATATTTTGTATCCAGTTTAGAACCCCAGCAGGAAGTCCATTTAGAATCCCATGTAGCACCGGAGGAGCGACGAGAATCGAGCGTTGTGCGCTCATACCAAAGGCCGTCAATAGATTATGAATATCCGCAGCGGCGTTCCCATTTTTAATCCAGTTTGCGAGGCTTCCATGGGTAGCAACCCCTTGTGCTCTGCCAACTATAAATCTTTCATATGTAATGTTGTAATTAGCAGTACGTGAGTTTGGTGTGTTGTACGCCGCGATCATCGCTGGAAGCATCGCCGGCAGCGCCGCCAATTGCGTGTTCACTGGTATAGGCATCTATTTCACCAAATAAAATATTTTTTAATGTAATGACTAACTATAAATAGATTACCAGAGGCATAATGTCTAACGGCTTGCGGTTAATTTTTTGAAGTCAGCACAAGCAGTCTTTTTGTTGACTGCCTCAGCGTAACAGCGCTATGCAGTAAAATCAGCTACGTTCGTAATGCGAATCTGAGTTTTCAATCGCATTCCGTTACCGCGAATGGTCACCGATCGCTTGGTACGGTGGGCATCTACAGCACGTTGATACTGTTCATTAGTCAATATCGCAGACATAAAAGTTCGTTCTCCCTGGAAGTCTGTGACTACTCGGATATAGTTCCTATTACCTTCAGGATCGCGCGAGCGGAGCTCGACTATGGAGCCAGTCACCGTTATATTATCTTCCCCGCGGAAGTGCTTCTTAATAAAGGCGACATAGTCCTTTAACCGTGTAATCTTATCTTCGGTAATCCAACCGGTAGAAGAGGTCCGTATAGAGGCTCCTGTTTCTAAAGAAAACTCAATGGTATCCATACCAGGCCCTAAAATCATCTTCGACAAGGCTTCCAACAATTCCACATCAAACAGTGAAATGGCATCCGCCATTGACTCTTCGGTGTATAAAGACTCTGTATCGTTGAGTACTCGAGCATTCAGGAATTCAATAGCCGAAAATAATGAAGAGCAAACTTTATTCGAGTCAATCGCCTCATGCCCGAATAAATCGGCTTGCCGGAGCGTTATTCTTGGCACCTCGATGCTAGCAATGAAGCTACCGACTTTAGTTTGAAGCAAAAGACATTCGTTTGCGAAAGTACTGGCTGTTACTCGATTAGAGTTATTATCCCCACCCAGCTTAAATTTCGCGCTTTCATATAACCCTGCTCCCATATGAGTCAAAAACTCCCCAAACGCCAAAAGCGGCATCGCACCCCAGCGAGTAGACGAATCCACGAATCGTGATGAGATACGAGCAGGACTTGAATCTGCATTTGAAGCGGCGCTCTCAACCATTTCGCCGAAGCGGCTGTAACCATACAAATCCAATAGAGAGTCAGCAGCTGCATGCAAAAGAGTATCTACACCAGGCTTGGATGAGTCATCGGGTAGCGCGATGGAATACTTCCCCTCGATCCCAAGGGCAGCCGGCGGATAAAAAAAACGAAGTCCCTTGGCTTGACGCCCTTCTACCCATCCTGAGGCGGTGAGAAAAGTCTGGAGCTTTTCGGCGAGGATAGACAGGTCTTCAGATCTATGACTCATACCTCTATCCCCAGCTGCTCGTAGCAAGATCGGACGAAACCGAGCCCAAGACGATTGGCCTTCGGAATCGAAATCCTAATTTGGTGCGCGTTCTCGGTCTCAGTAACCCCCTCATCTGGTAGGTACCAGTATGCGCTTCCAGCAACAGACAATTGTGACTCGTCTATGGCTATACAGTTCGGTGGGGCTGAATCGAGCACTACAAGGATTAGGTGCATGGGCAAAAACTGAGGTCGTCGGGCGACGAGATCATTGTAGGTCTTGGATTCGAGATCAAACCTAATCTGATCGCCATCGTCCGTGACTCCAGCAGATGTGGTTGCCTTGAGCTGAAAATCTAGCTTGTAGGGAGAGTCAAGATAACGCATCCCCCCTTGGGGAGTGCGTCGCACTGTAACAGGGCAGACAACCATGTCCACTCCATGGTCAAGCGGGGGCTCCGTGACTTTAAATCCGTGCCCGTTAGCGAGGATTCGAAGAAATTCCTTCGAGATCGCTTCCTTGATCTGAGCCTCCGTCATATCCCCGCCGTGCCTAATTTTTTGACAGCATAACGTATGAAAATGCTGAGCGTTAGTCATGAACGGCATAAGGCCATCATCACTCCAAGTAACGTTCGACACTCGAGCAAGCATAGCGACACTTCCTTCATTAGCGAGGAAGGCGGGTCACACAGAGATTTGTGTCCTCTCGGGGCAGAAGAACACACCCCCTTCATGGGAAGCCGGTGGAGCCTCGGACGCCATAGAAGTTAGAAAACTTGACTTATATAGTCGACGTTGAACGACTTGCGTACAAATTGCACAAATGTCCCGAAAGCTACTGAATCCGGATTCGATTCCACTGAAAGCCATAACTAGCTGATTTATTTATAGTTACTAGTTGGGGTACGCCGAATTTTCCAACGAACTCCAGACGCCCGGAAAACCTGGCCTCGCCGAAACATACCGTTCGTCTGGTGCCGGCACCATACAAAACGAAGCCCTCGCAGAAATGCGGGGGCTTTGTTGTTTCTGGGGTATCCCCGCCCCTCGCTGCCTTCCTGCCTATCCCCTCGCCTTTCTTGTCGCCGAATCGACCATCGTGTTTACTGTCAATTGCGCCACAGGTGCCTCCTTGCGCGCCAAAACGGTTTTCAAGTGTATTGCCTTTAAACAGGTTCGAACGCTTATGACGATTGCTACGCCCTCCATCAAACTCAGCACGCTTCGGCAAATAGCGCCCTACCTGAGCATGCGAGGGGTGTCGCCGTTGGAGTTCTTTCGGCGCTTTGGTATTTCCCCCCACGTTTTTCATCAGGCTGATGGGTGGGTGCCGCGCGCGACCTGCTTTCATATCGCCAATGAAATGGCGGCTATCGCACAGGATCCTTTCGCCGGTGCGTCGGTGGGACACTTGATCGAAGTACGTTCACTCGGGGCCTGGGGCGACTTGATATTGGGCTCGACCAGCCTCGCTCAGGCGTGTGCAGTAGCGTCGATCCATACGGAGTTACTGCATCAGGGAGGGGAAGTAAAAATCGTCACCGAAGGCCGTACAACAAAACTCATCCACCAATTTACCGGACAGCACGGGGCTGACCCGAAGCAAGTGATTTTCGGCACGCTGGCGCTGCTTAGAAAAGTACCGCTCATGTCCGGCGAGCCTGGCGGCATTCGTGTGCATCTGAAAAACCCCAGGGAAAGAGGCGACGAGACGCTTGAAGAATACCTGGGGCCGAACCTCGAAATGAACGCGACATACAACATGATCGAGTTCGACCGTGAGTTGCTCGACACGCCCCTGCAAGCTGTTCGGGATGACGCCTGGAAAGTCACCCAGGCCTTGAAGTCGACCGTTGAAACCGCCGACGTGCTCGCCAAACAGATAGCGGACCAGCAACTGTCCAAACTTGCCACTATTTCAAAAAAGATCGGACTGTCTCCGCGCACGTTGCAACGTCGCCTCGAACATTGCGGCATCGACTTCGATGCACTGCGTGACGAAACACGTCGCAGTGAAGCCTTTCAATTACTGGCCAGCGGTAAATACAGCGCGACCGAGATTGCCTACATGGTCGGCTACAGCGATCCCGCGCACTTTACGCGTGCCTTCAAGCGTTGGACCGGGAGCCCGCCGTC
This sequence comes from Pseudomonas sp. BIGb0558, assembly GCF_024807515.1. Classification (NCBI taxonomy): domain Bacteria; kingdom Pseudomonadati; phylum Pseudomonadota; class Gammaproteobacteria; order Pseudomonadales; family Pseudomonadaceae; genus Pseudomonas; species Pseudomonas sp. BIGb0558. Next base: position 425,936 of record NZ_JANUEW010000002.1, read on the forward strand.
GCGCTATCGCTCCATCCTGAAACAGGGTCGCTAACCTCCTCGCTTCCTTCCCGTACAACTATTCGGCCCATTTCAGCGGTTGCCTTCGCGTGCGCGCTCACTTTGCTTTTGGCACCAAATGGCAAGTTTGCGCCGAGGCGTTCTTATACAGTCAAAAAATTAACGCCAACTTATAAGACCCTGAGGTTTAAATGTCTCACTCATGCACCGCCTGCGTCCTTGCCATCGCACTGGCAACGTTTGGAAGCGCGAACGCCCAGTCATCCCCGGAAGCGGTAATACCGGTGGGCGTGGATAACTTTGCCCGTGCCGAGTCCGATCTCTACCTGGGAAAAATGGTCGCGAGTGGCAGTTTGGGCCGGTTTGTTCATACCCGCGAAGCGGTACCCATCGACGCCCAGGATGTGGTGCGGATGAACCGGGACACGCTCTATTCGTCAGCGGTGTTCGACCTCGATGCAGGCCCCGTCACCATCACGTTGCCTGAGGCCGGTGGGCGGTTCATGTCGATGGCGGTGATCAATGAAGATCACTACGTCCCCATCGTCACGTACGGCGCAGGCCGCCGGACGCTGACAAAAGAGGCCGTCGGCACACGTTATGTATTTGTGGCGGTGCGCACGTTCTTCGATCCCGCAGATGCCAAAGACCTTGAAAAGGTACATGCACTGCAGGATGCAATCACCGTCAGCCAGGCCAAGGTTGGAGAGTTTGTAGTGCCCAAGTGGGACCTAGCGAGCCAGGCAAAGGTGCGCGAGGCTCTGGAGGTGCTGGGTTCGACGATTCCTGACTACAACCAGTCCTTTGGCCCAAAGGGCACGGTCAATCCAATCCATCACTTGATCGGCACCGCCACAGGCTGGGGCGGAAACCCGGCCAAGGACGCGATCTACCTCGGCGGCGTGATGCCGCACAACGATGGGGAAACCCTTTACCGACTTAAAGTTGGAGAGGTCCCGGTCAATAGTTTCTGGTCTGTCAGTGTTTATAACGCCGACGGTTACTTTCAGAAGAATCCCTATGACGCCTATTCGTTGAACAACCTCACCGCCAAGAAAAGTGAGGACGGCTCGATTGTTATCCAGTTCGGCGGTTGCGACGGGAAGATTGTTAATTGCCTGCCTACTACACCCGGCTGGAACTACACCGTCAGGCTTTATCAGCCGAGCGAACAAATACTGAATGGCAAATGGAGCTTTCCAAAGCCACAGCCCGTCGCACTCTAGTCAGTTATTCCCAAATTTTTAGAACTTAAAAAATTGCAAATACGTTTGGTTTTACACCAAAGGAAACAAGCGATGACAACCCTCTATGGTTCGAACTTTCTCAAGTACCCGGTGACGCTCATGACCGGTGCGGCGCTCGCTTTTGCGATGGTGTTGCCTGCACACGCCGACGATTCAAGTGAGCCCTCCGTGACCGTCGGTGGCGGACTTGCCGTTGGCCCGCTGTACGAAGGTTCCTCACACTACGCTGCGTTCCCGTCACTGAAACTCAAAGCGGTTTTGCCCACCGAAAACTGGGGCAAATTTACCGCATCCTTCCCGGAAGGGCTGCGCTGGGACCTACCGGGTTTGTCGCCTTTCGGGATCGCCCTGTTGCTGGGTTACGACCAGGGCCGCAAGGAAAGAATCCACACCCTGGGCGGTCGTGATGACTACCTCAAGGGCATGGGCAACCTGGACAGCACCGCGCTTGTCGGGGCGGAAGCGTATTGGATGCTACCGGCCGGACGCCTGTTCGTGCGTGGCCTGCAAGCCAGCCAGAGCCGCGATTACGGTGGCGAAAGCCTGGGGCGTACCGCATTCCTGGAGGCCGGTTTCGCCACCGCCTACGCACTGTCTTCGACATTGACCCTGGACTCGACCCTATACGGCACCTGGAGCAATGAGAAAGACATGATGGCGCGCTTCGGCGTCACCGCCCAACAAGCGGCGCGCACCGGCTTCGACGAATACCACCCAGGCGGCGGCATGCGCGACGTGACCTTGAAACTGGGCCTCACCTGGCAATTGCAGCCACAACTGGCACTGGAAGGCGGCATCAAAACCTACGCCCTGGTCTCCGACGCCCGCAACAGCCCGCTCACGGGTGAAAACGTGGGCGCAGGCGCCTACCTGAATGCCCTTTACCGGTTTTGATCAGGGAACACTCGATGAAAACACTACATAAGCAGCTGGGTTTGGCCGGCCTGCTCTGGTCGGGGCTGGTACTTGCCGACGATGCCACCAAGGTCACAGACCCTCACTTCAAGCTGGCCCCAGGCTATCTGAACTCGGCGGATCTGCCATTGCGCCTGGCGTTGCTGGGCGCCCCGCCCAAGCCCGACTCTGCGGCGCTTGCACGGGATGAAGAAGCACGGCGAACAGCGCTGTCGCTACGCGGTACGGCCCGGGAGAAACTCGCCGCAGCAGATGCGGAGCTGTCATTCCCGGGCCCGGCCAACGCATTCGTCTGCGCGATGGGCACGCCGATCAGCGAGAAAAATACACCGCATCTCTACACCCTGATGCAACGCACCCTGACCGATGCGGGCGGCTCCACCTACGCTGGGAAAAATGCCTACAACCGCACCCGACCGTTCGTGGCCCATAACGAAGGAACCTGTCGCAAAGACATGGAGCCGTTGCTGCGTACCGATGGCTCCTGGCCGTCCGGCCACTCTGCCGCGGGCTGGGCCTGGGGCCTGGTACTGGCGGAAATCAACCCGGCACGCGCCACCGAACTGATGACCCGCGGGTTGTCCTTCGGCCAAAGCCGGGTCATCTGCGATGCGCACTGGCAGAGCGACGTGGATGCAGGCCGCATCATGGGGGCCGCCACAGTGGCGAGCCTGCATAGCAATCCGGCATTCCTGGCGGACCTCGCGGCGGCGAAGGAAGAGGTCAAGGCTGCGCAAAAGGCTGGCCTGAAACCTACAGAAGACTGCGCGGCCGAGAGCGTGGCGCTCTCGCTGACCCAGCACTGATCGGGGAAACACCATGATCCACAGTGACAACGTCCGCCTGGCGCTGCTGGTTGGCGCTTTCGCGGTCGCCGGCTCAAGCCTGCCAACAGTGGCCAGGGCGGCAGACAGCGATGAATGGCAGTTCAACGGTGGGCCCTACGTATGGGGCGCCGGTATCCGTGGGCACGTGGGCCACAGCAGCACCGGGACCCAGTTCATAAAATCCGACTTCTCCGACATCGCCAAGACGGTCGATATGTCGGTGATGCTGATGGGTGAGGCGCGCCGTGGCCCCTACAGCGTGCTCGCCGACCTGATGTACATCGACACCGACACCCGCAACCGCCTGCCTGGAGGCGCCAAACTTGAGGTTGAAAGCAAGACGGCCTCCGGGTTCCTGGGTGGCGGCTACACCGTGCTGGGAGATGAAAACCGTCGGCTGGATGTCGCCGGTGGCGTGCGCGTCTGGTACAGCGGCACCACCCTCACCTTCCATGGTGGTCCTCTTGGCGGCTCATCGGGTTCTGACAATGCGACCTGGGCAGACGCCATGGCGGGACTGCGCGGGCACTATGCCGTGAATGACCGGTTCTGGTTGTCATCGTGGGGAATGGCGGGCGCCGGGCAGTCTCGGGAGGATTGGGACCTGGCTGCGCTGGCGGGCTGGGAGTTCTGGCCGGGATTTTCAGCGGTGGCCGGCTACCGGGCCATGGGGGTGAATTATCGTCATGACGGGTTTGTGTACGACATTGTCCAGAAGGGGCCACTGCTGGGTATCAGTGGGCGATTCTGAGGTGTTGGGCTATTTTGATTTCACCCGAAAGGATGTCGCGGAGAGCCGGACATGGTTCAAGAATTCAATCACCACCGTGAATGGATAGCAGCGCTTGATAAGTACGAGAAACTTCTGACTGAAAACCCCGACCTCCGCTGGGAAGGGCTACCGGCCGATCAGCACACCCGCATGGCACTCGGGTTGTACAAGCTCAAGTGCTTCGCCGAACGGATGCTCGAAGGCAGCACGGCAATCTGGGCCAGACTGGACGCCATGGACGAACTTCGACTCCACTTGATCAGCGAGCACCACTGGACCCTGCAGGACGTGCGGCAGATACAGGACGAAGAGGATTTTGTGTTCCTTCTTCATGATGAGTTGCAACAGATGAAGCTGACCGAGCAAGAGGCTGGGCCTGTTCGGCAGTGGACGGATCATCTTGGGTCAAGGGGTGAGTACCAGCAGCACTACAGGGATTCTGCTTCATAGCGGGAGTGGGGGTTGGAGTAGGCTTTCAATTCAATAACGAGAATCGTGGTCTGACGCAGTTTTCCCGTTTTCCAGATAGACCAATTCCTGTAGAGAAGTCCCGCCTCAGATTTATGCAGAATTATGGGTAGCCAATAATTATGGCGTATCCATAAAAAGAGCTAATTCATGAGCACATGCCTCTGCGGCCCCGAATTTTCGTACACCCATATCAGCTTGCCTCCCCATCCTCCACCCCGCTAACCTCCCCCAGCCGCTGCAAAATCAGCGGCCGGATGTGGAAGTCCGTACTATGGCTAAAGGCGCTCAAACGCCCATGAACACCTACTGGCGTTTTTTTTCGCCTGTATTCTTGTGTTATGGCGGCTGTGTGCGGGGCACTTCGGTGCGCCGGGTTCCTTTAGCCCCGGTCTTCCACACCTGCGCACAGCTGCCACCCTCATGTGGAAGTGAGATTGGCAGTTCCTGAATCGCTAAAGGAGCTTCGCCATGTTCAAGGTCACACCTAACCCGCCTCATACCCCAATCGACGCCAAGCTTCATGCCGCCGCGCAGCGGGCGATTGATCATTACTTGCACTCATCAGACGATGCAGAACCTGCGGCGCGTTCAGGCAGTAATCTGTTCTCCGTTTCGCCCGATGTGGATACCGAAACGCTGCTGGCCAATGCCGCAGAAACCCTCTCGTCAGCCAATGAAATGGTCTCGAACCTGGCATTCGAGCTGGAAGGATCACAAAGGGCTGTGGCATTGGGGATTCAGCAACTGATTGAGTTGAGTTCAATCCTGGTAGATCGGGCGTTGGAACAGGTCGCGCCTTCAACCCGTTAATTCCGACAGGCCAACAAAAAACGCCCCGAACCATCACGGTCCGGGGCGTTTTTTCGTTCAGTCGCGTCGCTTAGTGCCCAGCACTCTGCCCACCATCCACATGCAGAATCTCACCCGTCACAAACCCAGCCGATTCCAGGTACACAATAGCCTGCGCAATATCCCGCGCTTCACCCATATGCCCAACCGGATGCAAGCTACCCAACGCCGCATGCGTCTCTTCACCATGCATCGGCGTCTTGATAATCCCGGGGCTCACCGCGTTCACCCGAATCCCGCGCTTGGCGTATTCAATCGCCAGCGATTTGGTCGCGGAGTTCAGCCCGCCTTTGGTCAGCGAAGCCAGCACCGACGGCACGCCGTCAATCGCGTGGTCCACCAGGCTGGTGGTGATGTTGACGATGTGCCCGGCGCCCTGTTTCAGCATCTCGGTAATCGCCAGTTGGGTGATGTAGAAGAACCCGTTCAGGTTCACCGCCAACACGTTCACGTAGTCTTCGTGGGTGTAGCTGGTGAAGGGTTTGGCGACGAAGATCCCGGCGTTGTTGATCAGGCTGTCGATGCGGCCAAACCGCGTCACGCCTTCGCGGATGACGCGCTCGGCGGTGGCCGGCTCGGCGATGTCGCCCGCCACGGTAAGGATGTCTGGATCGGTCGACGGTTTGATCGACCGGGAGGTGGCAACCACGCGGTAATCCAGCTCGCGGTAAGCCTTGACCGCAGCAGCACCGAGGCCTTGGGATGCGCCAGTAATCACAACGACTTTTTTCGAATTGCTCATGATGAAACCTCTATAGGGAAAATGGGATGGTTCAAGCAGCCGCGGCGGACATTTCCCGCAGCATCTGTTCGTAGTAACTGACTGATTGCGACCCGGAGACCAACTGGCGGCCGTTGAGCACCATGGCCGGCACGGAGTTGATGCCGTGCTCGCGATAGAACACTTCAAGCTCGCGCACTTCGTTGGCGTAGGCGGTAGAGCCCAGCACCTTGCGTGCGCCTTCAATGTCCAGCCCGGCTTCGGCGGCCAAACGAGCCAGGGTTTCGTGGTCGCTGACGTTCTGGCCATCGCTGAAATACCCTCGCAGCAGCGCCCTTTTCAGCTCGGTCTGGCGCCCTTGCTGCAACGCCCAAAACAGCAACCGATGGGCGTCGAAGGTGTTGTAGAAGTGGCTGCGTTTTTCCAGGTCGAAGGTGAAGCCGATGGCCTCGCCCCGCTCCATCAGCATCTTTTTGCCGCTGGCGACTTCCTCGGCGCTGCGCCCGTATTTGCGCATCATGTGGGCGACGGCGTTTTCGCCTTCGGCCGGCATGTCGGGGTTGAGTTCGAAGGGTTTGAAGGTCAGTTCAACCTTCACTTCGCCTGCCAGGTTGTCGATGGCTTGTTCCAGGGCGGTGGCGCCGAGGGCGCACCACGGGCACACCACATCGGAGATGAAGTCGATGGTGACGGGCGCGCTCATGACGGATTTTCCGCGAGCTGCTTGCGGTACTGGGTGGTAGTGATGCCGGCATAGCCCCAGTTATCGGTGTCGACTTCTTCGATGACGATGTGGGTCAGGTCGGGGCGTTTTTTGAGGACGCGCTCGAGGGTTTCGGTGATTTCGGCAATGACCTGGGCTTTCTGCTCCGAGGTAACGCCGTCGCGGGTGATGCGTACGCTGACAAATGGCATGGCAAGGCTCCAGTGACTTGCCCATCGACATGGTGGGCAGGCAGTGAGGCCAATTTATGGGGTTGTTTGATGTGGATAAAGGTGGGGCGGAGTACTTCATTAGTGATGTGGTGTAATCAATAAGCTCAGATCGCAGGCATAAAAAAACCCCGAACCAGTCGGGGTTTTTTATCGCCTTGAATCAGGCGCGACGCTCAATCAATCAGAAAACGTTGATTGGGTAGTCGGCGAACAGACGGATCTCGTTACCGCCCACGTTGTAGTTGCTGGCGTTGTTGGAAACGCGCAACCACGACGCACGGGCACGCAGGCTCAGGTCTTTGGCCGGGCCGTTCTGTACCACGTATTTGAACTGGTTGAAGATCTCACGCTCGGTGCCACTGCCGCGGTTGGAACCGTCGTCAATGTTGGTGCCGCGCACGTAGGCGATGTTGTAGGTCAGGCCAGGCACGCCGAAGGCGCTGAAGTCCAGGCCGTAGCCTGCTTGCCAGGAGCGCTCGTCCTTGCCGTTGAAGTCAGACCAGTAGGAGTTGGCCAACAGGATGGTGTTGCCACCGTCGCCGATACCGCCTGCGTTGCGGTAGCCGCCGTACAGGTAACCGGTGTCACCGGTGCTGCGCTGGTGGGCCAGGGTGAAGCTGTGCGGGCCAACGGCCCACGTGGCGCCCAGGCTCCAGATTTTGTTGTCGCGAGCGTCGGCGTCACCTTGGTTTTCCAGGGCGAAACTACGGTCGAGCTTGGTTTTGTAACCGTTGAAGTCGAAGGTCAACGATTGTTTCTCTGGCAGGGCCAGCACGTAGTTGACGTTGACGTATTGCTTCTTCAGCACGTCCTGCATGTTGGAAGCGTAGAGCGCTGCCGACAGGCTTTCGGTGAATTTGTAGCTACCGCCGATGTAGTCGATGCTTTTCAGCGCGCCACTGTCGGAACCCTCGGCGCTCTTGCGAGCTTCCTTGGTGAAGTGACCAGCGTCCAGTTGCAGGCCGGCGATTTCTTTGGAAACGATCGAAGTACCTTCGTAGGTTTCCGACAACAGACGGGAGTTGTCGTACTGCAGCACCGGCACGGCTGGCATCTGCTGACCGTATTTGATCACGGTGTTGGAGATGCGTGCCTTGACGGCTGCGCCGCCCTTGGCCAGGTCATCGGCTGCTGCGCCGCTGTCGCCTTGCTTGAAGAAGTCGATACCGCCAGCGCCACTGCGACCTTTACCACCATCCAGGCGAATGGCGTATTGGCCGATCACGTCCACACCCACACCGACGGTGCCTTGGGTGAAACCGGACTCGAACTTGCCGATGAAGCCCTGGCCCCATTCGGCTTTGTCTTGCTTGCCGTTCTTGTAGTCGCGGCTGATGTACGCGTTGCGTGCCGCGATGTTCAGGTGGCTGTCTTCAACAAAACCCTTTGATTGGGATTGGTCGTCAGCCATTGCTTGCGTAGCGCTCAAAATCCCCAGAGCGATCAGCCCCATCCGTTGTTTCAACATTTTCTTATATTCCTTATTACTGGTTGAGTACGCGCTGTGACACCAGGCTCCGTGTTGCTTTTCTGGTGTCGACTTTCCCCAGATAAAAAAAGGCCCGCGGACGACTAAAATGCCGCGGGCCTTTTTTTATTGGAGAAGTCATGGCGGTTAGCCACAGGCGTTGGGGCGAATCCTATCCGCGCCCTTTACTGTGTGTCAATTTCGTGAATCGTCTGTATTTAGGCTAAAAAAGTCTAAGAAACATTAAATAGCCATCATGGTGCAAGGCTCTATCAAGCCCGTCTCGGCTCTTCGCAACCCTGCAGGCCACACATTGGTGCACTCGATTGGGTGGTTGGAATCGAAATTGCGACTGTTTGTCTCAGCCACTCAGCAAAGGCTTGGGGCTTGCCCAGCCAGGGGCTGATGTCGAGCAATTGCAGTTGGCCGCCCTGCTCCAGGGCCAAGGTGGGAAAGCCCTGGCCGCCGATTTTTGCCAGCCATTGGCGGCTGTCTTTAATGTGAGCCTGGGTTTCTGCGCCCTGGATTTCATTGAAGGCTGTGTTGAAGACTTGAGGATCCAAACCGATGGACTCAGCCAGAGTCAGCAGCACGTCGTTATCGGCGATTCGGCGACCTTCGACGTAGTGCGCCGTTTGCAAACGCGCCAATAATTCCAGGCCGCGACCGGCAATTTTTTCTGCGGCCAGCACCGCGCTGATGGGCGGGGCTGAGTCGAACACCGCGTCGTGGTCCCGCAGCAAGCCTTCGAAATACGCCTGGCCAAACGGTTGCCCGGTGTACTCGGCAATGCGCCGGTCATGGGGCATCACGTAGTCACGCAACTGCAGCGAGACAGATTGGCGATTGGCGCCGGTCATCATGCCGCCGCCGTGCAGCTGGACAGGCAATACATCCCGGGCGGCATGCAGCAGCGGCTCGGCGCCGTAACACCAGCCGCACAGCGGGTCGTAAATGTAATGAAGCGTGGCTGCCGACATGACGGGCTCCGATAGACGTTGATGCCCGGCAGATTAGTCTTACCTACAGTTCGGAAAACCCCGAATTGGCTCCCAGACTGTTTCGGGAATCGGTCGAATATCCCTGTAAAACATATGCCGTAACATTTTTCAGAAGGGTCAACTTAGGAATAGATAACCTGCGCAAATAGTAAGCATTACCATTAACGCGCTTTTATCCTGCCAACCTTTTTGGATACACACCCCGATGCCTGCCCTGCGCCTGACGCCCATTACCCTTGGGCTTTCTGTACTGCTGTCTGCCGGATTTGCCTGCGCTGCCACCGTCCTGCCGGAAACTTCCGTGAGTGCTGAAGCCGACGAAGACGACCCGCGCGTCAAGGAAACCAGTACCGCTACCCGCACCGCCACACCCGTGCGCTACGTGCCCCAGGCCATCGACTCGGTGAAAACCGACAGCCTGCGTTCCTACGGCACCAATGACCTGGGCCAGGCCTTAAGCGGCGTGCCCAACGTCAGCAGCGGCGCCGACACGCGGTTCGACAGCCTGCGCATCCGTGGCTTCGACGCCAGCAATGACTTCTATCTGGACGGTATTCGCGACGACAGCCAATACGTACGCGACCTGCACAACATCGAACGCATCGAAGTGCTCAAAGGCCCGGCAGCCGTGCTGTACGGGCGCGGCGGCCAGGGCGGCATCGTCAACCGCGTGAGCAAGCTGCCCCAGGCCGGTCGCGCCTCCAGCATCGAAGCCCAGGGCGGCAGCGATGATTTGCGCAGCCTCTATGCCGACCTCAGCACCGACCCCACCGATAACATCAGCCTGCGCCTGAACATGGGCAACCAGGACAACAACAGTTTCCGCGACGGCGTCAGCGGCAATCGCCAGCTGTTTGCACCGTCCATGAGCTGGCAACTGACCCCCGACCTGAACTGGCTGGTGCAGTACGAATACAGCCGTTACAACCGCACGCCCGACCGTGGCATTCCCGGGGTCAATGGGCGGCCGGCGGATGTCAGCCGCGGCACCACTTATGGTGACAAGCGCGATTACATCGACGACACATCCCAATCCCTGCGCTCCCGGCTGGCCTATGAGTTGAACGACAGTTGGCAACTGCGCCATACCCTGGGCGTGTTCACCCTCGACAGCGACTTCGATAACACCTACGCCGTCAGCTACGACCCCAAAACCAACAAGGTCGGGCGCCAGCGCTGGCAGCAGGACTTGACCACACGCAACATCCTCAACAACGTCGAGCTGGAAGGCGGCTTCAGCACTTTTGGCCTGGAGCATCGCTTGCTGACCGGAGTGGAATTGGGCAACCAGCGCCGCGACCCGAAACTCTATCGGGCGCCGCTCGCCGCCGTGCCGAGCGTGGATGTGTACAACCCCAACCCGGACCTGCGCCACAACGGTCGCCTGCCGGCATTCAGCAGCAGCCACACCGAAGTGCAAAGCCAGGCCGTGTATGTGCAGGACCAACTGCGCCTGAACGATCAATGGCAACTGCTCGCCGGTTTGCGCTACGACCGCTTTGATGTGGAGTCCACCAACAGACTGACCAACGCCTCGGAACAGGTCGTGAGCCACAGCACCAGCCCGCGGGTGGGCCTGGTCTGGACGCCGCTGGAACACCATTCGTTCTACGCCTCGTGGAGCAAGACCTTCTCGCCCACCGGTGGCGGCCTGATCGGCATCACGCCCAACGCGACGGGCAACGCCAACGACCTGAGCCCGGAACTGACCAGGCAGAAGGAAATCGGGGTCAAGAGCGACTGGCTCGATGACCGCCTGAGCACCACCCTGGCGGTGTACGAACTGGAACTCTACAACCGCCGCACCCGTGACCCGCTGGACCCGACCATCACCCTGCTCAGCGGCGAGCAGCGCTCCCGTGGCGTGGAGTTGACCGCTGCCGGCAAGATCATCGGCAACTGGTATGTACGCGGCGGCGTTGGCCTGCAGGACGCCACGGTGGTGAAGGACAACAACGGTTTTGAAGGCAAGCGCATCAGCGACGTGGCCAAGCGCAATGCAAGCCTGTTCGTCACCTGGAAACCGGAGATGGGCTGGTACGCGGAAACCGGGCTGACGCTGGTGGGTGAGCGTTATGCGGATAACGCCAACACCGTGGTGTTACCGGGTTACGGCCGCTGGGATGCACTGGCCGGGTTCCGGCAGAAGGAATGGGATGTAAGGGCGGCGCTGAACAATATCAGCGACAAGACGTACTACGCGTCGGCGACGAGTGCGGCGCAGATTCAGTTTGGGGACCCGCGTAGTCTGGTGGTTACCGGAACGTACAGTTTCTAAACAGCAACGCACTTTTCTGTGGCGAGGGAGCTTGCTCCCGTTGGGGTGCGAAGCACCCCCAAAATAAGGCGACTGTGTTTTTCCAGATAGAACTCGGTGATCTGTTTTGGGGCTGCTGCGCACACCAACGGGAGCAAGCTCCCTCGCCACAAAGTCCGGTGCAACATTGAAAACAACCTTCAGTTCTGCATCAACTCACACAACGCCTGCACCTCATCCTCGCTGAACAGCCCCACCGGGTACCGTTCGCTCATCACCCGGCGCGGGTCGGGCGTCCTGATCTGCCTCGAACCGTTTGCCTTCAACCAGAGCGCCAGCGCATGGATCGCGTCGCCGTTCACCCGCAAGGGGTGGAACGTACGCTTGTACATAAGGTTGATATCGGCATTCATTTCAGCGCTCTCTCCGACGGCTTGAGCGGCTAACTTACTCAAGGTTTATGACAGAACCGCTTAGTCAGACTAAGCGCTCCCTGTCGCAACAGCGATACAAGAGCTATGCCAATGTGCCCGGTTTGTCGGCACATGGTCACAAAAAAGCCCACGAACCTGACGGGCCGTGGGCTTGCTGTGAGCGCCCAAACCGCGGCGCACCCGATTGGCACTCAACCGGGTATCAGGCTGTTACAAGTGCACTCAGTTTTTGTGCGGCGCCGGCTGCTGCTGGGTCAGGCAGTGGATGTTGCCGCCCCCCAGTAACAGTTCGCGCCCCGGCACCATCACCACTTCGTGCTGCGGGAACAGGTTCTGCAGAATCTCCTTGGCGCGGCTGTCCAGCGGGTCGTCGAAGCTCGGCGCGATGATGCCGCCGTTGACAATCAGGAAGTTGACGTAGGAACCGGCCAACCGCACGGTGGGATTGCGCTCCTGGGTGCCGTCGACTGGATCCACGCCGGCACATTCTTCCTCGGTGGCGTACAGCGGCCCCGGGATCGGCATTTTATGCACTGTGAACGAGCGGCCCTTGGCGTCGGTGCTGCTTTGCAGGACGTCCATGGCGGCGTGGCAGCGTGCGTAGTTCGGGTCTTGCGGGTCATCGGTCCAGGCCAGCAACACTTCGCCCGGGCGCACGTAGCAGCAGAAGTTATCCACATGCCCGTCGGTTTCGTCGTTGAACAGGCCATCCGGCAGCCAGATAATCTTATCCACAGCCAGGTTGGCACTGAGCACCGCTTCGATTTCCTCGCGCTGCAGGTGCGGGTTGCGATTGCGGTTGAGCAGGCATTCTTCGGTGGTGATCAGCGTGCCTTCGCCGTCGACGTGAATCGAGCCGCCTTCCAGCACAAACCCTTCGGTGCGATAACGCGGGCTGCGCTCGATCTCGAGGATCTTGCCGCCCACCTGGGAATCGCGATTCCACGGCGAGTACAGGCCGCCATCAAAGCCGCCCCAGGCGTTGAAGTCCCAGTTCACGCCACGCACTTCGCCGCTGTTGTTGATCACAAACGTCGGCCCGGTATCCCGTACCCAGGCATCGTCACTGGACATTTCCACCAGGCGGATATTCGGTACGTCCAGGCGCGCCCGGGCGTTTTCATACTGGCTGGCCGAGACCGCCACGGTCACCGGTTCAAAGCGTGCAATGGCCTTGGCCACCGCCACGTGGGCGGCCTGCGCCGGCTTGCCGCCCAGGCGCCAGTTGTCCGGGCGCTCGGGCCAGATCATCCAGGTCTGGGTCTGTGGCGCCCATTCGGCAGGCATATGGAAGCCGTCGGCGCGGGGGGTGCTGTGCAAAGTGGTCATGAAAAATCTCCTGGGACGGCTGCGTGAGCATGACGCCTTTATATCGGATAAAAATCGACCTTAAAAGACGATTTACATCTACCACTCATAAATTACCGAGCAATTACCGATAACAATCGAATTACCCCGACAAATGGTTAAAGCGACTCGTCCAACACCTTCGCCAGCATGTCGACGAAGAAGTCCACGCTTTGCCGGGAAGTGACCATCGGCGGCTTGATCTTGAGGATGTTCAGATAGTCGCCGGTGGGCTGCATGAAGATCCCCAGTTCCCGCAAGCGATCACACAGCAGCGCGGTCTCTTCGGTGGCCGGTTCCAGGGTCTGCCGGTCGCGGACCAATTCCAGCCCCAGGTAAAACCCGGAACCATGCACCGCGCCCACCAACGGATGCTGCTCGACCAACGCTTCCAAACGGGCCTTGAAATGCCCGCCTACCACCTGGGCGTTTTCCCACAGTTTTTCTTCCTCCATCACGTCCAGCACCGCCATGCCGATGCGGCAACTCACCGGGCTGCCGCCTGATGACGAGAAGAAGTAACCCTCGGCCTCCAGCGCCTCGGCGATTTCCCGGCGGGTGATCACCGCGCCCAATGGCTGGCCGTTGCCCATGCCCTTGGCCATGGTGATGATGTCCGGCACCACGCCCTGCTCTTCAAAACCCCAGAAGAAATGGCCCATGCGGCCATAGCCCACCTGCACTTCATCGGCGATGCACACGCCGCCCTGTGCCCGAACCAGGGCATATACCTGCTGCAAATAGCCAGGCGGCAAGGAGATCCCGCCGGCATTGCCGTACACCGGCTCACAAATGAAGCCCGCCAGTTGGCGGTTCTGCGCGGCGATTTTCGCCAGGTTGTGTTCCACGCTGCGTACGTAGTCCGGCGCACTGTCCTGCCCGCGGAACTCGCCGCGATAGGTATTCGGCGCGGTCACCGGATGCACCCAGTCCGGGCGGCTGCTCAAGGCCTGGGGGTTGTCGGCAATCGAGGTCGACACCGCGTCCGCCGCCACTGACCAGCCGTGATAGGCCTCCAGCACGCTGAGCATGTCGCGCCCGCCGCTGTGGGCCCAGGCCAGGCGAATGGCCAGGTCATTGGCTTCGGTGCCGCTGTTGACCAGGAACACCCGGTCCATGGAGTCCGGCGCCAGGGCCAGCAGACGCTCGGAGAATTCGGCAATCGCCGCATAGTGGAAGCGTGAGTTGGTGTTGAGCAGCGACCATTGCCGCGCCGCCACTTGGGCCATGCGTGGGTGACCGTGGCCGAGCACCGCGACGTTATTGAGCATGTCGAGGTAGGAGCGACCCTGCATGTCGATCAGATGATTGCGCCAACCGCGCTCGATGCGCGGCGGGTCGATGTAATAGTGCTTCTGCGAGCGGGCGAAGCTGGCATCGCGACGAGCCAGCAAGGCCTCGGGGTCCAGTTCCGGCTCGGCGTCGCAGGCCAGCCCCAGCAAAGTGGCCGGGGATGGGCACAACGCTTGCCAGGCCACCGCCCGGGACGGCGTGCAGAACAGCGGCGGTTCGAGTTCGGCGCGGCACAGTTGCACCGTCAGCGGGCCGGCAACTTCGCCGAGCACTTGGCCCTTTACCACCGCGGCGCCGTGTTGCAACAAGGCGTTCACGCCCCACAATCGCACACTCAACTGCTCGCTGTGCAGGCACATCAAGCCGTCGGCGGCGTAGCGCAAGGTGCCGGCGAACGGTGCTTCCACCGTGGCACCCAGAGGCATGTGCAGCTCTACATGAAGCGGGAAAGTCTCGGGCTCGACGGCGCTGTCGGGCTGGGTACGGGACAGTCGGTATTGAGCATAACGGCTGGCTGCCAAGCCATGGACCACAGCCGCTTGTTCCAGCAGACGGCGATCAATGCCCTCCTGCTCCCAATTGCCGGCCTCGAAATGCGGGCTGAGCACGCCCAGGTCAATCAGCGCGAACTCACGCCCAACCAGCCCCGGCAACAACGGCGCAAAGCCTTCGCCGGCAATTGGCGGCAACTGGGCACCGACACAACCCAGGATCGCCGCCTCCATCAGCTCAAAGGGCACCGATGTCGCCACGTTGAAAATTTCCCACTCATGCTCGGCGTTCTTCAACAGGTAGGTGTTATCCGGGTCCAGCCTCTGCTGCTGCTCACTGCTCAGTACCAACACTGCAGCCCTCGCGACGATCAGCGGCCATAGCACCTGCAACTCTTCGTGCTGCAACGCAGTGATCGCGTGGCACGCCTGGATCGCCGGCAGAATGGCGAACGGATCGCCCTCGGCATGGTGCAGCAGTGCCGCGCAAGTCACCGACAGGTCGGCAATGCGCCAGGTACGCACCAGGTCGCCGAAGTCGATCACGCCCTGGACCTGCCAATGCCGCTGGGCATCGCGCTGCCACACCACGTTGTCATCGGTGATATCCATGTGCACGGCTTGCCACGGCAGGTGATCGGCCAAAGGCCGCACACGGCGTTCCACTTGCTCGGCCACTTGCTCCAGCGCCGCCCGCTGGGGAAGGTTTTCGAGGGTCGAGAGCAGATGGGTGATCAGTTCAAGGGCGTGGCGAGGGTCCCATTGCAGAGTGCGTTCCAGGCCCGGATGCTCGAAGCCGGCCAGCGCCAGGCTCATCCGCCCGCAGAGTTCGCCGAAGCCTGCGATCACTTCACGGCCCAGATGTGGGACATGGGTCAGTGGCTGGCCGTCGATGTAGTCCAGCAGCCGCAGGTGCACGGTGTGCCCGGCGACGGTTTCGGTCAGCAGGTCTTCGCCATCAAGCGCTGTGATCACCTTGGGCACCCGCACGTCTGAATGTTCCTGCAGGTGCTTGAGGGCCGCGTGCTGGGCCTGCAGCTCGACGGCGGCATAGTCGCCCCGGCAGATTTTCAGCACAAAACGGCCTCGGTCACTGTCGATGCGGTAGTTGAGATCTTGCTGGCTGCCCAGGGACTTTAGCGTGCCGCCGAGGTCGTAATGCTGCTCCAGTAGCCGCGCCGCAGGGTCTGGTCCGACTTGCGGGCATGGCAGACTGGCGCGATGAATCAACGTGGCGAGCAACATGTGACGACCCCTGGTGTTTTTATCAGACGCTTATATCGCCATTGTTGACGGGGGTTACGCAACCCCCAGGCCCCACCCGGTGCCGTCAATCTGATGGTGTCCCCTTGCACCACCTGGCTTCACAACTCAAGCTATGCTCCATTCGCTTAATGTCTGTCTAAGGAAAAGGGCCTCCGACATGCGCATTCTCATCACTGGCGGCGCCGGATTCATCGGCTCAGCTCTGATCCGGCACCTGATTCAACACACCGGGCACGAAGTGCTCAACCTGGACAAACTGACCTATGCAGGCAACCTTGAGTCGCTGACCAGCATCGCGACCAATAGCCGCTATGAGTTCGTCCAGGCCGACATCATCGACCAGGCCACCGTCAGCGCCGTGCTGGCGCGCTTTGAGCCCCACGCGATCATGCACCTGGCGGCCGAGTCCCATGTGGACCGGTCCATCGACGGACCGTCGGATTTTATCCAGACCAATATCGTCGGTACCTACAGCCTGCTGGAGGCCGCACGCGGCTATTGGCAGAAGCTGGAAGAACCGGCCAAAAGCGCCTTCCGCTTCCACCACATCTCCACGGATGAAGTGTACGGCGACCTGCACGGCGTGGATGACCTGTTCACCGAGACCACGCCTTACGCGCCCAGCTCGCCTTACTCGGCCAGCAAAGCTGCGTCCGATCACCTGGTGCGTGCCTGGCAGCGCACTTACGGCCTGCCGGTGCTGCTGACCAACTGCTCGAACAACTACGGGCCCTTCCACTTCCCCGAGAAGCTGATCCCGCTGGTGATCCTCAACGCCCTGGCCGGTAAACCGCTGCCGGTGTATGGCGATGGCCTGCAGGTGCGCGACTGGCTGTTCGTCGAAGACCACGCCCGCGCGCTGTTCAAAGTGGTAACCGAAGGTGTGGTGGGCGAGACCTACAACATCGGCGGCCATAACGAGCAGAAGAATATCGACGTGGTGCGCAGCATCTGCGGCCTGCTGGAAGAGCTGGCGCCACAGCGCCCGGCGGGCGTCGAAAAATTCACCGACCTGATCACCTTCGTCAAGGATCGCCCGGGCCACGACCAGCGCTACGCGATCGACGCCAGCAAGATCGAACGCGAGCTGGGCTGGGTGCCCGAAGAAACCTTTGAAACCGGCCTGCGCAAAACCGTGC
This sequence comes from Pseudomonas sp. BIGb0558, assembly GCF_024807515.1. NCBI lineage: Bacteria > Pseudomonadati > Pseudomonadota > Gammaproteobacteria > Pseudomonadales > Pseudomonadaceae > Pseudomonas > Pseudomonas sp. BIGb0558. The sequence goes on from NZ_JANUEW010000002.1 coordinate 443,370, forward strand.
AGTGGTACCTCGATAACCTGGAATGGTGCCGCAGGGTCCAGGACGGCAGTTATCAGGGCGAACGACTGGGCAACACCGACTTTAAGGATCTGATCGCATGATGAAGGGAATCGTATTGGCCGGTGGCTCCGGCACCCGTTTGCACCCCATTACCCTGGGCGTTTCCAAGCAGCTGTTGCCGGTGTATGACAAGCCGATGATCTACTACCCGATTTCGGTGCTGATGCTGGCCGGGATCAAGGACATCCTGGTGATTTCCACCCCGGTGGACCTGCCGCAGTACCGTAACCTGCTGGGTGACGGCAGCCAGTTTGGCGTGCGTTTCACCTATGCCGAACAACCGTCACCGGACGGCCTGGCCCAGGCGTTTCTGATTGGTGAAGAGTTCATCGGTGATGACCCGGTGTGCCTGATCCTGGGCGACAACATCTTCCACGGCCAGCATTTCGGCGACCAGTTGCGCACCGCCGCCGAGCGCCCATCCGGCGCCACCGTGTTCGGCTACTGGGTCAAGGACCCGGAGCGTTTCGGCGTGATCGATTTCGACAGCGAGGGCCGCGCGCTTTCCATCGAGGAAAAACCGGCGAAGCCAAAGTCGAGCTACGCGGTGACCGGGCTGTATTTCTACGATAACGACGTGATCAAGATCGCCAAGGCCGTCAAGCCATCGCCACGTGGCGAGTTGGAAATCACCGACGTCAACAACGCCTACCTCCAGCGCGGCGACCTGCATGTGGAGCGCTTCGGCCGTGGTTTCGCCTGGCTCGACACCGGCACCCACGACAGCCTGCTGGAAGCCTCGACGTATGTGCAGACCATCGAGCACCGCCAGGGTTTGAAAGTGGCATGCCTGGAAGAAATCGCCTACGAGAACGGCTGGATCGATCGCGACCATTTGCTGGAACGGGCCAAATACTTTGGCAAGACCGGCTACGGCCAATACCTGTACTCACTGGCCGGGGAGCAAAAATGAAGGTCACCGACACCTCGCTGCCGGGCGTACTGATCATCGAACCGAAAGTGTTCGGCGACGAGCGCGGTTTTTTCTACGAAAGCTTCAACGCCCGCGCCTTCGAAGAAGCCACCGGGCTCAAGCGTGACTTCGTGCAGGACAACCACTCGCGCTCGCAGAAAGGTGTGCTGCGCGGGCTGCATTACCAGCTCGAACATACCCAGGGCAAACTGGTGCGCGTCACCGCCGGCGAAGTACTGGATGTGGCCGTAGACATTCGCCGCAGCTCGCCCAACTTCGGGCAATGGGTGGGTGTGCGGCTTTCCGCCGACAACCACCGCCAACTGTGGGTGCCGGAAGGTTTCGCCCATGGGTTTGTGGTGCTGAGCGACTACGCAGAATTCCTCTACAAGACCACTGATTACTACCAGCCGAGCGCCGAGCGCAGCATCCTCTGGAACGACCCGACGCTGGCCATCGACTGGGAGCTGACCGAGGCGCCGCAACTGTCCGCCAAGGATCAGGCCGGCAAAAGCCTGCAAGAGGCCGACCTGTTCCCATGAGCACCCCGTTGAAAATCCTCATCAGCGGCCAACACGGCCAGGTCTCCCGGGAGCTGCAACATCGCCTCCAGGGCTTGGGCGAGTTGATCGTGCTGGGCCGCGACCAGCTTGACCTGGCGCAGCCCGAGCAGATCCGCCAGCAAGTGCGTGCCCACCGCCCGGGCCTGATCATCAACGCCGCCGCGCACACCGCCGTCGATCAAGCCGAAAGCGAGCCGGAGGCGGCCTTCGCCATCAACGCCACCGCCCCCGGCGTCTTCGCCGAGGAAGCCAAGGCACTGGGCATTCCACTGATCCACTACTCCACCGACTACGTGTTCGACGGCAGCAAGGCCGCGCCCTACAACGAGGACGACGCCACCCACCCGTTGGGCGTGTATGGCGCAAGCAAGCTGGCCGGTGAACAGGCAATCGCCGCGGTCGGCGGTGAGCACCTGATTCTGCGCACCAGTTGGGTCTACTCGACCCATGGCAAAAACTTCCTGCTGACCATGCAGCGCCTGCTGCAGGAAAAGCCGCAGATGCGCATCGTCGCCGACCAGATCGGCGCGCCGACCTGGGCCGGCACCATCGCCAACAGCACCCGGGCCCTGATCGAACGCTGGCAAGCGGGCCAGGCCGGGGATTGGGGGGTCTACCACCTGACCGCCCAGGGCGAGACCTCGTGGTTCGGTTTTGCACAGGCAATCGGCGAGCAATTGCGGGCCCAAGGCAAAGCTTGCGCAGAGCTGGAGGCGATTCCCTCCAGCGCCTATCCGACACCCGCCAAGCGTCCGCTGAACTCACGCCTCGATTGCAGCCGCCTGCAACAACAGTGGCACGTATCGCAGCCGCAATGGCACGACGCATTGCGCGAGTGTCTTGCCGAGCAGGCGTAGGCATAATGCGCCTGTACCCACAGGCGCACGATTCCCATGACTCCACCCCTTCCGCGAAGACCCCGCTGGCGCAGCCTGGCCCTGCTGGCGCTGTGCCTGGCACCGCTGTTGTGGCCGCTGGAGCACTTGGCCGAGCGCTATTATCGCAGCGAACTGGCCGGGCAGAACCGCCAGACGCTGGACCTGTACGTCGCCAACCTGCTGGGCACCCTGCACCGCTATGAAGTGTTGCCGCAGATCCTCGGCGACCTGCCGGCCCTGCGCACCGCCATCGACGCGCCCCAGGTCAGCACCAACCTGGTCAACGCCAACCACCTGCTCAAGGACGTTGCCGCCCAGGCCGGGGTGGAAGTGATGTACCTGATGGACACCACCGGCAAGACCCTCGCCGCGTCCAATTGGGACAAGCAGGACAGCTTCGTCGGGCGTAACTTTTCCTTTCGCCCCTACTTCAGCGAAGCCATGGCCGGGCGCCTGGGACGCTTCTTCGGCCTGGGCACCACCTCGGCCAAACGCGGCTACTTCTTCGCCGCCGCTGTGCGCGATGGCGACAAGATCATCGGCGTGCTGGTGGTGAAGGTCGACCTGGACCACACCGAAAGCCTGTGGGGCAACACACCGGAACAACTGCTGGTGACTGACCACAACGGCGTGGTGATCCTGACCTCGCGCCCGCAATGGCGATTCCGCGCCACCCGGCCACTGACGGACGAAGAACGCCGCGCCATCATCGCCATCCAGCCCTACCCGACGCGCGACCCGCAGCCGCTGAACCTCAGCTCCACGGCCTGGGTACGCCAGGCCACCGACATTGCCGAAACCGGCTGGAAGGTCGAGATTCTTGCCCCCCGCACGCTGATCAGCCGCCCGGTGCGCACCGTGGTCGCCGTGGGTGGCGCCACCTTGCTGGTGCTGATGCTGTTGCTCGGCCTGATGATGCAGCGCCGTCGTCACTACCTGGAGCGCATCGCCTTCGAAGCCAAGGCCCGCCGCGAGCTGGAAATGCGCGTGATCGAACGCACCAGCGACCTGGAAGGCCTCAACCGGCGCCTGAAACAGGAAGTACTGGAGCGCGAACATGCCCAGCAGGAACTGGTGCGCGCCCAGGATGACCTGGTGCAGGCCGGCAAGTTGTCGGCGCTGGGCACCATGTCGGCGAGCATCAGCCACGAGCTCAACCAACCGCTGGCGGCGATTCGCAGCTATGCGGAAAACGCCGAGATCCTGCTGGACCACCAACGCACCGACGACGCTCGTGGCAACCTCAAGCTGATCAGCGAATTAACCGGGCGCATGGCCTCGATCATCGCCCACTTGCGCGCCTTCGCCCGGCGCGACCGCCACGCGCCGGAAAGCGTGGCCCTGCAACCGGCACTGGATGATGCGCTGGCGCTGCTGGCCAAGCGCAGGCGGTCCATGGAGGTCGAGTTGATCCGCGATTTACCCGAGGCCACCTTGTGGGTCGCAGCCGGCGAAACCCGCCTGCGCCAGGTGCTGGGCAACCTGCTGGCCAACGCCCTCGACGCCCTGACCGAAAAAGGCCCGCCACGCAAACTCTGGTTGAGTGCCCAAACCACCGAACAGGGCGTCAACCTGTACATTCGCGACAACGGCCCGGGGTTCTGCATGGAAGCCCTGGGCCGCGCCAGCGAACCCTTCTACACCACCAAGACCCGCACCCAGGGCCTGGGGTTGGGCCTGGCGATCTGCGACACCCTGATGCGCGCCTTTGGCGGTGAACTGTTGTTCGCCAACCACAAGGAAGGTGGCGCGCTGTTAACCTTGAAACTGCGCGCCGGAGCACCGGGTGTCAGTCTGCAACCGTCCGAGGACCGCAGTGTATGAGTATCGATAACCAGATTCAGGTGGTGTTGATCGACGATGATCCACACCTGCGTCAGGCCCTGTGCCAGACCCTGGACCTGGCCGGGCTGAAGGTCCTGACCCTCGGCGAAGCCCAGGGCCTGACCGCGCGCCTGTCCCGGGATTGGCCGGGCGTGGTCGTGAGTGACATCCGTATGCCCGGCATGGATGGCCTGGAGCTGCTGAGGGAACTCCACGCGCAAGACCCGGAGCTGCCGGTGCTGCTGATCACCGGCCACGGCGATGTGCCGTTGGCGGTGCAGGCCATGCGGACCGGCGCCTACGACTTCCTGGAAAAACCCTTCGCCAGCGACGCCCTGCTCGACAGCGTGCGCCGTGCCCTGGCCCTGCGCCGCCTGGTGCTGGACAACCGCAGCCTGCGCCTGGCCTTGAGCGACCGCCAGCAATTGAGCACGCGCCTGGTGGGGCACTCACCGCAGATGCTGCGCCTGCGCGAGCAAATCGGCGCGCTGGCGGCGACCAAGGCCGACGTGCTGATCCTCGGCGAAACCGGCGCCGGCAAAGAGGTGGTGGCGCGTGCGCTGCACGACCTGTCGAACCGCCGCACCGGCCCGTTCGTGGCGATCAACGCCGGGGCGTTGGCCGAGTCGGTGGTGGAAAGCGAGTTGTTCGGTCACGAGCCGGGGGCCTTTACCGGCGCCCAGAAGCGGCGCATCGGCAAATTCGAATTCGCCAATGGCGGCACGCTGTTCCTCGATGAAATCGAAAGCATGAGCCTGGATGTGCAGGTCAAGCTGCTGCGGCTATTGCAAGAGCGCGTGGTGGAACGTCTTGGGGGCAATCAGTTGATCCCGCTGGATATCCGCATCATCGCCGCCACCAAGGAAGACCTGCGCCAGTCCGCCGACCAGGGGCGCTTCCGGGCTGACTTGTACTATCGCCTCAACGTCGCGCCCCTGCGCATTCCGCCACTGCGCGAACGGGGTGAGGACGCGCTGATGCTGTTCCAGCACTTTGCCGACGAAGCCAGCACCCGCCACGGCCTACCGATGAAAGAGTTGCAACCGGGCCAACGCGCGCTGCTGTTACGCCACAGCTGGCCGGGCAACGTGCGCGAACTGCAAAACGCCGCCGAGCGCTTCGCCCTGGGCCTGGAACTGGCGCTGGACAGCACCCCGGACAACCCTTCGACCGGCATCCTCACCAGCACGCCCGGCGGCTTGAGCGAACAGGTCGAACAGTTTGAAAAAAGCCTGATCGCCGCTGAACTGACGCGCCCCCACAACTCCATGCGCAGCCTTGCCGAAGCACTGGGCGTGCCGCGTAAAACCCTGCACGACAAACTGCGCAAGCACGGGCTGAACTTCGCCGACAGCGGCAACAGTCACGCTGACGACGAATGACCCTTTTCCACCTGCCACGAGGCCACCATGAGTCGCGATAGCCGTTACCTGGAATCGATCCTTCACCACGACATTCCCCTGACCCGGGAAATGGGCCTCAAGGTAATCGACTGGCAGGACCGACAACTGCAACTGCGCTTGCCGCTGGACGCCAACATCAACCACAAGAGCACCATGTTTGGCGGCAGCCTCTACTGCGGTGCCGTGCTGGCGGGCTGGGGTTGGCTGCATCTGCAGTTGCGTGAGGAAGGGATTGAAGACGGGCACATCGTGATTCAGGAAGGGCAGATCAGTTACCCGCTGCCGGTGACTACTGATGCGACGGCGGTTTGCCAGGCACCAGATGAGAAGGTGTGGAAGCGTTTTTTGGCGACGTATAAGCGTTATGGCCGGGCGCGGTTGGCGCTGGAGACGTGGATTGTCAATGAGGGCAGTGAAGAGCGGGCCGTGGCCTTTACTGGCCAGTACGTGCTGCACCGCTAACAATCATAACCCCCGCCCCGTATAACGCCCGCCCCGTAGCAGCTGTCGAGCGCCAGCGAGGCTGCGTCGGGCGCAACTCGGTCCTGCGCCAGCCGTGATTACAGCGGTGCTGCCACCGCAGCCTCGCTGGCGCTCGACAGCTGCTACGGGGCGCCGGGCTTCAGGAACGAGCCAGGGTCAGCAACCGCTCGCGCCACTCCGCTTTAGCCGGCAACGCCAGGAAGAACGGATTTAATAGCGACGCCCGAGCCGGATAACTGAACGGCTGCCCATCCAGCTCCAGCACTTCACCGCCCGCCCCTTCCAGCACACCCTGTGCCGCCGCCGTGTCCCACTGCGAGGTCGGCGCCAGGCGCGGGTAGCAATCGGCGCTGCCTTCAGCCAACAGGCAAAACTTCAACGAGCTGCCGATATTGGCCAGTTTCAACTCGCCCAATCCCACACTCAAACCGGCCAGCAAACGCTCCTGCTCCGGGCTGCTGTGCCGACGGCTGGCAACCACGGTAAACGCCTCGCCCGCCGCAGGTGTCCGGCGTACCTGAATCTGCTTGGGCGGCTCACTCACATCGGAGCGCCAGGCGCCAAGCCCGGCACCGCCGAAGTAGCAACGGCCGCTGGTGGGTATCGATACCACGCCGAACACCACGCGACCCTGTTCGATCAGGGCGATGTTGACGGTGAACTCCTCGCTGCCGGAGATGAACTCCTTGGTGCCGTCCAGCGGGTCCACCAGCCACCAGCGCTGCCAACCGGCGCGCACGCTCTGGTCGATGTCCGCGTCTTCTTCAGACAGCACCGGAATGCTCGGGTCCAGGGCGGTGAGCCCGGCGAGGATCAGGTGATGGGCGGCCAGGTCGGCGGCAGTGACCGGCGAATCATCGGTCTTGGTGGTCACGGCCACGTCGGCACGCCAGTACGGCAGGATGACCTCGCCGGCCTGGCGGGCCAATTCAATCACGGGGGCAATAAACGGGTGACCCAGGAACAGTTCGCTCATGGCTGGAACGCTCCTCGTTGAGTCAGCAGGTCACGTACCAGATACAGCGCAGCCAAGGCACGGCCCTCGCTGAACTGCTCGTTTTGCGCCAACTGCGAAAGCTCCCGCAGGTTGACCCGGTCAACGCGCATCGGCTCCGGCTCGTCGCCTTCCAGGCGCTCTTCGTACAGCTCGGTGGCCAGTACCACCTGGATTTTCTGGCTCATGTAGCCGGGGGACAACGACAGTTCGGTGATGTGTTCCAACTGGCGGGCGCCGTAACCAGCTTCTTCCTTGAGCTCCCGGTCTGCGGCCGCCAACACATCCTCACCCGGCTCGATGAGGCCCTTGGGCAATGACAGTTCGTACTCGTCAGTGCCGCCGCAATATTCTTCAATCAGCAGCGCATGGTCCGAGTCGATCATCGCCACGATCATCACCGCGCCGTAACCGGCCCCCCTGCCCACCAGGCGTTCGTAGGTCCGCTCCACGCCATTGGAAAAGCGCAATTGCACTTCCTCCACGCGGAACAAACGGCTACTGGCGACTATTTCGCGGGCGAGGACGGTGGGTTTCTGGCGCATGAGCGGCTCCTTGGCGTGATCGGGTTACTATACCGTGGCTTTTCCGATTGTCTGTGTCGGATATCTTTTCTTACATGAGTGTTCTTTATGCCTCCACTGCCCTGGCACGCCATCGACACCGTCCTGCTGGACATGGACGGCACCTTGCTCGACCTGCACTTCGACAACCATTTCTGGATGGAGCACCTGCCCCAGCGCTACGCCGAGCTGCATGGCGTGAGCCGGGCCATGGCCGAGATGGAGCTGCAGCCGCTGTTCGAGCGTAACGCCGGACAGTTGCAATGGTATTGCCTGGATTTCTGGAGCGCCGAACTCAAGATCCCAGTGCGTGAACTCAAGCTGGAAACCGCCCACCTGATCGCCTTGCGCCCGGACGCCGATACCTTCCTGGCGGCGATCAAACAGGCCGGCAAGCGGGTGATCCTGATCACTAACGCGCATCGCGATTCGCTGTCGTTGAAGCTGGAGCGCATCGAGTTGGCGCCTTATTTCGAGCGGCTGATCAGCTCCCATGACTATGGTTTTGCCAAGGAAAACCCACAGTTCTGGGACGCACTGCACGCCGACATCGCCTTCGACCCGGCCCGCAGCCTGTTTATCGATGACACCTTGCCGATCTTGCGCAGCGCCCGGGATTTTGGCGTGGGGCACTTGCTGGCGGTGAAGGAGCCGGACAGCCGGAAGGGGCCTAAGGACACGGCGGAGTTTGCGGCGGTTGGGGATTATCGGGAGTTGATTGTCGGGCTTTAGATCGCAGCGCGGGCAAGCCCGCTCCCACAGGAGAATGCATTCCAAATGTGGGAGCGGGCTTGCCCGCGATTGCCATCACTCAATATGAAGCCTTACTCAGGAATACGCAGTGTCTGCCCTGGGTAGATTTTGTCCGGGTGGGACAGCAGCGGCTTGTTGGCCTCGAAGATTTTGTTGTACTGGTTGGCGTTGCCATACACCGCCAGGGAGATCGCGCTCAGCGTGTCGCCCTTTTTCACCACCACAAAGCGGGCCGCAGCGACAACCGGACCGGAAACGGTGATCTGGTCATCAACACTCGCTACGCCGGCGATGTTGCCCAGCGCCAACAGGATTTTTTCTTTCTCTTCCTGGCTGGCAACTTCGCCGGTCACGGTCACCTTGTCACCATCAACGGTGGTTTGCACATTGGGATTACCCAACCCGACCTTGGCCACGTGATCTTTCAACTGCTCGCTCGCGTTGGCATTACCCGGCGTCAACAGATCAATCAACTTCTCGCCTGCTTCCTTAACAAAACTGAAAATACTCATGGTGCGCTCTCCTTGGGATATGAATTCCAGATGCAAAAGACTAGACCAGTCCCACAGAATTGGGTTCCTGCCCGACCAAAGACCGGATAACTCCTACGGTTCCTGAGCCCCGACCCCAAACGCGCTAGAATTCCCCGCCTATGGACCACGCCCTGGAGCGAAGATGGACATCAAGCAGCTGAAATTCCTCATCGCCCTCGACGAAACCCGTCACTTCGGCCAGGCCGCCGCGCGTTGCCATATCACCCAGCCGACCCTGTCGATGCGCCTGCGCAGCCTGGAAGAAGAGCTGCAACTGCCACTGGTCAATCGCGGCCAGCGCTTCGAAGGCTTTACCGCTCCGGGTGAGCGCGTGTTGGCCTGGGCACGCACGGTGCTGGCGGCGTACGACGGCTTGCAGGCCGAGGCCGCCGCCTGTCGGGGCAACCTGGTGGGTACGCTGCGCCTGGGTGTGGTGCCGTTGTCGAGCTTCGATCCGCTGGCGTTGATGCAGAAGCTGCATAAAGAGCACCCGAGCCTGCGCTTTGAGCTGTCCGCGTTAAGCTCCGAGCAGATCCTTGAACAACTGGCGAGCAACCGCCTGGACCTCGGTGTGTCGTACCTCGAGCGCCTGGACGCCGAGCGTTTCGACTCCCTGGCCTTGGGCGAAACCCGCATGGGCCTGCTGTACGACCAACGGTTCTTCAGCTTCGGCGACAAGCCCCTGAGCTGGGAAGCGCTGATCGAACTGCCCCTGGGCATGCTCACCAGCGGCATGCACTTTCGCCAGTCCATCGACCACAACTTCCACAGCCGCGGCCTCAACCCGCAGCCGCTGTTGCAGACCGATGCCGTCCATCAATTGTTACAAGCCGTGCACGGCGGCCTGTGCTGCGCGGTGATGCCACTGGACGGCGGCCTCGACGCCCTCACCGAGCACCTGCGCCTGCAACCCATTGAAGACGCTCACACTCTGGCCCGCCTGGGGTTGATCATGCGTCGCAGTGCACCGCGTTCGGCATTGGCGGAAGCCTGTTTTGCGCTGTACCAGAAATCGCTGCTGGAACCTTGATCGACGTCATCTATCGATAGATCAGTACTGACGATTAGACGCGACCCTTTGTCGCGCCTAGTCTTAGAGCTGAATACTCCCGGTGGTAATGCCCAATGAACGCCCAGCGCCCAGTCTGCGCGGCGCCTGCCCTCGAAACGCCCGCGCCCGCCGCCAGCCAGAGCTACCAGTTTTGTAATCTCGAACACACCGAATCGGCCAGCACCGCGCTCGCCGAGGAAGTCGCGTTGGCGATTGCCTATAACGACATCAGTCAGGCGGTGATGCTGGTGACGCCCACCGACCTTGAAGACTTTATTGTCGGCTTCAGCATCGGTAGCGGCATTATCGAAGACGTTAGCGACATTTATGACCTGAAAATCAGCGGATCGGGTTCAACTCAATACGCTCAGGTACAGATCTCCAGCCGTGCCTTCTGGAATATGAAGCAGCAGCGCCGGCAACTGGCTGGCACCAGCGGCTGTGGACTGTGTGGGGTAGAGGCCGTGGAACAGGCGCTGCCCAACCTCAAGGTGCTGCCCGGCGCGCCCCTGCCGCCTGCCGAATGGCTGGATGGCCTGCGCCAACGCATCAGCGCGTTTCAACCCCTGGGCCAGTACAGCGGCGCGGTGCATGCGGCGGTGTTCATGAACAACCAGGGCGAATTGCTGCTGGGCCGTGAAGACATCGGCCGGCATAACGCCCTCGACAAGCTGATCGGCGCGCTGATCCGCCAAAAAATTCCGACCGACGGCGGCCTGGCGATTGTTACAAGTCGCTGCAGCCTCGAGCTGATCCAGAAAGTCCTGCGCGCAGGCATCCAGACCCTGGTCAGCCTGTCGTCGCCCACCGGCCTGGCCCTGCAATGGGCCCGCCGGCACAACCTCAATCTCATCCACCTGCCGCAGAAAAGTGCGCCGCGGGTCTACAGCCCTGCGATGGAGAATCAAGCGTGAGCAATCATCATCAAGCCGACGATAAACCCACCCCGCGCTACAAGCCCTACAAAGGCCCGGCCGGTGGCTGGGGCGCACTGATCAGCGTGGCGCAAGCCTGGCTGACCAGCGACAACGCGCTGAAAAACATCCGCATGATGCTCAAGACCAACCAGAACGGCGGCTTCGACTGCCCGGGCTGCGCCTGGGGCGACTCGCCGGAAAGCGGCATGGTCAAGTTCTGCGAGAACGGCGCCAAGGCGGTCAACTGGGAAGCTACCAAGCGCCGGGTCGACGCAGCGTTCTTCGCCAAGCACAGTGTCAGCGCACTGCTGGAGCAGAGCGACTACTGGCTGGAGTATCAGGGCCGCCTGACCGAGCCAATGAGCTACGACGCCGAAACCGACCGTTACAAGCCCATCAGTTGGGAGTCGGCGTTCGACCTGATCGGCAAGCACCTCAACGCACTGCCAAACCCGGACATGGCCGAGTTCTATACCTCGGGCCGGGCCAGCAACGAGGCGGCTTACCTGTATCAACTGTTCGTGCGCTCTTACGGCACCAACAACTTTCCGGACTGCTCGAACATGTGCCACGAAGCCAGCGGCGTGGCCCTGGCGCAAAGCGTGGGCGTGGGCAAAGGCACCGTGACCTTCGATGACTTCGAGCATGCGGACGCGATTTTCGTCTGGGGCCAGAACCCCGGCACCAACCACCCTCGGATGCTCGAACCGCTGCGCGAAGCGGTAAAACGTGGCGCCCAGGTGGTGTGCATCAACCCGCTCAAAGAGCGTGGCCTGGAACGCTTCCAGCACCCGCAACACCCGCTGGAAATGCTCACCAACGGCGACAAGCCGACCAACACCGCCTACTTCCGCCCGGCGCTGGGTGGCGACATGGCCATCCTGCGCGGCATGGCCAAGTTCCTGCTGCTGTGGGAACGCCAGGCCCAGGCCGAAGGCAAAGAGGCCGTGTTCGACCACGACTTCCTCAACGAACACACCACCAACGTGCTGGATTACCTGGGCAAGATCGACGACACCTCCTGGGATGAAATCGTCGAGCAGTCCGGCCTGACCCTGGTGGAGATCGAGCAAGCGGCGCGCATGTACGCCAAAGGCAAGAACGTGATCATGTGCTGGGCGATGGGCATCACCCAGCATCGCCATTCGGTGCCGACCATCCAGGAAATCGCCAACCTGATGCTGCTGCGCGGCAACATCGGCCGCCCGGGCGCCGGCCTGTGCCCGGTGCGTGGCCACAGTAACGTGCAGGGCGACCGCACCATGGGCATCAACGAACGGCCACCGGTGGCGTTCCTTGACTCCCTGGAACGTCGCTTCCAGTTCCAGGTACCGCGGGAAAACGGCCATAACGTGGTGGAAGCCATCCACGCCATGCTCGAAGGCCGCTCCAAAGTGTTTATCGGCCTGGGCGGCAACTTCGCCCAAGCCACGCCAGACAGCCCGCGCACCTTCGAAGCCCTGCGCAATTGCGACCTGACCGTGCAGATCAGCACCAAGCTCAACCGCAGCCACCTGATGCACGGCAAGGACGCGCTGATCCTGCCATGCCTGGGCCGCACCGACATCGACATCCAGGCCGAAGGCCCGCAAGCGGTGACCGTGGAAGACTCGTTCAGCATGGTCCACGCCTCCAACGGGCAGTTGCAGCCGCTGTCGAAACAGATGAAATCCGAGCCTGCGATTCTTGCTGGCATTGCTGCCGCCACCCTGGGCAGCAAGCCGGTGGATTGGAACTGGCTGGTAGCCGATTACGACCGCATTCGCGACCTGATCGCCGACACCATTCCGGGCTTCAAGGACTTCAACGAACGCCTGAAAAACCCGGGCGGTTTCTACCTGGGTAACTCGGCCGGCGCACGCCGCTGGAACACCCCGTCGGGCCGCGCCAACTTCCGCCCGAACATCCTGCCCAAGGACCTGGTGCACGAACGCACCCGCAATACCGGGCAACTGCCGGACCTGATCATGCAGTCGATGCGCTCCCACGATCAGTACAACACCACTATCTATGGCCTGGACGACCGCTATCGCGGGGTCAAGGGTCAGCGGGATGTGCTGTTCGTCAACGAAGCCGACATCATCCGCCTGGGCTTCAAGCCGGGGCAGAAGGCCGACATCGTGTCGATCTGGGATGACGGCCGCGAACGTCGGGTGAAGGGCTTTACCTTGCTGGCGTTTGATATTCCGGCAGGACAAGCTGCGGCTTATTACCCGGAAGTGAACCCGCTGGTGCCGCTGGAGAGCACCGGGGATGGCAGCCATACGCCAACCTCGAAATTCGTGGCGATTCGGTTGGAAGCAGCGAGTGCGACCGGCTTGATCATGGCGAAGTCGGCCTAAGCCACACCTTCTTATTGTGGCGAGGGAGCTTGCTCCCGTTCGGGTGCGAAGCGCCCGTAAAAATTTCGAGGCCGCTGCGCAGCCCAACGGGAGCAAGCTCCCTCGCCACAAACAGCACCCGAGTTTTTTACGGGCACAAAAAAGGCCGCTTTTGCATAAAAGCGGCCGTTCCGAAGTAGTTAAAGACTCGCAAAAATCACTTAAGTTCCCCATACAAAACAGCAACTTAGAGAATTGTATACAACCCATACCACTGGTCGGGTTTCGATTGTTTCCGCCTCGATACAACCTCAGGATCGCGCCGTCATCCTCTTGAGGTTCCTCTATGAAGTTCTCCTCGATTCTCTTGTTGTCCCTTGGCCTGGTCAGTGGCGCAGCCATGGCCGGTGGCACCACCGAAGCCGGTGTGGGCGGCGCATTGGGCGGGGTTTTAGGTTCGGTCGTAGGCCAGCAGTTGGGCGGTAACACCGGTTCGGCCATCGGTGCAGCCCTCGGCGGCGCAGGCGGCAGTGCGGTTGGTGCAGACAAACGCAGCCGTGGCGAAGCGGCCATTGGCGGCGCGTTGGGCGCAGCCGGTGGCAACGTGGTGGGCCGCAGTGTCGGCGGCAGCACCGGCAGCCTGATCGGCGCAGCAGCCGGCGGTGGCGCCGGTGGCGCGCTGGGCAACTACATGGGCAACAAGAGCGATGACGATGACCGTCGTTACCGCGGGCGCGACAACCGCCGTTATGACCGCGACGACCATCGCGGGCGCGGCCATGCTTATGGGCATCGCAAGAACAAGCATCACTATCGCCACCGGTAAGACTTGAAATACCTTCCGGAAAACGCAGCAAAATAGTGTGGGAGCTGGCTTGCCTGCGATGCGGTCGCCTCGGTGTATCAACCAAATCGCGGCGATGCTATCGCCGGCAAGCCAGCTCCCACATAAGCTGCGTCAGGCCACCAAGCGCTGCAAGGCACCTCGCAGCGCTTCTGGAATCGTCACCGGCTGGTTCGACGCCCGATCCACGAACACATGCACAAACCTCCCCGCGGCACAGGCGTCGTCTTCGCCAGCCTTGAACACCGCCAACTCATACTGCACCGAACTGTTGCCCAACTTGCCCACCCGCAGGCCTATCTCGATGCGGTCCGGAAAGGCAATCGACGCGAAGTAATCGCACGCCGAACTCACCACAAACCCAACCACTTCGCCGTCATGAATATCCAACCCGCCCTGCTCGATCAGGTAGGTGTTCACCGCTGTATCGAAGAAGCTGTAGTAGGTGACGTTATTCACATGGCCATACACATCGTTGTCGTGCCAGCGCGTGATGATCGGCTGGAAGTGACGGTAGTCGGCGCGCTGTGGCATTGAGTCGGACATGGACAAATCTCGGGTCAGTTGATTTACAGGTCGTCCAAATGAGCTTCAGCCCATTCACGCACCTCGGCGTAGGGATATTCCTCAAGCGCGGCGAAGCCTGGAATGCTCTTCGCCTTCAGCTTGGTAAACAACGGCACGCTGATCCCGCCCAGGAACCGCGTCAAGCGCTCGGCGCCCGGCAAATGACCGTTGTACTCATGATGCCTGTGGATAAAATCACCGCACAGCGCCTGGAAGTTTTTATCCACAAGCGGCGGCAGGCTTGGCGGCGGCGGCAAGTGAGCGACATTACCGTGACACACCGAACAATGCCCGCATTGCCGGGGCGCATTTTCATCGCCGAAATAGTGCGCCAGGCGGTAACCCAGGCACTGCTCTGTGGCAAACAGATCCAGCATGGCGTGAATCCGCGCCACTTCCGTCACCTCGTGCTGTTTGAAGCCTGTGTATAACTCTGTGCTCAGCGCCTGTGGATCAAAGTCGGTATTGAGCAAGCTGTAAACCTCGGTCATCTGTTTGCTTTCCATCTCGATCAGGCCCTGTTCCTGGAAGTAATCCAGGGCCTTTACCACCCGGTTGCGCTCGGCTTGATGCTGCTGGTAAAGCGCATCGAAATCCACGGTCGCCCAGGTTTTCGCGCGTTTGCAGACCTGGATAATCGCTGCGACAAACTGCTGCCGCTCGCCGGAAAAACGCGCGAGCAAGGCTTCTGGCTCAATCAGATACTTGAAACGGTATTCAGCGTAAAACGCATAGCGCGGCGCGATCACGCCCTTGAGTTCAAGCTGCACCAGCAAGGTCTTCAGCGGCAGTTCGCGGATGTTGCTCTGGTCCGAAAGCGAGCGGAGCAGGAACTCCCACTGCCCGTCACCACGGGATGCCTGTATCTCCTCAAGCACGCGGCGAATACCTTCCTGTTCCGGCGTGTCGCCGTACACAAAGTTTTCCAGAATATTCAGGCTGTCGCGATTCGCCAGAACCAGGCAGTCGGAAGGCTGCCCGTCACGCCCGGCGCGACCGATTTCCTGGCTGTAGTTCTCGATGGACTTGGGCAAGTCGAAGTGCACCACGTTGCGAATGTCGCTCTTGTCGATGCCCATGCCAAAGGCGATGGTGGCGACGATGCAGTTGGACTGGCCGCCCATGAATCGCCTCTGGATGCCCTCACGCTTATCGTGCGCCAGGCCCGCGTGGTAAGCCTCGGCCTGGATACCGTTGCGATTCAGATGCTCGGCGATATGTTCGGCGGTTTTCTGCAGGGTGACGTAGACGATGCTCGGCTGATTGGCCCGCTCCTTCATCCATGCCACCAGCCGTCGACGCTTGTCCTGGCCAGCGACGGGCTCCACCAGCAGGTTGAGATTGGAGCGGTAGAAGCCCGTGGTGATCACATCGTCCGGCGCAATGGCGAACTTGGCCTGCATGTCGGCGATCACCTTGGGCGTGGCGGTAGCCGTCAGCAACAACGCCTGTGGGATACGGAACTGGCGCTGGTAATCCGGCAGCTTCAGGTAATCCGGGCGAAAGTTATGGCCCCATTCGGAAATACAGTGCGCCTCGTCCACCACCAGCAGCGAGATCGGTACGCTCTGCAGGAAATTGCGGAAACGCTCGTTCTTCAAACGCTCCACGGAAACCATCAGGATTTTCAGCTCGCCCGAACGCGCCCGGGCCATGACGTCATTGGCATCATCGCGGCTCTGGGCCGAGTCGATGCTGCCCGCCGAAATACCGTGGCGCTGCAAGAAACCCAACTGGTCCTGCATCAACGCCAGCAACGGCGACACCACGAGCGTCAAATGCGGCAGCAACACGGCGGATAGTTGATAGCAAAGGGACTTGCCGGAACCGGTGGGGAAAATCGCCGCCGCCGAACGGCCTGCCAGAATCGCGCTGACCGCCGCTTCCTGACCCAAACGAAACTGTGGATAACCAAAGACCTGTTGGAGGGTGTTGTGCATAAGCTGTCACTCCATTGACCGCTGAACGAGCCCAAAACATAGACCAGCGCATTCAGCGAATCGAGAAAGGTCGCAAGTTAAAAAGAGTCAGGATGATACACAGCCTGGGCAATGGAGTAGGCACCAGTAGGAAACGTTCCAACCTCGCGCAGGACGCATCTGCAAACCCATTGCGCTACAATCAAGCTTCGCACCGAGAGGACGCTGTCATGGCCGAACTGACGTTTGAGCAAAAGCAGGATCACTACGACAAGATCCGCCGATCCAACTACCTGGCCAGCCTGCGCCTGGAAGGGTTCGACACCCAGCCCGCCGACGTCGACAAACCCCTGCCGACCCGCGAAGCCGTCCTCGCCAAGTACCGCAACACGCCACGCTGATGCTCGACAAATACGGCGTGGGCCAGGACCCGTACTGCTACCCCGGTAGCAGCGTCCTGCGTAACCGCCTGGATTTGTTCGACGAAGAGCGCCTGCATCAGGCCGAGCGGGAACTGTCTGAAATTGCCGTAGGCAGCCTGCCGCTGTATCCCCCACCCTACGACCTTGAACGCCTGCAGCACATCCACCGCACCCTGTTCGGCGACATCTACGAATGGGCCGGTGAGCTGCGCACGGTCAATATCCAGAAAGGCGACACGCTGTTTTGCACACCGGAGCGTATACCGCCCGAAGCCGCGAAAATCATCCAGCACGTGGCCCAGGCCAACTGGTTCGTTGGGGCTACCCAGGCCGAGTTGGTGACGCAAATCGCCGAGGCTTATGGCGACCTCAACGTGATCCACCCGTTTCGCGAAGGCAATGGCCGGGCGCAGCGGATTCTGTTCGAGCAGATCATCGTCAACGCCGGATTTTCGGTGAATTGGTGGTTGGTGAAGAATGCGGCGTGGATACCGGCGAATATTGATGCGGTGGCGTGTGATTACCGGGGGTTGGAGGCGATTTTTGAGCGGTGCATCAGCACCCCGCGCTGAGCAAAACATTGCTCAACTTGCACCGCAACGCCACCCCCACCTATAGTTCGCCCCGTCGCTGCAAAATCAGCGATCAGGTTTGGTCACCTGTACAGAGTTCGCATACGCACCCTCAGATGTCGTAGGCACATTCGTGCCCACACGCTTCATGGCGGCTGTGTTTGGGACGCCTTCGGGCGTGCCGGGTGAATCTCTGCCGGTTGACCAACCTGGACACAGTCCGCCACCCATCGCTTGGTCACGATGATGGCGGTTCTCCTAAATTACAGAGATCGAAATCAATGAGCGCTATAAATCCATCTGAAAATCGCTATCGCCTTCTGCGCACCAACTTCACCGATACCCATCCTCTGGTCATAGATACTGAAGCCGCTGCCGAAGACATTCAGTCCGCCGCACACCAACGCATCCGCGCTGCAGCCGACCTACTGGAAACCTTCTCCTGCCTGACCTTCGAACAGGCCGACCTCAAAGACATTTCCCACATCACCAACCCCCTGTATTTGCTGGTCCAGGATGGATGTGACCTGCTGGAAGCCGCCCAATACGGAATGATGCAACTCACCACCGCAGACGCCATAAAGCGAACACCCTCTGAGCAATCACACAGTTAAAAATGTGGGAGCTGGCTTGCCTGCGATAGCGGAGTGTCAGACAACACCTCTACCACTGACACACCGCCATCGCGGGCAAGCCCGGCTCCCACTTTTGATTTCTCCGCATGCGAAGTATCAATCCACTGCAAATCTAGGATAAGGCCGTAAGAAAACGCCGAGCGCCACGCCATATCCTTCCCAAACTGCTTCCCGCACCAGCCAATCCCTCTACAGAACTCACCGCAGCCTGACCGAAACTAGCGCCCCGTCATCTACTCGGCAGAAACCCCGTGAACCTCGAAAGGACTCAATACATCGGCCACTATGGCGTCATGTTCACCTTGATCCGATTTACCGTAACACCCCATAACCGACACAAACTCGCCACTCTCTGCTTGATTGACGCACAAGCCTCTGCTGACGCTCAAGTTAAAGGCGGAATCGGCCCTCAACGCTCTACGTCCTCAATGCACGTGTACTCAAATGAGTCATAGTCAGATGCTCTACTTACAAGCAGCGTGCTTTTTCGCCGCTTACCTGCTGCTGCACTACCAAATCACCGACGCCACAATCAGAAAGCGATGTGCCCTCACCTTTCTAACGACGACGCTAATCCTGACTTTCTGGCTACCCTACGTGGCCATCATTCTCAGCATTCAACTCCTCCCTATCGCCCTGTTCTTGATAGGCTTGGCACTGTTCATCACACGAAATAAATTCCGCCGGAAACGTAACCGCCCTCCTCACCCACTCCAACGTGCCCCCACCATGAACCTGGCCCCCAACTTTCCCGAAGACACCGCCATGCAGCAACTCCTGCAACTGCTGCACGACGAAATCGGCTTGCCTAAACACAAAACCATCCGCCTCGAAACCTCAATCAACCTGGACTTGGGCTGCGACGGCACCGAGGCCAAGCAATTCATTGAGGCGCTGGAACAGGATTTCGCCGTCGACTTGAACGACTACGACGCTTATCGTTACTTCCAGCCTCCGGTCTTTGATGTGTTCCTGAAACGCCGAGCCAAAGGTCGCGGCGATAAAATCCCGCTGACCATCGGCATGCTCTACCTGGCTATCAAGACTCAGCGTTGGGACACCCAAACCCTGGAAAACCTCAGCTGAATTGTAGGAGCCGGGCTTGCCCGCGATGAGGCCCGAACAATCAACACACCTATAAGCCAATACACCGTAGCCTCAAAAAAATAACAAGGACCTTACATGGACGTACTAATGGGCCTGCTGGCCGCCCTGCTCTGGGGCGGCACGGACTTTCTCGTGGGCCTCAACGCCCGAGCCGTCGGCGTAAAACGCGCGGTGTATTTCGGCCAGGCCTTGGGCTTCCTGATCATGACCCTGCTGTTGGCCATATTCCCCGCCTTCCTCGTCAAATCCCTCGCGGCACCGTTGAGTTTCTGGCTCCTTGGCGCCGCTGCAGCCCTGCTGACCGTCTCCGGCGCCCTCGCACTGTCCAAGGCCTTCTCCCTGGGCAAAGCGGCCATCGTCGCACCGCTGGTGACGTCCTACGGCGTCGTGACCACTTTACTGTCATGGGCCAGCGGCGAACACATCAGCCTGATCCAACTCGGCTGCATCGCTCTCTGCGTAGTCGGCGTGATCCTGTCCAGCATTCACAAGGACAACGGCGTCCCTCACAACAGCTCCAGCCGCTCGATTGCCTACGCAATGCTCGCAGCGTTGCTCTACGGCACAAGCTTTTGGGTGCAAGGCCGCTACACCCTGCCGACGCTTGGACCGATCACGATGCTTTGGCTCGGGTATCTGGTAGGCCTGTGCGTGCTGGTGTTGATGGTGCTTAAAGTCAAAGACGGCCTGAAAATCCCGCCGCTGAAAAACTGCGCAACATTGACCGGGGCGAGCCTGATGAACCTTGGCGGGTTCTCGGCATTTTCGTGGGGCGCAATGGTGGGGTCGGTTTCCGTGGTGACGGTGATCAGCACCCTATCCGGCGGGATCGCGGCGATTTTGGGGTTTGTATTTTTCAAGGAACGACTTTCAGCGGTACAAGTAACCGGCGTGGTACTGGTGTTGGTGGGAGCGGTGGTTTTGCACCTCGTCGACTGATCCATCGCCCACAAAAAAGCCGCCCACAAGGGGCGGCTTTTTCACAACTGCCGAATCTTACAACTTCGGACCCGCAGCCTTGATCGCATCGCTCACTTCAAACTTCTTGAAGTTCTCGATGAACAGACCCGCCAGCGCTTTCGCGGCTTCGTCGTAGGCAGCCTTGTCAGCCCAGGTGTTACGTGGGTTCAACAGGCCGGTATCAACGCCAGGTACAGCCAATGGCACGTCCAGGTTGATGGTGTCCAGGTGCTCGGTCTCGGCACCGATCAACGCGCCGCTCTGGATCGCTGCAATCACGCCACGGGTGGTCGGGATGTTGAAGCGCTTGCCAACGCCGTAGCCGCCGCCGGTCCAGCCGGTGTTGACCAGGTACACCTTGGAGCCGAAGCCGCGCACGCGCTTGATCAGCAGTTCTGCGTATTCACCGGCCGGACGCGGGAAGAATGGCGCGCCGAAGCAGGTGGAGAAGGTCGACTTGATGCCGCCGCCCGAACCCATTTCAGTCGAGCCCACCAGAGCGGTGTAGCCGGACAGGAAGTGGTAGGCCGCTTGTTCTTCGCTGAGGATCGACACGGGCGGCAGTACGCCGGTCAGGTCGCAGGTCAGGAAAATCACAGCGTTGGGCTCGCCACCGAGGTTTTTCTCGGAACGCTTGGCCACGTGCTCCAGCGGGTAGGCGGCGCGGCTGTTCTGGGTCAGGCTGACGTTGGTGTAGTCGGCGTGCTTGGCATCGTCGATCACCACGTTTTCGAGCACGGTGCCGTGCTTGATGGCTTTCCAGATAACCGGCTCGTTCTTCTCGGAGAGGTCGATGCACTTGGCATAGCAACCGCCTTCGATGTTGAACACCACGCCCTCGCCCCAACCGTGTTCGTCGTCACCGATCAGGTAACGGCTTTCGTCGGCGGACAGGGTGGTTTTACCGGTGCCGGACAGGCCGAAGAACAGGGTCACATCGCCAGCTTCGCCGATGTTGGCTGCGCAGTGCATCGGCAGTACGTCGGACGCCGGCAGCAGGAAGTTCTGCACCGAGAACATGGCTTTTTTCATCTCACCGGCGTAACGCATGCCGGCGATCAGGACTTTTTTCTGGGCGAAATTGAGGATCACGCAACCGTCGGAGTTGGTGCCGTCACGCTCTGGCACGCATTCGAAGTTGGCCACGTTAAGCACTTGCCACTCTTCACGACCGGCCGGGTTGTACTGGGCCGGGTTGATGAACAGGCAACGACCGAACAGGTTCTGCCAGGCAGTCTGGGTGGTCATTTTCACGGCCAGGTAGTGGTCTTCTGCAGCCCCTACGTGAACGTGGGAAACGAAATGCTCTTGCGCGTTGTTGAATGCCTCGACGCGAGCCCACAGGGCGTCGAACTTGTCGGCCGGGAACTTGCGGTTGATCGGGCCCCAGGCAATGGCAGCCTGGGTGGAAGGCTCTTCAACGATGAAGCGGTCGACTGGCGAACGGCCGGTACGATGACCGGTTTCTACGACCAGCGCTCCAGTATCGGCAAGCACGCCTTCACCGCGCTGCAGGGCTTCTTTGACCAGATCGTCAACACTCAGGTCAGTGTATACGGCGTTATTGGCTTGCGTCATGAGGTTCCCCGTCGGCCTATGGCCGAGTGCTCCAAACGTTTTGTAGTAGAAAGTTGCGCACTACTACCGCGAAAAAAGTGGGCCGGATTATGCCAGAAAAGCCCAAAAAGAGTAGGGTCCTCCGGTCAGAACGGCGGAAATCTGGCGTTTCTCAGGTGATTTACCTGTGCTTAAACGTTTTAGTGGCGGGTGCCTGAAGGGGTGTCGACGCCCGCGCCGGCGAATAATTGAGCAATATCGGCGGCGTCGAACAGGTAGCGCTGGTTGCAGAACTGGCAGTCGATCTCGATGTTGCCACCGTGTTCCACCACCAGATCCTGCGCATCTTCCAGGCCCAGGCTGACCAGGGCAGTGGCGGAGCGCTCGCGGGAGCAACTGCAGTGGAAGCGCAGGGATTGCACGTCGAACAGGCGCACGGCCTCTTCGTGGTAAAGGCGGTGCAGGATGGTTTCGTTGTCCAGGCCCATCAGTTCTTCGGCTTTCAAGGTGCCGGCCAGGGCGGTGATGTGTGCCCAGCTGTCGGCGCGGTCTTCTTCATCCTTGATGCGGTCGGCCGGCAGTTGTTGCAGCAGCAGGCCGCGGGCGCGCTTGCCGTCGGCGTTGAGCCAGAAGCGGGTGCCCACTTGCTGGGACATCACGAAATAGTTGGTGAAGCAGTCGGACAGGGTTTCACCGTCGAGATCGACGATGCCCTGGTAGCGCTGGCCTACGGTCGGGTCGACGGTCAGTGCCAGTACGCCGTCAGGCATGAGGTCGGCCAGGGTCGCGTCGGGGGCGATGCGGTCGGCGTCGTAACGGGCCAGGCCACGGATTTCGCGCTCGCTGGAGCATTCGATCATCAGCAGCGGGATCGGGCCTTCGGAGCGGGCCTGCAGGATCAGCAAACCATCGAACTTCAGGGTGCCCACCAGCAACGAGGCGGCCGCCATCAGCTCGCCGAGCAACTGCGCGACCGGCTCCGGATAGGGGTGCTTGGCGAGGACTTCGGCATAGCTGCGCTCCAGGGCGACCAGCTCGCCGCGGGCGTCGCTGTCGTCGAAGATGAAGCGTTGGGTGAAGTCGGTATCCGGTAAATCAGTCATAGGTCTGGGTATCTGAATTGATGACAAAAAGATGACAAGGTTTATAGAATTACACGCTTTAGCACTATTTTGGTGCGGCCTTCCACGGAAAAACGAAGCGCTTTAAAGCAAAGAGGAAACAGTTTATGAACAATCCGGGTTTGTTCCAAGCCAAGTGGAACCTCGGGCGATTGGCCCTGTGCAATTTACTCGCTGTGGGGCTGCTGTGTTTTTGGCTCTGGCCGGCGGGCCAGGCGCTCTGCGTGGTTTTCGACGAGTGGCTGTTTCATCTGCTCAACGACCCTCTGGCGAGCAGCCCGGTGTGGCTGCATGTGTGGGCGGTGGCCAGTTTGCGCCCGTTTGACGCGGTGGTCGGGGTGATTCTGCTGACGCTGTTGATCCGCGGCGGCTGGGTGTTCAAGGCGATTGAAGTGCGCCAGGCGTTTTTCGGATTCCTGGGCATTCTGCTGCTGTTGCTGTTTATCCGCATGCTGTTTTCCAAGCTGGCGGCGCAGATGGGCTGGCAACACCATAGCCCGTCGATGGTGATCAGCGGGGCGATCCAGATGAGTGACTATTTCCCCGGCCTTGAAAAAACCTGGGAACTGAAGGACCGCTCCAGCCAGAGTTTCCCGGGAGATCACGCGTCCGTGTTGTTGATCTGGGGAATGTTCATGACCGTGTTCGCCAAGCGCATCGGCCAGGTTCTCGTGATCTGGGGCTTGGCGCTGCTGTTCATGATGCCGCGGCTGGTGGCCGGCGCACATTGGGGGCAGGACGATTACATCGGCGGGGTGTTGCTGGCGCTGTTGGCGTTGGGCTGGGGTTACTACACGCCGTTTGCAGCGAAGGTTTCGGGACTTCTGGTACGGGTGACAAGCCCGGTGTTTGGATGGTTTCAACGGGTGCCGCTGGTTAATCGCTTGAGCGTTATTCGCAGCGCTTAACGTGAAGTTGCAGGAGCCGACCTGGCTCCTGCGGTTTTCCGGTTAATCATCGTTGCCACTGCCGCGAAACTTGAACAGGTCACGCCGCTGCTTCTTGCTCGGCTTGCCGTCGGTGGTCATGCCCAGGGAGCCCGCCTTGCGCATGGCCGCCGCGTTTTCGCGCTTGGCGATGCTGGCTTCGGTTTCGGTATACAAGGCCTGCGCCTCGGGAGCGCCCCTTCGCACAATTGAAAGCGCCTGGACCACCACGGTTCGCTCATCAAAACCGGCACGAATCTGGAACTCATCGCCAATGCGCGGCTCCTTGCCCGGCTTGCAGCGCTCGCCCCGCCAATGCACTTTGCCACTCTCGATAGCCGCCTTGGCGAGGGCACGGGTCTTGAAAAAGCGCGCCGCCCACAACCACTTGTCCAGACGGACTTTTTCTTCCTCTTCCTGCTTCTGAGCCACTTGAATTCCTCGCTCTGAAAAATGTCGCAACTTTACCGTTGAAACCCTTCAACGCATAAACCCTTGAGCTCACCTAAGATACGCCAGGTAGCAACCTGTTTTCGCGAGGTTAACGCGTGACCGACTTTCCCATTTCACTCACCTCGCCCAGACAAGGCTGCGCGGGTTGCCAGCAAAGCGAACCGCTGGGCTTTGAGTTTGCCTTCGCCTATCAGCCTATCGTGGACCTGCGCGACCACTCGGTCTTTGCCCATGAAGCCCTGGTGCGCGGCGTTAAGGGTGAGGGTGCGTTGTCGGTACTTGATCAGGTCAACGACAGCAATCGCTATCGTTTCGACCAGCAATGCCGCACCAAGGCCATCGCCACCGCCTCGACACTGGGCCTGCAGACGCACCTTTCAATCAACTTCATGCCCAATGCGGTCTATCGGCCCGAGTTGTGCATTCGCAGCACCCTGGAAGCGGCCCGCACGCATAATTTTCCATTGGACCGGCTGATTTTCGAGACACTGGAAAGCGAGCACGTAGATAACTATCGCCATTTGACGAATATTCTGCGTGAATACCGCGAATTCGGCTTCAAGACCGCCATCGACGATTTCGGGGCGGGCTATTCGGGGCTGAACCTGCTGGCCGATTTCCAACCTGACTTGATCAAACTCGACATGGCGCTGATCCGCGATGTCGACCGTGATCGTGTCCGCCAGGTGATCGTCCGGGGGATTGTCACAATCTGTGAGCAGTTGGGCGTTACTGTCATCGCCGAAGGTATCGAAAGTGCCGGCGAGCGGGATTTCCTCGCCGACTGTGGAATATTTCTGATGCAGGGCTACTGGTTCGCCAAGCCTGCATTCAAAGCCCTGGCCGAGGTTTCACCTGGCGCCTGGGCGAATTAATTGCCGGTTATTCATATTGAAGACATTTGACCATTTGACCGTTGTGGGTCTGCGTGAGTGGGTGGCACTTCCCGACTTGGGAGTGGCTGGCCTGCGCGCCAAGATCGACACCGGCGCCAGTACCTCAAGCCTGCATGCCACCGAGATCGAGCCATTTGAGCGCGACGGTGCAAAGTGGGTGCGCTTCACCGCGCACCTGGGCAGCGTGGTGCAACTGCGTCACCGGCGCTGCGAAGCGCCGCTGGTGGCGATGAAAACCATTAAAAGCTCCAACGGCCAGGCCCAGGTGCGGTATGTGATCAGCACCACTCTGGCCCTGGGTGATCGGGTGTGGCGGGTGGAATTCACCCTCGCCTGCCGCAAGGCGATGCGTTACCGGCTGTTGCTGGGCTCCAAGGCTCTGATTGACGGCCAGCTGGTGGTCAATCCCGGGCTCAAATACGTTCAAGACAAGCCGGTGTTCCCGGTATCTACTACCTCTGCCACAGGTGTTGCATGAAGATCGCTGTGCTGTCGCGTAACCCGCGTCTGTATTCCACCCGTCGCCTGGTCGAGGCCGGCACCGAACGTGGCCATGAGATGGTGGTGATCGATACGTTGCGCGCCTATATGAACATTGCCAGTCATAAGCCGCAGATCCACTACCGGGGCAAGCCGCTGGAAGGCTTCGATGCGGTGATCCCGCGTATCGGCGCTTCGGTGACATTCTATGGCTGCGCGGTGTTGCGCCAGTTTGAAATGATGGGGGTCTCGCCCCTGAATGAATCGGTGGCCATCGCCCGTTCGCGGGACAAGCTGCGCTCGCTGCAGTTGCTGTCGCGCCGTGGCATCGGCTTGCCGGTCACCGGTTTTGCACACTCCCCGGACGATATTCCCGACCTGATCGAGATGGTCAACGGCGCGCCGCTGGTGATCAAGGTACTGGAAGGTACCCAGGGCATCGGTGTGGTGCTGTGTGAGACGGCAACGGCCGCCGAGTCGGTGATCGAGGCGTTCATGGGCCTCAAGCAGAACATCATGGTGCAGGAATACATCAAGGAAGCCGGCGGTGCGGATATCCGCTGCTTCGTGGTGGGCGACAAGGTGATTGCCGCGATGAAGCGTCAGGCCAAGCCGGGGGAGTTCCGCTCCAACCTGCACCGTGGCGGCAGCGCCAGCCTGATCAAGATCACCCCGGAAGAGCGCATGACGGCCCTGCGCGCGGCCAAGGTCATGGGGCTGAGTGTGGCGGGTGTGGATATCTTGCGTTCCAACCACGGGCCATTGGTGATGGAGGTGAACTCATCACCGGGCCTGGAAGGGATTGAAACCACCACCGGCAAGGATGTGGCGGGGATCATCATTCAGCATCTGGAGAAGAGTGGTGGGCCGAATATGACGCGCACCAAGGGCAAGGGTTAATCCCCCCTGTAGGAGCTGGCTTGCCTGCGATACAGGCACCTCGGTTTTTCTGGCGAACCGCGGTGATGCCATCGCGGGCAAGCCCGGCTCCCACACCAGCCCCACACATTTAATCTGTGTTGGGTGTTAGACCGCGTCTCTAGGCAGCATCAAACCCAACGGCAAACGCACTCGTGCTTCCAGGCCGCCATCCGGCCGGTTGCGCAATTCAACATTGCCGCCATGCATCGAAGCAATTCGCCGCACAATTGCCAGCCCCAGGCCGGTGCCCTTGCCACCCCGGGCACGGTCGCCACGGGTGAACGGGTTAAAGATGCCTTCCAGTTCCGCCGGATCGATACCGGCGCCACGGTCCATCACACTCAGCACGACGTAAGGCGCGCTGGTATCCCCGGACACATACGCCGCCACTTCCACATCGGAACCGGCGTGATGCAAGGCGTTGCCAATCAGGTTGTTCAGCAACCGCTTCATCGATACCCGGCGCAACGCGAACGGCTGGATCGGCTCCAGGCGCATGCGAACCTGCTCGCCGTTCTGGTTGTAGGGCGCCACCACTTCACGTACCAGGTCCGTCAGGTCGACCTCTTCCACCACTTCGTCCCGACCGTCACGGATAAACGCCAGGAACTGGTCGAGAATCGCGTCCATGTCCTCGATGTCGCGAACCATGTCGTCGGTCAGGTCGGTGTGGTTGCCCATCAGCTCCAGGGACAGCCGCAACCGCGTCAGCGGCGTGCGCAGGTCATGGGATACCCCCGCCAGCATCAGCTCGCGCTCGCGCCCCGCCTGTTCGACATCCTCGGCCATCTGGTTGAACGCGCTGTACACCTCGGTCATTTCACTCGGTGTATCGCTGATGGGCAGGCGCACACTGCGGCCCTGGCCCAGTTGGCGTGCGGCAAACACCAGGCGCTTGAGCGGCTGGTTGAGCTGGCGCACGAAAATCCAGGCAGACGCGGTGGAAAGCAAACCAATCGCCAGGAACCAGCCCAGCACGTTCCAGATCTTCTGCCCCCGCAGCGGATGCGGATACAGCGGCACCTTCAGCCAGTCCTCGCCCAAGCTTGGCGCCCGCACCCACAGTGCCGGCGACACATGCATGCGCAGCCGCACCTCGGTGTCTTCACCCAGTTCGGCCTGCATCTGGCGTTGGTAGATTTCGCTGTAGGGCCAATGTTGCTCGCCCTCGGGCACGCCTGCGCCCGCGACCCGAACCAGGGTAGCGGCCTTGGCGATCTTCTCGCGGTTCTCGGGGTCTGCGGCCCAGTAGGCGCGCAAGGTCAGGGCGACACCGTGGCTGTACTGCCGGTCCACCAGCACGTCTTCGTTCATCAACAGATAAACCAGTGTCAGGGCCTTGGAAAACAGTACGACGATGAGCACCAGCCAAAGGGTGCGTGAGAAGAAACTCTGCGGGAACCACAACGGGGTTTTCATAAAAGACAGCTGGACACCTTGCAGGCGCGAGCGAAGCTCGCAGAATTGCAAACGCCGGGCAACCGGCTGACTCTTATCGAGTCATCACCGGCAGGCCCGCCTCTGCAAATCATTGGTCACTTGGTTGCAGTGCCGTCCGGCACAAACACGTAACCCACACCCCACACCGTCTGGATATAACGCGGCTTGGATGGATCGGGCTCGATCATCCGGCGCAGACGGGAGATCTGTACGTCGATGGAGCGCTCCAGGGCGTCCCACTCCCGGCCTCGGGCCAGGTTCATCAGCTTGTCGCGGGTCAGCGGCTGGCGAGCGTTCATCACCAGTGCCTTGAGCACGGCGAATTCGCCGGTGGTCAGCATGTGCACTTCATCGCCACGCTTGAGCTCACGGGTGGCCAGCGACAGCTCGTAGTCACCGAAGGTCACGCTTTCGTCTTCGCTGCCTGGAGCGCCCGGTACCGGGGCGGCCTGGCGACGCAGTACGGCCTTGACCCGGGCCATCAGCTCATCCGGGTTGAACGGCTTGGCCAGGTAATCGTCGGCGCCCAGTTCGAGGCCCTTGATGCGGCTCAGCTCATCGCCCTTGGCGGTCAGCATGATGATCGGGATCTGATTGTTGGCGCCGCGCAGGCGTTTGCAGGCGGTCAGGCCGTCTTCGCCGGGCAGCATCAGGTCCAGCACCACCAGGTTGAAGACTTCACGTCCCAACAGGCGGTCCATCTGTTCGGTGTTTGGCACCGCGCGGGCACGATAGCCCTTGGAGTTGAAGAAACGCTCCAGCAGGCTGCTCAGCCCCGGATCGTCATCAACGATGAGAATTTTTTCGCCTTCAGCAGTTTGTGCAGTGCTGCTCATTAGATGCTCCTCTTATCTCGGCGCGCATTATGGCGTAGCTGCCGTTATACGCACCGTGTGCATTGTTAGCAGATTTTTCCTCTACCGCCAGCGAACC
Source organism: Pseudomonas sp. BIGb0558 (assembly GCF_024807515.1). NCBI lineage: Bacteria > Pseudomonadati > Pseudomonadota > Gammaproteobacteria > Pseudomonadales > Pseudomonadaceae > Pseudomonas > Pseudomonas sp. BIGb0558. Next base: position 472,379 of record NZ_JANUEW010000002.1, read on the forward strand.
CGCGCCCTACAACCTTGGCCTCAATCCCCCCAAGGGCGGAACGCTGGTTATAATGCGGCGCCTTTGTGCAGGGCAACGTCAGTTCGTTACCGTTTACTGCCAGGGGATTTTTTTACCCGCTTGTAGTGATTTTTTCGATTTCGAGGGTCAATAGGCTGCCTCTTGACCCAGGCAGCGGCGCCAGTCGGGCCGCTCAACCAGCCTCGCAAGCCTTGTTTTCCGGGCCTGCGAGCCTGCTTTCAGAATTTCAGGTGGTTTTATGGACAGCATCAACAGCCGCATCGCCGAGGAACTCGGTGTACGCCCACAACAGGTCGAAGCGGCCGTCGCTCTACTGGATGAAGGCTCCACGGTGCCCTTCATCGCCCGTTACCGTAAAGAAGTCACCGGCAGCCTCGATGATATCCAGTTGCGGCATCTGGAAGAGCGCCTGCGCTACCTGCGAGAACTCGACGAACGGCGTATCAGCATCCTCGCCAGCATCGAAGAGCAAGGCAAGCTGACCCCGCAACTGGAACGCGACATCAAGCTCGCCGACACCAAGACCCGCCTCGAAGACTTGTACCTGCCGTACAAGCAGAAGCGCCGCACCAAGGGCCAGATCGCCCTGGAAGCCGGCCTCGGCGAGCTGGCCGACGGCCTGTTCAACGACCCGTCCCTGGCCCCGGAAAGCGAAGCCGCACGCTTTGTCGATGCCGAAAAAGGCGTCGCCGACGTCAAGGCCGCCCTGGAAGGTGCCAAGTACATCCTCATGGAGCGCTTCGCCGAAGACGCCAACCTGCTGGAAAAACTGCGCAGCTACCTGAAGCAGGAAGCCACCCTCAGTGCCCGCGTAATCGCCGGTAAGGAAGAGGAAGGCGCCAAGTTCCGCGATTACTTCGAACACGACGAGCCGCTGAAAAGCATGCCGTCCCACCGCGCCCTCGCCATTTTCCGCGGGCGCAACGAAGGTATTCTGAGCTCCGCGCTGAAAGTCGGCGATGAGCTGCCGGGCACCATGCACCCGTGCGAAGGCATGATCGGTCAACAATTCGGCATCCAGAATCAGAATCGTCCTGCGGACAAATGGCTCGGTGAAGTCGTGCGCTGGACCTGGAAGGTCAAGCTCTACACCCACCTGGAAACCGACCTGCTGGGCGAACTGCGCGACGGCGCCGAAACCGAAGCCATCAGCGTGTTCGCCCACAACCTGCACGACCTGCTGCTGGCCGCGCCGGCCGGCCCGCGCGCCACCCTGGGTCTCGACCCGGGCCTGCGCACCGGTTGCAAGGTTGCGGTGGTTGACGCCACCGGCAAGATGCTCGACCACGCCACGGTCTACCCCCACGTGCCGCACAACAAGTGGGACCAGACCATCGCGATCCTGGCCGCCCTGTGCGCCAAGCACTCGGTGGACCTGATCGCCATCGGCAACGGCACCGCCAGCCGTGAAACCGACAAGCTGGCCGCCGAACTGATCAAAAAATACCCAGGTATGCAGATGACCAAGGTGATGGTCTCCGAGGCCGGCGCTTCGGTGTACTCCGCCTCGGAACTGGCTTCCAAGGAATTCCCGGACCTCGACGTGTCGATCCGTGGCGCCGTGTCCATCGCTCGCCGCCTGCAGGACCCACTGGCCGAACTGGTGAAGATCGATCCGAAATCCATCGGAGTCGGCCAGTACCAGCACGACGTGTCGCAGCTGAAGCTGGCCCGCGGCCTGGATGCGGTGGTGGAAGACTGCGTGAACGCCGTCGGTGTAGACGTGAACACCGCCTCCGTTGCGCTGCTGGCCCGCATCTCCGGCCTCAACGCCACCCTGGCGCAGAACATCGTGACCCACCGCGACGAGAACGGTGCGTTCAAGACCCGTGCGGCGCTGAAAAAAGTCGCACGCCTGGGCGAAAAAACCTTCGAACAGGCCGCCGGCTTCCTGCGCGTCATGAATGGCGACAACCCGCTGGATTCCTCGGCCGTTCACCCGGAAGCCTACCCGCTGGTGCAACGCATTGCCGCTGAAACCGACCGCGACATCCGCTCGCTGATCGGCGACGCCGCGTTCCTCAAGCGCCTGGACCCGAAAAAGTACACCGACGAAACCTTCGGCGTGCCGACCATCACCGACATCCTGCAAGAGCTGGAAAAACCCGGTCGCGACCCGCGCCCCGAGTTCAAGACCGCCGAGTTCCAGGAAGGCGTCGAAGACCTCAAGGACCTGCAACTGGGGATGATCCTCGAAGGCGTGGTCACCAACGTGACCAACTTCGGCGCGTTTGTGGATATCGGCGTGCATCAGGACGGTTTGGTGCACATCTCTGCGCTTTCGGAGAAGTTCATCAAGGACCCTCGCGAAGCCGTGAAAGCCGGTGACGTGGTCAAGGTGAAAGTCATGGAAGTCGACATCCCGCGCAAACGCGTCGGCCTGTCGATGCGCATGAGCGACACCCCGGGCGAGAAAATCGACGGAGCCCGCGGCGCACGCCCAGGCTCTGCGCCACGCCAGTCCCAAGGCAGCGCACCGCGCAAGGAAACCGCAGCCCCAGCCCCGGCCAATAACGCCATGGCTTCGCTGTTCGCCAACGCCAAACAACTGAAGAAACGTTAATGGAACTGCCAGCCGGCTTGACCCACAGTGCTTTCAGCGAACTCATTGGCTGCCGCCTGCAACGCCTGGAAACCGGTGTTGCCGAGGTGGCCATGACCCTGGAACCACAGCTGCGCAACCGCGCTGGCAAACTCCATGGCGGGGCGATCTTCAGCCTGGTGGACATTGCCATGGGGCTGGCGTGTTCCAGCTCCCATGGTTTCGACCAGCAGAGCGCGACCATCGAATGCAAGATCAACTACATCCGCGCCGTTTCCGACGGCGACGTGCTGTGTACCGCCCGGGTGATTCACCCCGGCCGGCGCACGCTGGTGGTCGAGGCTGACGTGTACCAGGACGAAAAACTGGTCGCAAAAGCACAAGGCACCTTCGCTGTCCTATAGCTCCTTGTCATCGATTTGAGTTAATTTCGGCGCTGCGAAAGTTGCGCCGAACTTTTCTTCGTGCGCGATAGCCAGATTCAAGGACGAGGGCGGCTCTTTCAGAGTGGGTCAATCCGGCTCGAAAACCAGGCGATAACGCCAGTTTCCACTTCACCCTTGTAGACCGTCCTGCCCACCCCCATATTGGGGCGACTGACGCGTGAAGGAATCCAACTTGAGCGAACTTCTCAACCGCCGCCTGGCATTGCTCGGCAAGCACGAACACCTCTCTTTGCTCGAGCAATGCCTGCACGGCATCGAGCGCGAATGCCTGCGCGTCACCGGTGAAGGCCGACTGGCACAAACGCCGCATCCCGAGGCCCTGGGCGCTGCACTGACCCACGAACAGATCACCACCGACTATTCCGAGTCGCTGCTTGAGTTCATCACGCCGGCCCTGCCCAACCCGGCCGACACCCTGAGCAGCCTCGACAAGATCCACCGTTTTGCCTACAGCAAGCTCGGCAACGAGTACCTGTGGAGTCCATCGATGCCGTGCCCGTTGCCGGCCGAGGAAGATATTCCGATTGCCTACTACGGCACCTCCAACATCGGACAGCTCAAGTACGTGTATCGCAAGGGCCTGGCCCTGCGTTACGGCAAGACCATGCAGTGCATCGCCGGGATCCACTACAACTTTTCCCTGCCGGAAGACCTCTGGCCGCTGCTCAAGGAAGCCGAAGGCTTTGTGGGCACCGACCGGGACTATCAGTCCACGGCCTATATCGCACTGATCCGTAACTTCCGCCGCTACAGCTGGCTGCTGATGTACCTGTTCGGCGCCTCGCCGGCCCTGGACGCGGGTTTCCTGCGCGGGCGCTCGCACCAGCTTGAAGTGCTGGATGCCGACACCCTGTACCTGCCGTACGCCACCAGCCTGCGCATGAGCGACCTGGGTTACCAGAGCAACGCCCAGGCCGGCCTGACGCCGTGCTACAACGATCTGGCGAGCTACACCGACAGCCTGCGCGAAGCGGTGGCAACGCCCTACGCACCGTACGTCGAAGTCGGCACCCATAAGGACGGTGAGTGGGTACAGCTCAACACCAACATCCTGCAGATCGAAAACGAGTACTACTCCAACATCCGGCCCAAGCGCGTGACCTACACCGGCGAACGGCCGATCCAGGCGCTGATGGCCCGTGGCATTCAGTACATCGAAGTGCGCTGCCTGGACATCAACCCGTTCCTGCCGATGGGTATCGACTTGCAGGAGTCGCGCTTCCTCGATGCGTTCCTGCTGTATTGCGCGCTCAACGACAGCCCGCTGTTCGCCGACAACGAGTGCGGCAACGCCACCTCCAACTTTCTCAGCGTGGTCAAGGAAGGTCGCCGTCCGGGCCTGCAATTGCAGCGCCGTGGCGAATCGGTGGACATGAAGGAATGGGCCGCCGAGCTGCTGGAGCAGATTGCTCCGCTGGCAGCCTTGCTGGACCAGAGCCAGGGCATCACTGAGCACAGCCAGGCGCTGGACGCCCAGTTGGCGAAGGTCAAGGACTCGTCCCTGACCCCGTCGGCCCAGGTGTTGGCGGCGATGAGCGAACGTAAAGAGAGCTTTGCGCAGTTTTCGCTGCATCAGAGCCAGGTGCACGCCGAGCATTTCCGCAGCGAGCCGTTGAAGGCTGAGGAACAGGCACGCTTTGAGGAACTGGCGCGTAATTCGCTGGCGCAGCAGGCGGAGCTGGAGCAAAACGAAGTGGGCGACTTTGACGTGTTTGTCGGCTCGTACCAGGCGAGCATTCTGGCGATCAGTAACTAAAGGCCTTACGCAAAACCCTGTGGGAGCCGGGCTTGCCCGCGATGCAGGCGCCTCGGTACTTCAGTAGTACCGAGTCGATGCCATCGCAGGCAAGCCAGCTCCCACATTTGACCTCTGCAGACCCAAGCTTCAGGTTCACTTCTCCTCATAAGCTAATTCGAAAATGTTATTTATTTTCGGATTCTTAGATCATTTAGTCTTCTCACACGCCGACCTCCGGCCGCCTGATGAGGACTCTCCCCTTGAAACTGCACTTCCCCCTTCGCCTCCTGGCGGCCTTGTCCCTGGCCGGTGCCAGCCTGTTTGCCCAGGCCGCCGACGTGACCATCGCTTACCAGACCACCGTCGACCCGGCGAAAGTCGCCCAGGCCGACGGCGCCTATGAAAAAGCCACCAACGCCAAGATCGACTGGCGCAAATTCGACAACGGTGCCGACATCATCGCCGCCATCGCTTCCGGCGACGTGCAGATCGGCTACCTCGGTTCCAGCCCGCTGACCGCTGCGGTAACCCGCAAGGTGCCGGTGGAAACCTTCCTGATCGCGACCCAGATCGGCGGTGCCGAAGCCCTGGTGGCCCGCAACGGTTCCGGGATCAACAGCCCGCAGGACCTGATCGGCAAGAAAGTCGCCGTGCCATTTGTTTCCACCGGCCACTACAGCCTGTTGGCCGCGCTGAAACACTGGAACATCGACCCTTCGAAAGTGACCATCCTCAACCTCGCCCCGCCGGCCATCATCGCCGCCTGGAAGCGCGGTGATATCGACGCCACCTACGTGTGGGACCCGGCCCTGGGCGTGGCCAAGGAAAACGGCAAGGTGCTGATCACCTCCGGCGAACTGGCCAAGTTTGGCGCGCCGACCTTCGATGCCTGGATCGTGCGTAAGGATTTCGCCGAGAAGCACCCGGAAATCGTCACGGCTTTTGCCAAAGTCACCCTGGATGCCTACGCCGCTTACCGCAAAGACCCACAAGCCTGGCTGGCTGACAAAGGCAACGTCGACAAACTGGTGAAGCTCTCCGGGGCCAAGGCCAGCGACATTCCGCTGCTGCTGCAAGGCAACGTGTACCCGCTGGCGGCTGACCAGGTGACCCTGCTCGGTGCACCGACCACCAAGGCCGTCACCGACACTGCTGCGTTCCTCAAGGAACAAGGCAAGGTCGACGCCGTACTGCCGGACTACGCCCCGTACGTCAGCCCGAAGTTCATCACTAACTGATACCAGGAGTTAACCGCGATGGCCTTGCTACAACTGGAGCGCATCAGCGCACAGTACCCAGGCAGCCCGGAGCCAGTACTGGCAGATATTTCCCTGAGCCTTGGGCCCCAGCAATTGCTGGTGGCCCTCGGCCCTTCCGGCAGTGGCAAGACTTCGCTGTTAAACCTGATTGCCGGTTTTGTCGAACCCAGCGCCGGGCGCATCACCCTTGACGGTGTGCCGGTGAAAGGCCCCAGCGCCGAACGCGGCGTGGTGTTCCAGGATGACGCCCTGCTGCCCTGGCAGGACGTGCTGGCCAACGTAGGCTTCGGCCTGGAACTGGCCGGCGTGCCCAAGGCCCAGCGGGAAATCCGCGCCCGGGAAATGCTCGCCCTGGTGGACCTCGCCGGTTTCGACAGTCGCCGCATCTGGCAACTTTCCGGCGGCCAGAAGCAACGCGTCGGCCTGGCCCGTGCGTTGGCTGCCGACCCACGCGTACTGCTGATGGACGAACCCTTCGGCGCCCTCGATGCCTTCACCCGTGAACAGATGCAGGAACTGTTGCTGCAAGTCTGGCGGCGCACGGCAAAACCCGTCTTCCTGATTACCCACGACATCGAAGAAGCGGTGTTCCTCGCCACGGACCTGATTCTGCTGGCGCCCAACCCCGGGCAGATCGTCGAGCGCCTGAGCCTGGACTTCGGCCAGCGCTACGCTGCGGGCGAATCGGCACGGGCGATCAAGTCCGACCCGCGCTTTATCGAAACCCGCGAACACGTGCTGGGCAAGGTGTTCTCCCAACGGCAGGTGTCCGCATGAGCAGTTACGAATTACCGGCCACGGCCGCCAAGCCGGCAACCAAACCCGTCACGCCCGTACGCCGCAGCCTGAGCACCCGCTGGATCAGCGTGCTGACCCTTCTCACTCTGGTTGCCATCTGGTGGGCCGTAACCGCCAGCGGGCTGATCGAACCGCTGTTCCTGCCACCGCCTTCGGCCGTGCTGCAAAAAGGCTGGCTGCTGGCGACCACCGGCTACATGGACTCCACCCTGTGGCAGCACCTGGGCGCGAGCCTCAAGCGTATCGGCCTGGGCCTCGGTTTTGCCGTGCTGACCGCCGTGCCGGTGGGCATTGCCATCGGCTCCAATCGCATCGCCCGGGGCATTCTGGACCCGCTGATCGAGTTCTACCGGCCGATTCCACCCCTGGCTTACCTGCCGCTGATCGTGATCTGGTGCGGCATCGGCGAGCTGTCCAAGGTGCTGCTGATCTACCTGGCGATTTTTGCGCCGATCGCCATCGCGACCGCCACCGGCGTACGCACTGTCGACCCGGCCAAGTTGCGCGCTGCGCAGTCGTTGGGCGCAACACGGGCCCAGTTGATTCGCCATGTGATCCTGCCAAGCGCCCTGCCCGACATCCTCACCGGCGTGCGGATTGGCCTGGGTGTCGGCTGGTCGACACTGGTGGCCGCCGAGCTGATCGCCGCCACCAGCGGCCTGGGCTTCATGGTGCAGTCCGCGGCGCAGTTCCTGGTCACCGATGTGGTGGTGCTGGGGATTCTGGTGATCGCACTGATCGCCTTCGCCATGGAAATGGGCTTGCGTGCCCTGCAGCGCAAACTGGTGCCTTGGCATGGCCAGGCACACTAAGCACATCTTCGACGAGAACCCCATGAGCAGCCTGACCGTAACGCCTCTCAGCACCGCCCTTGGCGCCCAGATCAGTGGCGTCGACATTACCCAACCGCTGACCATCGAACACCGCGACGCCATCGAACAGGCGCTGCTCAAGCATTCGGTGCTGTTCTTCCGCAACCAGCCAATCAACCCGCAGCAACAGGCGCGGTTCGCGGCACATTTCGGCGACCTGCACATTCACCCGATCTACCCCAACGTGCCGGAACAGCCTGAAGTGCTGATCCTCGACACCGCCGTGACCGACGTGCGCGACAACGCCATCTGGCACACCGACGTGACCTTCCTGCCAACGCCAGCCCTCGGCGCGGTACTCAGCGCCAAGCTGCTGCCGGAGTTTGGCGGCGACACGTTGTGGGCCAGCGGGATTGCCGCGTATGAGGCGTTGTCGGAGCCGTTCAAGAAACTGCTGGACGGTTTGACGGCAACCCATGACTTCACCCGATCCTTCCCGCTGGAGCGTTACGGCAACACGCCGGAAGACCTGGCGCGCTGGGAAGAAGCCCGGCGCAAGAACCCGCCGCTGTCTCATCCGGTGATTCGTACGCACCCGGTGAGCGGGCGCAAATCGCTGTTCGTCAGTGAGGGGTTCACCAGCAAGATCAACGAACTGGAGCCGGCGGAAAGTGAAGCGGTGTTGAAGCTGCTGTTTGCACACGCCACCCGGCCGGAGTTCACCATTCGCTGGCGCTGGCAGGAAAATGACGTAGCGTTTTGGGATAACCGCGTGACCCAGCATTACGCGGTGGATGATTACCGGCCGCAGCGGCGGGTGATGCACAGGGCGACGATTTTGGGGGATGTACCGTTCTAGAAAGAACGCTACAGATCTAATGTGGGAGCGGGCTTGCCCGCGATAGCGGTGGGTCAGCGACATATTCATCGACTGATACTCCGCCATCGCGGGCAAGCCCGGCTCCCACAGGTGACCGGGGTTGATTCAGAAACCGCTTATTCAGCCGTGGACGGCTTCTCCCACAAGTTGATCCCGCCTTCCTGGGCAAACCGATCAATCTCCGCCAGCTCCTGCGCACTGAAGCTCAGGTTCTGCAACGCGCCGACGTTTTCAATGATCTGCTCCGGCCGGCTCGCACCGATCAGGGCGCTGGTGACCCGTGGATCACGCAACGTCCACGCCAGCGCCATCTGCGCCAGGCTCTGGCCACGGCGCTTGGCGATTTCGTTCAACGCACGCGCGTGAGCGATGTTGGCTTCGGACAAGTGCTTGGCCTGCAACGAACCACCACCCGGACGATTCACCCGTGCATCCGCCGGTACGCCGTTGAGGTATTTGTCGGTCAGCAGGCCCTGGGCCAATGGCGTGAACGCAATCACCCCGGCGCCGAGTTCTTCGGTGACGTCCAGCAGGTCTTTTTCCACCCAGCGATTGAGCAGGTTGTAGGCCGGCTGGTGGATCAGCAGCGGGACTTTCCACTCTTGCAGCAGCGCTGCGATCTCGCGGGTTTTTACGCCGGAATAGGACGAGATCCCGATGTACAACGCCTTGCCCTGTTGCACGGCGGTAGCCAGTGCGCTGGCGGTTTCTTCCAGTGGGGTGTCGGCATCAAAACGGTGGGAGTAGAAGATGTCCACGTAGTCGACGCCCAGGCGTTGCAGGCTCTGGTCGAGGCTCGCCAGGACGTACTTGCGCGAACCGCCGCCCTGGCCATATGGGCCCGGCCACATGTCCCAGCCGGCCTTGCTGGAGATGATCAGTTCATCGCGGTAGTGCTTGAAGTCTTCGCGCAGCAAACGGCCAAAGTTGATCTCGGCGCTGCCGTACGGAGGGCCATAGTTGTTGGCCAGGTCGAAATGGTTGATCCCCAGGTCGAACGCGGTGCGCAGCAAGGCGCGCTGGGTGTCGATGGGGGTGCTGTCGCCAAAGTTGTGCCACAGCCCCAGGGACAGTGCCGGCAGCACCAGTCCGCTGCGACCTACGCGGCGATAAGGAATAGATTCATAGCGGTTTTCGGCAGCAATGTAAGTCATCGAATCCTCTCTGGTCTTATGAGCAAATAAGGCCTGGGAATAACGATATTCCCAAGCCTTTTAAGCAGCTGAATCGCTTAAGTGTGCTTGCTCTTTGTACAGCAATTTCCTACCAGAGTGGAACGACGTAGCTCACATAGAAGCGGTTTTCATCTTGCACGGTGGCACCGGTGATATCCGGGCTGGCGTGGGCATTTCGCCAGGTTACGCCGAGGCCTTTGAGGGTACCGGTAGGCACCTGGTAAGCCACGGTGACGTTACGTTCCCATTCGCTGGTAGTGCCTTGGGTGGTGCGGATGTCATCACCGTGGGCGTAGGACGTGGCGAAGGTCAGGCCGTTGAGGCCGAGTTTGCCGAAGTCATATTTGTACTGGGCCAGCCAGGTGCGTTCGCCGGCGTGCTGGAACTTGTTCAGTTGCATGTTGGTGAGTGCCGGGGTGTCGGCGCCCGAACCCGGGCCCTGGTTGCTGGCACCGCTGTTCAGGCCGGAATCCAGGTACGGGAAGTCGCTGTCGCCGCTGTTTTTCTGGATGCCCAGGCCGACGGTATGGCCGTCCAGGCTGTAGCTTTCCAGCAGGCTGACGGTGGACTGGTTGATGCGACCCTTGGAGGTGCCGTCGCCGTAGAGGCCGGCAGCGGAATAGTCTTTGTCGCCGGAGGCGTTTTCACCTACACCCAGGCTGCGGTACAGGCGCACGTCGGTGTCGATCGCGCCCACAGGCAAGGCGTCATGGCGCTTGGCACCGAGGAAGAACTGCTGGTAGTAATCCTCGAGGTTCGAGTACCACAGGCTGATGGTGGTGTCCGGCAAGCCTTTGTAGTCCGCGCCGCCGTAGAGGAAGCGATCGCTCTCTTTTGTGCCGCCGGCGGTGATCATGCCCTGGTCGCCGGTTTCGTTGCGGATCTTGGTCTTGAGGATGTCACCGGCGGTAAAGGTGAAGTCGGTCAAGTCTTTGGAAACCAACTGCACGCCGGTGTTGGTCTGCTGGTACAGGCGGCCGTCGGTGTTGGCCAGTACCGGGTTGTTGCCGTAGAGCGTACCGACGCGCAATTCATCCTGGGCGAAGCGCATCTTGAAGGTCGGGCTGAGCACGCCGAACTGGTCGGCGGACTTGCCGTTATCCAGCGGGAACATGCTGCCGGGGTAGCGGCCCTGGTGATCCTTGTCGTTGAGGTCGCCACCGGAGTCCAGTTTCAAGCCGTAGAACGCCTGCAGGTCCAGACCAAAACCGACCGGGCCTTCGGTGTAGCCAGACTTGAAGTTGAATTCGAAACCCTGGCCCCAGTCACGGATGCTGTGGGCCTTGTTATTGCTGTTCACCACATCGCGCCCCTGCTGGTTGAGGTAGCGGTTCAGCAGGGTCACGTCGGCGTGGCTGTCATCGATAAAATCGGCGTGGGCGGACAGCATAAAGCTCGCCATGGCGGCACCCACCATGGGGCTTAATAACGTCTTCATTGGTACCGGTCTCCGTCACTGTTCTGAAATGAAAGCGTCAAACGCTTCACACAATTAGGCGATGGCCATGTGACAGTTCGGAGTCAAAACACCCTTTACCCGGATGAAATTAAATTTAAGAAACCCAGCAAGTACGCGGGTTAGCGGGCAGTGGCGAAGATTTCGGCGAGCCAATCGACGAACACTCGCACCCTCGGCGACATGTGTCGGTTTTGCGGGTAGAGCACCGAAACCGGCATGGGCGGCGGCGGGGTATCGGTGAGGATTTCCTGCATCACGCCCTGGTTAATCAACTCGGCCATGCGGTAGTGCGGGCACTGGATAATGCCCAGTCCGGCCACCGCGCTGGCGGAGTAAATCTCTGCACCAAACACCGACAAGGCACCCTCGATCGTGACTTCCCGCACTTGGCCGTCGACCATGAATTCGAACGGAAACAGCTTGGCGGTGGTGCGCGAAACGTAGTTCACCGCGCGGTGCTCGCCAAGGTCGGGGAGGCTTTTAGGCTCGCCATATTTACGCAGGTACGCCGGACTCGCGCAGGTCACCTGGCGCAGCGTCGCAACACGTCTGCCGATCAACGCCGAATCTCCCAGGGTGCCCGCCCGCAGCACGCAATCCACGCCTTCGGCGATCAGGTCGACGAAGCGGTCGGCCTCGCTGATGGACAGTTCGATTTCCGGGTAGCGCGCCATGAATTGCGGCAGTGCCGGGATCACGAAGTACTTGGCCAGGGTGCCATGCAAATCCACTCGCAGACGGCCCTTGGGCGCCACTGAACGGAATGCCAGTTCCGCCTCTTCCAACTCCGCCAGCAGTTGCACGCAACGCAGGTAGTAGGCCTCGCCATCCAGCGTGGGGCGTACACGGCGGGTACTGCGCTCCAGCAACCGCGTGCCCAGCCACGCTTCGAACTGGTTGAGGGTGTGGGTCAGGGTGGCGCGCGGCAGGTTCAGGTCATCGGCAGCTAGAGTGAAGCTGCTGCGCTCGTAGATCCGTACGAACACTTTCATCGCTTTGACTTGGTCCACAGCGCGTCTCCATTGTTGGCGATTCTTGAACAGTCAAGGCAACTCTGGCGCATTTATCGGCCTGGGTAAACATGTGAACCTGCTTGCACACCCACTTCAAGGACCGCTCACCATGACCACTCAAGTTGCAATCATCACCGGCGCTTCCCGCGGCATCGGCGCCGTGGTTGCCAGACAACTGGCCGCCGACGGTTACGCCGTCGCCATCAACTACGCCAACAGCGCCACCGAAGCGTCGAAACTGGTAGTGGAGTTGCGCCAGGCCGGCCACCAAGCCATAGCGATCCAGGGCGACGTGGCCAGCGCCGCCGACGTCAAGCGCCTGTTCGACGAGACCGAGACCCAGTTGGGCAAGGTTGATGCGCTGATCAACAACGCCGGGATTCTCAAGGTGCTTCCGCTGGCCCAGCACAGCGATGAGCTCTACAACCAGAACTTCGACATCCATACCCGTGGCACCTTCAACGCCCTGCGTGAAGCGGCCACCCGCCTGAACGACGGCGGGCGCATCGTCAATTTTTCCAGCAGCACCGTCGGCCTCAACTTCCCGGGTTACGCGGTGTACATCGCCAGCAAGGCGGCGGTGGAGTCCCTGACCCAGGTGTTCGCCAAGGAAATGCGTGGCCGGCGCATCACCGTCAACGCTGTCGCCCCGGGCCCGGTGGCTACCGAACTGTTCCTGCATGGCAAAAGTGAAGAGCAGATCCAGGGCCTGGCGAAGATGGCGCCACTGGAGCGTCTTGGCCAACCGGAAGATATCGCGCGTGTGGTGTCGTTCCTGGTGAGCCCGGCCGGTGGTTGGGTGAATGGGCAAATCCTGCGGGCCAATGGTGGTTTGGTCTGAAACCACACAACCACTCACTCTACGACGCACTAATATTGTGGCGAGGGAGCTTGCTCCCGCTGGAGTGCGTAGCGCTCCCAGGATTTTGGGGCCGCTTCGCAGCCCAGCGGGAGCAAGCTCCCTCGCCACAGGGTTGGTGTTCATATCAGGAGACTTCAGCCATGCACACCGCTCTCGTCATCACCTGCGGCCTGATCCTGCTCGCGTTGATGCTGTTTGTCGGCCAGAAGCTGGGCGTCAGCCGGCACATTCTGGCCTACAGCTTTGTCGGAATCTGGCTGGTGGTGTCGGTGGTGAACGGCGCGGTAGGCGTGGTCACTGCCGGCCAGCCCCTGGTCTCGGAGCTGGTGATCGGCAGTGGGGTGTTCGGTGCGCCGTTGGTGGCACTGGCCCTGTTTATCAGGGCCTGAGCCTTAGCGAACCAGGTGCAGGAACTGCAGGTGCCGTTCGTACTGGTCGAGGATGTCGTTGATGATCTGCTCCTTGGTGTAGCCCACCAGGTCGTAGTCCTGGCTGCCCTCGCTCAGGTGCACTTCCGCGCGGTAGTAACGACGGTTGTTGAGCTGCTTGGAACCCATCCCGCCCCGTGCGAATGACGGCGTGAAATAGCCGCGCATCTGCACCTGATACACGAACGGATGCTCCTCGCCGTGGCCGATTTCCAGGCTGACGCTGTCGTTGGACGGGTCGGGCTGGGTAACCACGTTCAGGCCTTTTTCGACAAACACCGCCGTCACTTCTTCAATGGCCGGACGCACCGTGGTCTCGAGGAAACGGTACACCTCATCCCGTGACGGGAAATGCACCGCCTGGCTCAAACGCTGGCGCCAACCGCCCGTGCCTTTGCGCGACCCCGACACCGGTGCCAGGGAATGCAGCTGCGCAATCTGCTTCTGCGACTCAAGGTAGAACGCCTTGTGCAGCCCCCACATCATCAGCAGCAAAATCATCGAGAACGGCAGCGAGGTCAGCACCACGGCCGACTTGAGGGAGTCGATGCTGCCGGCGAACAGCAGCGCGCTGGTCACCAACGCGGTCATCGCGCCCCAGAACACCCGCAGCCACTTCGGCCCGTCTTCATCGGCATTGCCGCCTTTGGCCGACAGGGTCGAGAGCACCACGGTGCCGGAGTCGGCCGAGGTGACGAAGAACACGAAGCTGATAAACACCGTGACCGCGATGACCGTCTTGCTCCACGGGTAGGTTTCCAGCAGCAGGTACAGGCTCATCGACGGATCATCAATGGCCGACTGCCCCAGCGCCGTGAGGCCGTGATTGAGCACCTGGTCGATGGCGCTGTTGCCGAAGATCGACATCCACGCCAGGGTGAAACCCAACGGGATCAACAGCACGCCGAACACGAATTCACGGATGGTACGGCCGCGGGAAATTCGCGCGATAAACAGGCCCACGAACGGCGACCATGCGATCCACCAGGCCCAATAGAACACCGTCCAGCCGCCCAGCCAATCGCTGGGTTTGTCGTAGGCGTAGAGGTCGAAACTCTTGGTGGGCAAGGCGCCGAGGTAGTCGCCGATGTTCTGGATCAGGGTGTTGAGCAAGTGCTGGGTGGGCCCGGCGAACAACACGAACAGCAGCAGCGCACAGGCCAGCAGCATGTTGATGTCGGACATCACGCGCACGCCCTTGTCGACGCCGGAGACGGCCACCAGGATCGCCGCGCCCATCATCAAGGTGATGAGGCCGACCTGGATCCACTGGGTGTGGGCCACGCCGAACAGGTAGTCCAGCCCGGAGTTGAGGTGCAACACGCCAAAGCCCATGTCGGCGCCGAGGCCGAACACCGTGGCGATGATGCCGAAGCCATCCACCGCGTAGCCGATGGGGCCGTTGATGCGCTTGCCGATCAGCGGGTACAGCGCCGAGCGCAACGCCAGCGGCAGGTTGTGCCGGTAGGCGAAATACGCCAGGGCCATGCCGACAAAGGCGAACACGCCCCAGCCATGCAGGCCCCAGTGCAGAAACAGGATCTGCATGGCCTGGCGCGCGGCGTCACCGTTCAAGGCTTCGCCCTGGGGCGGTTGCACCAGGTGAGTCAGCGGTTCGGACACGCAGAAGAAAAACAGCGTGATGCTGATGCCGGCGGCGAACAACATGCCGGCCCAGGACAGGTAACTGAATTCGGGCTCGTCGTGGTCGGCACCGAGTTTGATCTTGCCGTAGCCCGATAACGCGGTGACCACCACGAAGACCAGATACAGGGTCATCGCCAGCATGTAGTACCAGCCGACCGTATTGGCCGCCCAGTTTTGTGCGGCCAGCAGCCAGGCGCCGGCTTGTTCGGGAATCGCGATGACGGTCAGGCCGAACAGCAGGATGAAGCTCGCGGCGAAGTAAAACACCGGCGGGTTCATGCGGACCAGACCGCTGGAAGGTAGGGACGATGCACTCATGTAGGGTGCACCTCAAGGGTATGGGATGTGGCTGTGAAAAACGGACTCAGCAAAGGTAAGCCTCCTGTTGTGAGCGGGCAGCGAACCACCGATTTAACTTGAACGAACAGTCAAGTTAAACATGGATAGGGGTTTGAGGACTAATCGCAGGGCCGAGTGGTAGGTGTTTCCTACACTAGCTCAAGGATTGGTATGACGCGTGGGGATGGGGAAACGTTCAGTGATTGCTGAGCGAAAAAGCGGCCAGAACTGGAATACGGTCTCCTGTGGGAGCTGGCTTGCCTGCGATGGCGGTGGGTCAGCCATACCTCTGTCGCTGATACACCGCTATCGCAGGCAAGCCAGCTCCCACATTTGATCTGTGTGATCGTTAGAGAGAGCAGTGTTTTACTTCTGCGTGCCGTCGTCGTGCTGCAGGTTCGCCTGGGTCAGGTTCGCCCCCGCCGGCACGCTGCGCGTCAGCCACACGTTGCCGCCAATGGTCGAACCCTTGCCGATCGTGATCCGCCCCAGGATCGTCGCCCCGGCGTAGATCACCACGTCATCTTCAACAATCGGATGCCGCGGATGGCCCTTCTGCAACTGCCCATCCTCATCCGCCGGGAAGCGCTTGGCGCCCAGGGTCACGGCCTGATAGATACGCACTCGCTCGCCGATGATCGCGGTCTCGCCAATCACCACACCCGTCCCGTGGTCGATAAAGAAGCTCGGGCCGATCTGCGCGCCCGGGTGAATATCAATCCCGGTCGCCGAATGCGCGATTTCCGCACTGATGCGCGCCAGCAACGGCAAGCCGGCACGGTACAAATGGTGAGCCAGCCGATGGTGAATCACCGCCAGAATCCCCGGGTAGCACAGCAGCACTTCATCCACGCTGCGCGCCGCCGGGTCGCCGTGGTAGGCGGCGAGCACGTCGGTGTCCAGCAGGCTGCGCAAGGCGGGCAAGGCCAGGGCGAAATCCTGGATCAGGTGGATGGCATGGGCGTCCACCTCACTGTCATCCTGGCCGCCTTGCCGCGCGGCGTAACGCAGCTCGAGCCGCGCCTGGGCGAGCAATGCATTGAGCGCCACATCCAGGGTGTGGCCGACGTAGAAATCTTCACTTTCTTCACGCAGGTCCACCGGCCCCAAACGCATGGGGAACAGCGCACCGCACAATGCCTCCAGAATCTGCGCCACGGCTTCCCGTGACGGCAGCTCGCGCCCGCCCTGCTCGCCGCTGACCCGACCATTGCGGGTGCGCCACTGGTCCCGGGCGCTGCGCAGCTGGCTGACGATGGTCTGTAATTGCCAATGACTGGAACGCTCACTCACGGTCTTCACTCCTGACGAAATGCCCATCACTTTACGGCAAGGAACCTTAGCGTCCTTAAGAACCAATAGTGCAATGCTAATAACCGGTGCGCATAAGCGATTGCCGGTTGCCCACTGAAAAGTGCCTGCCTATAGTCGGTGCATCTCTGACCACCCGTGCGTAGCCATGATCAAACAACAGCTCGACCGCTTTAACCGTCTGGAACTGCTGGGCGGCGCCACCGCCCTGGAAAAACTCGAACGGCTGTCGGCCTGGCTGGGGCGTGACGTGTACGTCAAACGCGATGACACCACACCGCTGGCGATGGGCGGCAACAAGCTGCGCAAACTCGAATACCTCGCCGCCGATGCCCTCGCCCAGGGCGCCGATACCCTGGTGACCGCCGGTGCGATCCAGTCCAACCATGTGCGCCAGACCGCCGCACTGGCCGCCAAGCTGGGCCTGGGCTGCGTCGCCCTGCTGGAAAACCCCACGGGCACCGAAGACCCCAACTACCTGGGCAACGGCAACCGTCTGTTGCTGGACCTGTTCGACGCCAAAGTCGAGCTGGTGGAGAACCTGGACGACGTCGACGCCCAACTCAACGCCCTCGCCGACCGCCTGCGCAGCAACGGCAAGAAGCCGTACCTGGTACCCATCGGCGGCTCCAACGCACTGGGCGCCCTGGGTTATGTACGCGCCGGCCTGGAGCTGGCCGGGCAGATTGAAGACAGCGGCATCCAGTTCGCCGCCGTGGTCCTGGCCTCGGGCAGCGCGGGCACACACAGCGGCCTGGCATTGGCGCTGAGCGAAGTGCTGCCGGACCTGCCGGTGATCGGCGTCACCGTGTCCCGCACTGATGAAGCCCAGCGTCCCAAAGTACAAGGCCTGGCCGAACGCACCGCTGAACTGTTGGGCATAAACATACCGGATGCCTTCAAGGTGATTTTGTGGGACGAGTACTTCGGCCCGCGTTATGGCGAACCGAATGCCGGCACCCTGGCGGCAATCAAGCTGATGGCCAGCCAGGAAGGCCTGCTGCTGGACCCGGTCTACACTGGCAAGGCCATGGCCGGCTTGCTGGATGGCATTGGTCGCCAGCGCTTTGAAGAGGGGCCGATCATCTTCCTGCATACCGGTGGCGCACCGGCGTTGTTTGCTTATGATTCGAGTTTTTGATATTCCATAAAGAAATATCAATCTTGTTTTATATTATTTTCAAGTCTTAAAAGCGCTGTTTATAGTCACGCCGTAGGCGAAGTTACTGGCGATCCCCGCGACTCGGTGAATCTTAAACACCGAGTTGATGCATTCGCGAGCAAGCCCGCTCCCACACACCGCGCTTTTAAGGCAGGATACGACTACCGCGTCACCTGCATCGCTCAACATAAAAAACACAGGGGCTCTTCATGACTATTTCCGTATTCCGTCGCACGTTACTGGTTGGTACGTTGGGGTTGGCGCTTGGCGCCGGGTGGCTCGGCCAGGCGGTTGCCGGCGAGCAGCTGGACAACATCAAGAAAGCCGGCGAAATCAAGATTGGCCTGGAAGGCACCTACCCGCCGTTCAGCTTCGTCGATGAAAGCGGCAAGCTCAGCGGTTTCGAGGTCGAGTTGTCTGAAGCGCTGGCCAAGAAGCTGGGCGTCAAGGTCAAGCTGCAAGCCACGCCGTGGGATGGCATCCTCGCCGCCCTGGAATCCAAGCGCCTGGACGCAGTTGTCAACCAGGTGACCATCTCCGATGCGCGCAAAGAGAAATATGATTTCTCCAAGCCGTACACCGTCTCCGGGATCCAGGCGCTGACCCTGGCGAAAAACGTCGACACCATCAAGACCGCCGACGACCTGGCCGGCAAGAAAATCGGTGTGGGCCTGGGCACCAACTACGAACAATGGCTCAAGGACAACCAACCCAAAGCCATCGTCAAAACCTACAACGATGACCCAACCAAGTTCCAGGACCTGCGCATCGGCCGTGTCGACGCCATCCTGATCGACCGCCTGGCCGCACTGGAATACGCCAAGAAAGCCAAGGACACCGCCGCTGCAGGCGCTGCGTTCTCCCGCCAGGAAGCCGGCATTGCCCTGCGCAAAGGCGAGCCTGAACTGCTGGCCGCCGTGAACAAGGCCCTCGACGAACTGCGCGCCGACGGCACCTTGAAGAAGCTGTCCGAGAAGTACTTCAACGCTGACGTTACTCAATAATGGAAGCAGGTTTCCAACTCGCGCTGGACTCCGCGCCCTTCCTGCTCAAGGGCGCGTATTTCACGGTAATCCTTAGCCTGGGCGGGATGTTTTTCGGCTTGCTGCTGGGCTTCGGCCTGGCCTTGATGCGCCTCTCGCGCTTCAAGTTGTTGAGCTGGATCGCCCGGGTCTATGTGTCGTTCTTTCGCGGCACGCCCTTGCTGGTACAGCTGTTTTTGATCTACTACGGCTTGCCGCAAGTGGGCATCGAGCTGGATCCGATCCCGGCCGCCATGATCGGCTTCTCGCTGAACATGGCCGCCTATGCCTGTGAAATCCTGCGTGCCGCCATCGGTTCCATCGAGCGCGGCCAGTGGGAAGCTGCGGCCAGTATCGGCATGACCCGTGCGCAGACCCTGCGCCGGGCCATCCTGCCGCAGGCCATGCGCACGGCCTTGCCGCCGTTGGGCAACAGCTTTATTTCCCTGGTCAAGGACACCGCGCTGGCAGCCACCATCCAGGTGCCGGAGCTGTTCCGCCAGGCGCAATTGGTGTCGGCCCGTACCTTCGAAATTTTCACCATGTATCTGTCCGCCGCCTTGATCTACTGGATTCTTGCCAGCGTTCTGGCGCACGTGCAAAACCGCCTGGAAGCACGAGTCAACCGGCATGACCTGGAGTCTTGAAGCATGATCGTGGTTGAAAAACTGACCAAACAATTCAAGGGTCAGGTGGTGCTTAACGGGATCGACCTTGAGGTCAAGGAAGGCGAAGTCGTCGCCATCATCGGCCCCAGCGGTTCCGGCAAGACCACCTTCCTGCGCTGCCTGAATTTCCTCGAAGAACCCACCAGTGGCCGGATCAAGGTCGGTGACATCGAGATCGACAGCAGCCGCCCGCTCAACCAACAGCAAAGCCTGGTGCGGCGCCTGCGCCAGCACGTGGGTTTTGTGTTCCAGAACTTCAACCTGTTCCCCCACCGCACCGCCCTGGAGAACGTCATCGAAGGCCCGATCGTGGTCAAGAAGATGCCCCGGGCCGCCGCGGATGCCCTCGGCCGCAAGCTGTTGGCCAGGGTTGGCCTGGCGGGCAAGGAAGACGCCTACCCACGGCGCCTGTCCGGTGGGCAGCAGCAACGGGTCGCGATTGCCCGGGCACTGGCGATGGAGCCGGAGGTGATCCTGTTCGATGAACCCACCTCGGCCCTGGACCCGGAGCTGGTGGGTGAAGTGCTGGCGACCATTCGTAGCCTCGCTGAAGAAAACCGCACCATGGTCATCGTGACCCACGAAATGAGTTTCGCCCGGGATGTAGCCAACCGGGTGATCTTCTTCGACAAGGGCGTCATCGTTGAACAAGGCGAAGCCAAGGCACTGTTTGCCAACCCGAAAGAAGAACGTACCCGGCAGTTTCTCAGCAAGTTCATCAACAACTAACTTGCGCCGACCTGGTGTAAGAAACTTCGCTTTATAGAGTTGCCGAAAGGCAACTCACCTCTTTAGCATTTTTTGGGAAAAGCCCTTTATTCATTGGGTAAAAGTCACCTCGAAACCGCCAGTTCAAGCGCCTCTCCAGTAAGACCCTTCTGAATATTCCATAGCGCCCTATTTGCCCCGCCCAGCCTCTTGACGCCAACTAACCAAGCCTCTTATCTAACGCCAGGATAATTGGATCCATTCTGGTTTTTCATTAAATCGTTCCTTTCGGACTACGCCGCCTGCCCGCGCCAAATGTCCGGAACGATTGCTGCTGGCTGCATCAAGGAGATTATTTATGAAGCGTATTTCCACCCACGCGCTGCTCACCGCCCCGACCTTGCCCCAGGCCAATCGTGAAGGCATCAACGCTCTTGCCGCGACCCACCTGCAGGTCGATATCGCGCCTTACTGCGGCATGGACGAGGGCGACCTGATCGAGTTGTTCTGGAACAACTGCTTTGCCGCCTCCCGGCGCATCACCGCCGGCAAAATCGGCATGCCCACCCGCCTGCGGGTGCCGGAAAGCTTTGTGCAAAATGGCCCGGCGCGGATTCACTACCGGGTCATGCAAATCGGCCACGGCCCGGCGCGGTCGGCCGTCACCCGGGTGCAGGTCAAGACCGATTACCCCGGCGGCCATCCTTCTGCGTTGAGTAACGACGAAAACCAGAACCTGGCCGCCGTCGGCCTGCCCGAGACCATCCGCCGCCACGGCGTCAACAGCAGCCAGATCCGCCGCGGCGTGCCCCTGACCATCGAGCCGTACCTGAACATGGAGGCGGATGACGAGATCACCCTGCGCTGGGGCGACGTACGCCTGGACCTGCCGAAAATCCAGGCCGGCGATGTGGGCAAGGCGCTGCAGGTGTGGGTGCCGTCGGCGGTGATTGTCGAGGCCGGGGACGACCATCGTCTCGAAGTGACCTACTGCATTCTCGATCGCTTCGGCAACAATTCACGCTGGGCGCCCGCCCGCACCCTGCGCATCGCCGCGCTCCTTCCCCAAGCCCCGACCAGCCCCGCCAGGGCCCCGCTGGTCTATCAGCCACGCCGCCCCGGCTCGCCTTGCGAAGCCGGGTGACAGACCTTCTATGCATATTCCTAAAAGTTAGTTTATTTAAAAATTTAACACGCTTAGGGTATATGCACCGGACCACCGGACATTCCTGATTTTTTTATCTTTTCAACGGATGTGAGGTAGGTATGGTCAAAATTACCCCGGTGCGTAACGCCAGGGCATTGCGTGCAGCCAAGGAGCGGCGCTGATGTCTAACTTGGCCCAAACACCCCACCAGAGTGATCTGGACGTCGCCCCGCTGTTGTTGCCCGCCAAGGTGCTGCGCAACGACGCCGAGGCCCTCAGCGCCGCCCACACACTTGCCCAGGCCGCGCGCCTGCAAGCGGCCAGGCGCGATCAGCAACGCAAACTGCCTTGGGCTGAAATCGAGCATTTCACCCGCAGCGGCCTGGGCAGCATTTCGATTCCCCGTGAGTACGGCGGCCCGCAGGTGTCCTTCGTGACCCTGGCCGAAGTGTTCGCGATCATCAGCGCGGCCGACCCGGCGCTGGGTCAAATCCCGCAGAACCATTTCGGCATCCTGCACGTGCTGCAAGGTGCGGCCAGCGAGCGCCAGAAAAAGCAGCTGTTCCAGAGCGTGCTGGACGGTTGGCGCATCGGCAACGGCGGCCCGGAACGCGGCACCAAAAACACCCTGGACCTCAAGGCACGCATCACCGCCGAAGGTGACGGCTACGTCATCAGCGGCCAGAAGTTCTACTCCACCGGTGCGCTGTTCGCCCATTGGGTGGCGGTCAAGGCGCTGAACGATGACGGCAAAGTCGTCATGGCGTTCGTACGGCGTGGCGCCGAAGGGCTGCGCATCGTTGATGACTGGTCGGGCTTTGGCCAACGCACCACGGCCAGCGGCACCGTGCTGCTGGATCAGGTGGCGGTGGACGCCGAACTGGTAGTGGACACCTGGCGCCTCGGCGAATCGCCGGGCATCCAGGGCGCAGTTTCGCAATTGATCCAGGCGGCCATCGACGCCGGCATCGCCCGTGGCGCAATCGACGACACCATCAGTTTTGTGCGTGAGCGCTCGCGGCCATGGATCGACGCCAAGGTCGAACGGGCCAGCGATGACCTGTATGTGATCGCCGATATCGGCAAGCTGAAAATCGAACTGCACGCGGCCGAAGCCCTGCTACGCAAAGCCGGGCAGGTGCTGGACCAAGTGAGCGCGGTGCCGATCACCGCAGAGTCCGCGGCACGCGCCTCGATTGCCGTGGCCGAAGCCAAGGTGCTGACCACCGAGATTTCATTGCTCGCCAGCGAAAAGCTTTTCGAACTGGCCGGCAGCCGCGCCACCCTCGCCGAATTCAACCTCGACCGCCACTGGCGCAACGCCCGGGTGCACACCCTGCACGACCCGGTGCGCTGGAAGTACCACGCGGTGGGCGCCTATCGCCTGAACGGCACATTGCCGGCCCGACATTCCTGGATTTAACCGACCAGACCTCTGGAGAATACGCATGACCCTTTCTCACCACGTCGCGGTTATCACCAGCGATGAACAAGCCCTTATTGTCGCCAGCGACCTGGCTGAAGACTTCCGCCGCGACAGCGCCCTGCGCGACCGCGAACGACGCCTGCCCTTGCCTGAACTGGACGTGTTTTCCCGCTCCGGCCTGTGGGGCATCAGCGTACCCAGGGAGTTCGGCGGTGCCGGAGTTTCCAACGTGACCCTGGCCAAGGTCACGGCACTGATTGCCCAGGCGGATGCGTCCCTGGGGCAGATCCCGCAAAACCATTTTTATGCCCTCGAAGTGCTCCGTGTGAACGGCAGCCCGGCGCAGCAAAAACGCCTGTACGCCGAAGTGCTCGCCGGCCAGCGCTTCGGCAATGCCCTGGCAGAGCTGGGCACCAAGACCGCCCATGACCGCACTACCTCGATTACCCGCGACGGTGACGGCTTGCGCATCACCGGCCGCAAGTTCTATTCCACCGGTGCGATCTACGCCCAACGTATTCCCACTTCTGTGGTGGATGAAAACGGCGTGCAGCAACTGGCTTTTGTCGCCCGAGACAGCCAGGGCCTGAGCGTGATCGACGACTGGAGCGGCTTCGGCCAGCGCACCACCGGCAGCGGTTCGGTGGTGTTCGATAACGTGTGGGTCGCGGCCCAGGACGTGATCCCGTTCCAGAGCGCCTTCGAGCGCCCGACCACCGTCGGCCCGCTGGCGCAGATCCTTCACGCCGCCATCGACACCGGGATTGCCCGCGCGGCTTATGAAGATGCCCTGCATTTTGTGCGCACCAAGACCCGGCCATGGATCGACGCCACCAGCGACAAAGCCACCGAAGATCCGCTGACCCTGAAAAGCTTCGGCCACCTGAGCATCCGCCTGCACGCCGCCGAGGCATTGCTGGAGCGCGCAGGTGAGTTCCTCGACCGCGCCCAGGCCGACAGCAATGCCGACACCGTCGCGGCCGCGTCCATCGCGGTCGCCGAAGTACGCGCCTTGAGCACTGAGATTTCACTGGCCGCCGGCAGCACCCTGTTCGAACTCGCCGGCAGCCAGGCGACCCTTGCCGAACACGGCCTGGACCGCCACTGGCGCAACGCCCGGGTGCACACCCTGCACGACCCGGTGCGCTGGAAGTATCACGCGGTGGGCAATTACTACCTCAACGAGGCGAACCCGCCACTGCGGGGGACTATCTGATGGCAAAGAAAAAGATCCTGCTCAATGCGTTCAACATGAACTGCATCGGGCATATCAACCATGGCCTGTGGACCCATCCACGGGACACCTCGACCCAATACAAAACCATCGAATACTGGACCGAGCTGGCGCAGCTGCTGGAGCGCGGGCTGTTCGACGGGCTGTTCATCGCCGACATCGTCGGGGTGTACGACGTCTACCAGAACTCGGTGGACGTGCCGCTCAAAGAGGCGATCCAGCTGCCGGTCAACGATCCGTTGCTGCTGGTCTCGGCCATGGCCGCCGTCACCAAAAACCTCGGCTTCGGCCTCACCGCCAACCTCACCTACGAAGCGCCCTATCTGTTCGCCCGACGCATGTCCACGCTCGATCACCTGAGCCGTGGCCGGGTGGGCTGGAACATCGTCACCGGCTACCTCGACAGCGCCGCCAAGGCCATGGGCCTCACCGAGCAGGTCGAGCATGACCGGCGCTACGACCAGGCCGACGAATACCTGGAAGTGCTCTACAAACTATGGGAAGGCAGCTGGGAAAACGACGCGGTGATCAACGACCCGCAGGCGCGGGTGTACGCCCAGCCCGAGAAGGTGCACAAGGTCGAGCACAAGGGCGAGTTCTATCAGGTGGAGGGTTATCACCTGTGCGAGCCGTCGCCGCAGCGCACTCCGGTGCTGTTCCAGGCGGGCAGTTCGGACCGTGGTTTGCTGTTCGCCGGGCGCCATGCCGAGTGCGTGTTCATCAGCGGGCAGAACAAGGCCGCGACCAAAATCCAGGTGGACAAGGTGCGCGCCAGCGCCGTGGAAGCCGGGCGCAACCCGCAGGACATAAAGGTGTTCATGGGGCTGAACGTGATTGTCGGTGCCACCGAAGAAGCCGCGTGGGCCAAGCACGCCGAGTACCTGAGCTACGCCAGCGCGGAAGCCGGCGTGGCGCATTTTTCGGCGTCTACGGCGATTGATTTTTCACAGTACGAAATCGACGAACCGATCCAGTACGTGAAGAGCAACGCCATTCAGTCGGCAACCAAAAACCTGCAAAACAACGACTGGACCCGGCGCAAGTTGCTGGAGCAACACGCCCTCGGCGGCCGCTATATCACCCTGGTGGGTTCGCCGGCACAGGTGGCCGACGAGCTGGAGTCATGGATCAGCGAGACCGGCCTGGATGGCTTCAACCTGACGCGCATCGTGACCCCGGAAAGCTACGTCGACTTCATCGACCTGGTGGTGCCGGAACTGCAGCGCCGGGGTTCGTACAAGACCGCGTATGAGACCGGGACGCTGCGGGAAAAAGTCTTCCACAGCTCCGCGCACCTGCCCGAACAACACACTGGTTCCAGCTACCGCCACTAACCCCGAACTGTAGGAGCTGGCTTGCCGGCGATTGCGGTGGGTCAGCGAAATCTTCTTCAACTGACACACCGCAATCGCCGGCAAGCCAGCTCCTACAGTTGACCGAGTTGCTCACACAAATATCTTATGACTGGAAATCCATTATGAAAAAAACATTGCTCAGCCACCCAGTCAAAGCACTGGCCCTCGCCCTCGGACTCTTCAGCTCGGCAGTGTTCGCCGCCGATGCGCCGTTGAAAGTCGGCACCACCGCCGCCTTCGCCATTCCCCTGGAGGCCGCCGTCGAAGAGGCCGGCAAACAGGGTTTGAAAGTCGAACTGGTGGAGTTCACCGACTGGATCGCACCCAACGTCAGCCTGGCAGCCGGCGATATCGACGTGAACTACTTCCAGCACATCCCGTTCCTGGAAAACGCCAAGGCCGCCGCCGGCTTTGACCTGGTGCCGTACGCGCCAGGCATCATCAACAACGTCGGGCTGTATTCGAAGAAGTACAAGAGCATCAACGACCTGCCCCAGGGCGCCAGCGTGGCGATTGCCAACGACCCGATCAACAGCGGTCGCGGCCTGCAACTGCTGGCCAAGGCCGGCTTGATCACACTCAAGCCGGGCGTGGGCTACAAGGCCACTGAAGAAGACATCGTCACCAACCCGAAGAAGATCAAGATCCTGCAAGTGGAGGCCGTGCAACTGGTGCGCGCCTATGACGACGCCGACCTGGTGCAGGGCTACCCGGCGTATATCCGCCTGTCCAAGACCTTCGATGCCGAGTCGGCGCTGCTGTTCGACGGCCTCGACCACCCGGAATACGTGATCCAGTTCGTGATCCAGCCCAAGAGCAAAACCGACCCGCGTGTGATCAAGTTCGTCGACATCTACCAGCACTCGCCGGTGGTGCGCGCCGCGTTGGATAAATCCCTTGGCAAGCTCTACCAAGTGGGCTGGGAAGATAAAAAATGACCGCCGCCCACTCTCAACTGCGCGACCTGGGCTTGCCGCCCAGGGACGCCGAGCAGACAGAACTGCACCCGGATCTGAACCGCGCGCACGTGCGCTTTATCAACCTGGGCAAGACCTATGACGGCCAGGCCGTGCCGGCCCTGCAAGGCATTGACCTGGCGATCCAGCGCGGCGAAGTGTTCGGCATCATCGGCCGCAGCGGCGCCGGCAAGTCGTCGCTGATCCGCACGATCAACCGGCTGGAGCAACCGAGCAGCGGCCGGGTGTTGATTGACCAGGTGGACATCGGCGACTTCGACGAAGACCGCCTGGTCGCCCTGCGTCGGCGCATCGGCATGATCTTCCAGCACTTCAACCTGATGTCGGCCAAGACCGTGTGGCAGAACGTCGAACTGCCACTGAAAGTCGCGGGCGTGCCCAAGGAGCAGCGCGAGAAAAAGGTGCGCGAACTGTTGGAACTGGTGGGTTTGCAGGACAAGCACAAGGCCTACCCGGCGCAGCTGTCCGGCGGGCAGAAACAGCGGGTGGGCATTGCCCGCTCCCTGGTGCATGACCCGCAGATTCTGTTGTGCGACGAAGCCACGTCTGCGCTCGACCCTGAGACCACCCAATCGATCCTCGGTCTGCTGCGGGAGATCAACAAACGCCTGGGCCTGACCATCGTGTTGATCACCCACGAGATGGCGGTGATTCGCGAAATCTGCGACCGCGTGGTGGTGTTGGAACACGGCCATGTGGTTGAGCAAGGCCCGGTGTGGGAAGTGTTTGGCAACCCGCGGCACGAGGTCAGCAAAACCCTGCTGGCCCCGTTGCAACACGGCCTGCCGGAAGAACTGCAAAACCGTTTGCATGCCCACCCGGCCTCAAGGGACGCCGCCGTGGTGCTGCGTTTGCAATTGACCGGCAGTGCCGAAGACGAGCCAGACCTGGCCGCGCTGTTCAGCGCCCTCGGCGGCCGTGTGCGCTTGCTGCAAGGCGGTGTGGAGCGCATCCAGGGCCATGCGCTGGGGCAATTGCTGCTGGCGGTCAGCGGCTCGTCCCTGAGCGCCGAAGAACTGCGCACCCGCGCCGGGCGCTGGGCACAACAGGTGGAGGTGCTGGGCTATGTGGTTTGATCGTTTATTGCAGGGCGCCATCGACACGCTGTTGATGGTCGGCGTGTCGTCGCTGATCGCGCTGCTGGTGGGGATTCCGCTGGCGGTGTTCCTGGTGACCAGCGACAAGGGCGGCATCTATCAGGCGCCCGCCTTGAATCGGGTGCTGGGGGCGTTCGTTAACCTGTTTCGCTCGATTCCGTTCCTGATCCTGATGGTGGCGTTGATTCCGTTCACCCGGCTGATCGTCGGCACCACCTATGGCGTGTGGGCGGCGGTAGTGCCCTTGACCATTGCGGCCACGCCATTCTTTGCGCGGATCGCCGAGGTCAGCTTGCGGGAGGTCGATCACGGCTTGATCGAAGCGGCCCAGGCCATGGGTTGCCGGCGCTGGCATATCGTCTGGCATGTGCTGTTGCCCGAGGCGCTGCCGGGGATTGTCGGCGGGTTCACGATCACCCTGGTGACCATGATCAACTCCTCGGCGATGGCCGGGGCCATAGGTGCCGGCGGGCTGGGGGACATTGCCTATCGCTATGGGTATCAGCGCTTTGACACTCAGATCATGCTGACGGTGATCGTGCTGCTGGTGATCCTGGTGGCCGTGATTCAGTTGGGCGGCGATCGGTTGGCCAGGGTTCTGAACAAGAGGTGAGGTATAGTCGGGCCATCTCAGCGCCCGGTATTGCCCGCCATGAAACTCGCCCCCGACGACCTCGACCAGATCACGTCCACCACCCTCGGCCACTACAACAAGGTGGCCGAGGATTTTCGTGAAGGCACCCGCGATCACGATGTGAGTCAGAACATCGATGCATTGCTGCGGCATATCCAGGGCGACGCACCGTTTACCGTGCTGGATTTCGGCTGCGGGCCGGGGCGGGACTTGCAGACGTTTACCCGCATGGGGCACATCGCGGTGGGGCTTGATGGCTCGGAGCGGTTCGCGCAGATGGCTCGGGAAGACAGCGGCTGTGAAGTGCTGCAGCAGGACTTCCTGAAGCTGGATTTGCCTGCCGGGCGTTTCGACGGGATCTTTGCCAATGCGGTGCTGTTTCATATTCCCAAGCAGGAGTTGCCGCGCATTCTTGGGCAATTGCATGGGGCGTTGAAGGTCGGTGGCGTGTTGTTCAGCTCAAACCCCCGGGGTGAAAACCAGGAAGGTTGGAACGGGCCACGGTATGGCTCGTATCACGACTTGCAGGCATGGCAGGAACTGCTGACGGCGGCGGGGTTTGTGGAGCTGGAGCATTACTATCGGCCGGCGGGATTGCCACGGGAACAGCAGCCGTGGTTGGCGAGTGTGTGGCGCAAAACCTAACCCCCCGTAGCAGCTGTCGAGCCCTGGCGAGGCTGCGTCAGGCGCACCTCGGTCACCGCGCCTGGCTCAAACTCGGCAGCGCGGCCAACGCAGCCTCGCTAGGGCTCGACAGCTGCTACGGAATAAATCGTAGGTGATTCGCCGGATATGAACGCCGTTACGCTGTTAGCCGCATAACCCTCTCTCACCTCCCCGGAAAAATTCGCCACCAACCGCGTTCCATCGGCAAAGCTGGTCTGCTGCACCTGCCTGTCTGCCGTCAACCAGCGGAAATCCGTCATGGCCTGAGTCGCCAACCGTTCATGCAGCGGCCGGAAAAATTCGTCCTGACGTTGAATCAACGGCAAACGCTGCTTCACCGTTGCCGCACTCAAGTGATACAGCGGCGGCACGTTGTAGAGCAGTTGCGTCAGTTCGTTCTCCCGCCGCACATTGCTCAGTTTCAGGCTGTCGAACAGCCAATGGTGCGTGGTGATCACCGAGCCGTGGAACACTGCCTGATACAGCGGCAGGCGCATCGTCGGGTCGAAGTAGACCGTACGGAATGGCTCTTTCAACGGCACGGATTTGAAGAACACCGCCGGCTGTTCCGGCGGGTACCAGGCGCCTACGTAATAGGGCGACTGCTTGTCCCGGGTCATCTCCTTGTCTCCCCAGCCCAGCACCGGCGTTTGCATGCCGTGGGCAAACAAAATGCCTTGGGCGGTCATCGCGTTGCCGTCCTCCGAACCTGCCGGCAGCTTGAGCACGGTACTGATCCAGCGGGACGCATCGATATTGCCATCGGCGTTCTGTGCCTGGGTCATGCCGGCGCCGATGCGATAGCTGTCGAACAGCATGCTGGTGGCATAGGCGTCGAGGAACCAGGCGTTGAAGCCGGACCTGGCCTGCACCGCCTTGATCCGTGCTTCCAGTAACGGCCGCACGCAGCGTGGGTCGGTGTAGTGGCCGGACTTCTGGAAGCCGGTCTTGAACTCGCCGCCCTTCAATACGATCGCGCATTCGCTGTAGGCCTTGCTGCCCAGGTGCGCGGTGGTCCAGTCGGGGTTTTCGGTGGCGGACAAGGCGGTTTCATAGGAGTCGTAGGGCGCCATCAAGTAACCGGCATCAACCCCCGCCTTGACCGCTTCAGGGTGCCAAAGGCCGCCTTCCCAGCCTTCGCCCTGGGTCACCAGCAGGCGTTTGAGACCGGCACCTTTCAACGCATTGGTGACCGATAACGTACTGCCCCAGCTCTCGGGCGTGGCGCTCAAGGCGCCGGCAAAGGCCACCGCCAATTCGCTGCGCAATGCGCCATAACCGTCAGCAAGCCGGGTCATGTCGGGCTCGGTGGAGGGCTGCCAGCCTTGCCGAACCTTTTTGTTGATCGCGGCGTTCAAGCCGCGCAGGAGAACGCCTTGCTCATACGGTTGCTTGACCTGCCGCAGCTGCGCCGATTCCTTATCCAGCAAACCATTCAATTCAGCCGCCAGGCCTTTGCCGCCGCGCAGCAGCTTGAGCAGTTGCGGCCAATCGCGCACATCGCCCGGGCCCAGCAGGTCATTGCCCCACAGGTAGATATGGCTCGCGCCCAGCAGTTTTTCCGCTTCCGGGGTTTGCCGCAGTTTGTCCGCCAGGGGTTCATAGCGGCCCTGCTCCACCAGCCACTGGCGATAACGCTTGGCGCCGGCCAGCGGATCGCTTTCGCCCAGGTGCAACAGCAGGGTCATCGGCGTGGCGGGATCCAGCGTTGTGAACTCATGGGAGGCCGACAACGCCAGCCCTTTGCCGTCAGCCTGCCAACGCAGCCGGTTGTTGTAGGGATTGGTCATCAGCCAGTTGAGGGTGAACGTGCCGTGATCCACACCCCACAGCGGCAGGCTGAGGTCTTGCGTGGTGTTGACGTCGCCCTGTTCCAGCAGGAATTTTTGCCATACGGCATTGCCCGCCGGCACGTAATGCCCTTCGGCCAGAGGCCAGACCAGGCCCTTGCCGATGGCACTGGCGGGCTGCCGCAGGATCGGCAGCTCACCGGCGTCACGTGCAGTGATCGTCAGCGCCAAGTCACGCTGCTCAAGGCTGGCACTCAGGCTGTAGGCGCCGCCGTCCCAGTGCCAACTGGCCTGTTTGGAACTCTCCTTCAGATCGCCAACCTTGTGCCCGTCGACGCCGCTGGAGGCTTGCACCGCATCACTGTCGGCCGGAGTCACACGTATCGCCAGGGTGGCCGGGTCGAGTTCGATGCGCCACAGCTGGTTTTCCAGCACGGTCGTGGCGACGGCCAGGGGCGATAAAACCAGGCTGCTCAGCAGCAGCCCGTGGCGCAACCAGTGAATCATGCTCAAGCCTGTTCGTTCTTCGGCTCGCGAATCTTGTACCAGGCCACATACAGCGCCGGCAGGAACAGCAGCGTCAGCAACGTCGCAATGATGATGCCGCCGATCATCGCATAGGCCATCGGCCCCCAGAACACTTCCCGGGCGATAGGAATCATGCCCAGGCTGGCCGCCGCCGCGGTCAGCAGGATGGGACGGCGCCGGTGTTCGGTGGCTTCTACCACCGCGTCCCACGGCGTGTAGCCGTCGCGTTCATAGGCGTCGATCTGCGTCACCAGAATCACCGAGTTGCGGATGATGATGCCGATCAGCGCAAGAATCCCGAGGATCGCCACAAAGCCCATGGGCGTGCCCGTGGGAATCAGCGCCAGCACCACGCCAATCAGCCCCAGCGGCGCAACGCTGGCCACCAGGAACATCTTCTGCACGCTGTGCAGCTGGATCATCAGGAAGGTCGCCATCAAGAACAGCATCAGCGGCACCACCTTGGCAATCGGGCCCTGGGCCTTGCCGCTTTCTTCCACGGTGCCGCCGGTGGCGACCTTGTAGCCCACCGGCAACGCGGCGCTGAACTTGTCGATTTCCGGCTTGAGCTGTTTCACCAGGTCGGTCGGCTGCATGTCGTCGCGCACCGCCGCCTTGATGGTGATGGTCGGCTTGCGGTCGCGACGCCACACCAGCGGCTGTTCAAGTTCATAGCGCACGGTGGCGAACGCCAGCAGCGGAATCGAGGTGCCGTTGGGCGTGACGATCTGCAGGTTCTGCAAGGTCTCCGGCGTGCCGCGTTCGGCATCTTCGGCGCGCCCAACCACGTTGATCAGGTAGATATCGTCATGCACCTGGGTCACCGACGCACCGCTGACCACGCTGTTCATCAACTGCGCCACGTCTTCCGACGACAGCCCCAGTTGCCGCGCCTTGTCCTGGGCGATGTCCACCCGCAGGACTTTGCCCGGCTCGTTCCAGTCGTAGATGATCTCGCCCATGTGGGTATTTTTATCGAGCATGGTCGCCAGTTCGATCGCATGTTTGCGCACCTGGTCGATGTCCTTGCCAGACACTCGATACTGGATCGGACGCCCCACCGGCGGGCCCATTTCCAGCGGCTGCACAAAGCTGCCCACGCCCACAAAGTCTTCCCGCAGGCGTTTTTGCAGGCGGGCAATCAGCGCGCCGCGTTCTTCCAGGCCCTTGCTCACAATCACCAACTGCGCGTAGTACGGGTTCTCCAGTTGCTGGTCCAGGGGCAGGTAAAAACGGATCGCACCCTGGCCGATGTAGGTGCTCCAGCGGGCGATGTCCGGGTCGTCCTTGATGATCGCCTCAAGGCGGTCGACGGCCTTGCGGGTCTCGTTGATCGAGGCGTTTTGCGGCAGGTTGAGGTCGACGAGAATTTCCGGACGGTCCGAAGACGGGAAAAACTGGTTCTGCACGAACTGCATGGAAAACACCGACGCCACAAACAACAGCACGGTGATGCCGATGGCCCACCAGCGATTGCGCATGGCCCACAGCATGCCGCCATTGAACGCCCGGCCCACACGGCCCGGCTCGGCGTTATGGGGTTTTACCTTGCTGCTGAGGATGTGCACCCCCAGCACCGGCGCGAACAATACCGCGACCACCCACGACACCAGCATCGCCACGGCAATCACCGCGAACAAGGTGAAGGTGTACTCACCCGCCGAGCTCGCGTTGAGGCCAATCGGCACAAACCCGGCGACGGTCACCAGCGTGCCGGTCAACATCGGGAACGCGGTGGAGGTGTAGGCGAAGGTAGCGGCCTGCTCCTTGGTCTCGCCTTTTTCCAGGCGCGTGATCATCATTTCCACGGTGATCATCGCGTCGTCCACCAACAGGCCGAGGGCGATGATCAACGCGCCCAGCGACACCCGCTGCATGGTGATGCCGCTGTATTCCATGAACACGAACACCAGCGCCAGCACCAACGGAATCGAGCACGCCACCACCAACCCGGCGCGCACGCCGAGGCTGATAAAGCTCACTACCAGCACGATGATCACCGCTTCAAACAGTGCGCTTGTGAAGCCACCGACGGCCTCTTCCACCACTTCTGCCTGGTCGGAAACCTTGTGCACGCCCACACCCACCGGCAAGTCGGCAGTCAGGTCGTCCATGCGCTGGTGCAGGGCCTTGCCAAAGTCCTGGATGTTGCCGCCCTTCTGCATGGCGATGGCCAAGCCGATGGCGGGCTTGCCGTTGAAGCGAAACATCGGCGTCGACGGGTCGACATAGCCACGGGTGATTTCCGCCACATCCGCCAGCCGATAGAACCGGTCATTGAGCCGCAGGTTGACGTTGGCCAGGTCCTTCTCCGAGGCGAATTGCCCGGAGGTGCGCACCGAAATCCGCTCAGGCCCCGCCTCGATCACCCCGGCCGGGGTCACCGCGTTCTGCGATTGCAGGCTCTGCACCACCTGGCGTTGATCAATCCCCAGGGCCGCGAGTTTGCGGGTGGAAAAATTCAGGTAAATCACTTCGTCCTGCTGGCCGATCATCTCGACCTTGCCCAGCCCCGGCACCGAGCGAATTTCGGCGCGCACCTGCTCCACGTAATCGCGCAGTTGGCGCATCGACAGGCCATCGGCGGTGAACGCATACACCGAGCCGAACACATCCCCGAACTCGTCGTTGAACGCCGGCCCCTGCAAGCCCTGAGGGAAGCTGCCGCGGATGTCGTCGATCTTCTTGCGGACCTGGTACCAGATCTCCGGGATGTCCTTGGCGCTGGTGGTGTCCCGCAGGAACACGAACACCGTGGATTCGCCGGGCCGGGTGTAGCTTTTCACGTAGTCGAGGGAGTCCAGCTCTTCGAGTTTTTTCTCGATGCGGTCGGTGACCTGCTTGAGGGTTTCTTCCTGGGTCGCGCCCGGCCAGCGGGTCTGGATCACCATGGTCTTGATGGTGAACGACGGGTCTTCCTCACGCCCCAGGTTCATGTACGAGAACACGCCCATCAGCAGCGCGACGAACATCAGGTACCACACGAAGGACTGATGCTTGAGGGCCCAGTCGGATAAGTTGAAGCTCCCTTTCATCGCGGGCTGTCCTCGTCGATTTTGACTTTTTGCCCGGGCTTCAGGCTGTTCACGCCGGCACTCACCACCCGCTCGCCGGGTTTGACGCCGGCGTTGAGCAAGGCGCTGTCGGCGTCACGGCTGACGATGGTGACGTCACGGGGCTGCACGGTCTGGCTTTGGGTGTCGATGACCCAGATGCGGGTCTTGCCGTCGGCTTCCTGCAAGGCGCTGAGGGGCAACACGATGCGCGGGGCGATGGTCGAGCTGAGGGTTACGCTGATGGCGGTGCCGAGGCGAAACGCAGGCGGCGTTTCGGCCAGGGTCAGGCGGGCGCGACGGGTGCGGGTGGCGCTTTGGGCCTGGGGCTCGATCTCACGCACGGTGGCGGTGGTGCTGACGCTCGGGTCCATTTGCCCGGCAACCAGGAACACTACGTCCGGCGGCAGGCGCTCGGCGAGGCCGGCGGGCAAATCGATGACGGCTTCCTTGATGTCCGGTCGCGCCAATGTCACCACTTGCTGCCCGGCGCTGACCACCTGGCCGGCCTCGGCATTCCAGGCGGTGACGATGCCTGCATGGTCGGTGCGCAGTTCGGCGTAGTTGAGCTGGTCTTTGGCCTGGTTGACCGAGGCCTTGGCCTGGTCGAGCGAGGCCTGAGTGGTTTTCAGGTCGGTCTGGGCGATGTCCAGTTGGGCCTGGGCGCCGACGCCACGGTTGAACAATTCCTGCTGGCGGCGTGCGTTGGCCTGGGCGTTGATCCACTGCGCCTGCACGCGAGCCAGGTCGCCCTGGGCCGAGCGCAACTGGTTCTGTTGATCGGTGGGGTCGAGCACCGCCAGCAACGCGCCCTGTTCCACTTCCGCGCCTACGTCGACCGCGCGCCGGGCGATACGGCCGGGCACACGGAAACCGAGATTGCTTTCATATCGGGCCTGGATGGTACCGGCGAAACGCCCGAGGTTTTCCTGGTCTTCGGACTTCACTTCAATCGACAACACCGGGCGCACCGGTTCCGGCGCCGGTTCTTCCTTGGAGCACGCCATCAGCAACAGGCTGGCGGCCAGCACACACGTCAGCCGCTTCATGGCTGCACTCCTTGGGCCTGGGCCTGGTCCGGCGGCTGGGCGATTTCCACGATCATGCCGGGGTGCAGCAACTGCCCACCGGCCACCACGACTTTTTCGCCGCCCTTGAGGCCGTCGCTGATGATCACCTTGCCGGTGAGATAACGCGCGACCGTGACCTTGTGCAGTTGCGCCTTGCCGTCGTCGTCAATCAGCCATACCGCTGGCTCGCTGATGTCTTTGGTCAAGGCAGCCCATGGCAACTCGATGCTGGCCTTGGCCGGCCCGTTGGCGGTGGCACTGACCACCGAGCCCAGTTG
This sequence comes from Pseudomonas sp. BIGb0558, assembly GCF_024807515.1. Lineage (NCBI taxonomy): Bacteria > Pseudomonadati > Pseudomonadota > Gammaproteobacteria > Pseudomonadales > Pseudomonadaceae > Pseudomonas > Pseudomonas sp. BIGb0558. The sequence continues at coordinate 507,924 of NZ_JANUEW010000002.1, forward strand.
CATGCCCTTGGGCAGCGCGTCGAGGGCGATCTTGACTTGCACGGTGCCGGTATTCGCGGCCACCGCCGGGGTGACTTCGCGGACTTTGCCCAAGGCAGTAATCTGCGGGTTTTCCAGCAGGCTGACGGTAATCGGTTTGTCCGGTGGCGGCTCTACCAGCAACGATTCATAGACGTTGAACACCGCATCGCGCTCGCCATCCCGGGCCAGGCTGAAAATCGGCACGGTGGCCTGCACCACCTGGCCCACCTCGGCCTGGCGTGCGGTGATGATGCCCGGCGCGTCGGCGATCAGCGAGGTGTAGCCCAACTGCTCATGGGCATTGGCCAATTGCGCCTGGGCGGCGGTCAGCGCGCTCTGGCTGCTGCGCAACGCGGCCTGGGCGGAGTCGTATTCGCTGCGGCTGGTGTAGCCCTTGGGCAGGAGTTTTTCCTGGCGCACAAACGCGGCGGCGGTCTGCTTGACCCGCGCCTGTTCGGCGACCACCTGGGCCTGGGCGGAGTCGACATTGGTCTGCAAATCTTTCGGATCGAGCTTGGCCAGCACCTGCTTGGCGCTGACCCGGTCACCGACATCCACCATGCGCTGGATGATCTTGCCGCCGACGCGGAACGACAGATCGGTCTGCACCCGCGCCTGGATATCGCCGGTCAGGGTCACGGCGGCGGCGAAGTCGGCAGACTTCACGGTCTGCACAAACACCCGGGAATGTTCCTTGGGTTCGGCTTTTTCCTGGCCGCAGCCGCTCAGCAGCGCCAACAGGCCAAGGCCGAAGATAAATCTCGAGGTGGGACCGCCCATGCAGGCTCCTTTTGCGTGATGCCGCCGTGCCAGTGTCTATGCGACTGTGAGCTTAGAACAGGGTTCCTTATCTGCATGGAGAATCCCATACTCCGATGGTTCCCACGCCGATAATTTTTCTCATGCTCAAGACCCTCGCGGTAGCCAATTACCGCTCGATCAACAAATTGGTGGTGCCGCTGGATCGGTTGAACCTGATCACCGGCCCCAATGGCAGCGGCAAGTCCAACCTGTACCGCGCCCTGCGGCTGCTGGCGGAGACAGCCCAGGGCGGGGTGATCAACGCGCTGGCCCGTGAGGGTGGGCTGGATTCGACCTTCTGGGCCGGGCCGGAAACCATCAGCCGGCGCATGCTCAGTGGCGAGGTGGCGGTAGAGCCCGTTGTGCGCCAGGGCGTGAGGCGCCTGCGCCTGGGGTTTGCCGGGGACGATTTCAGCTACGCGATTTCCCTCGGTTTACCCGAGAAAACCTTGTCGTTCTTCAGCCTGGACCCGCAGATCAAGAAGGAATGCATCTGGGCCGGCCACGTGTACCGCCCGGCCAGCCTGCTGGTGCAGCGTTCCGGCCCGATGGTGCGTGCCCGGGACGGTCGCGCCTGGGATGTACTGGCCCAGCACACGCCGAACTACCACAGCCTGTTCGATCAGGTCGGCAGCCTGCGGGGTTCGCCGGAAGTGCTGTTGCTGCGCGAGAGCATTCGCGGCTGGCGCTTTTATGATCACTTTCGCAGCGATGTCGACGCCCCGGTGCGCCAGCCACAACTGGGCACGCGTACGCCGGTGTTGCATCACGACGGTCGGGATTTGGCGGCGGCGTTGCAGACCATTCGCGAGATTGGCGACCCGGATGCGTTGCAGCGGGCGATCAGCGATGCGTTTCCCGGGGCACGGTTGAATATCGAGCCGTTGCAGGGCGGACGCTTTGCCATCGAGTTTTATCAGGAAGGGTTGCTGCGGCCGTTGTCGGCAGCGGAGTTGTCGGACGGGACCTTGCGCTATCTGCTGCTGGTGGCGGCGCTGCTGACACCGAGGCCGCCAACGATGATGGTGCTGAACGAGCCGGAAACCAGCTTGCATCCGGACCTGTTGCCGGCGTTGGCGCGGTTGATCATCCAGGTGTCGCAGCAGTGTCAGGTGTGGGTGGTGTCCCATGCCAGCCGCTTGATCGCGGCGTTGCAGCAGGATGAAGGGTGTAATTCGATCGTGCTGGAGAAGGTGATGGGGCAGACGCAGGTGGTGGGGCAGCGGGTGCTGGATGAGCCGGCGTGGCATTGGCCCAGTTAGGCGGCGCCTGGCCCGGCCTCATCGCGGGCAAGCCCGCTCCCACATTTTGATTTGTGAATACGTTCAAAGGTGGGAGCTGGCTTGCCTGCGATAGCGGTAGAACAGTCAGTGCAGAATTAGCCCTGCCACTTCCCGCCTTCAACAATCACGCTTTCTGGCTTGGTGTCATCGCTCAGTTCCTTGCGAACATACTGGTCATACAGCTTGAGCAAATATTTCTCCTCGCCCAGCTTGGCCAGCTCGGCATTCACCCAATCGCGCAGTTCGATGTTGCCCTTCTTCACCGCCGGCGCGATCGGCGCTTCATCGCCCAGTTTCTGCTCCAGCACACGGTAGCCCGGGTTCTGCTTGGCCCAGCTGAACAGCACCAGGTTGTCCTGCGCGTACGCATCACCACGGCCTGCCGACAACGCTTGCAGCGACTCGGAGTTTTTCTCGAACTTCAGCAGTTTCCAGTCCGGGTGGTTCTTGGTCAGCCAGATATCAGCGGTAGTGCCAGTGGTGACGATGGTGGTGCGGGTCGCCAGGTCGTCCAGGCTTTTCACCGGGCTGCCGTTGGCCACCAGCGCCTGCACTGCCACTTTCAGGTTTGGGTTGGTGAAGTCCACCGCTTCCTTGCGCTCAGGGGTCACGGTCATGTTGGCGAGGATCAGGTCGACCTTGTCGCTTTGCAGGAACGGAATGCGGCTCGCCGGTTCCACGGCGACAAATTCAACCTTGTTTTCGTCGCCCAGCAGGTCCTTGGCGAAGCGGCGGCCGATGTCGGTATCGAAGCCGACGTAGCGGCCGGACTCATCCACAAAACCAAACGGCGGTTTGTCGGTAAATACGCCGACGATCAGCTTGTCCCGCGCCTTGATCTTGTCGATGTAGCTCACGGCGGCAGCAGGTTTTGCGGGCTCTTCGGCCTTCTTGTCGCAGCCGGCCAGCAATGCGACGGCGAGCAATGGCAGTAACAACTTGGCAGTTTTCATATCAGCTCCAGTTCCTTGGTTTTCTTGGGCAGTGTTGAAACAAAGGAGAACTTCTCCAGGAACTGCTGCGCGCGTGCGGTTTGCGGGTTCGTAAAGAATGCCTCGGGGGTGTTTTGTTCGAGGATGCGGCCGGCCTCCATGAACACCACGCGGTCGGCGACCGCGCGGGCGAAGGCCATTTCGTGGGTGACGATCAGCAGGGTCATGCCGTCTCGGGCCAGGTCCTGGATCACTTCCAGTACTTCCTTGACCATTTCCGGGTCGAGGGCAGCGGTGACTTCGTCAAACAGCATGACCTGCGGGTTCATGCACAACGAACGGACGATGGCGATGCGTTGCTGCTGGCCGCCCGAAAGCTGGCGCGGGTAAGCGTCGCGCTTGTCCGAGAGGCCTACGCGCTCCAGGAGTTTTTCGGCCTGGGCCCGGGCTTCGCGGGGCTCGCGTTTTTGCACTTTCAGCGGGCCGAGCAAAATGTTGTCGAGCACGCTCATGTGGGGGAACAGGTGGTAACTCTGGAACACCATGCCCACGTCCTGGCGCACCTGGCGCCAGTCGGTGGCCTTGTCCAGCAGCTCCTTGCCGGCAAAACGCAGGCTGCCGCTGTGGGCCACTTCCAGGCCGTTGAGGCACCGCAGCAAGGTGCTTTTGCCGCAACCGCTGGGGCCGAGGATCACCACCACCTCGCCGCTTTGCACGCTCAGGTCGATGCCCTTGAGCACCTGCTGGTCGCCGAAGTATTTGTTGAAACCCTGGAACTCGATCAATGCGCTCATGCTTGGGCCCAGCGCCGTTCCAGCACCTTGGAGGCGGCCGACAACGGGTAGCAGATAAAGAAGAAAAACAGGAACAGCGCGCCGTAGATCAACACCGACTCGTAGGTGCGCTCGATGATTTGCTGGCCGACCTTGATCACGTCCACCACACCGATCAGCACCGCCAGGGAGCTGGTCTTGATGATGCGGGTGTAGACGTTGATGGTCGGCGGGGTCATGCGTTTGAGGGCCTGGGGCAGCAGCACGTAGCCGTACAGTTGCGGGTCCGACAGGCCAATCGACAGGCCGGCTTCGCGCTGGCCGCGGGGCAGCGAATGCAAGGCGCCGCGCACCACTTCGCCGACTTCACTGGCGCCCCACAGCGACAGCACCAGCACCGCGCACCAGAAGCTGGGGATGCTCAGGCCAAAGAAAATCGGCAGGCCGAAGAACAGCAAATACAGCCACACCAGCACCGGGATGGCGCGGAATAGCTCCAGGTAAACCCGCAGCACCAGGTTGATCGCTTTCGAGTTCAGCGTGCGCAGCACGCCATACACCACGCCGCCGACGGTGCTGAAGGCGATGCTCAAGAATGAGATCGACAGGGTTTGCGCAGCGCCCTTGCCCAATTGCGGCAACGACACCCAGAGTAATTCAAGACCCGAACTGGCCATGCTGGAGCCTCCTTTCAAGGCGGCTGAGCAGCAGCGACAGCGGCAGGAATAACAACACGCAGATCAGTGTGAGCACCGCGAGCATTTCGTAGGTTTTGTAGTAGAGGGCGATGTAGCTTTTGGTGGTGTAGAGAATTTCCGGCACCGCCACCGCCGACACGATGGTGGTTTCCTTGAGCAGGAAAATAAAGTTCGCAAACAGCGCCGGCAGGCTGAGGATCCCGGCCTGGGGCAGGATCACATGGCGCAGCAGTTGCCAGTGGGACAGGCCGATGGACTTGCCCGACTCGATCTGTGCCAGCGGCACCGCCTCGACGCCGGCGCGCAGCACTTCGGTGAGATAAGCACCGCCGAGAAAGGTCATGGTAATGATCGCCGCCCAGAACCCGGAGATATTCAGCCCCAGGGCCGGCAACGCGAAGTACACGAAAAACAGTTGGATCAGCAGCGGGGTGTTGCGCGCCAGCTCGACGTACAGCGCCACCAGGCGCCACACGTAAGGGGTGCGAAATACCAGCAGCGCGGCGTTGATCAAGGCCACCAGCATGGAGGTGCCAATGGCGATCAGGCCGACTTGCAAGGTCACGCCCACGGCCTTGAGAAACGCCGGCAGCGTGCTGAGGATAAATGCGTAATCGAAGGTCATCTCAAATCCCTGACGCCGCAGGGGTAATGCGGCGTTGGTGCGGTCCGGTCCAGCGTGGGTAACGCGGAGTAGCGCCGACTTTAAAGGTATAAAAAGTAAAATTTAAATACCGAAATAGCATATTGATATCACCCAAATAGATAACCTGCGGATTCGCGGTGCAGGCGGATGACAGCTACTGTTCCCGTGTAAGTAGGAAGGGTCTATTTATCGGCGCTGCACTTCAGGGATAGGCAGCGCCTGGCCAGACTGATGGCCCATCAACAGGCGAGGGAATGAGCGATGACCGAGGCAAAACCGATTGACCCGCAGGAACTGGTGAAGTGGCTGGTGGCGTTGCGCAGGGCCATTAACAGCCGGAATCTTTAAACCGACACCGATCCAGTGTGGGAGCTGGCAAGCCAGCTCCCACAGTTTTGACCGCATTCCAGCCATAAAAAACGCCGACGCTGTATAAGCCGTCGGCGTTTAAACCTTGAAGGAGGTTTTGGGGCTCGATCAGAACGCCGGCACGACCGCGCCGTTGTATTTCTTCTCGATGAAGGCTTTCACTTCAGGGCTGGTCAGGGCTTTGGCCAGCTTCTGGATGGCATCGCTGTCCTTGTTGTCCGGGCGGGCAACCAGGAAGTTCACGTACGGCGACTTGGCGTCTTCGATGATCAGCGCGTCCTTGGCCGGGTTCAAGCCGGCTTCCAGGGCGTAGTTGGTGTTGATCAGGTCCAGGTCAACCTGGTCCAGAACGCGTGGCAGCAAGGCCGATTCCAGCTCTTTGAATTTCAGGTTTTTCGGGTTGCTGGCGATGTCTTTCGGCGTGGCCAGGGCGTTGGTTGGATCTTTCAGGGTGATCACGCCAGCTTTCTGAAGCAGCAGCAGGGCACGGCCGGAGTTGCTGCCTTCGTTCGGGATGGCCACGGTGGCGCCATCTTTGAGCTCAGAGATATTCTTGATCTTTTTCGAGTAGCCGCCGAAAGGTTCGACGTGCACACCGATCACGGTGACCAGGTTGGTGCCTTTACCCTTGTTGAAGTTTTCCAGGTACGGCAGGGTCTGGAAGTAGTTGGCGTCCAGACGCTTCTCGGCCACCTGTACGTTCGGCTGTACGTAGTCGGTGAAGACTTTGATTTCCAGGTCCACGCCTTCTTTGGCCAGGGTCGGCTTGACCAGCTCGAGGATCTCGGCGTGCGGGATCGGGGTAGCGGCTACCACCAGTTTCTCGTTGGCCTGGGCGAAGCTGGCAGTCAGGGCAGCCGCCAATGCGGTAAACAACAGAACCTTTTTCATGCAGTGTCCTTATCGAAAATCCGGGTCGTCTGGGACGGCCGCTTTTTTAGTTGAGTGCCAGCGAAGTGCTATCGCGGCGTGAAGCGGACAATACCGAGGTTTTTTATTCCAGAACAATACTTTTTATTCACTTTGATATTCCATTTTGTTCATGTAGGAGCCCGGCTTGCCGGCGATGGCGTTCTTGAGCCTTGCGATGCTCCTGAGGACGCCATCGCCGGCAAGCCGGGCGCCTACAAAACAGCGTGTTCTTTCAGATAGCTTTTCAGGGCTTCAACCTCGGCGGCGCTGGCGTGGCCAAGAATTCGCCGCACCTGCTCCACAGGCGAACCTGCCACGGGCAGGTTCAAATGCTCCGGCAAAATCTCGTCGCCACTGCTGACCAGCAGGGCAAAGTGGATCACGTTCTCCAATTCCCGGGTGTTGCCCGGCCAGCTGTGATGCTCCAGCACGCGCTGGGCTTCATCGCTGATCAATGGCACCGGCAGGTCGAGACGCTGGCTGTAGATACCGAGGAAATACTCCGCCAGCGACAGGATGTCGCCCACTCGCTCGCGCAGTGCCGGCAACTCCAACTGGCCTTCGCTGAGGTAATGGAACAAGCGCTCATGAAACTTGCCGGCCGCCACGGCCTGGGCGAGGTCGATGCTGGTGGCTGCCACCAGCCGCACATCCACCGGGCTTGGTTGATGGGCGCCGACGCGAGTGACTTCGTGGTTTTCCAGCGCCGCCAGCAGCTTGACCTGGATCGGCAGCGGCAAGTCGCCGATTTCATCCAGGTACAAGGTGCCGCCGTTGGCCGAGCCAAACCAGCCGGCCCGGCTGCTGGCCGCGCCGCTGTGGCTGCCGGCGGCATAGCCGAACAATTCGGCGTCGGCGTACGTCGGGCTGATGGCGCCGCAATTGACCGAGACAAACAAGCCGGTGCGGTCGCTGCCTCGGTGGATGTGGCGCGCGAGCAGCTCCTTGCCGCTGCCGGTTTCACCGCGGATCAACACGGGCAAGGCACGGGGGGCGAGGTTTTCGAGGTCTTCGCGCAACTGGCGCGAACGCGGGTCGACAAACACCAGCGCCTTGGCACGAATGCTCAGGGGGCTTTTTTCGGCGTCGGGGAAGGTCAACAGGGGCTGACCGAAGGTTTCATGCAGGCTCATGGCAGACTCCCGCCCCATCCACGAAGGGGAAGGGGCGTTTAAAAAATTTTATGCACGGCGCCGGGAGTGGTGTTCCAGGCGATTTTGCAGGCGATAGAGGTAGGCGAAGCCCTGTTCCCAGCGTTGGTGGCCGGACTTCACATTGATGTGCCCGGCACCCGACAGGATTCCGGCTTCGGCGCCCCAGTTGCGGGCCAGTTCAAGGGCGCGGGTGGCGCTGACGGCGCTGTCGTTGTCGGAGCTGACGACCTGGCTGGGGAACGGCAACAGGTCGCTGGGGATTGGCGCAAAGTTACGCAGGGCGGGAGCGCAGGCGGGGCGTTCGACATCGGCCGGGGCCACCAGCAGGGCGCCGCGTACCTGACGCAGAAACTGCACCGGGGCGGTGGCGGCCCAGTGGGCAACGGTGATGCAGCCCAGGCTGTGGGCAATCAGAATCACCGGGGTGCTGTCGGCGGCGATGGCTTCGGCCAGTGCTGCCACCCAGTCTTCGCGGCGCGGGGTGAGCCAGTCGGCCTGCTCCACGCGTGCGCTGTTGGGCAGGCTGTTCTGCCAATGACTTTGCCAATGATCTTCTGGCGATCCTTGCCAGCCCGGCACGATCAGATAACGAATCGACTCGCTGTGCATGGGTGTGCCCTCCTGCAGCGTTTAACGTTGTGGGTCAGTATAGGCACGGGGTATATATTCGTTAAGGAATAAGAAGCTATTTATTAATAACCAAAGTGATGACTTGAGGGTACATATCCGTTATTTAGGTAACGGCCACCTATGGTTTCGCTCTTACAGCGACTCACTTTGGAAAAGCCGGAATGCCGGCCCAGCCCAAAGCAAGCAAAGGGCTCGGCCCCGCCTGTCGGCACCTCGCCTAGGCTCGGCGTTCCCTCACTCCAGGCTGAATGGGGCAGTCAGATCAAAATCAAAAGCAAGAGCACGGCGGCCTGAAAGCCGACCTGAGTGGTAAAAGCAAAGGCAAAAGCCGCTTTTCTGTAGGAGCTGGCTTGCCGGCGAAGAACCTGAGAACGCCGCGTTCATTCAGGACGCCAGCGTCATCGTTAACGACCATCGCCGGCAAGCCAGCTCCTACAGTGGACCGTGGTCGCTTTAGATTTTGCCTTTGCTTCACCACACTCAAGCCGGCCTGTAGGCCGCTGTGCTCTGGCTTTTGATCTTGATTTTGATCTTAGGCGCCCCGTTAAACCACGCTGGCCGAACGCAGGTAGTACGGAGCGGGTAAACCGGCAGGACGCCGGTTTAGCCGCGACGGGGCAGGGACGCCCCGTCGCGGCGGCCCGCTTCGTGCTGCCTGCGTTCGGGCACACCGAGCATTAGCGAGGTGCCGAGTGGTGGGGCAAGAGCGTTTTGCTTACTTTTGCGCTGTTCAAAAGTGAGCCGCTGTAAGAGCGGAACCATAGGCGGCCATCACCCAAATAACGGATATGTACACCCCCCCAAACCGCAGGCAAAAAAAAGGCCGCACCCTGCCAAGGAGACGGCCAAAAAATTGTCGAGGCATTTGAAACTAACGTGCAGTAATCACCGACAGCTTGGTAATCCCAGCACGCTCGATAGACGCCATGGCTCGCGCCACTTCGCCGTAGTTCACTCCATCATCAGCCTGCAGTTGCACCCGCACATCCGGGTCCTTGGCCTTGGCCGACTGCAGGTTGAATTCCAGCAGGTCCGGCTGGATTTCATCCTTGTTGATAAACAGTTTGCCGGCGGCATCGATGCTCACCACCAACGGGTCTTTCTGCTCCACCGGCGCCACGGCCTCGGTCTTGGGCAGGTTGATCGGAATCGCATTGGTCAACAGCGGCGCCGTCACGATAAACACCACCAGCAGCACCAGCATCACGTCCACCAGCGGGGTGACGTTGATCTCGCTCAGCACCTCATCACTGTCTTGCGTGGAGAAGGCCATCTCAGGACGCCTCCTTCACTTTTTGCGCGCCGCCCTGGGCACCACCCGCCTTGCTCAGCGTCGGGTGCAGCAGCACACGGAACGAGTTCTTCTGCGCCAGGCTGTAGAAGTCGTGGGCGAAGTCATCCAGGTCGGCGGCGGTGAGTTTCAGGCGACGCAGGAAGTAGTTGTAGACCAGCACCGCAGGCACCGCGACCGCGATACCAACACCCGTGGCAACCAGCGCGGCACCAATCGGCCCGGCCACGGTTTCGAGGCTGGCGGAACCGGCGGCGCTGATGCCTTTCAAGGCTTCCATGATCCCCCACACGGTGCCGAACAGACCGATAAACGGCGAGGTGCTGCCGATACTGGCGACCACGGCCAGGCCGGTTTCCAGAGAACGACGCTCACGCACAATCTGTTGGCGCAGGGCACGTTCGAGGCGGTCCTGGTGATTGATCGCCTGGCTCAGGTCAGCCGCGTGCGGCGCATCGCCGACCTGGATCGCGGCGTAACCGGCCTGGGCCACACGGGCAGCAGCGCCCGGTTTGGTTTCAGCCAGTTCCGCGGCCGAATCCAGGCTGGAGGCCGCCCAGAACTGTTTGTGGAACTTGCGATCCTGGGACTTGAGGCGGCCGAACTGGACGCCCTTGAGCAGGGCCAGGCCCCAGGTGGCGACCGAAAAGACCACCAGCAGCCAGATAACCGCGCTTTCGATGGATTCAGTTGGAGATGCTAATGCCATGATGTCTTCCCTCTGTGCAGGTCGCGATGTGTCCAACACACCGCATCCCAATAATTAATGAATCTTGAAATCGATCGGTACGCTGACCCAGCCGTCCTGGGCCACATCGCCCTGCTTGGCCGGTACAAAACTCCAGCGCTTCACGGCAGCCAGTGCGGCTTCGTCGAGTTGCTGGCGACCACTGCTTTTCTGAATCTGGATCTCACCCGGTTTGCCGGTAGCCAATACATGCACCCGCAACAACACCGTGCCTTCCCAACCCCGGCGCTGGGCCAGTGACGGGTATTCGGGCGCCGGGTTCTTCAGGTACGCGGCGTTGGCCGAGGCCGGCGTTACCGGCGCTGGCGCAGGCGGTGCCGGGGCTGGAGCCGGTGGCGCAGGTACAGGTGGCGCAGGCGGCTGCTCCGCCACCGGTTTCGGTGCGGGCTTGGGCACAGGCTTCGGTACCGGCTTGGGTTTCGGAATCTTTTTCGGCGCCGGCTTGGCGGCCAACTCATCGACCACCGGTGGCGGTGGCTCGACAACCGGCGGCGGCGGCGGTGGCGGCACGGGTGGCGGCGGTTCCACAACCGGCGGTGCCGGCTGGGAAAATTCGATGGTCATCGGCGGAATTTCCGGCGGCACAATCGGCAGCACCGGGGTTGGCTTCTGGCTGACCCAATAGATCACCGCGCCGTGCAAGGCCAGCGCGAGAATCCCCAACAGGATCGCTTCACGCCGACTCAACACACCCTTGGGGGTTTTCTGCGTACGCAGCTGCCCCAACGGCGCGCGATGCGGCCGGCCAAGGTCGACCAACTCACCACCCGGTGCCTGGCGCCACTGCGCCTCTTGTGCACTGGCGGCGGTCTGGACATTGCCCATTGATTAACTCCCCTGCGGTCTTAAGCAAAAAAACCGACGGGCCTGCCTTGGCGGCCGTCGAGGGGTGAATCATCGGCGGCAGACGCTTATCTCTTAAAGTAATCTTTAAAGTTATAGATAGATCTAAATTGAATAACCGAAACATCCGGATACGCCGAGGCCACGTCCTGCGCGGCCTGGCGCCGAGGGGGAAAATCTCAATGCTTTTCAGGCATAAGAAATATTCTCTAAAGGCATCGGTTCAGAGACAGCACTTACGCAATTGATCGCGCAGTTCAACAGCCACCTTCGTGAATCCCGACACCCAGTCACAGAAAATCACTTCGTCCAAGGCCTTCATCGACATCTGGGAACACAACCTGAGCAAACCGGCTTCATCCAAGGCTAACCAACACCCAGCACTGCGTCCCTGTTGAAAATTCATCTCAAGCATTCGTCGGCATCCCAACGGACTCAAGTCAGACAGGCCCATCGTGCAATGCAACGTCACACTTGCCGCATTCTTCGGCATTTCGATGATTACCGCTTCCTGTTGCCGAGCGTCGGCCAAAGCGCACACACCGTCCTGCAATGAAAAATTGCCACCAAACCTTTTGCTCAACGCCGCCATTAGCAAATTGCTAGCTTCCACCGTCATTCTCCCTTGAGTTGTACGGCACAAAGAGTGGTTAGACGGCGACTCAGAGTTCCATGCAAAGCGTAGGAAACTCTCCGCAGCAGCCGTACGGCGTTTGGAACTGCGCTCAGCAACCGTACCACTGAGCTAAACCAATCTGAGAAAAGGTAACCGCATGTTCATCCATCAATCCGTCCCTTCCATGCCCCCACTCGTTGGCGTGGAACCTCCTCAGCTAAACCAGCTTCGCCAGCACACGGCTCCACCTGTGTCGCGCAGCGAGTCCTTGATCGAAAGGGGCGCGCGTGGAGCAGATTTGACTGCCCTCCAGCAGGTTCCTCTGCCTGCTCTCCCCAAAACGACTGCCCAGCCTCAGCACACGGGCTTTGTCGACCCAGCCACTCGTTCCGCCGCAAACGGCCAAACACGACAACTGGCGTTGCAACAGACCATGAGTGCCAGGGACCTGCTCTATAACCCAGGCGAGGCGCTACGCACCGAACTGGGATTGGCCGCAGGCCGCGCGCACGACATGATCAGCGGCCTCGGTGATCTGCAGGACCCTCTGGGTGGGCACTTGTTCGGAGCAGAAGGGCTCATGCCAGGCCAGAACGCGCAGGCATTGCTCGACACCTTGAAACGCATGCATAACGACATACCTCCGGGCCGCAGCAACGCGACGGCGAAAGACCGATCGATATTGATCGCGCTCATGGGGGATATCGGCGCGATTCTGAGTGATTCCACTACGGGTGTTGAGCGTACAAAAGACCAGGACAAGCAGCTCAAGGAATTGATTCCAAAGCTACTGAACCTTGCGACGTCACCAGAGACGATCATGGCGCCCACTGCGGCATTGGGAGGCTCTGGCACCATAGGCCCGGCCAAGAAACAGGAAAGAATCAAGCCACCCAATGAGCAGCCTCCCCGCACAGGTATTCATAATCTGGGAAAAGAGGCGGATGACCAGTTAGGTATTGCGCAATCAGGACGGCTGCTCCCCAGCCGATGGGATGTGTCGCAGCTGAAAACCGAGCGAGTCCTCCAGACGACAGAGCCTTTGGTAGCCCATATGTCAGGTACCCAGGCGGAAACCCTGGCCGTCTGGGACATGCTTCGTGGAGAAAAAACACCCTACACGGGGGTAATGGAAAACCTCAGGGCACAACCACAGCAGGCAAACGACCCCATGGCCCATTTGCCTGACGACGAACGGAACGCCCGATACGCGCGTGCGGCCGGCACTGCCGCGTTCCTGATCAGCAATGGCTACCATAGTGCGGTGGAAGTTCTGGGCGGAACACTGGCTTACACAGGCCAGGATGGACAATCTGTGGTCGGCCCTGGACAAGACGCTGCGCATCTCTTCGGGCAAGGTGCCGCGACGGAACTCGTCAGCGAACTGATGAGTAAACAGAGGTCTCCTCGCACTTAAGCCGTGGCACCATGACCGGGCACGTTCATCGCCCCGGCCATGGTGCCTGTTTGATCCAGCCCATCGCTCTCACCTGCCTGCGCATAACTTTACGATTTGCCGTTGTAACGTCTGCCCTGCGGCTCCCAGGCCTCCCCGCACATACAACGCCAGACGCACCCCCTGCACCACGGGCAAACCACTGTCCGTCCCGAGCACGATATGCCCCGCCTGCACCACTCGCCGTGGCAACAGGCTGATGCCCAACCCCGCCCCCACGGCCGAACACACACTCGCCAGGCTCGCGCTTGAATAGCCGATGCGCCAGCGCCAGCCACCCACTTCCAGGTGCTGCAGCATTTCATTACGGTAAAGGCCGCCTACGGGAAATGCCACCAAGGGCAGCGGGTCACGGCCCAGGGACGGCGTACTCAGGCTGTCCACCCAGCACAGCGGCTCCGGCCAGGACGCCACGCAGTCATCGCTGTCGCCCATCTGCTTGACCAACAAAATATCGAACTCACCACCACGATACTGACGCTGCAATTCAGGGCCCAGCCCGCTGGTGACTTCCAGCCGCACTCGCGGATACGCCACAACAAACGCCGACAGCAGCGGCATCAGGCGCTCCGCGGCAAAATCCTCCGGCACACCCAGGCGCAATACACCGTCGCTCTGCTGGTTGATCAGCACGTCGGCGGCCTCTTCGTGCAGCGCCAGGATGCGTCGCGCATAGGCCAGCAACCGTTCGCCTTCTACGGTGGCCACCACGCGGCGCTGATCACGGTCGAGCACCTGGCTGCCCAGCGCGTCTTCGAGGCGGCGGATCTGTTGGCTGACCGTGGACTGGGTCAAATGCAGGCGCTCGGCGGCGCGGGTGAAATTGCCGCAATCAACCACGGCGACAAAACTGCGCAACAAGACGGGATCGAACATGGGCCTCACCATTCTATTTGCCACTGATTGGCATGGTTATATTTAATTTCAGAATACCCCTGCGGCTGCCCATACTTCACGCCTCATTGCGTACGAGGGGGTTTCCATGACTGACGATCAGCAACATCTGCATCACGCCGTGCAACTGGCCCAGGCCAACGTCGCCGCCGGTGGCCGTCCGTTTGGTGCCGTGCTGGTGCGCGACGGCGAGGTGCTGGTGGAAGCGGTCAATGAAATCCACTTGAGCCAAGACCCCACCGCCCACGCCGAGATGCTCGCCATCCGCGCCGCCAGCCAACAACTCGGCCCGCGCCTGGAAGGCTGCGTGATCTACGCCAGCGGCCAGCCCTGCCCGATGTGCCTGAGTGCGATGTACCTGTGCGGCGTGTCCCGCGTGGTCTTCGCCGCCAGCAACGAAGTAGCGGCGCCGTTTGGCCTGTCCACAGCGGCGATCTACCAGCAATTGGCGCTGCCGCTGGCGGAGCAAAAATTGCCCGTACAGCACCTGCCGCAGGCAGCGATGCAGACCCTTTACGCGCAATGGCAGGCCCTGCATGACGCTGAATAATTCGTTCGCCGGCAAACTCGCCGGCTGGGGCTTGCTGGTGGTGCTGGGGCTGAACCTGCGGCCCATCCTCAGTTCCATCAGCCCGTTGCTGGGGGAAATCCGCCTGGCCACCGGCCTGAGTTTCCAGAGCAGCGCGCTGCTCACCAGCCTGCCGGTGATCTGCATGGGCCTGGTGGCGTTGGTGGGTGTGCGCCTGGAGGCCAAGCTGGGGGAGCGCCGCGGGATCGCCCTGGGCCTGATGATGATTCTGCTGGCGTGCCTGGCGCGCTGGCTGTTTGGCCAGGCGCCGGCGCTGCTGGCCACCGCGTTGTTCGGCGGCGCGGGTGTGGCGCTGATCCAGGCATTGGTGCCGGCGATGATCAAGCGCCAGTTTCACCAGCGCGTGCCACTGGCGATGGGGGTGTACTCGGCGTCGCTGATGGGCGGCGGTGGCTTGGCGGCGCTCCTCAGCCCGCTGGTGGCCGGGCATTTCCAGCACTGGCAGGCGGGGCTCGGGATATGGTTGCTGCCGGCGCTGGGAGCGTTGTTGCTATGGGCCTGGCTGCCATTGGGCGCGGCGAAAAACCCGCAGGTGACAGCGCCATTCCAAGGCCTGCGCAACCGTCGCGCATGGCTGCTGGCGCTGTATTTCGGTTTGGTGAATTGCGGCTACATGAGCATGGTCGCGTGGTTGCCGGCCTACTATCAGCAGTTGGGTTGGGACGTGCTGCCCAGTGGCTCGCTGCTGGCGTTCATGACGATCTTCCAGGTAATCGCCGCACTGTTGATGCCCGCATTGGCGCAACGCGGCATTGATCGTCGACCGCTGCTGAGCATCAGCCTGCTGGCCCAGACCGTGGGCTATATCGGCCTGCTGACGGCGCCGCTGCAATTCCCGCACCTGTGGGTGGCGCTGATCGGCTTCGGCCTGGGGGCGTGTTTTGCCCTGAGCCTGCTGCTGACCCTGGATCACCGCCGCGACCCTCGGGAAGCCGGTCAACTGGCAGCGTTCGTTCAGGGCGTGGGCTTTTTGATCAACGCTATCTCGCCGTGGCTGACCGGCTGGCTGCGGGAGCTGACCGGCAGTTTCGTCAGCGCCTGGATGGTGCTGACGGTGACGGTGGTGGCGATGCTGATACTCACCCGGGTGTTCAGCCCGGCCACCTACCGCACCGGCTCTATGAATATGCAATTTGAGTCTAGATAAAACAATAAAGCTTCTTTGGCGGAATAAGCGAGACGATTAGAATCCCGGTTTCCTTCAGGACGCCGGAAAACTCCATGGACCTTCGCCAACTGCGCTACTTCATCGCTCTGAACGAGTACCGCAGTTTTGTGCGCGCCGCCGATGCCATGGGCATTACCCAGCCGGCGTTCAGCCGCAGTATCCAGAGCCTGGAACAGGAGTTCGGCTGTGTGCTGGTGGACCGCGCCCACAAAGACCTGCGCCCCACCCCCGAGGGCCAGGTGGTGTTGCAACATGCCCTGTCGCTGGTTCAGGGGGCGGCCCGGCTGAGCCACGAAGTTACCCGCATGACCAAGCTCGACGCCGGCGAATTGCGCTTTGGCTGCGATGCCGTGGCGGCAGTGAACCTGGTGCCCGAGGCGATCGCGCGGTTTGTCGGCGCCCATCCCCGAGTACGCAGCGGTTTGCAGGTGGATAACTGGGAAAAACTCGGGCGTAGCTTGAGCCGCGAGGAGATCGAATTCTTCATCGCCGATGTGCGCCACTTCGAGGCCGATCCGAACTTCCAGACCCAGGCCCTGACACCCCGGCGCAATGTATTTTTCTGCCGCGCCGGGCACCCGCTACTGGCCAAGGACAGCCTCTCAACCAACGATTTGTTTGACTACCCGCTGGCCACACCGCTGATCGCTCCCGGGGTACGCAAGCTGCTGGCCAACCTGAGCGGGCGTATCGACTTTTCTCCCGCAATCGAGCTGGAGCAGTTTGCGGCGCTGGCAGCCATCGTGCGCCAGTCCAATGCGATCGGCCTGGGCGCCGAGGATGCGTTTGCCGAAGACGTTGCCCGTGGCGCACTGACGGTGCTGCACTGGCGCAATGTGCCTCACAGCCTCGACAGTTTGAACAACCGCTGCGGGATCATCAGCCGTACCGGGTTTCGCTTGTCGCCGGCGGCGAAGGCGATGATCGAAACCCTGGTCACCGTGGACAGCCCCTCTGCTGAAGCAAGCTTGCTCGCCCGCAGCTAAAAAACCGGGCGTACGCGGCAACCCATTCTCTTGATTTCAATGAAACTGTTATCGGCAATCAGCGGGTTTTTTCGTCTGCCGGGAACCGACACCATTGGCTCCAGAACAGAAAAACCCGGAGCCCCGCCATGTACTTGAAATACCCACTCAGCTGGACTGCCCTTGCCTTGGCAGTGGCCCTCACCGGCACTGCCGCCCAGGCTTCCATGCCGGCGAACCTGCCCGCCGATCAGAGCGTTGGCGCCATCGAGCAGGTGCACGCCTTCCACGATGCCATGCCCACCGGCGTGAGCGTTACCGAGACCGGACGCATCTTTGTCAACTTTCCTCGCTGGGGCGACGAGGTGCCGTTTACCGTCGCAGAACTGCGCGATGGCAACGTCGTACCCTACCCTGACCAGGCGATAAACCAGGCCAACCCCAAAGACCCGGCCAAGGGATTTATCAGCGTACAAAGCGTGGTGGCCGACGGGCGTGGGCACCTCTGGATACTGGACACCGCAGCGCCTGGCTTCTCGTCTCCACAGCCGGGGGGTGCCAAGCTCGTCGCGGTTGATCTCGCCACCAACAAAGTGGTCAAGACCCTCGTATTCCCGAAAAACGTCATGCTGCCCGGCACCTACGTCAACGACATGCGCTTTGATTTTCGCGTAGGTGACCAAGGCGTGATCTATATCACCGACTCCTCCCTTACCGGCCCGGGCGCGATCATCGTCATGGACATCGCCAGTGGCACGGCCATACGCCGGCTCAGTGGTGCACCCTCGACCTCGGTCGACCCGAACTTCGTGCCCACGGTCGAAGGCCAGGTCCTGAAAGTGCGGGATGCCAAAGGCGGTACCCAACCGTTTGCCGTGGCTTCGGACGGCATCGCCCTGTCGGCGGATGGGCAGACCTTGTACTTCTGCCCGCTGTCGAGCCGGCACCTGTATTCCATCCCCACGGCACTGCTGCGAGACGCGACAGTCAGCGAAGCGCGCCTCGAGATGGCGGTCAAAGACCTCGGGGAAAAAGGCGCCTCGGACGGGCTTGAAGCCGACGCCTCGGGGGCCGTCTATGCCGGCGACTACGAAAACAACAGCGTGCGCAAACGGCTGGCGAACGGGCAATGGCAGACCATCGTCCATGATCCTCGTGTGCTCTGGCCCGACACACTGTCAATCGGTCCTGACGGCTACCTGTACTTCATCGCCAATCAGTTGCACCGCCAAGGCATCTTTCACGCAGGCAAAGACTTGCGCCAGAAACCCTACAGCCTGCTGCGAGTGAAGATCGATGCCGCACCGGCGCCCACCCACTAGCGGCGCACAAGCATGAATATCGATGCGTTGAACCTTTTCATGCGATCAACAGAACTGGGCAATATCACCGCAGCCGGCAGGGAGCTGGGACTCGCGCCCTCGGTGGCCAGCCACAAACTGGCGAAGCTTGAAGAATACCTGGGCATGCGCCTGCTGCATCGCACCACCCGCCAGGTCAGCCTGACCGAAGACGGCGCGCTGTTTCTGCCCCATGCAATCCGGGTGCTGGCAGCCGTGGACGAGGCCTATCTGGTCGCGGTGAAAGGCAAGGACGTGGCCAAGCGGGTGTTAAGAGTATCCGCCCCCGGGTCCTTCGCGCGGATGTGCCTGATGCCGGCCATTACCCGGTTCCTGCACGCCAACCCGAAGCTGAAGATCGACCTGATACTGTCGGATCAAATGCAGGACCTGACCGAGATCGGGATTGATGTGGCAATCCGCATCGCCGCCTTGAAGGACTCATCCCTGGTGGCGCGCAAGCTCGGCTGCGACCGGCGCATCCTGTGTGCGGCACCCGCCTACCTCCAGGCGCATGGCGAACCGACTTCACCGGCGGAGCTGGTCAACCATTCCTGCATCCTGCTGGGCGACGAGGACCATTGGCGTTTCGTGGGCGCCCAGCCACACGAAGTCACGGCAATCAGTGGTTCGCTCAGAGTCAATTGCGGCGAAAGCGCGCGGCTTGCCGCCGAGGGTGGGCTCGGCATCGTCTCTGTTTCACAGTGGAACGTCAGGGCCTCACTGGAAAGCGGCGCGTTGGTGGAAATCATGCCGGTGTGTGTGTTGGAGCAAACCCGGGATATCTGGGCGATCTACCCCAGCGCGCGGTTGATCTCCTCCAAGGCTCGGGCGTTCGTCGAGTTCATGATCGCCGAGTTCCAGGGCGATTTTTAGCATAGGAAAAAATCATGACGGTGACTCACCAAACTGCAGGCAAAACAAATCTCGCGAGCGGCCCACGCGTCGTTCGACTAGGGGTAACGGACCTGTCTTTCCATCGGGTTACCGCTGCGGTAGTAGCGCAGGTGTTGCAACGCATGGGCCTGACCGTCGAGCGCCACTATGCCCTGCACGAGGAAAACTTCGAGCAGTTGCGCAAAGGCTCGGTCGACATGCTGGTCTCCGCCTGGATTCCGTTCAGCCACGGGCTGTACAAGCAAGCGGTGGAGGCAGTGACGCCCACTCGCGAACTGGGCCTGCACTACCAGCCTTATGCCTTGTGGGGAGTGCCGGACTATGTCAGCGAACAGGACGTGGAATCCATCGAGGACCTGCTCAAGCCCGACGTCCGGGCCCGGATGAACCCGCTGATCCAGGGGATCGGCCCGGGTGCAGGCATTACCCGTTTCTCGCTGAAAATCATGGACGAATACGGGTTGAACAACGCCGGATATCAGTTCCGCACGGGCAGCCAGGACGATTGTATTAAGGCGTTCGAGGCGCTGTATCAGCAGCGGCGCTGGGGCATCGTGCCGCTGTGGCACCCTCAGTTCCTGCACCACCGTTATCGAATTCGCGACCTGAAAGACCCCAAGGGATTACTCGGCAGTGTCGACAGAGCGGTGCTGCTGGCCCGCGAGGATCGCTTGGTGTTACTCACGGCTGCCGAAATCCAGGTGCTGGACAATATTCGCCTCTCCAACCTCATCGTTGCCGAACTCGATGATGCGCTCAACCGTGGAGGGCAAGCCGCGGATGACGCCGCGAGCGACTGGCTGGCAAGGCATCCCGACACCTTGCGCACCTGGCTCGCCCCGCTGGCCTGACTGGGCAACGAGGCCTTTTACGAATTCTGAATTCGCGGCGGGCTGGCTACAAGGGCCCGCTCACTGAGGCTAGTTTGGCGATGCAGATGTTCTGCAATCTCCCCAAACCGAGGATTCCAACATGCTCTACCTGGTTTTCAGCGGCACCATCAAAGAAGGCAAACAGGCCGAGTTCTATCGTGATGTAGCGGCCGTCTCACAGAAACTCACCCATCAGCACGACAAGGCCGTGGTCTATCAATGGCATAAGGATGAAGAGAACCCCAACCGGTTCTTTCTCAACGAACAGTGGGAAAGCGTCACCGACCTGCACGCGCATTTCGAAACGCTCTACAAAGCCTTCGGCCCGGCGAAACCCACCGAGCGCCTGCCGGCGAAAATCCTCGCGTACCTCGATGAAGCACAGGTGAACTTCTACCAGGCCATTCAGTAAACCGTACCCGGTCACCCCAGGGTGACCGGGACGCTTGCTCAGCGCGCGGTCGTTTCCACCGGGTTGAGTTCGCTCAGCCGTCCCTCCTGGCGCGCAAACCGGTTAGCCCGGGCAAAGGTGCCGAAATCATTGAAGCGCACGCCCATCTCAGCCATCACCTTGTGCGCCGTTTTCACCGTCATCTGGCGAATGTAGAACGGCTCCTTCACCACAAAATGATGAATCCCGTGGGTGCTGCCGAAGTTGAAGCAGAACGCCTGCAACGGCCACAGCCACCAAGGGTTGAGCACCTGGGTTTGCTGGATCACATTGCCCGGTTCGATGTCGCCGTAGTAGTGCATGTTGGAGCTGACAAAGTGCAGGCAGAAGGTGCGCAGCACATTGGGGCCGATGATCACCACGGCGGCGATGTCGATGACGTGCATCACCGCCAGGGTGTTGGCCGACCAGTCGATCGGCGCGCCCAGCAGGCTGGCGATGCCATTGGCCGCATGGAAGCCGAGGAACACATACCACGCGCCCCAATGCAGCAACGCCAGCGGTGCGTAGACCAGCGTCGTACGCTTGAGAATGCCCAGCTTGTGCTTCCAGGACGGCGCCCGCAGCACCCGGATCAACGCCGACATGATGTTGTCGCCGACCATTAGCAACCGCGCGATTCCCCACGGCTCACCGTTGGTGATTGCCCGCTCCTCGATGTCGGTTTCGCTGCCGGACACCTTGTGGTGATTGAGGTGCAGATGGCGCCGCACCCAGGGGTTGATGGTGCTCGGCCGCGCCAGCCACACCAGGCCCATCATCAGGTTGTGGGGCAGGCGTTGCTTGCGAAAGTACATGCTGTGGATCAGGTCGTGTTCCAGCTCGTGGGTCAGTGACGCGAGGAACGCGTTGAGCAACAGGCACACCCACCACGCCATGTGCCCGGTGATATACAGCGCCGCCGAACCCAGCATGCCCACCAGGGCAAAGGCCAGGATGCCCGCGCCCAGCGCGTCCTGGTGCAGCAGCCAGGGGTGGCGCTCACGCAATAACAGACCCTCGGCCAGCACCACTTCACGAATGTGCGCTGAACGCTGTTGCGCGTTCATCTGCCGGGGACTTGCAGAAGTACCGTCCATGCTTCCATCCTCTGTCTTATTGATGCGTACATCCTGCCCTATGCGATCTGGCGGGACGCTAGCCCCACACGCCAACCTGTTGACCGCAAGCGCCAATCAACATGACTGAACCGACCTCCCTCGCCAGCTGGACCCGCGCCCTGCGCAAGCAGTTGGACGCCCTGGACCTCGACAGCGCCGCACTGTGCGCCAAGGCGGGGCTCGACCCGCAGTTGATGGACGATCCCAACGCGCGCTATCCGTTGTCGGCCACCACACGCCTGTGGGAACTGGCGGTGCAGGCCAGCGGCGACCCGGCGATTGGCTTGCGGGTGTCGCGGTTTGTCAGCCCCACCACCTTTCATGCCCTGGGTTATGCGCTGGTGGCCAGCGGCAGCCTGCGGGAAGTGTTCGAGCGGATCGTGCGCTATCACCAGGTGGTCAGCGATGCCCTGAGCCTGGAGCTTAGCCGGGAGGGCGAACGTTACCGCTTTCGCCTGCAACAGCCCGCCGGCACGCCCGCGCCGGCGTTTGAGGCAATTGATGCATTCGCGGCGATCTACGTGCGCACCTGTCGCAATCGCCTGGGCCGCGAATATGCGCCGCTGGCGGTGTACCTGCGGCGGCCCGAGCCGGCCGACCCCAAGCCGTGGCACACGGTGTTTCGCGCGCCGGTATTTTTTGCCGCCGAGGAAGACCGCCTGGAATTCGCCGCCCGGGACTTCGACAGCCACCTGGACGATGCCAACCCGGAGTTGGCCGAACACAATGAAACCGTGCTCAAACGCACGCTGGCGCAACTGCGGCCGCTGACCTGGGAGCGCAAGGTGCGTTCGGCCATTGAAGCGCAACTGCCCGACGGTGAGCCGAGCGCCGAGCGGATTGCCCAGGCGTTGCATTTGAGTTTGCGCAGCTTGCAGCGGCACCTGGCAGACGAAGGCTGCCGGTTTGATGCGCTGCTGAATGAGTGCCGGGAGAACCTCGCGCTCCTGCATCTGCGGGATCCCGAGTGTTCGTTGGCGGAGATCAGTCATTTGCTGGGGTTTGCCGATACCAGCAGTTTTAACCGGGCGTTCAAGCGCTGGACAGGGATGACGCCGGGGCAGTTTCGCGATGGTTTAAGGTAGTTGGAGATGCGGTGGCTGTTAGGGCCTCATCGCGGGCAAGCCCGGCTCCCACAGTTGACCGAGTTGGCTTGGGCAACAGTGTTCAAATGTGGGAGCCGGGCTTGCCCGCGATAGCGATGGTTCAGCCACCACAAATACCAGAGGCAGTCAGCGCCCCCGATCCCGCCGCAACACCTTCTTCACCCGCGCCACCAGCGCCCGGGCTTCAAACGGCTTGAGCAAATAATCATCCTCATGCAATTCCAGCCCGCGCAGCCGATCCTCAATCCCGTCGGGCGTGGTCAGGAACAGCATCGGCGTCTCGCCTTTCAACCGAATCGCCTGTTGCAGCTTCCAGGCATTCAACCCCGGCAGCATCACATCCAGGATCACCAGGTCGTATTCAGTGCTTTCCACAAAGCGCAGGGCCGCCATGCCATTGGCCGCCACCTCCACCGTGTAGCTGGCCTCCTCAAGACTGCGGCCCATCGCCTCGGCCGCCTCTGACTCGTGTTCCACTAGCAGGACGCGCATAACACACCTCGAATAATCGTGAGCGCAGGCTACCACCCTCAGGCGTGCGCCGCCTCGCGCAAACGCTGCGGGTCAAGGATTTCGATCTCGCCATAGCCCAGGCGCACGATGCCCTGGCCTTGCAGCTCCTTGAGCAAGGCGTTGGTGGTCTGGCGCGACAGGCTCAGCATCGCGGCCAAGTCTTCCTGGGGCAGTTGCAACACCTGTCGCGCCTGTTCGATGTCGCCGTAGCCTTCGGCGATCATCAGCAAGCGGTGCGCCACCCGCACCGACGCCGGCATCAGGCTCAGTTGCTCGATGTTGATAAAGGTCAGGCGCAGCTTCTGGCTCATCAACAGGGCCATATCGCGCCAGTAACACGGAGCGTCTTCGAGGATTTTCAGCAGGGCCGGCTGCGGCACTTGCAACAGCGTGCAAGGCCCGACGGCGCAGGCGTCGTGGGTGCGTGGCAAGCCGTCGAACAGGGAGATCTCGCCGAACCAGTACGGCAACTCTGCCAGGCTCAACACCGCTTCCTTGCCATGCTCGTTCACCGCGCTGATGCGCAGGGAGCCTTCCAGCACCGCGTACAACCCGCACGGCGGGTCGCCGCGCTTGAACAGGTACTGCCCCGCCGTCAGCTGCCGCAGCCGGGCGCTGGCCAGCAAGCTATTCTGTAAGTCAGCAGGCAGATGGCTGTACCAGTGACCGGTGGCCAGCCGTGGGTGCCATTTCTCTGCATCCATGAGAACTCCGAAGATTGTCGGCCAGTTGACAGTGTGTCGAAGGCCTACAGGGCATGATCAAACATCCTACAGGAGGAATAACAATGAAAAGCCTCGTCGACCATCTCAGTCAATACGCCGCCTACCACCGCGACCCGCGCAATATCGCCAGCCACTTTATCGGCATCCCGCTGATTGTGGTGGCCGTGGCCGTGCTGCTGTCACGCCCCGAATGGACAGTGGCCGGGCTGTGGCTGTCGCCGGCCGTGGTGGTGGCGCTGCTCTCGGCGTGGTTCTACCTGCGCCTGGAACTGGCCCTCGGTGTGCTGATGACGGTGCTGATGGGCCTGTCGGTGTGGGCCGGGCATGTGCTGGCGGCGCAAAGCACGCTGGTGTGGCTGAGCAGCGGCATCGGCATGTTCGTGGTGGGCTGGGTGATCCAGTTTGTGGGGCATTACTACGAGGGCAAAAAACCGGCGTTTGTCGATGACGTGTCCGGGTTGATCGTGGGGCCGTTGTTTGTGGTGGCGGAGTTGGCGTTTCTGGTGGGGCTGCGGCATGACCTGAAGCAGCAGATTGAAGAGCGCTCGGGGCCGGTGGCCGTGCGGCACAAGAACGCCACGGCCTGACAAGCAACACAAACTAAATGTGGGAACCGGTTTCCTGTAGGAGCTGGCTTGCCTGCGATGCAGACGCCTCGGAGTATCAGGTACACCGAGGGGATGCCATCGCAGGCAAGCCAGCTCCCACACAAGCCAGCTCCCACATTGGTTTTGCAGCGGTCTTAAGCTTTTTGCCAGACCTTGGGCTTGAAGAACAACGTCTCGCCCCGCGCCAAACCGGTCAGGCTGTCGTGATCCTTCACCACTTCAGCCTCGATCAGCTCGCTCTGGCCTTCGACCTTCAGGGTCACCCGAGTGGTCGCGCCAAGTGGGCGAATATCACGTACTTCAGCGGCGTGGTGGTCTTCCAGCTCATGGCGCGACAGCGACACTTCATGAGGACGGAACAGCACGTGCTTGTCCTCGCCCAAATGCAGGCGGTTGGAATCACCGAGGAAGTGATAAACGAAATCGCTGGCCGGGTTTTCGTAGACCTCTCCCGGTGAGCCAATCTGCTCGATCACACCCTTGTTCATCACCACGATGCGGTCCGCCACTTCCATGGCTTCTTCCTGGTCGTGGGTCACGAATACCGAGGTCAGGTTGATGTCTTCGTGCAGGCGCGCCAGCCAGCGGCGCAGCTCCTTACGGACCTTGGCATCCAGGGCGCCGAACGGTTCATCCAGCAGCAGCACCTTAGGCTCTACCGCCAGGGCACGGGCCAGGGCGATACGCTGGCGCTGGCCACCGGAGAGTTGTTCCGGGTAGCGATCCGACAACCAATCGAGCTGCACCATGTTCAACAACTCATGGACTTTGACCGCGATCTGGCTTTCGGTCGGGCGCTGGTTTTTCGGTTTCATGCGCAGGCCGAACGCGACGTTGTCGAACACGGTCATGTGGCGGAACAGCGCGTAGTGCTGGAACACAAAGCCGACGTTGCGATCACGCACGTCGTGGCCGGAGACGTCTTCACCGTGGAACACGATGCTGCCGTCATCCGGGGTTTCCAGGCCTGCGATGATGCGCAGCAAGGTGGTCTTGCCGCAGCCGGACGGGCCCAGCAACGCCACCAGCTCGCCACTCTGGATGTCCAGATTGATGCTGTTCAGGGCCTTGAAGGCGTTGAAGTTCTTGCTGACATTACGGACTTCGATCGACATGACTTATTCCTCACCAGCGCTTTTGCGCAGGCGGTTGATACGGTTCTCGCTCCACTGCTTGAGCAGCAGGATGAAGAGCGCCAGGATCAGCAACAGGCTCGCGACGGCAAACGCGGCGACGTGGTTGTATTCGTTGTAGAGGATCTCGACGTGCAGCGGCAAGGTGTTGGTCACGCCGCGAATGTGGCCGGACACCACCGACACCGCACCGAACTCACCCATGGCCCGCGCCGTACACAGCACCACGCCGTAGATCAGGCCCCACTTGATGTTCGGCACGGTGACATGCCAGAACATCTGCCAGCCGTTGGCGCCCAGCAGGCGCGCGGCCTCTTCTTCCTGGGTGCCTTGTTCCTGCATCAGCGGGATCAGTTCACGGGCCACGAACGGCACGGTGACGAAGATCGTCGCCAGCACGATGCCCGGCAAGGCGAACACGATCTGGATGTCATGGTCTTGCAGCCAGGGGCCAAAGAAGCCCTGGGCGCCGAACATCAACACGTAGACGAGGCCGGCGATCACTGGCGATACCGAGAACGGCAGGTCGATCAGCGTCACCAGGATGCTTTTGCCACGGAACGAGTACTTGCTCACGCACCACGCGGCGCTGACGCCGAACACCAGGTTGAGCGGCACCGAGATCACCACGGCGATCACCGTGAGTTTCAGCGCCGACAACGCGTCCGGCTCAAGGATCGCAGTGAAGAACGCCCCCAGGCCATTCTTCAGGCCCTGGGACACCACGATAAACAGCGGCAGCAACAGGAACAGCGCGAACACCAGCCAGCCAAGGCTGATCAGGATGCGTCGGGACACCGCACTGCCACGGCGGGCAGCGTTGGCCGAGGACGCGGCGGAAATAGACGATTGGGACATGTTCCGCGCCTCCTTATGGGTGTTCGATGCGCCGCTGCAGCAAGTTGATCAGCAGCAGCAGGACAAAGGAAACCACCAGCATCATCACGCCGATGGCCGTGGCGCCGGTGTAGTCGTATTGGTCGAGCTTGACCATGATCAGCAACGGCAGAATCTCGGTTTTCATCGGCATGTTGCCGGCGATGAAAATTACCGAACCGTACTCACCCACGCCTCGGGCGAAGGCCAACGCAAAGCCGGTCAACCAGGCGGGCAGCAGCGCCGGCACCAGGATGTAGCGGAACACTTGCAGTGGCTTGGCACCCAGGCAGGCGGCGGCTTCTTCGATTTCCCGGGGGATATCGGCCAACACCGGCTGCACAGTACGCACCACGAATGGCAGCGTGACGAAGGTCAGTGCCAGGGTAATGCCCAGGGGGGTGTAGGCGATCTTGAAGCCCAGGTCTGCGGCAAACTGCCCGACCAGACCTGTCGGCGTGTACAGCGCAGTGAGCGCAATACCGGCAACGGCGGTGGGCAGGGCAAACGGCAGGTCGATCATCGCATCGATGATCTTGCGACCCGGGAAGGTATAACGCACCAGTACCCAGGCCAGCAGGGTGCCGATAATGCCGTTGATGATCGCTGCGCAGAACGCGGTGCCGAAGCTCAGTTTCAACGCCGCCAGCACACGGGGTGCGGTGATGATGTTCCAGAACTGATCCCAGGTGAGTTGAGCGGCATGTACAAACATCGCCGCCAGGGGGATGAGTACGATCAGGCTGAGGTACACCACGGTGTAGCCCAGCGTCAGCCCGAAGCCGGGTATGACGGGGGAGATACGACGCGACATAAGAGTCCTTGGTTAGCGGGTAGATACCACTGTAGGAGCGCGCTTTCTGTGGGCGCCGGCTCTTCTGTGGGAGCCGGGCTTGCCCGCGATAGCGTCACCTCGGGGTGTCAGCCACACCGCAGTGATGCTATCGCAGGCAAGCCAGCTCCCACACAAGCCAGCTCCCACAGAAAGGCGCGCTCCTACCGGTAGTTTGGCTTACTGCGCCGAGTAGATCTGGTCGAACACGCCACCGTCATTGAAGAATTTCGGTTGGGCAGTTTTCCAGCCGCCGAAGTCTTTGTCGATAGTCACCAGGTCCAGTTTCGGGAACTGCTGGGCGTATTTGGCGGCGACTTTCTCATCGCGTGGGCGGTAGAAGTTCTTCGCCGCAATCTCCTGGCCAGCCGGGCTGTACAGGTGCTTGAGGTAGGCGGTGGCAATTTCAGTGTTGCCCTTTTTCTCGGCGTTCTTGTCGACCACGGCCACTGGCGGCTCGGCGAGGATCGACAGCGAAGGCACAACGATGTCGAACTTGTCGGCGCCGCCGTCTTCTTTCAGGGCCAGGAAGGCTTCGTTTTCCCAGGCCAGCAACACGTCACCCTGACCGTTGTTGACGAAGGTGATGGTCGAACCGCGAGCGCCGGTGTCGAGGATCGGCACGTGCTTGAACAGTTCTTTCACGTATTCCTGGGCCTTGGCTTCGCTGCCACCGGCTTTCAGGCCATAGGCCCAGGCGGCGAGGAAGTTCCAGCGGGCACCGCCGGAAGTTTTCGGGTTCGGGGTGATCACGGAAACGTCTTTCTTGATCAGGTCGCCCCAATCCTTGATGCCTTTAGGGTTGCCCTTGCGCACCAGGAACACGATGGTCGAGGTGTACGGGGTGCTGGCGTCCGGCAGGCGGGTTTGCCAGTTTTCCGGCAGGGTCTTGCCCAGTTTTGCGATTTCGTCGATGTCGCCGGCCAGGGCCAGGGTCACCACGTCGGCACGCAGGCCGTCGATCACCGCACGGCCTTGCTTGCCCGAACCACCGTGGGACTGCTGGATCTTGACGTTGTCGCCCGGATGCTCTTTCTTCCAGAAGCTGGTGAATTCAGCGTTGTAGTCCTGGTAGAGCTCGCGGGTCGGGTCGTAAGACACGTTGAGCAGTTCGTAATCCTTGGCAACAGCGGAACCGGCAAACACGGCACTGGCCAGTGCTGCCAGGGCATAACGGCGAATCGACGACATAGAAGGCTCCTGAAATTCTTGGGTGTTGGCTTTTTTCTTATAGTTGCGGGTCTTGCAATCGAATCGCCGATCTTGCTCAGCTCGGTTTGTTGCCCGGGTTCTGCAAACGGAATTTCTCTTTGCGTTCGATTTGTACTACCTGGGCGTTGTGCACAGTGATTTCCACCGCACCAAACCGCAGATCGCGCAGGGCGCTCTGGATCTCGCGCAAAATGGCTGCTTCGTCCTGGCCGTCAACGCTACGTAGAGATGCGCTCATGGTCGTGCTCCTGAAATGAGAAGTGCCTCGCAGTGGCGGCACTGCTTGCGGCGTGAGGGCGATAGTAGATAAGCGCGGATATTCTTAAAAATACTATTTAAGAATGTTTATATAACCAGAAAGAATTTTCTGGTGGGGCGTGGGGTTGCGCGGGGTTTGGGCCTGAAAATACCGAAGCAAGAACGAGTGCTGTACTTGTGGCGAGGGAGCTTGCTCCCGTTGGACTGCGTAGCAGTCCCATTTTTTGGGGGCGCTGCGCACCCCAGCGGGAGCAAGCTCCCTCGCCACAAAACCCACATGATGTTCAGCGAATGATCGGCGCCTTGGCCCAATCCAGCTCATTGGCCGGCATCGGCCGGCCAAACCAATACCCCTGGCCCAGGTCACAGCGCTGCTCCAATAGAAACCGCGCCTGTTCAACCTGCTCGATGCCCTCGGCATGCACCTGCATGCCCATGCTCTGCGCCAATGCGATCACCACCCGTACAATCGCCGCGTCGTCTTCATCCCACGGCAACCCGGCGACGAAGCCCTGATCGATCTTGAGCTTCTGCACCGGCAACCGCTTGAGCCGCAACAGCGATGAATAACCGGTGCCGAAGTCATCAATCGCCAGGCGCAAGCCCAGCTCCCGCAGGCGGTGCATTTGCTCAAGGGCGACTTCCGGGTCTTCCATTACCGCGCTTTCGGTGACTTCCAGCTCCAGGAACGCCGGATCCAGCCCCGTGTCATGCAGCACCTTGGCCACTTGCCCGTACAGCTCACGCCGGGCAAACAGGCGGCTGGACACGTTCACCGCGAGGAACGTGAGCGGCGCGCCCTCGGCCAGCCACTGACACATCTGCCGGCAGGCCTGGTCCATGACCCAAGCATCAATATCGGCAATCAGCCCGGTACGCTCGGCAATCGGGATAAATTCCCCCGGCGGCACCAGCCCGCGCTCCGGGTGCTGCCAGCGCACCAGGGCTTCGACGCCGATCAGGCGGCTGTCTTGCAGGTCGTGCACCGGCTGGTAGTAGACCCGCAGCTCTTGCTGATCCAGGGCACGGCGCAGTTCGCCGGCCATTTCCACGCGGTGCTGGGCGTGGGCGGTGAGTTCTTCGGTGTACAAGGCGTAGCCTTCGCGGCCGGCGCTTTTGGCCTTGAACAGCGCGGAGTCGGCGTTGCGCAGCAGTTGTTCGGCGCTCAAGGCATCGCTGGGAAACAGGCTGATGCCAATGCTGACGCTGATAAACAGTTGATGACCATCGAAGATCACCGGGTCTTTCATCGCGTCGAGAATCCGTTGCGCCAGGGCCGCGGCCTGGACCACCTGTGGACAACTTTCCGCCAGCACCGCGAACTCGTCACCACCCAGGCGCGCCAGGGTCACGCCGGGACCAAACAGGCCTTGCAAACGTTCGCCCACGGCCTTGAGCAACTGGTCACCGACATTGTGGCCGAGGCTGTCGTTGATGATCTTGAAGTGGTCCAGGTCGAGCAGCAGCAAGGCGCAGCCGCGTTTATGGATCTGCGCCGAGGCCAGGGCCTGTTCGGCGCGGTCGGTGAACAGCAGGCGGTTGGGCAGGTCGGTGAGCGGGTCGTGGTGGGCCAGGTGCGCCAACTCGTGCTCGGAGTGCTTGATGGCGCTGATGTCGGAGAACACCGCGACGTAGTGGCTGAGCTGGCCCTGCTCATCGCGGATCACCCGGATGGTTTGCCACTGTGGATAGATTTCGCCGCTTTTACGGCGGTTCCAGATCTCGCCGCTCCATTCGCCTTCGCGCTCCAGGGTCTGGAACATCTGTTGATAGAAACTGGCGGAGTGGCGCCCGGACTTGAACAGGCTCGGCTGGCGGCCCAGCACGTCGTCGCGCTGGTAGCCGGTGATTTCGATGAAGGCCCGGTTGACGTGAACGATCAGCCCTTGGGCATCGGTGACCAACACCCCTTCACGGGTGCAATCGAACACGGCGGCGGCCTGGCGCAGGCGCTCGCGGTTTTCCTTCAGGGGCTGCTGGATCAGGTTTGCCCGGGCAAAACGGGCGCAGATCAGGTAAATCGCCAGGGCACTGAGGCTGACCCACAGATAACCGCGCATCTGAAGCCAGCGGCCCAACTCCAAGGGCTCATCGATAAAGTTGATCAATACCTGATGGCTGAGCTGAATCCACACAATCGAAACCAGCAGGTACATCAGCCCCGCACGCAGGGCACCTCGGTATGAAAACAGCATATGGTCAGTAATCCTTACTAAAAAACCAGAATCGCCCTACAAACGACCCGGATTATAGAATAGGAAACACCTTGTAAGTCTTATCTGAAACGGTCACTGGTTTTATCCGAAAAGGGAGTGATAATGCGGATGCTGTTTTTTTCTTTATCTGAGGGCCATACAGCCTATGTGGTACAACGGTTTTCTTGACTTGTCGGCCTGGCAACTGGTCGCGGTCACCCTGTTGATGACCCACGTGACCATTGTCGGGGTCACGGTCTATCTGCACCGCTATTCAGCCCACCGCTCCCTGGAGCTCAATGCTGGCCTGAAACACTTCTTCCGCTTCTGGCTGTGGCTCACCACGGCGCAGAACACCCGCGAGTGGACCGCCATCCACCGCAAACACCACGCCAAGTGCGAAACCGTCGACGATCCCCACAGCCCGGTGATCAAAGGCTTGTCTACCGTGCTGCGCAAAGGCGCCGAGCTGTATCGGGCCGAGGCCGAGAACCCCGAGACCTTGCGCATCTACGGCAAGAACTGCCCGGAAGACTGGATCGAACGCAAGCTCTACACCCCGTACCCGTTGCTGGGCGTAGCAATCATGGGCGTGATCGACCTGCTGCTGTTCGGCACCATCGGCATCACCATCTGGGCCATCCAGATGATGTGGATCCCGTTCTGGGCCGCCGGCGTGATCAACGGCCTGGGCCATGCCATCGGCTACCGCAATTTCGAATGCCGCGACGCGGCGACCAACCTGATTCCCTGGGGCATCATCGTTGGCGGCGAAGAGCTGCATAACAACCACCACACCTACCCCAACTCCGCCAAGCTGTCGGTGAAGAAGTGGGAATTCGACCTGGGCTGGGCCTGGATCAAAGTGTTCAGCTTCCTGCGCCTGGCCAAGGTGCAACGGGTGGCGCCGATCGCCCACCGGGTCGAAGGCAAAGGCCACCTGGACATGGACACCGCCATGGCGATCCTCAACAACCGTTTCCAGATCATGGCCCAGTACCGCAAGTTGGTGATTGGCCCGCTGGTCAAGCAGGAACTGGAGAAGGTCGATCACTCGGTACGCCACCAGTTCCATCGCGCCAAGCGCCTGCTGTCGCGGGAAACCAGCCTGCTGGACGACCGTCACCACGTGCGCATCCAGAGCATGCTGGAACACAGCCAGGCGCTGAAAGTGATCTACGAAAAGCGCCTGGCGCTGCAACAGATCTGGCTGAAAACCAGCACCAACGGCCACGACATGCTGGCGGCGATCAAGGAATGGGTACACGAGGCCGAGGCCAGCGGGATTCAATCCCTGCGGGACTTTGCCCACCAGTTGAAGACCTATTCGCTGCGGCCTGCGGCGGTCTGACACGGCTGTAGCGAGCCGATTTTTTGTGGCGAGGGGGCTGCTGTGGCAAGGGAGCTTGCTGTGGCGAGGGAGCTTGCTCCCGCTGGGCTGCGTAGCGGCCCCAAAATCTTGGGAGCGCTGCGCACTCCAGCGGGAGCAAGCTCCCTCGCCACAGCAAGCTCCCTCGCCACAGCAGCCCCCTCACCACAGCTATCTCCCTCACCACAGCAGCCCCCTCCCCACAGCTATCTCCCTCCCCACAGCAAGCCCCCCACCCCAACAAGCTCGTCCCTACATGTTTCTGACGCCATTTCTTGGTCGCCTCAAATCGACGCTGATAACGGAACTTAGCTGCAAATTCCCCCTCTCAAACAACACTTCGCCATCCCGGCGGCCCTTGTTGTGACCGCTGCCCAACCCCGCGGCATGCCCAGAGAGAGTTGTGCCGATGGTCCACGAAAAGACCTTCACCGACCCACCCGTCCTCGACCAGCCACGACCGGCCGCCGCCGCTACGTTGCTGGCGCTGATGCATGCCCAGGGCGAAGTGGAGCGTTTGAGTGAACGCGAGCAACTGCTGAGTTCGCTGCTGGTGAGCGTGAATGCCGTGCTCTGGGCCATCGAGTGGGACACCCGCCGCGTGCTGTATGTCAGCCCGGCCTATGAGCGGGTTTTCGGACGTACGGCGGGCCTGCTGCTGAGCGACTATCGGGAATGGCGCGACAGCATCCACCCCGAAGACCTCGACTACGCCGAACACAGCCTGGCCCAGGTGCTGCACAGCGGCGCCGTGGAAGACCGCGAGTACCGCATCATCACCGCCGACGGGCAGATCCGCTGGCTCAGCGACAAGTGCTACATCAGCCAGCAGGCCGAGCCCGGCCAGCCGGTGATCGTGGTGGGCATGGCCGAAGACATCACCGACAAAAAGCAGCTTGAGCTAGAGCTGCACCGCCTGGCCACCACCGACGTGCTGACCCGCAGCAGCAACCGCCGACACTTC
The DNA here is from genome assembly GCF_024807515.1 of Pseudomonas sp. BIGb0558. NCBI lineage: Bacteria > Pseudomonadati > Pseudomonadota > Gammaproteobacteria > Pseudomonadales > Pseudomonadaceae > Pseudomonas > Pseudomonas sp. BIGb0558. The sequence continues at coordinate 541,164 of NZ_JANUEW010000002.1, forward strand.
TTCGAGTGCGCCCACCACGAGTTCGAACGCGCCTGCCTGCAAGGCACGCCGCTGGCGTTCCTGTTGCTGGACATCGATGACTTCAAAGTGATCAACGACACCTACGGCCATCTGGAGGGCGATCAGGTGCTGCGGCGTATCGCCGAGAGCGGTCGAGGGGTTTTGCGCCGTGGCGACCTGTTCGGGCGCATTGGCGGCGAAGAATTCGCGGCGGTGCTGCCCGGTTGCGCCCCGGAGATGGCCATGCAGGTGGCCAAACGCCTGGGACACGAGATTGCGCAACTGAGCTTCAGCCATGACGGCGAGAGCTTCGCGGTCACCGTCAGCCAGGGCCTGGCCAGCCTGACCGCCGAGGACGCCAACCTGGACAGCCTGTTCGCCCGGGCCGACGCCGCGATGTACGAGGCCAAGCGCCAGGGCAAAAACCGCGTGCTCACGGGCTGACGCACCACGATTCCCTGTAGGAGCTGGCTTGCCTGCGATAGCATCACCTCGGTGCAACTGACACACCGAGGTGCCTGCATCGCGGGCAAGCCCGGCTCCTACAAAAGCCAGCTCCTACGCTGGCCCGCATCGCCTGCTAGGTTTTGCGCATACGCGCCAATTCCGGCAAACCCACCTTAAGCAAGCGCGCGGTCTTGCCTTTGGCCAGCGCCTCGACGCCTTCATGCTCGGTCAGCCGTGCCAGTTGCGCCGCCAGGTTCACCACCAGCGCTTCCCGGGAATACACCCCGCCCTCCAGCGAATAAATCGCCGCGATCAACTGGCGCAACTCCAGCGGCAAGCGCCAGCGGGTACGCAACGCCGAGCCATAGGCCGCACCAAAGGTGTAAAGCGACTCGCCAATCACTTCGTCATCCAGCTCGCCGCCGCCCTGCAGCCAGTCTTGCAGGCACCGCAGCAAGGCCAGGTCGCCGAGGCGATGGAGGATGCCGGCGCTGTAGCAGCGCTCGTGATCCAGGTCGAGCATGCGCGCCAGGCTGCAGGCGTAATCGGCGGTGCGCTGGGACAGTTGCCAGTGACGCTCGGCGTAATCCACAAGGCTTGGGTCGCTCAGCACCACGTTGTGCTTGAGGGCGAGCCCCAGGATCAGGTTCATGCTTTGCCCGGCCGCCAGCTTGTGCAGGGCCATGGACAGGGTTTGCACCGGCGAGCCGTGATGGCCGGCGCTGTTGGCCGCGGCGATCAGCACGGCGGTGATTTGCGGGTCTATGCGCACCTGTTCTTCCAGGCGCTTGAGGTCCAGGCCTTCCGGTTCCAGGCTGTGTTGCACTGCGGCCTGCACGTCGACCCGCAGCGGCGCGCCGTCGGACGCTTCGCGGCGCCGCTCCAGGAACACCGCCAAGGTCATACCCGGCGCCAGGGCCGGGACTTCGCAGTACACCGTCTCGCCTTCGTTCAGCAGCAAGTCTTGCAGGCGCTGGGTCAGGCCTTCCATGTTCAGGGGTTTGGTCAGGTACGCCGTCGGCGCCAGGGGCAAGGCTTCGCGCACGCTGGCGCTGTCGTTGCGGGTGCTCAGCAGGATAAACGGCAACAGCGGCGATCGCCGTTGCTGGCGCAGGCTGCGCAGCAGGCTCAGGCCATCGACGCCGGGCAGCTCCCAGTCGGCGATGATCAGGTCATAGGGTTTTTCTCGCAGCAACTCGGCAGCCCGCTGGCCATCGGCACACACATCCAGCCGCGCGTCACAGCGCACATTCAACAACACCTGCTTGAGCAAATCCCGGGACCAAGGATCGGCCTCGGCAATCAACACACGGGGTACCGCAGGTAAATCAACAGCAGTCATCCAGCACGCTCCATCGGCAATACCTGCACCTTAGACAAAGGAGCCGCCTGCGTACAATGAACAACCGCTGAATACCGTTCATCGGGCACAAAAAAACCCGCCTAAGCGGGTTTTTTGTCGATCAGGTCAACTTTTGATCACAGCTCGGAGAAGCACTCTTCGATGATCGCCAGGCCTTTGTCCAACTGCTCGTCCGGCGAGGTCAGCGGAACCAGTACGCGCAACACGTTGCCGTAGGTGCCGCAGGACAGCAGGATCAAGCCCTTGTCGCGAGCCTTGGCCACCACGGAAGCAACGGCTGCTGCGTTCGGCTTGTGGCTGTCGCCATCTTCGAACAGCTCGACCGCAATCATCGCGCCCAGGGCACGTACTTCACCGATCACCGGGTACTTGGCCTGGATAGCTTTCAGGCCGGTCACCAGGCGCTCGCCGACAGCCTTGCAGCGGTCCAGCAGGTGCTCTTCTTCGAACACTTCCATCACGGCCAGGGCCGCGGCGCAAGCGATCGGGCTACCGGCGTAGGTGCCGCCCAGGCCGCCTGGCGCGATGGCGTCCATGTATTCAGCCTTGCCGCATACACCGGCCAGCGGGAAGCCGCCTGCGATGGATTTGGCGAAGGTGGTCAGGTCGGCTGCAACGCCCATCTGTTCCATGGCGAAGAAGGTACCGGTGCGGCCGGCGCCGGTTTGCACTTCGTCGGCGATCAGCAGGATGCCGTGCTTGTCGCACAGTTCACGCAGGCGCTTCATGAAGGATTTAGGCGCGACGTAGAAACCGCCTTCGCCCTGCACCGGCTCGATGATGATGGCAGCGATATCACGCGGCTCGGCATCGTTCTTGAAGATGCGTTCGATGCTGGCGATGGAGTCGTCGTCGCTCACGCCGTGCAGTTCGTTCGGGAACAGCGCGCGGAACACGCCGCCTGGCATCAGGCCCATGCCGGCCGAGTACGGCACGACTTTACCGGTGAGGCCCAGGGTCATCATGGTGCGACCGTGGTAAGCGCCGGTGAAGGCGATCACGCCGGCACGGCCAGTGGCGGCACGGGCGATCTTCACGGCGTTTTCTACCGCTTCGGAACCGGTGGTGACCAGCAGGGTTTTCTTGGCGAAATCACCTGGCACCTTGGCGTTAACTTTTTCGCACAGCTCAACGTATGGCTCGTAGGCCAGTACCTGGAAGCAGGTGTGAGTCAGCTTGTTCAGTTGCTCGGTCACGGCCGCGATGATTTTCGGGTGCACGTGGCCGGTGTTCAACACGGCGATACCGCCGGCGAAGTCGATGAACTCGCGACCTTCAACGTCGGTCACGGTGGCGTTCTTTGCCGACTCGGCGAAGATCGGGTGAATCTGGCCAACACCGCGGGGTACAGCGGCTTCGCGGCGTTTCATCAGGGATGCGTTGGTCTTGCTCATAAAGTCCTCATTCGCCACTCATCGGGTGGCGTGGTCCAAGGAATACGTGGCGGGGAGGCAACTACGGCAGCATGCGATGATCGACTGCCACAGCTTTCCCGGCCACTACGAATAACGGGGTGAAACACGCAAAGGGACAGCGCTCTCGTGCCCTTTGCGTTTGCAGCAATCCTTTACCCGGCTTAGATGCCCAGGCAGAGGTATTTGATTTCCAGGTAGTCTTCGATCCCGTACTTGGAACCTTCACGGCCCAGGCCCGACGCCTTGATGCCGCCGAACGGCGCCACTTCGTTGGAGATCAACCCGGTGTTGACGCCGACCATGCCGTATTCCAAGGCTTCAGCCACACGGAACACACGGCCCAGGTCGCGGGCATAGAAGTAGGAAGCCAGGCCGAACTCGGTGTCGTTGGACATCGCGATCACTTCGGCTTCGTCTTTGAAGCGGAACAGCGGCGCCAGTGGGCCGAAGGTTTCTTCCTTGGCGACGGCGGCGTCTTTCGGCACGTTGACCAGGATGGTCGGCTCGAAGAAGTTGCCTTCCATCACCTTGCCGCCGGCCAGCAACGTTGCGCCTTTGCTCAGGGCATCAGCGATGTGCTCCTGAACCTTGGCTACCGCTTTCTCGTCGATCAGCGGGCCGGTGGTGGTGCCTTCTTCCAGACCGTTGCCGATCTTCAGCTTGGCCACGGCCACTTTCAGTTTCTCGGCGAACGCGTCGTACACCGAATCCTGAATGTACAGACGGTTGGCGCAGACGCAGGTCTGGCCGTTGTTGCGGTACTTGGAGATGATCGCGCCTTCGACGGCCTTATCCAGGTCGGCGTCGTCAAACACGATGAACGGCGCGTTGCCGCCCAGTTCCAGAGAGACCTTCTTGATGTCCTTGGCGCATTCGGCCATCAGCTGGCGACCGATTTCGGTGGAGCCGGTGAAGGACAACTTACGCACGATCGGGTTGCTGGTCAGCTCGCTGCCGATATCGCCGGCGCTGCCGGAGACCACGCTGAACACGCCTTTCGGAATGCCGGCACGCTGGGCCAGTTCAGCCAGGGCGAACGCCGAGAACGGGGTTTGCGACGCAGGCTTGAGCACCATGGTGCAACCGGCGGCCAGGGCCGGGCCGGCTTTACGGGTGATCATCGCGGCCGGGAAGTTCCACGGCGTGATGGCAGCGGTAACGCCGATCGGCTGCTTGATCACGATCAGGCGCTTGTCCGGCTGGTGGCCGGGGATGACATCACCGTAGACGCGCTTGGCTTCTTCGGCGAACCACTCGATGAACGAGGCAGCGTAGACGATTTCGCCCTTGGCTTCGGCCAGTGGCTTGCCCTGTTCCAGGGTCATCAGGCGGGCCAGGTCATCCTGGTTCTCGATGATCAGTTCGAACCAGCGACGCAGCTTGTTGGCGCGGTCCTTGGCGGTGAGTGCACGCCAGGCCGGCAGGGCCTTGTCAGCTGCTTCAATGGCGCGACGGGTTTCGGCGGCGCCCATTTTTGGCACGGTACCGAGGATTTCGCCGGTAGCGGGGTTGTTGACCTTGATCGTTTGACCGTTGTCCGCATCGACCCAAGTGCCATCAATGAAGGCTTGCTGGCGGAACAACTGGGTGTCTTTGAGCTGCATGTCGGCTTTCCTTAACAGCACCGCGCACGCGCGGAGCGAATTAGAGTTGTTGAAAGGCGCCTTGAGGGCTGCCGTCAGGGAAATCATTCACTGGGCTGAAGCACGTAAATAGCGCACGGATGGACAGATGTGCGGTTCAGCACCCAGACAAGAGCGTTTGAAATCTCAAACGAATCCTAGGATCAATGGGGGTGCAGGGCAATAGTCTGTTCGAAAAAAAGAACGAAAACGGCGCATTTGCTCCATTTTTCTGATCAGCGTATTTCAGGTGAGTTCCACCCCGATGGGCCAAGACGCCCGGCACAGGGCTTCAGCGGCGCGTAATCCTACGGGCGGGCGGGCGAAAAGCGGCATGGACGCCCAAGGTCGACATGGGTATGATGTCGCCCGCACAAGCATCCGTAGCTCAGCTGGATAGAGTACTGCCCTCCGAAGGCAGGGGTCGTGGGTTCGAATCCCGCCGGGTGCACCAGATACAGATGAAAAAGCCCCAGGTCGAAAGACCTGGGGCTTTTTTGTGGGCGCTGACTTATGGCTTCTGCAACGCCTCCAACCGCGCCGGCAAATCCTCCTTGGGAAAGCGCTTATGCAACTCCAGCAGTTTCTCATCCGCCGCCTTGGCCTCTCCCGCCTGGCGCAACCGCAGGATTTCCTGCAAGCCTTGCTCCAGCGGCGACAGCACAACAGCCGCGCGTTTGCTCATCTTCGCTACTGGCTCATCCGCCAGCGAACCCGCGACTTCTGCCTGCACCTGCGGCGCGCTATCGGCCTGCGGAGCCACAGAGAATCGAGCCATCGGCGCGGCTGCCGGGGCTGGCCGGGCCAGTTCTTGCGGGGCGGCCGCGTAAGTCCCTGTGGATAACTCCGGCTGCGGCACCGGCGAGCGCGTTACCAAACCAATCATCAGCGCCACGCCGGCCACGGTGGCGAATGCCATCTGCCAGCGCGGCCGTTGGCAGGCCTGCAACCAGCGTTGCCAAAGGTTGGGCTGGCGCACAGGGGCTTCACGGTGGGCGGTGGCCAGGATGAAAGCGTCCAGGGAAGCCGGCGGCTCACCGCTGGCGTGTTGACGGAAATGCTCGATCAGCAGGTCGTCGTTTGAATCCTGGGTATGTCGGGAGTCAGTCATGCGGGTACCTCCTCGGCCAGCAGTCGGCGCAGTTTCTGCTGGGCGTAACGCAAGCGGCTTTTTACCGTTTCCAGTGGGGCGCCGGTGAGCGCGGCAATTTGTGGCACTTCCAGGTCGCCGTGCAGGCGCAGCAGGAACACTTCGCGCTGGTCTTCGGGCAAGCTTTGAAGTGCGGTGTCCAGGCGCGCCTGGTCGCGGCTCAGGCTCAGCTGTTGCTCAGGCCCGGCGCTGTCGTCGGGCTGGCCGTGCAGCTGCTCATCGTAGCTGTCGTGCAGCGGGTTGTGGATGCCGTGCCTGCGCCAGTGGTCGATCAGGCGGTTGCGGGCAATCTTGAACAGCCAGGTACGAAAACTCGCCCGCCCCTGTGGCTCGCTGGTGCTGCGGATCAGGCTGAGCCAGGTGTCCTGGAACACTTCCTCGGCCAGTTCGGCCTTGTTGCTCAAGGACACGAGGAAACGGTACAGGCCCTGTCGATGCCGCGCATACAGGGCCTCGAACGCTGCGCCGTCGCCGCTGCGATAGCGGGACAGCAGGGCTTCGTCGCTGGGTGAATCCATCAGGTGGCACACTCCTTTGAGGTGAATCAGTGTTTGGCCGGGGCCTGGAGGCTCTGGGCCAATTCGACCAGTTGCACAAACTCGCCGCGCAAGCCGAAGGGGTCGTCGCCCCGGGCGGAGCGGGCCAGTGCGGCCGTGTCCTTGAAACTCATGCTGCCAGTGTAGCGGCCATCACCCTTGAGTTGCTGGGCGAAAGCGGCCACGGCGGCAGAGAAGCGCAGGTCGTCGCTGGGTTTGGCGCTCTGCTCGTTGCTGATCGGGCGTTCGATCAGTCGGCTATTGCCACCTTCAGCCGGCTTGTAACGTACCCGCAGCATGGCGAATTCGGAGGTTTTACCGTCAGCGTTGGGTGGCGATGCGTAGCGCAGTGGCTCCAGCCAGCCCTGTTCGCCCTTCGGGACAATTTCATACAGAGCCGTCACCGTGTGGCCTGCACCGATCTCTCCGGCGTCGACCTTGTCGTTGTTGAAATCCTCTCGTTTCAAGGCACGGTTTTCATAGCCCAGCAATCGGTATTCACTGACCTGCGCCGGGTTGAATTCCACTTGCAGTTTCACATCCCGGGCCACTACCGCGAGGGTCGAGCTGAGTTGGTCCACCAGCACCTTGCGGGCTTCGCGCAGGTTATCGATGTAGGCGTAGTTGCCGTCTCCGGCATCGGCCAGTTGTTCCATCAGGTGTTCGTTGTAGTTATCCACACCAAAGCCGAGGGTGGTCAGGGACACGCCGCTTTTGCGCTGGTCCACAGCCATTTGCTTGAGGCTGTCGAAGTCGCTCACGCCCACGTTGAAGTCGCCGTCGGTGGCCAGCAGGATGCGGTTGATGCCTTTGTCGATAAACCCTTCGCGGGCCATTTGGTAAGCCATCTCGATACCCGAAGCGCCTGCGGTGGAGCCGCCGGCGGTCAACTGGTCGATGGCGTTGCGGATCGTGGTTTTGTCCCGACCCGAAGTGGGCTTGAGCACCACCCGCGATTCGCCGGCGTAGACCACCAGCGACACGCGGTCCTGGTCGCGCAATTGATCCACCAGCAGCTTCAGGGTGCTCTTGACCAGTGGCAGGCCTTCGCGGCGGTTCATCGAGCCGGACACGTCCACCAGGAACACCAGGTTGGCCGGTGCCAGGTCGGCCACGGCGCGGTCCGAGGCCTTGATGCCGATGCGCAGCAATCGGGTGTGGGGGTTCCAGGGTGACGGTGCCACTTCGGTGGTCACGCCAAAGGGCGAGCCATCGGTGGGCAATGCGTAGTCGTAGGGGAAGTAATTGACCATTTCTTCAAGTCGCACAGCACCCTCGGGTGGCAGGCTGCCTTGGTTGAGGAAACGTCGTACGTTGGCATAGCTGCCGGTATCAACATCGACGCTGAAGGTGGAGACCGGCGTTTCGGCCACGCTGCGGATCGGGTTGTCCGGGAGGTTCTGATATTGCTCCCGGTACTCCATGGCAGCCGAGTCACGCATCACCAACTGCGACGCCATCGGTGCCGGCGCAACCATGCGCTTGACCATGGCGCCCTGGGCGCGGACGGGTTCGCTTTGCAGCTCCACAACAGGCGCAGTGTCAGCGGGCTTGGCCACATCACGGGATGAAGAAAGCCCACACCCGGCAAGCGCCACCAGCAGGGTCACGGCAAAGCCTTGGGCGGCAGGACGCAACAGCAGAACAGGACGGGACATGGTCTGAACCTCGTGAGTGAATGATCCGTTCACAAGGTCAGACGCAAGGGATTGGTGATTCGGGTTAAAGCAACTTAGCGCGACGGAATATCGCGCAAATCATCGACGATAAAGCGGCTCAACACGCCCGTGTAAAAAGGCTCGACGCTGGTGTTGCCGGTGTTGCTGATGACCCCGCCCATGGTCTTGTACTGCTGCCACTGGCCCAGCACACCGCCGGGCACCAGGCCACTGCGGTCCTTGGCAAAGTGCAACACCTCGGCACCGCCCTTCTTGACCTTGACCTGATAGCTGAAGTCGACACTCAGCAAGATGGTGTTGTCATCAACAAGCACCGTGGCGAGTCCGCCCTTGGAGTCCTGGATATGGCGGGTGTAGACCAGATTCACGTCCAGCAGGTAATCGGCGGTTTCTTTGCTGGTGGCGTAGCGCTTGGCCTTGAGCAGGCGGTTGACCAGGTCGACGCCCAGTTGCTCGCGGACTTTTTCATCAGGCAGGAAGCGTGTGTTCTTGCCCACCACTTCAACATCGAAGGTGTCGAGCCAATAGGTGGCGGTCTTGGGGATGTGAACCGGTGCGGGGGAAATGTAGTAAGCCGGCTTGGAGGCGCAGCCCGCCAGAAAGCTGAAGGCCAGGAGTAAAGCAAAAACGCGCATGTCTGAGTTCTTCCCTGAGTGATGTCAATTTGACTTCATTTTACGGAATTGTCCGCGCCTTTTCGAGCCCGACCTCAATTCGAGGCCTGGCGAACTTTTCTGACATAAACATAGACATGGCAGGGGATAAACAGGCACAGCAGTGCATGCACATTCCCCGAGCGCCGGGCAGCCGCCAGCGCGTGACCTTCATTTCAGCCGCGGTATCCGCCGCGGGCTTAATCGCCACCTTTACATCGGCGTCAGCCTGCAGCTCCTGTCGCCGCTGCCACAGTCGCCACAGGGATACGCTCATTGGGCGCAGTCACGTCATACACATGCTGCTCACAGCCCTTCCCGATAATCACGAACTCCACCAGGTAAACCTTCTGCTTCTCAGGCTTGAAGGTCGAACTCATGGGGCCGCATTCATATACATAGGTTTTGACGAGGCCGACGTAGTTGGCGTTGTAGACCCGTGACTCACCGATCACTTCAAAGGGCTGCCCCGGGTCAGCCTGCGCTTCCAACTGCGGGAAGCGTTTGACGACAGCGCTGTTGGTGACCTCGCTCATTTTGGCGATCCAGCCGAACACTTTGCCGCGACCGGAATCCACGACTGTCCCGAGGATTTCCGGACGCTGGTCGGCATCGGAGCTGCGACGTATGGAGAACTGCACCGGGTAGGTGAAACCGGTGGCCCGCATGATGACCTTGGCGTGTTCGCTATCGGCCTCGACCTTTTTTTGCTGCAACTGCACACCGTCCGTGAGCAGGGTTGGCGAGGAGTTCCTGGCGGTGGAGTGGCAGCCGGCCAGAGCCAGGGCGAGGATCAGGAGTGAGGTCTTTTTCATTGGGTTTTTCCCTAAACGCATTTAAAAATCCGAAACTACATTCAAAGCCGCCAATACGACGGCCACAGTAGCTTTGCCAAAAGAGGGATCAATTGATCCCAATGCACTCCCCCGAAGGTACCTTTCTGAAACGCAGGCGCGCGCATGGGCGCCGACGCCGGCGGTGACAGAGAAAAGGTTGGGGGGGCGAGGTTCACATTAATCCTTAATGTCATTTGGAAACGCGGCAGTCCATGCAGCCCGACCGGTTGCGGGTGGGCGGGGTAAAGACACTGGAATATACAAAATGTTCAAGATGCTGCGCGTTATGGCACCGGGGCCTACCCCGCAGGCTCAAGCGCTAACCGAACAAAAAGCTCGGGCACATTCTGCGCGACCGGCTCGGCATACTGGCGCTCCATACCGATAAGGGGGATGCGCACAATTGGCATCGAAGCCTCATCGGTGTCAAAACCGTAGCCTTCGCCACCACCATCGCAAGCAAATAGAAAGATGCCCGGGGCATAGGTTCCAACCTCGTACTCACGATTGAAGTCAGCCAGTTCCTGCGCTTGCCAGAAGACGATGTAATGGTCGCCGATAAAGCCATCACCGCCATCGTGTGCTTTGAGAAAATCGAGGTAGCTCGGCGGGAGCGCGACGCCCAGTGCTGCGTTGAGACCGTCGACAAATGCAGCCTCGGCGGGGCCGTTCAGTTGGCCTTCGGTGAAGTTGTAGAGCTCCATGCCTGCCTCCTTTCGATCAAATCTTTTACATAAGCCAGCTTATTAAAAATGAAGCTCGAAAAGTCTTCAGACACGACTTCAACCTCATCGATTTCAGCGTCCAGCTCAACGATCGCCCAATTGCCCCGAGTATCAAAAGCGTATGAAACCTCACAGGAGTCCCCCGCGAAGATATTTTCTGATCTGCTCGCGGAGCTACTTGAGCTCTTTCACCAGATACCCCCCGGAGATCTGCGTGATACCCGTCAACGCGCGGCGCAACGCCTCAGGATCCGTGCGATAAGTGAGCGGTGTGTAGCCATAGACATTCTGACCATTGAACGGCGTGACCGACTCCACCGTGCGCCAGAGCATCTCGTCGCCACGGTCCATGCGCGCCACCACGGTAAGCGTCGGGTAGACCACGCTGCTGAAACCCTGGGTCAGGCGAAAGCCCCACTCGCCCACTGTCAGTTGAATCTGCGCATCGGCCGGTTCATCGTCGCCCACCACCTTCAGCGATGACGCCTTACCCAAGGCCTCGATAAACGCCTGCTTGAGCAACACGCCCAAGTCGATATTTTCGGCGTCCATCACCGTGAGGATCGCCGCCGGCGTCGACATCTCGGCCAGTTGCCCCGCCTTCATACCGGCGGCAAACCCCGCGCCGCTCAGGGCCGCCGTGCCCAGCTTGGAGGCACCGCTGGCCATACCGACGCCCGCGCCAAGCCCGGCTCCCAAGGCTGCACCCCAGGCTTGTTCACGGCCCATGTAGACCATGTTCTTTTCCCATTTCACGGGCAGCACTTTGACTGTCTTGACCTGCGCACGATGCTCGGGCGTGAGGGGCTGGCTGACACAGCCGCCGAGGATGAGGGTGGAGAGGAGAACCAGGAGAAGGTTTTTCACATCAGTCCTTTAATGTTGGTGGTGGGTGGATGCGTTTAATCATCGCCAGGGTTTCGGCAATGGGGGTGAAGACATGAGGCATTGGGATTGGGCCAGTACTTTGCTGCCTTGCGTGGGTTTGGGTGGGGGCTTATAGTCCGGGCCGTCGCCCACATGGCGATTCAGAGCTGTGCATGATATGGCGGCTGTGCGCGGGAGACCTTCGGGTCTGCCGGTTTACTCTGTTGCCGGTTCGCCAACCTGCGTACAGCTGCCACCCATTCGTTTGGCGACGAATGAGTGGTGGCTTAATCCACCAACAGAGTACTGACAATGAATCGATACATGCCCCTCACGGGCCACGACTGCACCGTCCCCGCCCTGCTTATCGACACCCATGCGCCCCTCGATGTCCTCCATGACGCCGCCGTGTACCGTATTCGCGCCGTCACCCAACTGCTGGCGATTCCGTTGCGCGATGGGTGTGATTTGCTGGATGTCATCAGTCGCCGGCTCAATGCCGATCCATCCTGAGTAAAAGCCGGGCGGCGGTAGCGCCGCCCACTTGATGGCCAGGGCGGAGATAAAAACGGGGCTTTGACCGCTTTCATGTTCAACCAAAAAAACGCCTGTAAGCGGATTCAACCCTTACGACCAATTCGTCAGGTGAGAAAACCAAGTGTCTCGATGCCGCCGCTCCCACGCAAAGCAGCGGGTTCGTCACGGTAGGTGATAGCAGGCCAAGCTGTTGGCGCACCCGGTAAATCGCGCCGACTTCCACCAGCAACACATCAAACGGCGGGCTTTTGAATTCGGGTTTCCAGGCGCCGCCATTGTCCTCGGCATTGGCCAAGTGATATCGACCAAGCTCCTCCAGCACCACTGCCAACTGCTGCTCTTCAGCCCAGTTGTCGATCACCGACTGATAAATCCCCAGGTTCATCGACCCGATCTGCGCGGCGGCCTCCTCCTGCGAATAAACGGAGTAAAGCCACAACATGAACGGCTCAAAGTGGCGTCCTTTCAAAAAGCGCGCATCAACGGCGCCCGGCACAGACAGCATCCCGGCCAACACATCGGCCGTCGATGACGCCAGGTCACGCCGGTTCGCCGCCATGAAGGCCGCGAGCAAACACGCCGCATGGCTCAGATGATTGCTCAGGTCAGGCACCGTCTTGATGCCTTGGAGAAAACGCGTGTTGGAGAAGGACCTGGCTCTCAACATCAGTGCCCAGTAGCGATACATCATCGAACGGGCGACGTTCTCCCAGCCGGTTTCATCGCCGTCGAAAATGGCCACTTCGCCCTGAATGCCGTAATGGACCGCAAGCATCCCCAGCGAGTCCGAGACGTTGTCAAACCCCAGCAACGAGTCACTGGCCAGGTCCTCGTCCAGGAACTCAAGCTCTTGAGCAACCATGACAGGCGAGCGGGACAGCCAATGCCGGTGTTGTTCAAGAATGCGGTTTAATTTTTTCATGATCGTCCTTGTCAGCCATGCTCGTATATCGCTCACAGATATCGGGGCAGGACACCAGAGCACCGTCAATTTTCTTCAGAGCACAATCGCTCACGGTGACACCCCTCCCCCCTCAATAAGCCCCTGCACTCACATCCGCAATGGACAGCCAGTAGGCCACTACCTTATCGAACGCTTCATCATCTGCCTTAGCCTGCAACGCTATAAGGGCTTGCCTTGCGTCGGCAATCAAGCCCCACCGCGTCGGCGAACTGCTCAAGCTCCGGTGTGATGCCGTCGTCCACACTCATCGACATCATCGCGATCACGGCAAACAACTGCGCGGAGGTCCTGGCGATTTCATAGGTCATGCAGTGGGGCCGGAACCGTCACTCCAGATAGGCGTAAGCGCAGGTGGAAAGCAATACCAGGCTGCGGGGGCTTCCAGCGTGCAGATAGGCACGCTGATGGCTTCCTGCGCGCAGGCCAGCAACGTCTCGGGCAGGCTCAACGCGGTGGCTATTTCGCTGATCAGCTGTCGTATTTCAGGTGTATTTTTCATTGCCACTCACCTGAGATTTCCTTATCTGCTCGATAAAATCCATAAAGCGGGTGTGCCGTCTGGGGCTGCCGACCCAAACCGATCAGAACACCTATTTTTTTGCGCATCTACTCGACGGGACTTCTGCGACAGCGCCAGGCGCCTCTACGCCGGAGAGCAACCGAATTACCCCACCGCATTGCCCGCCTTGCCTCTGAAGGTATGCCTCATAGTCTTTACCCGCCTCAGGAACAAACACGCGGGGATCTGGCACACAAAACGCCTCGCCGGAAAGCATTTTCATCACCACTACAGACGGTAAACCCGCAGGTATAACAAACTCTGCGTAAGACTCGCCGTAGCTCAGGTGATCACTTCTCCAGGAAGCAGGCATTCCGACACTTCGTTTGGTGTGTTGCCCCAAGGTGGAATTGACCTTATCCGCAAGGGTATAACCGTAGGCATAAAGAGGCTCTTTACTCGAAGCGCAGTCTTGCCCTGGATTGATGGCAACCGGCAAACCGTTGTTCCCAAAAAGACGGATGCGTGCGGTGGTTGCCTGATCATAGGGAATAGGCTTCTCATAACTAGTAGAGCCGCAGCCGCTCAGCAACAGAGCAGAAAAGAGGGCTAGCGAAAGGGTCTTCAAGATAACTCCTAGGCTTACATATCAAGCTGTTATGGGTAATTTATTGAGGGGTGAATAGGGGCATACTACCAATATTCGCCGTATCAAGAGAAATAGGGGTCAGACCACTATTAATACTATTAATGATTTAATTAGAAAACCGTGGTCTGCACCCTATTTCTACACACTTCAAACTTTACTTCTGACATGCACATAAGTAACAAATCGACTTTCGGCATCATAATGAACCGTTATCACTTTCTGCTTTAATAGAAAATCACACCCAGGACTTGTAGGTGCTCTTCCGGGAATACGTATGGAGGGTACATCCCGCGCAGGTTGTCCAAGAAGATCGATTGAATCGTCGACAGTCGCAATATCAAGACACTCCTTTTTTGTTTCGGAGCCAGCATGATAATACTCATCCGTGGCCTGATAATAAACTCTGTAAGCCGCAATAACTCCGTCGCTACCGGCTTGAAAATATACGCCGAATTCGGGCAACTTTAAAAACTCATCATCTTCAACTTTGGCGTAGTCAACCATCGATATGGACTTCCTAAAGCTCACTAAAGTTTCAATCAGTAGCTCGCCTAAATAGTCATTTGGATTCATACTTAATACCCATCCCATCAAAGAAAAATAGGGGTCAGACCACTATTCTTCTAACTCACATTTTTGGACGTCCTGCTCTACCCCGAGAAACTCTTTTACCTAATGCCTGTGCGACCTCTGAAGCAAACTTCTGACCACCCAAAACGTAATTGCCGTTTGTAGATAGTCGAATTTGCTCTATTAGCTCAGGGGAAAGCCGGTCTTTGAATAGAGACCGGTAAGCTTCTGCTCGTTGCGAGATGTTGCTGCCTAAGTTTCTATAAACCGCATGCGGGTTGATAAAATCTGATGGCTCGCACTGTGCGTTCACTCTATAGCTGGTCCATCGATACTCCCCCGGATGAGCAACCATACCCGCTCTAACTGGGTTCATTTCTATATATCGATAGCACGCCAAAACATAGTCATCTTGCTGAACCAAGCAAGAGCGAAAGCGGCCTTCCCAAAGAGTGCCCGTCCGTTGATATGTTCGATTTACATATTGGACGTAACGCTGCCCCAGCCCTTTCATAAGTAAACCAGCTCCTGCACAGCAGGCGGGAGTCAATAATAAATGCACGTGATTTGTCATCAAACACAATGCGTGGACTTTACAGCCATGCATTTCAGCAAGCACAGTTAAGGTATCAATGTAAAAAATGTAGTCGTCATCCGAATAAAAACATGCAGACCTGTTATTTCCCCGTTGAATAATGTGCAATGGGATATCTGGCAATAAAACCCTAGGACGTCGAGGCATAGAAAACTCATAACTGGACAAGAGTTTTGAGCTTAGCCGCTTATCACGAAGGCGACAAAAACAGAACAATTAAAAAATAAATCAAGTTTTTAAAGAGCAACTCTGCCAGCCTTAAACGTGGTCTGACCCCTATTTCTCACCACAGGCGCGGGAGGCACGACTTCACCTGCCGCTTTTGCACCAGCTAATCAAGCGAGAATGATGAGAAGTAAAACGACAGCTTTTTATCCTCAAGATCACTCAGTTGATAACGCATCCTATCGAAGCCAGAATCCAGCTTACTAACGTTCATGTGCATCAGCTGAGTTAATCCGCCGCCAAAATCACGGGACGTAAATTGGCTAATATCAATGAACCTGATACTCACCACATCAGCCCCTACCTTTTCAGAGGCAGAAATCGATAAAGATAAATCATAAGCCATCCCGTCAACATTCAACTGAATACTAATTGCATGCAGGCAGTTGTGAGCAACAAGCAATTCATTCAATTCTGGAAGACTAATCATTATTAATCCTCGTCTCTTTCCCATTGGAGCCATAGCCTGGACCATATTCATAGGTATGCGTGTGGGGGTCGGAATGATATTCCGCAGGCTTTTCTTGGTTTCCATATCCGTGATTAGTGTAATCCGTTCTTTTAACCTGCCGGCCAGGGAAATAGGGGTCAGACCACTATTTTTTCCCTCTAGCTTTAAAGATAAAGCTCTTTAACAACTGCAATTTCTGCAGCAACCTGCTCAGATTTAACACCCAACCCACCCTTCTCGGCCTCACTCAATAAATCAAACTTTCTAAATGCATCAGATAGAATCTCCAACATATCCTGAGCATATACACTTTCCTTCGAAAGTTTAACTCCATGAGCTGCACCCCACTTATATATTGCTGTTTGCAAAATAATATTAGCGAGTGGATCATCATTATGGAGAAGCTCCGACTCATCTTGTACGTAGGCAAATGCCTGCTCAGGCTTCAGATTTAGCTCTCCCAACGCCTTATTGTAAAGCCGCTGCACTACCTGCTGAATTTCGTCGTACGTGATTTTCTCGTAGGGCATTATTTATCTACCGTAAAAATATTGAGTTGAATTTTTGGATATCGGTCACGAAACTGCTTAATCACATCACTACAACTAGGACACACCATCTTCTCCGACACAAGGTTAATGCGCCCCGCTGCCGCCGTGTTATCGCCCAAGCGCTGTGCGACTGTTTCAAGGATTTTAAACTCCGTATCCATATCTCTCAAGTAAGCTTCGGGTGTACCAATATATCTCGACGTGGCCGGCTGTGGCTTTAACAGCCAAGAATCTAAATTGCCAGCGGGCTTTGGCAAAAACTCACCGACGCGGGCGTCATATTGACTAAAAGACTTCATTACCATTACTTCTTTGGACAAAGCATCAATATTGACTTCCGCAAACGCGGCATTACCTTCTCGTGGTAAATCGCGACGGATATCCGCGATTGCCGATGAAAGCCGCTCTCTAATTTCGGGAGCACTTGGAAATAGGGGTCAGACCACTATTAATACTATTAATGATTTAATTAGAAACCCGTGGTCTGCCCCCTATTTCTTATGACCCCTATTTCTTAGCGGTAACTCTTAGCAGAAAGGGTCAAAGGGGATGATTTTATTTAATCGACTCATCTGGAGTTTTTAAATTTAAAATAAACTCGTCCCCTTTTACACTCGGCCAAACAACCTCACTTACCATGGAGCAAAACTTTTAAAGCATCTTTAGAAACGCACACTATGCGCGCCCACTCTTCTTTTTCCAAATACTCTTTATCAGAAAGATCAGTACCATACTTTTCAAAAAGTGCGTCAATATCTTGAACCACGGCCTCGATGGCTCTAGCTTCCTGATCGTTTTTTAAAACTAGCCCTATCCAAGCGTATGCATTTTCAGCGAGCCCTGTATCGTCATATAAAAAATGTATTGTGTAATCAAGTTCATCATAAACCAAATCCGGCGATGAACGTTCTACCCAGGCACGGTACTGGTAATCTGAGTCCGACAAGCCTGCCAGATAGGAAACCAGTTCCTCTCTCATACTCGGAAACTTTAATTCGGAGAGTTCCAAGTTTTCCATTTTTTATACTCACTCAAAGGTATGTGAACTTGTTCCGCATTTTCCTTAATTGTGCCGATCACAGGCTTCCCATCTCTACCTATCACCTGCCCATTAGATCTAACAATAACGTGATCCACTTGCTGAGTAGGCTGACTCAAAAATAGGGGTCAGACCACCATTAATACTTTAATTAGAAAACCGTGGCCTGACCCCTATTTCCCGCGCCCGAGTCTCGCTCTAATTCACGCGTTAAACAAAATTTTTCTCAGCAAGGCCTGCCTCTCTGCCTGAGCCCCTACCGCTGTAGTGAAGCACTGGTCATAGGCAGCAATTTTCAAAACGCCGCCCAAACCTTCTACTGCAAAGCAGTCGATATCCATTAACTTTTTTTCGTCGACACCCACTACCTGAAGCAAGGATTTGCTTACCCACATGAAAGCGCCAACCGCCTCAATGTAGCCGTTTCTTAAAATCCAACACCCAGGTTTTTTTGATGTATCTACGATCTCTTGAGTTAGCGGAAAAGGCAGCCCATTATTTTTCTTGGGCAGATGAGCGTGTTCAACGCGCTCAACTTCAAAGAGCGTAAGACTCTCGGCATTTTGCCATCGATCATACTCGGCGTCGTAAATTCGAGCCTGAACAAAGCCGGGCTCATCAATTAAAGCTTCAATCAAGAGCTGTGCAACTTCAATCGAATTCGCCAAGCGTTTTATATCAAGCCGATAAAACGCTTTATCTGCCACATACGAAAACTCGACAGAACCGTTCGCCAGCTCAATAAAAAAACTCTGGCACTTGTTTTTCTTCAAGTAATTCGAAACATCCGCCAACCCCATTTTCTTGCCGGTAAAGCCATCAATGACGGCATACTCATTAAAGCTTTTGAGCTGTTGTATCAGCCGCCCCCATACAACTGAAGCGCCATCATGTAGCCTCTCGCTAAAAACAACTTCAATTTCAGCCATATGATTAGCCACCGAACTCTTTAATAATCACAGTAATATTACGTTGCTTTCCATACTCTATAAGCTTGCTCGCGTCAGCCATTCCGCCCGGTTGAACTCGGATGTCCAAAATTTTCGTTGCCGGTACGCCATCCACGGTAATTTTTGAACTTAACAGAAATAGGGGTCAGACCACTATTAATGATTTAATTAGAAAACCGTGGTCTGACCCCTATTTCTGCTCTATTTCTAGGGGGTAAAGGGCCTTCTGATGCACCTGGACCACGGGGCGTTATGACTTTGTAACTTGACCCGAGATCAGTGGTAAGTGGCGCTGGCTGAGGTGAAACAGGAATTGGCCCTTTTGCACCTAATCAGCAGCTGTAAAAAAATGCTTATCCAGATCAACAGGAGGAAACTGACTAGGTAGAATTTTTGACGAAATATCTCTGCTAAGCAGCTTTAAAAGAAACTCAACACAACCGAAGTTGTAGACCTCTTCCTCCCCCTGATCCGAGCTATGAATAGCAACTTTCCATGAGTCTGGCTCTCCTTCAACCAACCAAACAAGAGTTTCTCCATTATCCGTTACCGCCCAAGGAAGAAAAGAACCTTCCGCAGGGTAATCTGGTCTTGGATAGTCCGATAAAAACTCCTGCCTCATTACAGCATATGCATCTACAAAGTACTTACTTTTTTCAAAGTTCAAATTTGGGTTTTTTGAAAATGGGTCTAACACCCATACGAAATCGTCTACTGCTCCACATCCGTAAATCGATATAAGCTGTTTAAAATCATTTGGCAATCGCAGACCTACCTCAGACTCAAAAGTCGCCCAAGCCGCATTATCGAAGTTTCGCTGAGAGGGTGGCGAAAGAAGACTAATCAGTTTATCTATCATTCTTACTTAACTCCACTCACGTTCGGAATTGATACATCAAGGGTAAAACCGCTTGACCCACGAGCAGACAACGTTACACCGGTTGGCATTAGGTTTGTGCCTGTATAAACAGGCACCGCCCTATAGCTTACTGTTTCACCACTCTGCACTGCGCCCCTGACTTGACGCTCAAATGAACTCATATTCGGATGATTTGCGTTGCGCTGGAAAAGTGTTACCAAATTTCTTGCATCATCACCAGCCCCTCCTAGTGAATTTGCAAGCAAATGTCCTCGCGCATGGTTAGCAGGCTGCCCCTCAAAACCTGGAGGTCGAATCGCTGGGTTAGCGCTTGACCCCCCGCCCAATGAATCCTCCCTAAGGACTGCTGTAACCCCAGTAGGTCGACCAAGTGAGTCAAGCTCGCCAAGAATTACACTGCTTGGGGCATTTGGACTTGGCTTGGCAATCGACGGGTAGCTACTTTCTGGAATTGCTTTTGTCCCAAAATACCCCTCCGGCAGCGCACACGGCCCCGTATTGTGCACCCACGTCTTCAAATCCCCAACGTAGAACGTATGCCCCACATCAACCGTCAGGTTGTACGTTTCGCCCACTGGCAGATAGAGCTCCAGCGACTCAACCTCAGATGACGTGTTGTCCGTGTCGCCATCTGCCAAGGATTGCAGCAGGTCCCCAGGCTTCAGATCGATTACAGAGATAAAGTCGCGCTTGGCCGGTACGTAGAACGGATGGCCGGGGGTGACCAGCAGGGTTTCGCCTTCCGCTTTGCCGTCTGCGCGAACGCTTTTCAGTTTGAGGCGGTAAATCGGTTGGTCGGTGCGTTGATGGGTGGCCAGAATTTTTGCGGCGAAGGGTTTGCCGCCTTTTTCGGGTTTGCTCCAGACCACGTCGCCGACTTTGAGCGACTCGATGGTACGGTCGCCGTTGGGGGTCGAGACTTTAGTGCCGGCCGCGAAGCAGCAAGGCTCTTTGTAATTCGAGAGAACGACGTCATCGCGTCGAGTCGCGAACAGGTCATCGGCCCTGGCGAAGCTGCCCACATCACCGGTGTAGGCGGTTTGCTCGTATTTCCCAATCGAAGTTGTCGGGGCTGTCGCATTGGCGCCGGTGCGCTCGAAGCGCACGGCCGAGTCAAGGCTGTTGGGGCTCAGGCCATAGTTGGGGATGTCATCCGCAACGCGTACGATTCCGTTGCTGCCAAGCGTTTCCTGGCGCCCCACGTTGGTCAAACCGACGTCGCTACGGGCCACAAGTGCGCCGTCGGCCCTGACGACGCTTGAAGCCTCGCCAACCTTGGAAACCTGCCCAAATCGGCCGGAAGGCGCGATCATGGTTAAACCATCAGTCATTAACTCAGTGACTTGCGCCGCTGACTCATAGCTGTTGCCTTGCAAGCGCGAGACAAATTCTCTGCCCGTCTGCCTGGTGATCATTTGGCCGCCACGGTCCACCGTCGGGTCGGCAATCGGCCCCAGCAGGCCGTTGGTCATTTCCAGTGGGCTGCTATTACCTAAAAGCCCACCGACAGTCTTGGCAAAGCCTTGCACTGACCCCCATAGACTGCGGCCAGCCCCTACTGCCAGGCCTTTGGCAACGTCGCTGTAGTCAGTCGGTTTGCCGCTGTAATCCAGGTTAGTCTCGTAAAAATCCACCAACCCTTGGGTGTTGCGCCCTTTCGGATCACCCAGATAGTCGATGTTTATAGTGCTGTCTTTGTAAGCAGTCGGCCGAGTCGCGTGGAAATCAAGAATCAAGGCCGCTGTTTCATTACCTGAGTACCCCCGCTTACTGCCGTCTGCGGAAGCGTCGGTTCGGGCGTATTGATCTGCAATAGATGCAAGCGCAACACCCAGATGCTGCAAAGTAGCCGTGTCGATAGCGTCTACGTCTTTTTGCGAGATCGACTTGTTCCAACCTTCATCGGTGTTGTACGCCAGGGCAACGCCCATCAGTCGCGTGGCTTCTTCGACACTGATGCCTTTTTCCGCTGCCAGCGCCGGCGCTTGCTTTTCAATCAACTCAGGCGCGCTTGGGTGCAACTGCTCGTTGTACCGCTCAACATTGCCCGCCACCCAGGCGGCGTCATTCGGGTTGCCGTTAACCAGCGAGCCGGCGGCGATACCGATGAGCTGCGCGGTGGCGACTTTGAATTGATCATCGGTAGCGAAACGCTCATCCAGGTACTTACCGAGGTTCTCGTTCGCAATCGCCGTCAAGCCCTCCGCCGCACCGGCGGCAATGGCGCCGGTTTTGAAGTCGCCGCCTCGGGCCGCTGAGAGCGCGCCACCGAGAAGAGCATGCATCAAGACCTTCTGCGTCGAGCCGGGGCTCAGGTCCAGCTCGTTCGCGAGGTTGCCAAGGCCTTTGTTACCCGCTGCTGCGGCAAGGTCGAAACCTTGCGACACCAAGGCCGAGCCGAGGTTGTCTTTCAAGCTACCGCCGTTGATGGCGGTAGAGATGCCACTTTCGATGACGGCATGGGTGCCACCGCGCAGCACCGCATCCTGCGCTTTCTGCCAACTGAGCCAGTCACTGGAATAGCCTGGGTTTTGCACCGGCCCCGCCGTGGTGACTTTCGCGCCCGCACCGTCGGCCGGGCTTGCGCCCTTGAACCAATTACTGTCTGCGTAGTTCAACGCGCCGGTTGCAAGGCCGGCGATGGCGGCGTTTTTCAGGCTGCTGCTGCTGAAGGTGTCCTTTAGCGCAAGGCCGAGGTTGCCTTTGTTATTGATCGTGCTCACAGCACCGGTACTGGCCAGCGAGGTCAGTGCGGCGGTGGCCATCATGTTGCCAAGCCCGGCACTGGTGGCTGCAACCGCAGCCGACGTACTGGTCGCCGCAACCGCAGCTGTGCCGGCGGCCATGGTAGAACCGGCGCCTACAGCACTGCCCGCTGACGCTGCCAATGCGCTTGCACCCCCAGCCGTCACAATGGTGACAATGATGATGACCGCCAACATGGCACCCTGGCCCATGCCCGAGTTGCTGTACTTGAAGGAGTCATGCAGCTCTTTTACCTGGCGCCAATCCACGTCGCCGCGTTTCTCGGCATCCTTTAGCCAGGCCAACTGCGGGTCGGCCTTGACCATGGTGTCGATGGTCTGGCTGACGGTTTGCTGGTCGACTTGCTTGACGTCGATTTTCAGGCCATTGACGGCCTCGATGACGGTCTGCCCTTTGGCAACCAGTTCGCTCTGGCGCAGGGTTTCATCGGTTTTGCCTTTGCCCTTCATCGAGAACCAAGCCATGTCGCTCTTGCTCTTGGTATGGCTCTCGTCGTGATAGTCCTTCACGCCTTCAAACGTCACGGCGCCGCCGCTTTTCAGGGTCAGGTCGTTGCCGCTGTTGAGCTTGGCGACCTGGTAAAGCTGGTCGCCGTTGCTAACCAGTGTCAGGTTGCCTGCGGTCTTGATTTCAGTGCCGACGTTGGTGGTTTGGGTGACTTCGTCGCGCTTGGCTTTCTTCGCGCCCCAGCCAGCGTTCTCCTTCATGTCATACAACGTATGCGTACTGTTCTGCGCCGCCAGCAGGTTCAACCTATCCCCGCTGTACAGATACGCCTCATTCCCCGCACTGATCTTGCTCGCCACCAACGTGGTGTCGCGCCCGGCCTGGCTCGTAAAGTCCCCGCCTGCCGTCAACACACTGGCTAACTGCGTGGTCTGCTCATCCGCCGTCTTGATACGTTTCTTGCCGTCCTTCTCTTTGCCTTCGACGTTGTGCACATCGCTGACAGACGCAACGTTGAAATCGCGCCCAGCCTGAATATTCAGGTCCTTACCGGCAGTGGCGGTGCTGCCAATAATGTTGACGTCTTGCCCGGCCTGCATGTTGACGTTGCCGCCCGCCGTGACGCTGGCTGCAAGGTTTTTGACGTCGGTGGTGATGGTGGATTTTTCGCCGCCATCAATGGTGTTGTGGATCACGCTGGTGTCGCTGACGGCGACGAGGTTGAGGTCGCGGCCGGCGGTGAGGGTGGCGTCGTTGCCGGCGACCAGGGCGCCGTGGTTGTTGAGGTCGCGCCCGGCTTCAATGGCCAGGTTGCCGCGCGCGCTGATGGTGCTCGCGCTGGCATCGGTGAGGGTGCGCATGCCGACGCCTTCACGCACTTGGATCGCGGTGTTGTCGTTGGTGATGTCGCCTTTGAGGGTGGTAAGGCTGACTTGATTGCCGCGAATTTCGCCGCCCATGGCGTTACGGATGCTGTCTTGGGCCAGCAGGCTCAGGTTGTTGCCGGCTTCGATCAGGCCGCCGTTGTAGAGGCTGCCACCACTCGCGGCGCTGAGGCTGTTGCTGGCGCGCAGGGTGCCGACGTTAACCAGGTCGCCGCCGGTGACGAGGTTGAGGTCACGGCCCTGGATCAGGCTGTTGCCGCGTACGTTGCGCGATTCGGCCTGGGCCAGGTAGAGCACCGGCACGAGGACGGTCTGGCCGTCGACCACGCGGTTTTCCATCCACACGATGTCGTGGGTCAGGGCGCCGACTTGCTGGCCGGTGAGGGACACGCCGACGCTCAGGCGCAGCGCGTCTTTGCTGGCCAGGGCGTTGTCCATCAGGTAGCGGAACTGGTCGGCGTCGCTGAGCAGGCCGCCGGCCAGGAAGCGTTGGCCGGTTTGTGCGAGTACCGCGTCGCGAATCAGGCGCGTCTCGTATTGGCCATCGCCGAGGCGGCGCCAGGCGTTGTCGCTGTTGAAGCCGAGTTTGCCGAGCATGTAGTCGGAGCTGAAGAAGCCCGATGCAGTGGTGAACTCGGGGTTGGTTTCGATCAGGTAGTGGCTGGTGGGGTCGGCGCTTTTGACGAACAGGCCGTATTCACCCTTGGGCAGCTGGAAGTACGGCGAGGTGGTGGGGTCGACCGGGGCGAACGGCGTGCCGGTGTAGTCCACGGGCACGAAGCCGCCACCCGGCGCGAGGGTCACCACCGGCAGCACGGTGCCGGGCGCCTGGGCGCTGGCGTCGTTGACGTGCTTGCTGAGGTTGATATTGATACCGCCGACGGGGATGCCGGTCTGGTCGTTGTCGAGGGTGCCGGTCAGCTGCGCCAGGGTGTTCTCGTGCAGCGTGCCGTTTTGTACTTTGTGGGTGACTTTGGACAGGTCGACGGTGCCGCCGGCTTGCAGGGTGGCGTCGTAGGCGAGGCCGCCGTTAGGGGTCCAAGTGGTGACGTCACTCGATTGCCGGAACGGATCGCTATTGGGCGACAGCGCTTTCAGCGCTTCAAACGTTGCCTTGTTGAAATTCCCGGCCGCCGTCGCGTTGTTGAACGCAGGCACATCGACGTATTCCATGCGTTCCCACAGGTGCTTGTCGACATGCCCCGGCGTGCCGATGACGATTCTGCGTTGCCCGGTGCGCGTGCTGGAGCCTTCGTTTAGCAAATCCTGTGCGGTGATGCTCAAGTTACCGTTAGCGGCCATCAGGCTGTTGCGGTTCTGCACGGTGTCGCCTTGCAGCAGCATGTCTTGGCCAGCCACCAGCCGCGCCGAGGCCGAATCCTGGATCGCTGCTTCAAGGTAGGTCTCATTGATGGTGATGGTGCCGCGCCGCCAGCTGTCCTTCTCGCCGCAGTGCTGCCCGCACACCCAGCTCAAGCTGCCGGTCTGGAGAGTTTGACCCAACTCGAACTTGTCTTTGGCGTTTTCGATAAAGCCTGCGCTGATGCCGATGTAGCCTTCGCTTTCCACGGTGCCGGAGCGGTTGCTGAACAGCACCGCACGCCCGCCGTCCACGCCCGCAAACGTGAGGTTGCCTTTGCTGTAGACGTCGCCGTAGCTGTTGGCGAAACCGTTGGCACGCAGGCTCAGGTCGCCACCGCTGAACAGCAGCGAATCGGCGCCATTGGTGATGCCGTTGACGGCGGTAAGATTCACCGCGCCCTGGGCACCCATCGTGCCACGGTTGCCGATTTGTGCCGCTGCAATATCCAGTTGCTGACGTGCGGTGAGGAAGCCGAGGTTGTCGAGGGTACCGCTCAGTTTGAGCTGGGTGGTGTTGCCCGCCAGGCGTCCGCCGTTCTGGCTGAGGTTGCTGGCCGTCACGCTGAGGTTTTGCTGGGTGGCAATGCGGCCGCTATTGTTCAGGTCGCCGCTCAGGGTGATGCTCACGTTGCCGTCGCTGAGCAGTTCGCCGCCGTTGTTCAGGCTGGCCACGTCGAGGGTCAAGCCCTTGCTGCTGGCCATGCGGTCGCCGGCTTTGAGGGTCAGGCCTTGGGCGCTTCGATAAGTGAGGGCTTCGTTGAGCTGCAAGCGGCCCAGGCCGTCGACGCTGCCGAATGCCCAGTCAGCGGTGCCCATGCCATTGATGCTGCCCTGGCTGCCGGTGAGGCTGGCGGTGTTGATGCGGAACAGGCCGTTGCCCGCGTGCTGCAACTGGCCACCCTGGTTGTTCAGGTGCGTAGCATCAAGGCTGAAAGCTGTGCTGCCGAACTCGAGGGTGCCGTCCTGGTTGTTCAGCGTGCCGCTGAGGTCAAGGCTGCTGCTGGAACCGGCCAGCGCACGCAGTTGCCCGCGTGCGCTGTTGTCGAGGTTGCCACCGTTGAGGGTCAGGCCCTGGTTGGCTTCAATCAGGCCGCCTTGGTTGGTGAGCGTGTCGCGTGAAGTCAGGTTGAGTTGGTTGCCGCTGATCTGGCCGCCCGCGCTGTTGTTGAGGGTGTTGCCTGTGATCGTCACCTGTTCTTTACCGAACAGCTTGCCACCTTGGTTGGCCAGGGCTTCGACGGTCAGTTGCAGGTTGCCGACCAGGCTGGCCAATGTGCCGTTGCTGGCGTTGTTCACGCTGTCGGCGGTGACGGTCAGGGTGTCGCCTTGCACGGTGCCGCCCGTGTTATCCAGGCTGCCGGTATCCAGTTGGGTATGTGCGCCGCCGCTGAGCATCAGGCCTTTGCGGTTGGTCGCGTCCTGGCCGCTGTAGCTCAGGCCCTGGTTACCGGCCAGCAGTTGGCCGCCATCGTTGTTCAGGTGCTGTGCAGCGATGTCCAGGCGCTTGCCGCGCAGGGTGCCGCCGCTGTTGTCGAGGGTGGTGAGCGCCTTGACCAGCACGCTGCGCTCACCAGCGTCGATGACCCCGCCAGCGTTGGTCAGCAGGTCGCTGACGTTGAGGGTCACGTCGCTGCCATTACTGACTAGCGAGCCTTTGTTGCCGTTGTTGAGGGTTTGCGCGGTGACGTCAACCGAGGTGCCGATCAGGATACCGGCGCTGTTGTCCAGCCGCTCGCCTTGTACCTGCAACAGGCCTTCACTTTGAATACGGCCCTGGGCATTGAGCAACTGGCCCGGGCCCTTGAGCAGCAGGCTCACGCCCGGCGCGCCACCGGCCAGCAGGCCCGCGTTGCGGTTGTCGAGGCCAGAGGCGCGCACGTCGAGCTGGTCGCCCACCACGCGACCGGCGCGGTTGTCGATGTCACCGCCGGTCACGTCGAGCAGCAGTTGTTTGCCGACGATTACGCCGCTCTGGTTATCCAGGTTCGCCGCGTGCAGCTCGATATCGCCCTGCCCGGCCTGCAAGCGTCCTTGGGCGTTATTGAGCTGTTGCGCCGTGACGAGGGTCAACTTACCGGTGTTGGCGCTCAGTACGCCGTTGGCGTTGCTGCTGAGGTTGCCGGCGCTGAGGTTCAGGTCGGTGCTGGCCTGGGCAAAACCCTGGCTGTTGTTGAACCCATTGGCGACGGTGAGGTTCAGTGCGCCGTTGTCGGCCTGGATCAGGCCCTTGAGACTGTTGTCGAGGTCGCTGGCGTTCACCGTAAGGGCACCGGCGATCAGCTTGCCGTTCTGGTTATTCAGGCTGCCGGCGTTGACGGTAAGGGCGTTGGCGATAACTTGCCCGCCGCTGTTGTTGAGTGCGGCGCTGGTCAGCACCAGGCTGCCGCCGGACATTTCGATGCGGCCTTGGCGGTTGTCCAAAGAGGCGCTGTCGAGGGTCGCGGCCTGGCCTTCGCCGAAGCGAATCAACCCGCCCAGGTTGACGATGGCCGGTGCGCTGATCGCCAGGCTCTGCTCGCCGTACACACGGGCGGTGGCGCCCTGGTTGGTCAGCTTGGCGGTGCTGATGCTGACGGTCTTGGCCTGGATGATACTGCCCTGGTTGGTCAGCGCCTGCGCGGCGGTGATGGCCAACGCGCGACTGGCCAGCAGATCGCCGCTGGTGTTCACGGTTTGCGCGTTCACCACCACATCGCCCGTGGCATTGCGGCTGTTGTCCGCCTGTACGCCGGCTTCGATGATGCCCGGGTTGGTAACCTTGATCGCGTTGAGTTCGATACGTTGGCCGGCGGCCAGGCTCTTCTGGTTGACCAGTTCTTCGGCGCTGCTCACCTGCACATTGCCGGTGGCGTAGACCTTGTCCGTCAGGTTGACGCTTTGCGCGGTGACCTTGAGGTTACCGGTGGCTGCCGTCTGCGCCATGCTCAGGTGCCCATTGGCATCGAGCTGGATATCGCCGCCACTGGCAGCCAGTGTGCCGTCGAGCTTCACGCCCACGCCGGCCTCGGTGCCCACCAGTTTGATGGCGCCTGCGTACATGCCGCCCAGCGCCGAGGAGTCGATGGCCAACTCAGGCTTGGCGCTCCCGTCATCGGCGCGTGCGGTGGCTTTCAGACTTTTGGCATCGACGTCGTTACGCCCGGCGATCACGGTCAATTCCCGTGCGTTGATCTGCGCGTTGATCTTGGCCGAGCGGGTGATGATTTCGAAGCGGTCGACGTTGCTGGCGTTCAGGCCCTGGCCGTCGATGGTCACGGCGCCGCCGTCAACCTGATAGCGCTGCAACTGGCCGTTCGCGTCGAGCACCGGTTTGCCGGTGGTGAGGGTCACGTTGGGGGTGTTGATGAAGCCGCAGCCGCTGCACGTGACGCCGTACGGGTTGGCAACGATGACCTTGGCCGACTGGCCCGCCACTTCGGTGTAGCCGCGTAACTGGCTGGGGCGGCCGCCGTTGACTTCGTTGAGGATAACGCTGGCCGCGCCGCCCTTGAGGTTGGGGTTGCCGACGATGTAGCCACCCAACTGGGTATTCGTCATGGGGCCGCTGGCGTTGTTGAGGATCACGCCGTTGGGGCCGACGTTGTAGTCCTTGAATTGGTTGTGGGACAAGCCACTGCCATTGGGGGTGGCGATGTTCACCACCGGCACGCCATTGCCGGCCTGGCCGACGGTGGTGCCCGGCGCACTGACCACAATGCCTTCGGCCTGGGCCAGCAGCGGCTGCCAGAACAGCGCGTTGGCCAGGATCAGCACCAGGCCGCGCTTGGGCAGGCCGAAGAACGAGTCTCGCGGTTTCAGCGCAGCAGAAGGTTGGCGGGCCAGGAAGGCAAAGTGGCGAACATCCATTGTCATATTCTCGATGTAACGGGGCGTTGAATTACAGGAAGAAATCCATGCGGAAGTAGATCGGCGCTTCGCGCTCGCTCATCACTGCCGGGCGTTCCAGGGAATGGGCAAAGGTCACGCTGGTGCTGACGTATTTGCCGCGGGCAAACAGCTCCAGGGAGTTGCTCGAGACCCGGCCGTGCACGTTGTCGTTGTAGCGGTCGTTGCGGATCACGCCCTGGTCGTAGCCGACGCTGGCGCCGTATTCAGCGAAGGCCGGGCGCATCCAGTCCCAGGTCACCGGGCGCGCCCAGCGCACGTCGTTGCGCCAGTAGCCGCCGCTGTCGCCGGTGAGCTGCTGGTCTTTGAAACCACGCACCGAGGCCGAGCCACCCAGGCTCATGCGCTGGGGGCTGAACAGGATGTCTTCACTGCGTTGGCCGGTGGCCAGGCTGGAGAAACTGAACGACTCGCCCCACAGCGTGAAGGGCTGCAGGTAGCTGACGGTGGCGGTGTATTTGCGATAGCGCGCGTTGGCCAGGCGATTGCCGTACTGATCGCGCTCGTTTTCGGCTTGGGCATCGAAGGCGCCGATACCGTTCTGCATGCCCAGGTCGAGGTTGACGAAGGCATTGCCGATGCGCCGGCCGTGGTTGATGCCCAGTTGCAGTTCGCTGAGGCGGTTACTGCTGGGCTCGGTGCGCACGTCGAGGATGTAGTTGTTGGTGCGCAGGTGCGACAGGCCGACGTTCACCGAGGTCTTGCTCACGTCGTCACGATGGATCACCCGCTCGGCGCGCAACTGGTGGTTTTCGTTGTCGCCGTTCTGCTTGAATTTAAAGTCGTTGGTCACGCCAAAGGTGCGGTAATCACTCTCGCTGTAGGTGTAGCTGAAGTTCCACCAGCCCCACGGTACGTTGTAGTAAAGCATGGTGTTTTTCGAGGTTTTCTGGTGATCGCTGACGGCGTCGTGGCCACCGCGCAGCACCAGTTGGTCGGCCAGGCCGAGCGGGCTGTCCCACTCAAGGCCCGCGCCCCATTGCTGTTCGCCGGTGCTTTTCTGCCCGTCGTTGTTACGCGACAGACTCGCGCGCCAGGGCTTTTGCGGGACGTTCTTGACCTGTACTTCACTGCCGCCCACCTGGCTGCCGGGGGTCAGTTCCATTTGTGCCTGCTTGGACGGCAAGCGATTCAACTGGTCCACCAACTGCTCGATTTCCCGCAGGTTCAATTGCTCGCCGACCTTGCCGGGAAAGGCCATGGCCAGCTCGCGTTGGGACAGGTTGCTGCCATCGGCGCCCTTCAGGCCTTCAAGTTTGCCTTCCACCACCAACACCTGGAGGTGGCCGGTAGAAAGGTCCTGCTGCGGCAAGTAAGCCCGGCTGGTGACCATGCCTTTGTCGATGTAGTAGTCGGTGATCGCCTTGAGCACCTGATTGAGCTGGGAGACGCCCAGGCACTGGCCGATGTAAGGCTTGAGCAGGCGCTCGCGATCCTTGGCGGGCAGGCTGTCGGCGCCCTTGAGCTCAATGTCTTTGATCGGGAAGCAACGGGTGTCGACCGGGGTGGCAGGCGCCTGGGGTTTGGCTTCTTTACCGGGCAGATCCTTGAGTTCTTCAAGGCGCCGGCGCTGTTCTTCCAGCAGACGGTTTTGCCGGTCGCGGATCAGGTCCTGATCCCCAGGCGTAGGCGCCGCCACCGCACTATTGAGTGCGAAACAAGTCAGCAGGCAAACGCCCAGCAGCAGCCGAGTCCGTGGCAGTAATAAAGACATGTTCGATCCGTCGAAAAAGCGGGGGCCGGCAAACTAACATCGAACTTCCGGTGGGCCAAGATTCTGGCTTAGTTGGAAGCCATGATTAACAGGCCTATAAGTTGCTGATTATTAACAATAAATAAATCATGCAACGTTTAATCGCTTGCAATTGGAATTTTTATTCCGACAAGCGGTAACAGTTTTAATACAACTTTAACGGGGCACTTAGAGTTGCCACTAGTTAGCCATCAAGTTGTATCAAGACTGATTAGTAGCCAAAAGACGAGAAAAGTTCGCACTGATTTTGTGAATTGGATCCCATTTATCGGCCTGAGGCTTCCTTGATCCGCTCCTGTTCCGCTACCAACTTCAATCCCGGCCGCTCCACATGCCGCGACACGTGCGCGGTCACTTCCTGCACACCGCCTTCGTGGTCGTTATGAATCACCAGCACACCCGGGCGGCGCAGTTGCTCCAGGTCGCCTTCGCCCAGGCTGAAACTTTCACTCAGGCGCTGGTCGCTCAACGCCTTGGCTGCCGAACGCCGCTGGGCAAAACGCTTGCCGCGCCGCTGCTGGTAACGTGCCCAACCGATCAGCACCACGGCGTTGAACACCGCGATCCACAGGTAAATCTGCAAGGTATCCAGCGCTGCAAAAATCGGCGCTTCGACCCGGGGGCCGCCATGGCTGTCGAGCATCGGCACCAGCCCACGCACCAGCAGGATGATCAGGCCGGCCCAGGCCAGCAGGGTCAGGAACACGTCGATCGCCCACATCACCGGGCGTTGTTGGGTACGAATCAGGTTCATGGTTGCAGTTCCTTGGTGGGGGCTTTGATACCGCGATCCGGGCTGACCCAGCGCGCGCGTTTCTGGTGTTGGCGGAACAGCACTTTAGGGAAGCTGACCAGGGTGGTGAACAGGCTCACCAGCCAGAACACCAGCGGGTACCAGACGGTCCAGAACAGGGTTTTCCACAGGCCCTTTTCATAGCGCCGGTCGATCATGATGCTCACCGCGAACTGCACCAGGCACACCACCGCCAGCAGCAGGCCGGTGAAGGCCGGCGGCATCAGCGAGTCGACGGCAATGGCGGCGGGCAGCGTCACGACTTTGCCCACCGCCCAGAAAATCACCGAGAGCAAAAAGGTGAAGGCCCAGCCGGTGGACAGGCAGTATTCGAACAACAGCGGCCACAGGTAGCGATGGCGCCACTGCCAGATGCCCCGGATATTCTTGAACAGCACTTCGGCGCCGCCCTGGGCCCAGCGCAGGCGCTGCTTCCACAGGCCGCCGAGGGTTTCCGGCATCAGGATCCAGCACAGCGCGCGGGGCTCGTAGAAGATGCTCCAGTGGTCCAGTTGCAGCTTCCAGCTCACGTCGATGTCTTCGGTGATCATGTCGGTGCTCCAGTAGTCGACCCGGTCCAGGGCCGCCCGCCGAAACGCCACCACCACGCCCGAGACGGTGAAGATCCGCCCGAATACCCGCTGGGTGCGCTTGATCAAACCGATGATCGAAGAGAACTCGCCCACCTGCACCCGGCCGATCAAGGTCGAACGCGTGCGGATCCGTGGGTTGCCGGTGACAGCCCCCAAGCGAGGGTTGTCGAGCATCGGTGCCACCAGGTACGCGGCGGTGTTCGGTGAGAGCAACGCATCGCCGTCGATGCACACCAGATATTCACTGCGCGCCGCCACCGCGCCCATGCGCAGGGCCACGGCCTTGCCCTGGTTCTGCGCCAGGTGCAGCACCCGCAGGCGCGGCTCTTTCAATGCCAACGCGTCGAGCACGGCGGCGGTGTTGTCGCTGGAGCCGTCGTTGATCGCGATCACTTCGATGTTGCGGTACTGCTGGGCCAGCGCAGCGCCGATGGTCTCGGCGGCGTTGTCGCCTTCGTTGTAGCAAGGGATCAGGATCGAGATCAGCGGCTCGCCGGCCAACACCGGCGCCGGGGTGTCGTCAGCCCACGGCCAATGGCGCTCCCAGTGCAGCCAGAAGTACAAGCCGCCGGCGATCCACAGCCCGGACATGAACAGCGGATAGAAGAACACGAAGTCCATCAGGAACTGCCCGGTGACCAGAAAGATCAGGCCCAGGGGCACACCCAATACCAACGACAAGACAATAAGCGCGAGGATTCTGTCGAACATGAGTCAAGGATTCCACTGGTTGGAAAGGGCCGGACGCACGGTTTTCAGATCCGGCGAATTCTCCAGGAAGTTGTCGGGGTAGTAGCCAAAACTGGTCACGCCCTGGCGCTTGAGCACGCCCATCCACTCGGCCATTTGCGCACCGGACAGGTCCGGGGCGGCCGGGGTCCGCCAGTCCTTGGCTTGCAACTCGAACACCGTGCGTTGCAGTGCACCGGGGCGGGCCTTGACGGTGGCCACGAGTTTTTCCAGCCAGGCGTTGGAGCCCTTGAGGTCCTGGCCTTCCATCAGCGGCATGGCCATCGGGGCGGTCCAGTCGTAGCTGGTGAGGAAGTCGTCGAGGTTCTGCGCGAACCAGGCTTCGCTGCCGGGGTTGAGCATCGGCTCGGCGAAGATATTGCGTGCGGTCTGCACTTGCGGGCCGCGCAGCGTGCGCACCTTGGCGGTCAGTTCGTGAGTGAAGTCGATCAGGTAGCGGCTCTTGAACCGGGTCCAGCGCTGCATCACCGTAGGGTCGGCGCGCAGGGCTTCGATGCTGTCGGGCAGGCCGTTGGCGGCGTAGGCCTTGAGCGCCAGCGGGCTGGCGTCTTCAAAGTCCGACAGCACCGCGTCGTCGTGGAACAGCACGCCGTCGATGGCACTGGTGCGGGCCAGGTCTTCGTAGATCTCACCGATGATCTGCCGCACCTTCGGGTCAAACGGCGACAGGCGCTGGTACTGGTCGGGGTCGATGGCAACCTTGCCGGTTTCCGGGTCCCAGCGGGTGACGCGGGGCAGCTTGGCATCCAGGGCGAAACTGAGCACCGGCATCCAGGCAAACACATTCACATGGGCCCGGGTGCGCAGTTGCCAGGTGACGCGGTTGAACAAGTCGGCGCGCACCGGCAGGTGACGGTTGGGGAAGTACAGCGAATGCACCAGGCCAT
Source organism: Pseudomonas sp. BIGb0558 (assembly GCF_024807515.1). Classification (NCBI taxonomy): domain Bacteria; kingdom Pseudomonadati; phylum Pseudomonadota; class Gammaproteobacteria; order Pseudomonadales; family Pseudomonadaceae; genus Pseudomonas; species Pseudomonas sp. BIGb0558. The sequence goes on from NZ_JANUEW010000002.1 coordinate 574,487, forward strand.
CGCCCTTGGGGTCGGCGAAGGCTTGCAGGAACACGGTGCTGGCGCCCATGTCGACCACGCGCTGGATCAGCTTGTCGAGGTTGCGCACCTGTTGTTCCGGGTCCGGGTCGTAGACGTTGTCCAGGTCCACATGCAGCACCCGCAGCGGCGCTTCGGTCTGGGTCGCGACGATGGCATTGGCGTAATGCTCGCCGTCCGGGTCGGAGGCCACCAGGAACCGCGGGCTGCTCATCAGGTTGCCGAGGCTGTCGAGGCCGTCTTCCAGGGTCAGGGCCATCTGGTAGCCCTGCTCGCCCACCACCGCCAGCGAGGTGCCATCGGCAGCGCCGTAAGGCCACACCCACACACGCGGCGCCTTGCCAGTGACGGCGCGGATCTTGTTGGAAATCGCCGTGACGTCGGTGCGCATCCGCGCCTGGAACTGGGCTTCGGTTTCGTAGCGGTTGGTCTTTGGATCAAAGCGTCGGGTGGTGGCAGCCGGTTGCAGGTTGCCCTGGGGGTTGGCCAGCACGCCCTTGTGATTGGCGTCGGTGTGCGCGGCGATTTCCACCAGGCCGGACTGGGCGATTTCCCGCACCTGCTGCCAGGTCAGGAAGTCGGAGCGGGGCCGTGGTGTGCCGGCGAAATCCACCGGCTGGTTCAGCGGCGTATCCACCCATGCGCCCACCGGCGCCAGCAGCGCGTGCCAGTTGTAGCTGCGCAGGATCGGCATCACACGGGTATAGAAGCTCGCGTAGCCGTCGTCGAAACTGAGCATGATCGCCTTGGCCGGCAGCTCCGGGCCACCGCTGCGGGCCGCCAGGATCTGGTCGACGGTGACCGGCTGGTAGCCGTTTTCCCGCAACCACGCCAACTGCTCGATCAAGCGTTCAGTGCGTACCGCCACCACCGCTTGATCGGGGTCGCGGTCCTCGATGTCGTGGTAAGCGATACCGAGAAAATGGTTCTTCGGCCACGCCGCTTCGCTGGCAGGCTTGAGCCGCTCGGCGGGTGGAGTGAAAGGCGCGGGTTGCTGGGCGCAAGCGCTGCTCAGCATTAACCCCAGGGCCAACAGGCAACGGGACAAGACAGGCATGATCGGACTCTTCTAGAAGCGGTACGTGAGGTCGACGATCAGGCGCAGGTCGCTTTCGCGCTCACCGTCATAAGGTCGGCTGATCCAGCTGAGGTTGGCGCCGGTTTCGAGCACGTCGTTCCAGCGAAAACGCTGGCCGTAGCCCACCAATGCAACGCCGCCGGTGCCGTAATCGCGCTGGCTGTAGGTGCCCGCACCCACCTGGAACTGCTGGCTCCACTGGGTTTCGTAGCGGTGGTAGAGCACGTGGTTGACGGTGGCCGTGGGCAGCACGCTGAAGTCCGAGCGCGGGTTGAAATACGGCGTGTCTTCCTTGGTGTTGCGGCTGGTGCCGACTTCCAGGCCAAGGTCAACTTGCACGCCGGGCGAGCTGTACACGCCTTGGCGGCCGGTGAGCAGCGCTTCGAGGCGGTTGTTGCCGTCGCTGAAATGGGACGGGCTGAGGGCCAGTTTCCATTCGCGGCTTTCGTTGGCGCGCCAGCGGATAAAACCGCTGCCGCCGTTGGCGGTGATGTCGGCGTTCAGCGCCCGCAACGGGGTGCTGGCGGAGAGGTAGTCGAGGCTACCGCCGTACTGCCATTGGTCATTGATGTCCCGGGCAATCGCGACCCGCGCGCCCTGCTTGGAGCCAAAGCCGTAGGAGTGGTTGGACACCTCAGCCTCCAGGGTCATGTCGCGGGTGCGCCGCTCTACGCCGAGGCGCTGCCAGCGGTGCTGGCCGGTGCCTTCTTCGAAATCGGCAGTGGCGTAACCGACACCGCCGAACACCCGCCAGTCTTCATCGATGGGCGGGCTGTAGAGCAAGGTCTCGATGCCGAAGTCGCGGCTGCCAGACACCGCGCCCGCGCCGTTATCGCCGCCACCGTTGCTTTTGCCGGTGTAGGCCTCGACGCGCAGTTCGGCCATGTCGTGCACATCCCGCAGGCGGCTGAGGCGTTGCACCTGGCGGTTGTCCGGGGCACGGTCGACGACGTCGTCGGTAAGTGCGTCGAGTTGGCGCCACTCCTGCAAATCCAGGGCGGTGTGGCCCTGGGAAACTTCCAGGCCGATGTCACGCGGGGCCTGGGCTTCGGTTTCCTTGAGAGTATTTTCGGCGCGCCGTGGCCAGTCGCGGGCGCGGTACATGTCGGCCTGGGCCAGGCGCAGGCCGATATTGCCGGGAGCCTGTTGCACCAGGGCTTCCAGGCCTTTTTCGCTGGCGGGCAGGTCGGCGCCATAGGTGCCGGCCTGGGCGGCCAATTGTTGGGCGTCCATCCAGGCATCGTTGGGGTTGCCGATGGGCAGGCCCTTGAGTTCGACCCGGGGTTTCTGGGTACTTGCCAGGTTGTCGGCGACTTCGCGAGCCTCTACGACCTGATCGTTTTCCAGCAAGGCGTAGAACAACGCGGTGCTGTCTTCGACGTGATCGCCGGCGTCTGCATCGCTCGCCGCCAGGGCCTGGCGATACAGCGGCGCCGCCTTTTCCGGCTGGCGCTGGTCGAGGTAGGCGGCGGCGACCCAACGCAATGCGTAGGTCGGCAGTTGCACGCCTTCGCCCTTCAGCACTTCGTAATCGCGCACTACGTCGGCGGTGCGCGCCCGGGCTTTCAGCGCGCCCAGACGGTCGATGCGCCAGCGCACCACGTCGTCATGGGCACTGGCATCCGGCGTCCAGGTGGCGAGCAGTTGGTCGTAATCCTTGAGGGCGCGGTCGGCAATCACGTAGCGCTCTTTCTCACTGCGGGTGGCGAACTCGGCCAGGCGCACGCGTTCGGCGGCCAGGTCGCCTTCGAGGCGGCGCTGGGTGACCGGGTCCAGCAGGCCCGGGCGCTTGGCAGCCAGGCGCAACGCCGGCTCCGGCAGGCGTGCGCGCTGCAGGGCGATGATGTATTCCCGGGCGACTTCCGGTTTGTTGCCGGCGCGGATGAACGCCTGGTCGAATTCGAACAGCGCGTCATAGGTGGAACCGGCGCGGGTCAGCGCGTAGCCCAGGGCCATGCGGCGATCGGCGTCGTCGGGCTTGGCGGCCACCAGGGCACGGGTGCGCTGCACGGCTTCGGCGGTCTGGCCGGCGTCCGCCTGCGTCAGGGCCAGGCCCAGTTGCAGGTCGGGGTTATTCGGTTCGCGTTGCAGCGCCTGGCGATACACGGCAATCGCCGGTTCCCAGCGCTGCTGGTTGCGATAGGTGCGGGCGACGGTGGCCAGCGCTTGGGTAGTGAGGCTGCGATTGCGGCCCTGGGCCTCGTAGACCGTCAGCACTTCGGCGTCCTGGCGCGCCCAGCTGGCGATCAGCAAATGATCACTGACCTGCCCCGGCGTCTGGCGCTCGGCAGGCAGTTGGCGCAGCAGGTTGAGGGCCGGACCGTAGTTGCCGCTGCGGGCCTGGTTGATCAGCGAATCATAGGCCGCATCGGCCGAGGCCACGACGGGCCACAGCAGTTGGCTGCAAAGCGCCAAGCGGATAAAGGGATGAACATTACGCGACATGTCGTCAGCTTCCTCACCTGGGAAAGCTGTAGCGATAAATTCACCTGCACGACACACCAGGCGGCCGACATCTGATGACGCGGCCAAGCTTTCCTGGGGCGCAATATCCTTGAGAGGGGTACAAAAAAGGCCAATTCAGAACAATTGTTCAGAATTGGCCTACATCACTTTAAGCCGAGTCTTATTGAGCGCCGCTGACCGCGCCGAACTTGCCCAGCACAAAACCAATGAATTGCTCGACGGTCATTTTCTGGCCGTTGAAGGTCACTTCATTGTTGGCGTAGTGCAGCTTGGACACGATATCGGTGCCCACCAGGGTCGCCAGTTGAGTGCCCACGGCCATGCCGCTGATCATCTCGCTGGCCGCCTGGGATTGCTGCTCGATGGCTTTCGGATCGGTCAAACCACCGATCTGCGCCTGCAGGCCGGCAACGTCCTGGATCATCGGCTTGGACAGGCTCAGGTTGGCGTCCAGCAGCGCAACGATTTGCTTGCCCAGTTCAACCGGCGGCAAGTCCATGCTCGACGGCTTGGCCAGGTCCAGCACCAGGTTGAAGCGGCTCTCGCCATTGGTGGTTTTCAGCGACAGGTTTTCTACCGCCACTTGCGGCTTGGCAGCCAGCAGTTGGTCGACGTTGGCCTGGGCCAGGGCCTGCTCGGCTTCGGTCAGTTGCAACTCAGGCACCGGCTTGCCGGCAGCCGCAGCGGCCTGGGCTGGTTGGACTTTTTCCTGGTAGAGCTTGGTCAGGACCAGCATCGACGGGATATCGACGTTCTTCATGCTGACCGCCATGGCGGCCGAACCCACTGGCTTGCCCTGGTAACCGATCTCGTCGATCTTGTAGTCGACACGGCCGGCCAGGTTGTTGTCCTTGGTTTCGCTGCTGTCTTTCTGCTCAAAGTTCTTGAGGGTCAGCACCGCTTGCTGCGGGCCGAAGGTGACCTTGGTGTTGGTCAGCTCGACAGTGTTCTGCCCGGTGTAGAAACCGAAGGTGGTTTTTTCCAGGTTGCTGGCGATGGTCAGGCCGCTGAGCTCGGCATCCAGCTTGGCGTTGTTGGCATCGACGACCGAGACCTTGAGGCTGTCCATGTAGCCGCTGGCCTTGACCTTCTTGCCTTCGGCAGTGGAGTCGAAGTCCAGGTTGGCGCCGGAGAAGCTCACGGCCGACTTGTCGTCCTTGAGTTCCAGGGGCAGCAGTTCAATGTTGCCGGTCACCGAGCGGTCATAGCCAATGTTGGCCACGCCTTTGAGGGGCGATACGTCCTTGCTGGCGGCGAACCATTTTTCGGTGGTGGGGTTTTTCTCGAGTTCGTAGTGACTGGTGGCCATGACCGGCAGCCACTTCAGCGACACCAGGCGCGAGAACGGCAGCGGGCCGTGTTCGATATGGTCGACGAACAGCAGTTCGGTGTCCTGGTGGTTTTCGCCGAACACCGCGCCCTGGGCCTTGAGGCGATAGTGGGCGGTACTGCTGAACAGCTGGCGGTCGAGGGAGACCAGTTCGAGGGTCACGGTGCCGTCGACCCCGGCCATGGAGGTCTGCAGCTCCTTGTTGGCGTCCTGGATAGCGGTTTGCAGCACCGGCTCCAGTTGCTTGCCGGTGTACCAGGCACCGCCTGCGCTGATTGCACCAATGGCGACGACGATACCCAAGAGAACGACTGCTGGCTTATTCATGTAGTGACCTGATCAAATCCTGTGAAGTGGGCTGTCTTCCCTGAACCCCGTAGGGTGTCGGCTCAAGCCCGCCGAAATCCGGGGAAGATTAGCACTGGGTGAGGTGCAGAGCCCAGTTTTTCACTGACAGGGGACTACCGTGGCGAATATTAAATCGCCATCGCAGGCAAGCCAGCTCCCACATTCGATCGCATTCCACATGTGGGAGCTGGCTTGCCTGCGATGGCGCCAGTAAAGCCACCACAGCGCTCAGGAATACTCAGTCTCGATCTCATCGAGCTGATGGTCAAAACTCTTCAGCCGCGCCGTCCACGTATACACCAGCACTTCAAACTCACGATGAATCACCGCATTGCCCGGCGTATCCGACTTGGGGTCATAAAAATCCAGCTGGTAACGCTCCCGCGCCATCGCGGTGGCCACGTCGGATAATTCCCGCGCGTTATTCAGCCAATGCCGTCCGTCGGCCGTTTGCCGATCGAGCATCACGCATTGTTTTTTCAGGGCTTCGAGGCTTTTTTCCAGGGGCGTGCCGGTCAGTTCGCCCATGACTTCCTGGAATGTGCGCCCCGGTTGCCAGTAGCTGCCCCAGAAGTAGCGGTCGAACACGGTCTCGACCCGGCGCAGGGCGACCTTGGTGTCCCAGATGGCCACGCGAGTCTTGCCTTGTTCAAGAAGTCTTCGCTTGATGCGTTGGCCCTGGTAAGAAGCCCAGGCCACCACGCCGATGGACAACACCGCGATCAGCGCGCTGGCGCTGTCGAGGAACACCATGGCCTTGTCGATTTGATGGGCCAGCATGATGCCGTAGAAGTAAGTCGCCGATAGCAACACCAGTGCGAAGAACACGCACCAGAAAGCGGGAGCATAAGGGTTTTTCATTATTGGAATCCCCATGAGCAAACGCGAGCAGTGACAAGCGGCTGCCCCACTTATAAAAAGCACGGGAGGCCGCCTGTCAAAGCATAGCAATCAGCTCAGGGTTTGCTGGCTTGTGTGGCTTGCGTTCGTCCACTTTCCCAGCCGCCGCCCAGGGCCAGGAACAAATCGATCTGGCTCATGGCAACCTGGGTGTTCGCCGCAGCCAGTTGCGCGCGCACATCGGTGTAGGTGCGGGTGGCTTGCAGGTCGGCCAGGAACGACGCGCGGCCTGCCTGGAAGAACCGGTGCGTCTGCTCCGCCGCCTCTTTGGCCGACGCGCCGGCATCGGCCAGTGCATCGCGGCGTTGCAGTTGCGCGGTGTATTGCGCCAGGCCCGTCTGGGTTTCGCGAATGGCGTTGAGCACCACGCCGTCGAAGTGCGCCAGGGCGCCCTGGGTCGCGGCTTCGGCCTCGTGGATGCGCGCCCGGGCGCCGTTGGTCGGCAGCGTCCAGCTGATCAGCGGGCCAAAGCCCCAACGGTTGGTGGCCGGGGTGCCGAGGTCATCCAGGATGCCGACGGTGCCCACGGTGGCGCCGATGCTGATATCCGGGTACAGCGCGCCGGTGGCCACGCCGATACGCGCGGTGGCCGCCGCCAGTTGGCGTTCGGCCTGGCGCACGTCAGGGCGGCGCTTGAGCAGCGTCGCGCCATCGCCTACCGGCAACAGTTGAGCGATATGCGGCAGCTCGGCGCACTGGGCGGTGCCGGCTGGCAGTTGATCCAGCGGTTTGGCCAGCAACATCGACAGGCGGAACAGCCCGGCCTGGCGCAGCGCTTCATAGCGCGGCATTTCAGCGCGCAGGGATTTGTATTGGGTTTGCGAACGGGTGACCTGGGTTTCATCACCGCGCCCGGCGTCTCGCAGGCGTTGGGTGAGGTGGGTGCTCTGGGCTTGCAGGTCGAGGGACTCGTTGGCGATCGCCAGCTCTTCGTTGGCCGCACACACCTGGGTGTAGGAGCGCACCACGTCCGCCACCAGGGTGATGCGGGCAATATCGGCGGCCGCCTGGGCCGCATCGGCAGTGGCCTGGGAGCTTTCAATGCCACGCTGCAAGGTGCCGAACAAATCAAACTGGTAGGAGGTACTGATGCTCGCGGCGCCGATATTGGCCACCGGGACTTTTTCCGTCAGCAAATAGGCTTCGCCGGACTCTTGCAGGCGCTGGGCCTCAGCCTTGGCGCCGACACTCCAGCCCCCGGCCGATTCGGCTTGCTGCACCTGATAGCGCGAGCGCTGCAAGTTGGCCGCGGCCACCCGCAGGTCGGTGTTGGAGGCCATGGCCTGCTCCACCAACTTGTCCAGGCGCGGGTCTTGATAGAGCTTCCACCAATCCGCCGGCACCGGCGCCGACACCACGTTGTTGCCCTCACCGGCCAACTGGCCCTGGAGGTCACCACGGTTCAAGGCCGCCTTGTCCGGCAGTTTGTAATCGGGCCCCACCACCTGGCAGGCCGACAGCAACAACCCCAGCCCGGCGGTTGCTAAAAGCCGTTTCATGGCTTGGTCTCCGACTGGGGTTTGTCGCCGATGATCGATACCGTGGCGGTGCGCCCGGCAATCATGCGGAAGTCTGCCGGCACGTCGTCAAATGCGATACGCACCGGAATCCGCTGGGCCAGGCGCACCCAGCTGAACGCCGGGTTGACGTTGGGCAGCAGGTTGGAGCCGCTGCTGCGGTCGCGGTCTTCAATGCCGGCGACGATGCTCTGCACATGCCCGCGCAGGCGGGCGTTGTCGCCGATCACGCGGATGTCGACGCTCATTCCGACATGGATACCGTCGAGCTTGGTCTCTTCGAAATAACCGTCGATGTGGAACGAGTTGCTGTCCACCACCGACAACACCGGGCGCCCGGCCGTCACGAACTCCTGGGCACGCGGCGCCCGGTCGTTGACGTAGCCGTCCACGGGGCTGCGGATCACCGAGCGGTCGAGGTTGAGTTGAGCGGCGTCCACAGTCACTTGCGCTTCTGCCAGGGCCGATTGGGCACGGGCCACGCGGGACTGGCTCTCTTCCAGTTGCTCGCTGGCCACCAGGTTGCCGAGGCCACGGTTACGCTTGTTCTCGCGCACGGCCTGGGCCAGGGTTTCCTGGCGGTCGGCCACGGCGGCCTGGGCCTGGCGCAGCGCCAGCTTGAAGCGGTCCTGGTCGACGGAGAACAGCACCTGGCCGCGCACCACCAACTGGTTGTCGCGCACGTCCACTTGCTGGATCAGCCCGGATACGTCCGGGGCGATCTGCACGATGTCGGCACGGATGTGGCCGTCACGGGTCCACGGCGCGAACATGTAGTACATCACCATGCGCCACACCACGACGCAGGCGAAGGTCACCACCAGTAACGTCAGGACTACACGGCCGATGGTCAAAAAAGGTTTTTTCATGTCATCAGGTATCGACTGAGTGAATCCACTGCGCCCAGCAACAGAGCGTAGAGACCCACATTGAACAATGCCCGGTGCCAGACCAGGCGATAGAAGTGGACGCGGGTCAACAGCCCGTGCACCACCAGGTACAACACATACGTAATGCCCATCAGCACCAGCAGCGTGGGCAGGAACACCCCGCTGATATCCAGATCACCGATCATAAAGGCGCTCCATCGGGTAACGGCGCTTCCATCTCTGTGCCGCCAAGAAATTCCACGCCCGGCAGCAGCGCCAGGCGCAAGCCGCTGAGGGCGTGCAGCAAGTGCAGGCGGGTTTCGTCCTCGCCTTGCAGGCCCTGGCCGTTGAGGGCGCGGCGGGTACGGTCGAGGGTCATCAGCAGACCGCTGGGGGCCGGCAGACGTTCACCGGCTTTCAGGCAGGCCTTGAAGTAACCGCCGACGCCTTCCACCACCTGGTTGAGCAGCACCCGCGGCACCCCGAGGATGCGTGGCGAGTAGGCCAGCAAGTCCAGCAGGTTCAGCGCCACGCGCACTTCGCGCAGGGCGATGCCGGTGTCCTGGCCGGTCATGGCCAGGCGCGGCAGGTGTTGCATCAGGCGGTCGAGCATTTGCACACCCATCTTGCGGTGTTCGGCCAGGGTCGCAGGCTCGGTGAGGGTGACGATGTCGCGCCAGCTGAAACGGGTCAGGCGCTTGGCCGCCAGCTCGGCGCCGAATGGCCGGGCGATCAGGGTCCAGACGAAGGCGAACAGCAAGCCCACCGGGCCGGCCAGGTTGGAGTTGGCGAAGGCCAGGAAGTCCGCGTCGTAGGCGCCCTGGATGCTGATGAACGACGAGGTGTTGACCAGCGTCAGCAGCATGCCCAAGTAGAAACGCGGCTGTACCGTGAGCGTGCCGATGCAGATAAAGGGCACCGCAAACGCCAGCACCAGCATCGGGAAATCGTGCAGGTTGGGCAGCACCAGAAACAGGTAGAGGCTGGCGAACAGCACCGACATCGCGGTCCAGAAAAAGAACCGGTAGATCTGCGGCGCCGGGTCATCCATGGAGGCGAAGAAGCTGCACGCCACCGCCGCCAGGATCACCGCGCTGCCACCGTCGGTCCAGCCCAGCAGGATCCACAGCACCGAGGCGACGATGATCGCGGTGACGGTGGAAAATGCCGAATAGAACATCAGGCCACGGTCGAGGAATGGCGTCAGCCGGCCCAACCGCCAGTGGCGGTACACCGCGCGCCAGTTGTCCTGACTTTCGCACTGGATGGCGGCTTGCAGGCTGCGGCAGTCTTGCCACAAATCCACCCACTCGCCCAGGCGGAACAGGGCGTTGGAGAACAGCAACTGGTGGCGATCATCCAGGGCTTCGGCGTCGGGCTGCAGGGCTTCGATCTGGTCCCGCAGGGCACGCCAGCGTTCGAGGGGTGCGTCCTTTTGCGTGCTGTCGAGCCACTCGGTGGCGGCGCTCAGCAGCGGCGTGAAGCGGTCGAGCAACTCCGGGGCGCGATGTTCCAGGGCGTACACGGCGTCGTCGAGGGCGTCGATCACCGGCAGCAGGTGGATCATGCGCCCGCGCAGCTCTTTGGTATTGCGCACCGTCTGCGGCCGCGAGCCCTCGTGGGGCAACTGGCCGATCATCAATTCCAGGGTGTTGAAGGTGGCAACCATGCCACCGCGCAAGGTGCTGATTTCTTCGGGTTGCACGTTGCGGCTGAGGAAGCGTTGGCTGTAGACCTGCGCGTCGGCAAACCACTTGCTCACCGAATCATCAAACACCGGCGCCAGGCGTCGTGGCCAGAACATTGCCCCCACCACTGCCGCCACGGCGATGCCGAGGAAGATTTCTTCGGTACGCGCTTCTGCCACGTCCCACACCGCCAGCGGGTTATCCACCACCGGCAGGGCGATCAGCGGCAAGGTGTAGCCGGCCAGCATCAGCGCATAGCTGTTGGCGGTGCGCAGGTGCAGGGACAGGAACAGCAGAATCCCGGTCCACAGCGCGATCACCACCACCAACACGTAAGGCGTCTGCACAAACATCGGCACAAAAAACACCGCCGCGGCCGCACCCATAAAGGTACCGACCGCCCGGTACAGCGCCTTGGAGCTGGTAGGGCCGACAAACGGGCTGGAAACGATATACACCGTGGCCATCGCCCAATACGGACGCGGCATCTGCATCAGCATGGCGATGTACAAAGCGATCATTGAAGCGGCGAATGTCCTGACGCCATAGAACCAATCCCTGGCCGGCGGCATGCCGGTAAAAAATCCGTTCAAGAACTCACAACCATGGGATGTTGATTGGCGCCTTCGAAGGCCCGCAGTACACGCAGGGCCGCTTCCAGGTCATCGGGGTCGATCGTCGCCAGCACTTCGCGGCGCAGGCGCACCAGTTGTTCTTCCACCGCCTGCACCAGCTCGCGGCCACGCTCGGTGAGGCTCAAGGCCTTGGCGCGGCGGTCGTGGATATCTTCGGTGCGGCATACGTAGCCGGAACTGCACAGCTGGTCCAACAGGCGCACCAGGGACGGGCTTTCCATCCCGGCGGCCTGGGCTACCTTGACCTGATGCACACCGTCGCCGAGGCGGCCGATCATCAGCAGCGGCACGGCGCAGGCTTCGGAGATGCCATAGCTCACAAGCGTGGTCTGGCAGATTTTGCGCCAGGTCCTGGCACCTACCACCATGCTGCTGCTGATGTTCATCTGGAGTTGTTCGAGGGTCTGGGACACTGGATTATTCGCATACAGTTAGTTTGCTAACTATCAATATGGTCGATGGATCCAAGACCGTCAAGTTTTGATACAAATTTTGGGATGGGTGGCAAAGCGGTGTGGCACGTGGCACTGCTGCTCTTTACCCTAGTTCATGCGCCGGAAATGTCCGGGTGACACTCGATTTTTTTGTACCGCTCCACGCGCCCCTATGCCGTCACCCTTTCGACCTCCTCCTCAATAAACTCAAACACCTCCTCTGGGATGCTGTACTGGAACTGCTTGCGCCGGTGCCTGGAAACCTTGCCCTCGTTATCCAGGCACATCATCACCAGCTTCGACAGATCACTGCCGCGCACGTCGTAGCGCTCGTTCACGGCTTTAACCACGCGATCGTAACGGTCCAGGAATTCGGTTTCCTCGCGCAGTTCGATTTCAAGCGCCCGGAGGGCCATGCGCAGGGTGAACTCAACACAGCGAGTGGCATCCCAATAGCGGTAAATCGACGGATGGCCAATGAAGTCAAAAGCCATTTGGTCTCCATCCAGCCAAGTGACATTCCAGAATTCCCGAGAGGGCTGTGAGAATGCCTTGAGAGCTTGCAGGTAGGCTTGTTCTTCGTGCTTCATCGCGACCGATACCGGCAGCAGCAGTCCGTTGTCCAAAGCACCGTAATGGCAAAGCGTCTGATGGACCAGGAAACGCGACAAGCGTCCATTGCCGTCCATAAACGGGTGCAGGAACACAAAGCCGAAGGCGGTCACCGCCGCGGCGACCAATGGTTCTACGTCACGCACTGGCTGGTTGGCAAAGGCCATCAACTCTTCCATCAGCTCCTGGCACACATCCGGAGGAGGTGGCACATAGCTGACGCCGGCGGCGCCCCGTAGGCCGTTGTGCAAGTGATTCTGCTCGTGGCGAAAGGCAACAGCCTTGTCGAAGGGATTGGAGACGGTGCTGTTTTGCAGCTCTACCAGGTAATCCTCAGTAAGCAGCCGGCCTTCGTGGGCCTGGCGCAGCAGTTGAACGAAGCGGCGGGACTTTTCTTCGCTGGGTTGTTCTTTTTCAATGGCAAACGAGTCGCGGGTTTCATGCAGATAGGCCCATTGGATCGCGCGGTCCATCATTTCCGGTGGAAGGGTGGCCATAAAGGCTTTGGCTCGACCCAATACATCCAGCGCCAGTAACGTCTCTATCTCGGGAGTGCGCTCTACGGTGGCGCAGTAGTGCAACGAGCCCAGGCCGTTGAAATCGACTCGCCAGCGGCTGTTGCGGGTACTGGGACCGGTTACATAGCGCTTTGGATCGAACAGGAAAACAACACTTCCACGGACCGGCGTTGTGTAATCCAGCGAGCGTCCGGTGAGCCCCTCCCACAGGAAGCAGGCTTTGCGAATGAACACACCATTGGGTGACTTGGCGAGTTCAGCCAGCAAAGGCTCAGGCCCGAACCGCTCAAATGCCTGCGCCAAAACAGGCAGGTTGATGCCTTCATGCTTGAGGGCGAACAGCACGTGTTCGAATAATGAATCCTTTCCGGGTGCCACCGCTTGCGGGACCGCCAGGCAATCACCAATCAGGGTGATGCGGGTCACCGGCTTGATCATGGCGACGCGTTTGGGAGCGATGACCTTAAGGCTCAACGCCTCACATAAGTAAGCGTAACCAACGATGGGCATGGTGGGTGTCCCCAGAAAAAATTAACTGGAGCGATTAAAGCTCAGTTTTTTTTACCTCTCACCATTTATTTTTACATTATGGCCATTTCACAAAATTTTTTTTACACGTCGCGCCCCTCTCTCAACCGCAAATTCAACTCATCCACCACCTCCGCCCAATCCGCATCCTCCAATATCTCTTCACGCAAAAACGCCCGCTGGCCAGGCGTCCAGAAAAACGCATCCGCCAGATGCAGTTCGGGTTTGAGTGGGGAATGAACCGCGATAAACCGCTCGATACTCACCGGGTCATCCGGCAAACCGAGCTGTTTGAACAAGGATGGCAAGCTGTGGACTGGGGATTCCATGGTGTGTTCCTGAAGAGAAGGTTCACCTGAGTCTATCCCCCCAGGCGAACATAAACCTCAGGTGTCTGGCGGATTAATCACAACCCTCGCGATGCACACCCGCCGGCACGTTACACAACACGAACAGCCGGGCCCGTGCGCCACCGCCATCCTGCTGGCTGAGCTGGCGCCAGCCTGCCGGCAACGGCGCAAAATCATCCGGCGGCTCAGCGCCGCTGATCAGCCAGACGCGCTGGATTTCGGCGGGCAACGCCGACAAGCGATCCAGGTAGATGCGCCCGCCGTCCTGGTCCACCAGGGTGCCGAACCCGTAGGCGTTCGGCCGGGTCGATTTGCCGGCGGCGGTGGGCGGTGTGAAGAGCTGCAACTGGGCGTCGGTCTCGTCGTAATAGACGTAAGGCAGGTACCACAGCATGTCGCTGATGACGATGCGGTCATCTTCCTGATAGTTGCGGTTGACGAACTCCACCATGGTGTTGAATTGATCATGCTCACCGACAGCGGTGTTGGTCTTCACGCCCACCACCTCGACCCCGACAAACAGCACGAGAAGTGCCGCCCCGGCAAGCGGCAGGCGCGACGACAGACGATCGACTGCCAACGCCACGATGATCGGCAAGCTCAGCGCATAGGCGGTGAGATAACGCTCGATAAACACCGGGGAAACAAACGAAACCCCATATACCAGCAGTACCGGCAGCATGAAAAAAAGCGCCAGCAGCCAGCCGAACCGATAGCGGCTTTGATCGCGCCAGGCGGTTACGCCCACCAGCGCTATCAGCAATAACGGAAACACCACAAACAGTGGCCGCCACAGGTGATCGCCCGGGTCCTGGATAAGGAACTGCCACACCATCGAAGGTAAGGAATACAGATCGACAGGGTCTTCCCAGCCAATATCACCGCCCACCTTGAGCTCTTCGGTGTGCTGCACCAGGCCCAGCAAATTCGGCAGCCAGGGCAGGTACAGCAGCACAATCGCAACGTTGGCCAACCACCAGCCCGGACGCGTGACAAGCCGCAGGCCGCCGGCCCGTGGCATGCGCAGCAACACCAGCCATGACCAGTGCACCAGCACGCACAACGCAGTGAAGTAGTGGGTATAGAAGGCGGCTGTCATCAACAATGCATAGGCCACCAGGTACCGCTTGCGCTCAGGCTGGCGGACCCAGTACACCAAGGCCAGGGTGGCAGCCAGCAGCCACACACCCAGCAGCGAGTACATTCGCACTTCCTGGCTATAGCGCACCGCCGTGGGCAGCAACGCCAGCAGAATCCCCGCCAGCACCGCCGCGCGGCGGGTCGCGATCAGCCGCGTCAGCCAGATGCCCAGGCCCACGGCGGCGACACCAGGGATCGCACTCATGCTGCGCAGGGAGAAAATACTGTCGCCAAACACCTCGATCCAGCCCCGCAGCATGACGAAATACAGCGGCGGGTGAACGTCATGGGCGGCGTGAAACCACAGGTCTTCCAGGGAATACTCGGCAAGCAGCAGGCTTGAACCTTCATCGCCCCAGATCGCGGAGGCGGTCAAACCGTAGAAGCGCACGGCCACGGCCAACGCCAAAAGCGGTACCCACCACAATCGCGCGAGCCAGCCGGCGTTCTCCCACAGGCCAGGATTGAGCACGGGAAATGCCCCGGCCTTGTTGTCTTGTTCCGCCACAGAGCGTCGCACCTCTACTTCCTCACCTACTACTGAACTACGCTTGCGCGAACACCCGCCACTCTAGGTCAAAAGGCCTCGATTCGCCTGCTGTTTTGCGCGCATTTGAACAGCGATCCGCTAATCGGACAAATCTGAATTTTGCGCAGGGCTTCTCCGACGCTTTGGTGGGTTCACGCTATGATTGCCACCTTCCATGGATTCAGGATCAAGGACACTTCATGCGTATCGGTCTTCTGTCACCCCTGGCACTGACATTGCTCGCCACCCTTCCCCTCCAGGCCCACGCCAGTGGCGATGACTCCTGCTACCCGGATTGGCGGGTGTCGCGTAACAGCCTGGAAGTGTGCAGCAACCTGCCGTTCCTGAGCCCGGGCAATGACAGCCGAGTCAACCTGCGCCTGTTGCTGGCAGACAAGAACGTCATGCCGCTGGCGCCGAATGCCCTAGGCGAGCAGGACTTTTCCGAAGGCTTTGGCCCGGTGCCATTCCCGGTGTATCGGCTCACGCCCGCGGCGGATGAGCCCGACAACAAGCCAGACGACTCTCGCACCGCCGAACTGGACGAACTGCTCAGCCCGCTGGGCATCAAGCGCGATGACTACAAGACCGCTGGTGAAGCTTTCCTTTCCGGCGAGGGCAGTCGCTGCCGCAGCAACGCCGATGACAGCGCCGCCGCGTTTATCAGCCAGGTGGTGAAGGCCGATGTACCGCAGGCCGAGCGCCAGTTGCTGGCAAAACTGCGCTTGCAGATGCTCGGCAGCTGTTCCTCGGACGGCGTAGCGGCAGGCGAGGCCGACCTGATTAAATCGGCAGACGGCCAGGCATTGCTGGCCTACCTGAAAGCCGCCGGGGACTTTTACAGCGGTCGCTTCAGCGATGCGCAAACAGGTTTTGCCGGGCTGACGAGCAGTTCGCTGCCCTGGCTCAAGGAAACAGCGCTGTACATGACCGCCCGCACCGCGCTGAACGACGCTCAGCAAAATGCCTTCGACGAATACGGCACGCCGTCCCTTGAGCATGTGGATAAGTCCGCCCTGCAGCGGGCCGAGAGTGGTTTTGACGACTACCTGAAAACTTATCCACAGGGCGAATACACCGCCTCCGCTCGTGGCCTGCTGCGCCGGGTGCACTGGCTCGCGCCCAACCCCGACAAACTGGCGAACGACTTTGCCTGGCAACTGACCCAGGCCACCGATGCCCAGCGCAACGTTTCGCTGGATGAACTGGTGCAGGAAGCCGACACCAAGCTGCTGACCAGTACCACGGCACCGGTGGGCAACCCGTTGATCCTGGCCATCAACGACCTGATGTGGATGCGCGCCGGCGAGCCGCCGAAGCTCACTCGCGAAGCGCTTGACGGGCAGAAGTCGATATTCACTCAGGAGCCGGCGCTATATGCCTACGTACAGGCGGCGTTTGCGCTGTACGTCGAGCACCAACCCGACCGCGCCTTGAAGCTGTTGCCGCAAGACGTGCCGTCGAATCTCGATTACTTCGCCTTCAGCCAACAGACCCTGCGCGGCCTGGCGCTGGAAGCCAAGGAAGACTGGAAAACCGCCGAAGCGTTGTGGCTGCAACTGCTGCCGTTGGCCAAGCAACCGTTGCAACGGGATCAGCTTGAGCTGGCACTGGCGATGAACTATGAACGCAGCGGGCAGTTGGCCAAGGTGTTCGCCGCCGATTCGCCAATCAGCGCCAAGCAGGTGCGTTACATCCTGCTGCGCAATGTTGCCGGCCCCGAGTTGCTGCGCCAGCAGCTTGCCAATGCCGACGACCCGGTGGAACGTCAGACCGCGCAATTCGTGCTGCTCTATAAAGACCTGCTGCGCGGCCAGTTCGAGACCTTTGCCGAGGACCTCAAGCAACTGCCCGCCTCGCTTCCCGACGACAAGCTCGGCACCAGCCTGGGCTACGTCTACAGCGGCGGCCAGTCGCTGAAACTGTTCCGTTGGAATGGCGACAAGGCCGAGTCCGGCTACACCTGCCCGAGCATCGCGCAAATCGCCAGCACCTTGCAGGCCGAGCCGAAAAACCCCCAGGGTCTGAACTGCCTGGGTGAATTCGTGCTGCGCAACGGCCTGGACGGCATGCCTCTGGAACAAGCGCGCTCCGCCGGCAGCCTGGGCAGCACCGCCTCACCCTTCAAAGGTGAAACCTTCTCGCGGCTCGAAGGCTACAAGCTCGTCATCAAAAACCCCAAGGCACCGCATAACGACAAGGCCTACGCGCTGTTTCGCGCGATCAACTGCTACGGGCCTTCGGGCTACAACAGTTGTGGCGGCGAAGACGTCGACAAGGCCGTGCGCAAAGGCTGGTTCCGCCAGTTGAAAACCGGGTTTGCCGATACCCAGTGGGGCAAGTCGCTGCAGTACTACTGGTAAGCCGTGAAGCGTTTCTGGCTGGCCCTGCTGCTGCTGACGAGCCCGGCCTTCGGCGCGGTGGACGCCCGCGACCATGATGCGTTCTGGCTGTGGAGCGGCGTCGCCCCGCAGCCGGTGCTCAAGCAGGCGAAAACCCTGTACATCCTCCAGGGCCAGATCAACTCCACCCGCCGCGCGCCCGCGCGTGGCGTGCAGTTCATCGCCCAGGGCATGAGCGTGCCGCGCATCACCCAAGGCGAAATCTGGGTGGTGTACCGCGCCCACACCCTGCACTGGCCAGAGTCGGTCTACCGCCAGATGCTCGGCCAGGTGCAACGCTGGCGGGACGCGGGCAACCCGGTGGTGGGTATCCAGATCGACTTCGACGCCCGCACGCAATACCTCAACGAATACGCCGACTTCCTGCGCGACCTGCGCCAGCGCCTGCCCAAGGACTTGCGCCTGAGCATCACCGGGCTGATGGACTGGAGCAGCAATGCAGATCCTGCAGCCATCGCACAACTCAAAGGCGTGATTGATGAGGTGGTGGTGCAAACCTATCAGGGCCGCCGCAGCATTCCGGATTACGCGGCGTATCTGCCACGGATGAACCGGTTGGGGGTGCCGTTCAAGATTGGGTTGATTCAGGGTGGAGAGTGGGAGGAGCCGGGGTATTTGAAGGGGAATGAGTGGTTTCGGGGGTACGTGGTGTTTTTGCAGAATCCGACGTGACGCTTGACATGCGCTAAGACTCCATGCAAAAAAGTGTCCACGGTCCATGGACAGTGGACACTTGAGCTTGAATCAGCATGAAAAGTCAAGACATCGTAATCCTCTTCAAACTAATCAGCTTGGACCTCCAGGCTCAGAACGATCGGGTTAAAAAGCGCGAGTTCACTGTAATACTTGATATTGAGGATGCAATGAGTCTCGTATCAAGTGAGTCCCAAACTTATCTCGACCGTTTTCTTGATCTACGCCTAACTGGGAATGTGGAGAAAATAGCCCTGTCCCACACCAAAAACTGGGAAGGGTGGGAGGATATCGATAACGAATCGATCGCGCCCAATATTGATAGTTACTCTGTCCGAGCCCTGTCCGCTTCACTTGCACTCAGCAAAAGTGAGGTTTCCAACGCCCTGAACCGCTGTCGCGATATCGGCCTCATTCATACTGACCGATCAAGCGGACAACCATCCGTTCGGAAAGATGCGCTTCTAGACTTGATTAAATACGGAATTCGCTACGTATTCCCCGCCAAGCCTGGACCCATCGTGCGTGGCATCCCAACCGCCTTCGCAGCCCCTGTAATGGCAGGTAAGCTCATGAGCGGTGGAGACCTGATACCCGTTTGGCCTGATGCTTACGGAAAAAGCAAAGGACAGGAAATAATTCCCTTGTTTAAAACCGTACCGGGAGCCGTGAAAAAAGACGAACTCCTCTACCACTTCCTCGCCCTGGTCGATGCCATTCGCATCGGTGGCCCACGAGAAACCAAAGTGGCCGACGCCATGCTGAGGGAGTGGATCCTGTGAATTCAAACAGAGCCATGATGCTGCACATGCTGGAAGAGGTTGCCGAAGCACTGGGAGAAGAACTGCGCGAACAGGTGGCTTTCGTCGGTGGATGTACCACTGTCCTGCTCATCACCGATGAATACACTCAAGAATCCATTCGTGGCACCGACGACGTCGATCTGGTCATTCACCTGACCAGTACCGCTGACTGGTCGGCTTGAAGAACATCTCAAGCCCAAGGGGTTCAGGAACACCGGGCAAGACGCTGTCACCTGCCGTTTGCGCCTGGGCGCCCTGAAAGTCGATTTCATGCCTACGGATGAAAGGGTACTGGGGTTTTCAAATACCTGGTTTGTCGGAGGACTGGAAAACGCCACCTATCACCCTTTACCCAACGGCATTCGAATCAAGGTCTTCGCGGCGCCGTGGTTTCTTGCCGCGAAACTGCAGGCGTATCAGGGGCGAGGAAACGGCGATGTGCTGATGTCCAACGACATTGAAGACATCATCGCGCTGGTGGATGGGCGCGAGGAGTTGAGCGGGGAAATGAAGCAGGCGCCAAACGCGCTACAAAAATTCGTCAGCGAACAACTCTCTGAACTGCTGCGGCTCAGGGCATTTCAGGACGTGATTCAAAGTACTGCCCAGACCCCTGATCGCGAGACGCTGATTCATGATCGCCTCAACGCAATGATCGCATTCGGGGCGCCCACTTGAACCTGCATCTGAGCGTAACCCGCCAAGGCACCCACAGATCAGAAAACAGGGATGTCACAGGCTCGGCACACAACAGCGGTGTCTTTCTCTACGTGATAGCAGACGGGGCCTCAAAGCCCGGCAGTGGGGCGTTGGCGCAGGCACTGATTCAACATTTGCTGACATCCTTTTCCAGCATCGCCTCCCCTGATCTTGCCTGCCCTGACAGGACCCTAGACCTGACGCTCACCTCACTCAATGAAGTGAGTTCAACGCTTTGCTCAAGCTACCCCTTCGCCGCCACCAGCTATCTCGCACTCCTGGTTCATGGCAACACAGCCATCTCCATTCATGCGGGCGACTGCTGCCTGGGACGACTGGAAGCAAACCACGCCGTAACCTGGTTAAGTCCGCCTCACTGCGGCCCCAATTGGAAAAGCGATCTTGGCCACGCCCTCATCGCCAGCAGCCCGGCACGTAAAACACTGTGGAACTGCATGAGCTATCGCAGGCCCCATGAACCGCATATCCAATCGTTGCAAGCAGACCCGGGCACCCGGTGGGTCCTGGCTACGGACGGTTTCTGGGCCGAGCTATCGGTTGAAAGTCAGCTCTGCGCGATCGCAAGCCATAGCCTTGCTGACTTCCCAGGTGAGGACGACAGTACCTTCATGTTGTCGCAGCCTTAAAATCAGGGCACCAACGGCACCCGCAATGCTGACATGATCCCGATCGTGTACAAACACAGCCCGATCACGATCCAGGTGCCATTGGCCCAGGTCAGGCGCTTGTTCGCTTCTCCCTCGGGATCGCTCTCTACCTGATTCACCGCACGCTGTAACTGCGCGGCCAGGGCTATCTGCACGATCGAGAGGCAGATACCGATCTTGACGGCAGTAAACGGCGCAATGAACCCTATGTAAGCAAACGGCAGGCACCCACAGACGATCAGCCCGATGGCTACGCTGCGCGGCCACCAGCGATACGAAGCACCACTGAGCTCGCGCTTTTTCTCAACCTTCATCACCAGTGAATAGAAGAAAAAGACCGGAAAAAAAGCCCGGACCATCGGCCAGATTTTCGCACCAGTTTCCTGCCGATAGCCGCTCCATTGTTTGTACGACCAATACAAAACATACAAACCTTGTGACAGCAGCGCCATCAGCACCAGCTTGCGAGGCGCTACCACAAAGAACCCGGAGCGGCTGACAGACGGCTCGCTCAACACGGCTTGCGGCGGCGCATAAGGGTTATCGATCACGGACATCGGCAAATCTTCCAGGAAGTTATTCGGCGGAAAAGCTTAACGACCCCGCAGCCCGAATGTTTACCGCCATGAAAATAGAGAACGGTCCTACTTGGCTATCAGCGCCCAGCGGTTTGCAACGGATACACCGACTCCCAGCCCCCACCCAGCGCCTTGTACAACCCGACCATGGCCAGGGAAACACCGGTGGAGCTTTCCACCCACTGCTCCTGAGTCGCCAGCAACGCACTTTGCACCGTCAGCACGTTGACAAAATCCACCACGCCTTCGACGTACTGGTGTTGCGCCGTGGTGAGGGCGATCTGGTTCTGGCGTACCGCTTCGGCAAGGCTGTCGCGGCGCAGTTGGCTGGCGTTGTAGCGGGTCAACTGGTCGTCGATTTCATGCCAGGCCCGCAGTACCGTTTGCTGGTAGGCCAGGGCCGCTTCCTGTTGCTGGGCTTCGCGCAAATCGAGCATGCCTTGCAAGCGACCACCGTTGAAAATCGGCAAGCTCAACTGTGGGCCAAAAGCGAATGCGCGCGAACTCCAAGAGCCGAAATCCGCCAGCTGCAAGGCCTGGGAGCCCACGCTGCCGGACAGGGTAATGCGCGGGTAGAAGTCGCCCTTGGCCACACCGATGGAGGCGGTGGCGGCATGCAAACGCGCTTCGGCCTGGCGGATGTCAGGGCGGCGCTCGGCCAGTTGCGACGGCAGGCCGATGGCGACCTGGCGCTGGGTTTGCGGCACGGCGGCGTCCTTGGACAGCTCGGCGTACAAGGCTTGCGGCGGCTCGCCCATCAGCAGGCTCAGGGCGTTGATCAACTGGTCCTGGCGTTGCTGCAAGTCCGGCAGGCGCGCCTCGATGGCAGCGACTTGAGCGGCGGCCTCGGCGACGTCCAGGTCCGTGGCCACACCGTCGGCCAGGCGCAGTTGCGACAGCTTGAGGCTGTGACGGGCTACGTCGAGGTTTTGCTCGGTGACGGCCCGGGTGTTCTGCACGCCGCGCAGTTGGATGTAATCCTGGGCGGTTTCAGCCAGCACTGACAACAGCACGGCCCGGCGGTCGTTTTCGGCGACTTGCAGGGTGGCGTCGGCGGCTTCGGTTTCGCGTTTTACCCGGCCCCAGAAGTCCAGTTCCCAGGCAGCGGAGAAGCCCATATCCCACTGGTTGTAGGCTGCGCGGCCGTTCTTGCCCGAGGCGTCGCTCAAGCCATCGGCACTGTTGCGCTGGCGCAGGTAGTCGCCGGTGGCGTTGACGGTGGGGTAGCGCTCGGCGGTGATCACCTGGCGCGCGGCGCGGCTTTCTTGCAGGCGGCTGCTGGCGAGCTTCAGGTCGAGGTTATCGGTGAGTGCACGCCGTGTCAGCGCGGTGAGTTGCGCGTCGTGGAACACTTCCCACCAGCGCTCTTCCAGCGGGTCGTTGACCGCGTGGCTGGCGGCTTGCTGGCCATGAGGCGCGGTCCATTGGCCGACGGGATTTTGCGGGCGCTGGAAGTCCGGGCCGACGGTGCAGGCACTCAGGCTGAGCAGGCTCAAGGTAAACCAGGCGAGGTGTCTCATTGCTGCGCCACCTCGCGTGGCTGGGCGGCGACGTGGGTGTCGACGCTGGCTTCCACCGACATGCCGACCCGCAGGCGTTCGGTCAGCGCCTGGCCGGGCTCCAGGATGATTTTCACCGGAATGCGCTGCACCACCTTGGTGAAGTTGCCGGTAGCGTTGTCGGGTTTGACCGAGGCAAACGTGACCCCGGTGGCCGGCGCCAGGCTTTCGAGATGCCCCTTGAGCACTTCGCCGTCGAGGCTGTCGACCTTCACGTCCACCGTCTGGCCGGCGTGCATGTGGGACAACTGGGTCTCCTGGAAATTGGCCACCACGTAGGCCTCGGCCAGCGGTACCACGGCGAGGATCTTGCTGCCCGGCGTCACATAGGCGCCGACCCGCACCGCCCGCTCGCCGACCATGCCGTCCACCGGCGCGACGATGCGGGTGTACGACAGCTGATAGCTGGCCATTTCCAGCGCCGCCTGGGCGCGTTTCAGGCCGCCTTCTGCCGCATCGCGCTGGGCGCTGAGGATTTCCACTTGCTTGCGTTCGGCCGCCAGCACCGCCGTGGCACTGGCCAGGCGCGCGGTAGCCTGGTCGATGCGGGTCTTGGCCTGCTGGGCGTTTTGCACCGTGCCGGCGCCGACGCCTGCGAGGTGGTTGTAGCGGTTCAGTTCGTGCTCGGCAAACGCCACTTCGGCACGGTCCGCCGCCACCGTGGCCTGGGCCTGGGCGATCACCGAGCTCTGGCGTTCCAGGGTCGCCGTGGCATTTTTCAGCTGCGCCTGGGCCACCAGCGTATCGGCATCGGCCGCCTGGGCAGCGGCGCGAAAGTCACGGTCATCGATCAGCGCCAGCAACTGGCCGGCCTTGACCCGCTGGTTGTCTTCCACCAGCACTTCCTTGATAAACCCGGCCACACGCGGCGCCACCAGGGTGTAGTCGGCGGCGACGAAGGCATCGTTGGTGCTCTGGCGCTTGCTGCCGAACACGCCCGGCGCCAGCAGGTAAACCAGCACCCCCACGGCGAACACGGTGATGACGGTTACAGCGATTTTGTCTTTGCGTTTCATAGCAATCCCTTTGGCTCAGTGAGCAATCAAGTCGGCGCGCGGGGCGGATAAATCCGCGTCGGCATCCAGAAAATCAGCAGGATCAACACCGCCGCGACACCGGCCATGACGTAGTAGAGATCCGAAGAAGTAAGCACCACGGCCTGCTCGTGCAGCCGGTGAGCGAGGCCGGCGGCATCGCTGTCGGCCAGGGGCGAGTTGCCCAGGCTGTCCACCAACATGGTCGAGTGGAAATGCAGGCGGTGGGTGGTCAGGGCATCGAGTACGCCGGTGGCGACCACGGCGGCCAGGCCTTTGACGGTGTTGAACCAGGCCGAGGCGAACGGCCCGTCCTGGGGTGTGATGCTGCCGGTGGAGAGCATCAGCAGCGGCAGCACCGCCATGGGTTGCCCGAAGATTTGCAGCAGTTGCAGCACGTAGAAATCATCGCGAATCCAGGCCGACGTCAGTTGCGCCCCGCCCACGCAGGACAGGATCAGCATGCTCAGGCCGATGCCCAGTACCCAGCGGCAATCCACCCAACGCAGGTTGCACAGCGCCGCCACCAACGGCAGCGCGATCAACTGCGGCAGCGCCATGATCAGCATCACCGGGGCGGTTTGCAGCGGGCGGTAGCCTTGCACCTGAGCCAGGTAGCTGGACGGAATGATGGTCACCGCCAGCAGCACAATCAGCACCCCGGCCAGTACGATCAGGGCGAATGACAGGTTACGAATGCCGAGCATCTGCAGCTTGAAAAACGGCATCGGGTGCGACCACTCGTTGATCATGAACAGCACCAGCAGCACCAGGCCGCCGATCAGCAAGGTGGCAATCAGCGGCGACTCGAACCAGTCCAGCCGATTGCCCTGCAACAGGCCGATCACCAGCATGCAGATCGCCGGGAAGCCCAGCAGCAGGCCGCGCCAGTTGAATTGCTTGAAGCGCTCCAGGCGCAGCGGATCCTGAGGCAAGCCGTAGGCCACGGCCGCCATGGCCAGCAGGCACGGCCCGACGATCTGCCAGAACGCCCATTGCCAGCCGACGTATTCGGTCCAGAATGCGGCCAACGGTGTGCCCAGGCTGGGGCCGAATGTGGCCGTGAGGGCGTAGCCGGCCAGGCCGTACAGCTTGACGTTGGCTGGCAGGAACCGCAGGGCCACGGTCATCAGCATCGGCGGCAAGGCACCACCGGCCAGGCCTTGCACGGTGCGCAAAATCAACAGGCTTTCGTAGTTCGGCGCGAACGGGCACAGCACGCCGAGCACGGTGAACAGGCCGATGGCGCAGAGGGTGAAACGGCGCAGGGAAAAGGTCACCGAGCACCAGGGCGCGAATGCCATCGCCGACACGGAGGTGGCGGTGTACGCGGCCACCAGCCAGGTGCCTTCGTCGAAGCCGATGTACATCGCACCGCGAATATCGGCGAGGGCGACTTTGGTCACCATCTCGTTGAGGCCGGACACCAGCACCGCGAGCAATACGCCTACCAGGCCGATGATGATGCGTGGACCGAAAACGGGCGGGGCGATGGCGGTCGGCTTGGCTGCGGCCAGAGGTGCGGGGGCAGCGAGGGACGTCATGAACTACAACTCGGAATAGAAATACCCGAGCAGTTTAATAAGGCTTAGACATGACAAAAAGTGACTTATAGGAAGCTTATAAGTGCGCCAGACGCAACGATCAGAACCTACGCGATCCCTGTGGGAGCCGGGCTTGCCCGCGATGGCATCACCTCGCTATTCCTGAAAAACCGGGTCGCCCGCATCGCAGGCAAGCCAGCTCCCACATTGACCGAGCTCACTTCCGACTCACGTGGGCTGCGCTTCCTGCCATGTCGCATCGCAGCATTCACGCATGGTCTCGCGCAGCCACTTATGGGCCGGGTCTTTGTCGAAGCGCGGGTGCCAGGCCTGGGTCAGCACCAGGGTCGGCAGGGAGATGGGCAGGGTGAACGCGCGCAGCGGCAGCTTCAGGCGATTGGCGCTGTAGAGCGCTTCCTTGGGCACCGGCAGGATCAGGTCGGAGTCCGGCAGCATGAACATCGCGCCGTGAAACCCCGGGGCGATCATCGCGACTCGACGCTCCAGGCCCTGGGCATTCAGGGCGGTGTCGATCGGCCCACGGGCGATGCCGCGCCGGGAGATGCTGATGTGGGAATAGCTGGCGAACCGGGCGGCGGTGATTTCCCCATCGAACAACGGGTGCCCTTCCCGCGCCAGCCCGACGAAGGTGGTGGTGAACAGGTTCTGTACTTTCACTTCCGGGGTGATCGGCATGGTGTTGCCCACCCGCAGGTCGAGCCGGCCTTCACGCAGGGCTTCATCGTCGGTGTCGCCCTCGGGCACGAAGCGCAGCTCGCACAGCGGCGCCATGCGCTCCATGGTGTCGAACAAACGCCCGCCATACACGCCGACAAAAAAGTCATTGGCCCGCACGCTGAACCGTCGACGCAGGGTGCGCAGGTCTACTTCGTCCGCCGAGCGGAACAGCAGCGCCGCCTGTTCCACCACGTTACGCACCTGGCCTTGCAGCTCCAGGGCCTTGGGCGTCGGCACCAGGCCGCGGCCGGCGCGTACCAGGATGGGGTCGCCCACCGCCTCGCGGATGCGTGTGAGGGTGCGACTCATGGCGGCCGGGCTCAGGTTCATCCGCCGCGCGGCGCCCACCACGCTGCCCTCGTCGAGTAGCGCGTCGAGGGCGACCAGCAGGTTCATGTCCGGTAATTGCATGCCAAGCACTCGTGATCGGTTGGGAGTGAACTTGGCGCAATCGTAGCAGACTGTGGCGAGGGAGCTTGCTCCCGTTGGGCTGCGAAGCAGCCCAGAAATTTTCAATCGGGATTTGTCTGAAAGAATGCGGTGATCTTATTGGGGCCGCCTCGCGACCCAGCGGGAGCAAGCTCCCTCGCCACAGGATGGGTGTTTCAGTCAGCGTTGCATGCCCCAGCGCTTCACGGTGACCCGCTCCAGGGTGTCGAATACCAGGTTCTCCACCAGCAGCCCGATCAGGATCACCACCGCCAGGCCGGCAAACACCTTGTCGGTGTACAGCTCGTTGCGGTTCTGGAAGATGTACCAGCCCAGCCCGCCCTTGCCGCTGGTGGCGCCGAATACCAGCTCGGCGGCAATCAGCGTGCGCCAGGCAAACGCCCAGCCGATTTTCAGCCCGGCAAGGATCGACGGCAGCGCGGCCGGGATCAGGATGAACAGCACGAAGCGCATGCCCTTGAGGCCGTAATTGCGGCCGGCCATGCGCAGGGTTTCCGAGACGCCGAGGAAACCGGAATAGGTATTGAGCGCCAGCGCCCACAGCACCGAATGCACCAGCACAAAGATCAGGCTGTTCTGCCCCAGGCCAAACCACAGCAGCGCCAGCGGCAGCAGGGCAATCGCCGGCAACGGGTTGAACATCGAGGTGAGCGTGCTCAGCAGGTCGCGGCCCAGTTGGGTCGACACCGCAAGCGTCGTCAGGGCAAACGCCAGCACAATGCCGATCAGATAGCCCTTGATCAGCACCACCAGCGAGATACTGACCTTGCTCAACAGCTCGCCACTGGCCATGCCGTCGTAGAACGCGCTCAGCGTCTGCAGGAAGCTCGGCAGCAGCAGGTCGTTGTTCTGATAACGCGCGGCCGCTTCCCACAGGATCGCAAGCACGATCAGGATCAGGCTTTTGCGCAGCCAGCCTTGTTGCCACAGGCGCTGACGCCACGGTAATTCGCGTTCTACGCGAACACCGGGCAACGGTTCGAGCGTGATTTCATATTCCTGGCGCATGGTGAAAACCCTTCAATAAGCGATGCGGATATCGGCGAAACCCAGTTCGGTTTCCGCCTCGGGCGCTTCATCAAACAACAGCCGATGAATGCGCCGCGCCGAAGCCTGGAACTCCACACCGCCGAGGCTGTGAAGGTCGTATTGATGGCTGTGGATTTCCGCCCGTACCCGGCCCGGGTGCGGCGACAGCAACAGGATGCGGTTGCCCACCACCAGCGCCTCTTCGATGGAATGCGTGACGAACAACAGGGTGAAACGCACCTCTTCCCAGAGCAGCAGCAGTTCTTCCTGCATCTTGCGGCGGGTCAGGGCGTCGAGGGCGGCGAAGGGCTCGTCCATCAGCAGGATTTTCGGCTGCATGGCCAATGCCCGGGCGATCGCCACGCGGGCTTTCATACCGCCGGACAAGGTGTGCGGGTAAGCATCGGCAAACGCCGTCAGGCCGACTTTTTCCAGGTAATACAGCGCCCGCTCTTCGGCCTCGCGACGCTTGAGGGTCTTGGAGGCGAGCAGCGGGAACATGACGTTCTGCCTGACGGTTTTCCAGGGCGGCAGTTGGTCGAATTCCTGGAACACCACGATGCGATCCGGGCCCGGTTGCTCGACTTTTTGCCCGAGCAAGCGGATCTCGCCTTCGCAGGGTTTGATAAAGCCGGCGATGGATTTCAGCAGCGTGGATTTGCCGCAGCCCGAAGGCCCCAGCAGTACGAAGCGGTCGGCCGGGTCGATCGCGAAACTGACTTGGTGGGTGGCCCGCACGACCCGTTCAGGCGTGCGGTATTCAAGGCTGACTTTATCTACCGAAAGCAGTGCTTCGGTAGTCGTCGGGTTGCTGGCCGTGTGGCCTTGCAAGGGCGCGTTCATGTCAGCTCCCTTGCAGCGGTTTGGCGTCCTGGAAGAAGTAGTCCTTCCACGATTCGGGTTTGTTTTTGATCGCGCCGACGCGGTAGAGGAATTCCGCCAGCGGGTAGGTATTTTTCGGGGTGACGCTGAATTCGAACTGCGGGTTCTCGATGATTTTCAGCAACTCGGCGCGGTCGATCTTGGCCTTGGTCACGCGGATGTAGGTGTCGGCGGCGGCGCCTTTGTCGTTCTGGGCGAACTGCGCCGCTTCGGTCAGGGCCTCGACGAACGCCTTGTAGGTTTTCGGGTTGTCGTTGCGGAATTTCTCGGTGGCGAACAGCACCGTCGGTGAGTTGGGACCGAGGATGTCGTAGGAGTTGAGCACCACGTGCACGTTCGGGTTGGTCAGGGCCTGTTCCTGGAACGGCGGGTTGGAGAAGTGCCCGGTCAGCTCGGTGCCACCGGCAATCAGCGCTGCCGTCGCATCCGGGTGCGGAACGGCGACGGTGTACTTGTCGAGGCGATTGAATTCCTTGTCGCCCCATTGCTTGGCAGCGGCGTATTGCAGGAAGCGCGACTGCACGGAGACGCCCACTGCCGGTACGGCAATGCGGTCTTTTTCGGTGAAGTCCGCAATGGTCTTGACCTTGGGATTGTTGCTCACCAGGTAGTAGGGGAAGTTGCCCAGGGAGGCGACGGCTTTCACGTTCTGTTTGCCGTGGGTGCGGTCCCAGATGGTCAGCAGCGGGCCAACGCCCGCGCCGGCGATGTCGATGGAGCCGGAGAGCAAGGCGTCATTGACGGCGGCGCCGCCGGACAATTGGGTCCAGTCGACCTTGATGTCGATGCCTTCCTGCTTGCCGTATTTCTCGATCAGGTTCTGGTCGCGCACCACGTTGAGCAGCAGGTAGACGATGCCGAACTGCTCGGCGATGCGAATCTCGCCTTCGGCCTGGGCGGCGGCAGGTGCAACCAGGCTGCCGGCCAGCAGGCTGACGCCCAGGCCGACCGTAGCGGCCAGGCGCGCAAATGGGATTTTCTTGGACATGGTCATGCTCCGGATCAGAAAGGCGCGTCGCCCTGGATGGTGGTGCGGTACAGCTTGCGCCGCAGGTGGGCTGGGCAGCCGGCCGCCAGGTGGATCAGTGAGCGGTTGTCCCAGAACACCATGTCGTGGGGCTGCCACTGGTGGCGGTAGATGTTTTCCGGCAGCACGCTGTGGGCGTAGAGCTGGGCCAGCAGGTCGCGGCTTTCGTCTTCCGGCAAGCCGACGATGCGGGTGGTGAAACCTTCACTGACGAACAACGCCTTGCGGCCATTTTCCGGGTGGGTGCGTACGATGGGGTGCACCACTTCCGCCACTTGAGCCAGTTGCTCGGGGGTGAGGGTCGGGCGCCAGTTACCTTCGAATTTGGTTTCGCTGTAGCGCGCGGTGTACGAATGCGCGGCGCTGCGGCCTTCTACAGCCTTGCGCAGGGGCTCGGGCAGGTTGTCCCAGGCTTTGTGCATGTCGGCGAACAAGGTGTCGCCACCCTCGGACGGCAGCTCCTGGGCATGGAGCATCGAGCCCAGGCTCGGCAGCTCTTTATAGGAGAGGTCCGAGTGCCAGAACTTGCCGGCGTCTCCCAGGCCGATGGACTGGCCGTTTTCGATGATGTTGGAGACGATCAGGATTTCCGGGTGGTTGGCCAGCAGAAACTGTTTGAGCACGTGGATCTGCAACACACCGAAGCGGCGGCTGAAGGCGATCTGTTGTTCGGGGGTGATGCGTTGGTCGCGGAAGACCACGACGTGATGGTCCAGGTGCGCGCGGTGAATGCGCGCGAAGTCCGGGTCGCTGACCGGGCGGGTCAAGTCCAGGCCTATGATCTCGGCGCCGACGCTGCCGGGAAATGGACGGATCTCGAAGGTTTGTGTGGTGTCGGTCGCTGTTGGAACAGTAGAGGTGGCAGACATGAGTTCACTCCCGGGCGGTCAGGAGAGTGACTTTATAGTCATAAGAACGGCATTTTAAATACCGTTAGTGAATATCGATATGCAGCAATACCGCTGTAGCCGCGACTTTCGGGAATAAAGTGTGTCTCACAGACGTTAAGCCTGTAAGACCTGACAAAAGGTCGTTGTGGGCCCACGGAACGCGCTGTTGAGTCGCTTACAAGCCGAAACCTTGCCCGTTTGACAAGCTTGTGGACAATCTCTAGTGTGCATTGGATCCAATTAGCCACATCACCCTGAAAAGGAGGATAGCGTAGTCGTGACGCAGAAGCCGAACCCTTTGAGCAGCATCCAGATCAGCGGGCCTATCCCCGCCCATCTCGCCCGCTCCGTGATTGAAGAAACATTGCGCAACGCCATCCTCGATGGTCGCTTGCCCTGCGGCACCGCCATGCGCCAACAGGAGTTGGCCAGCTTGTTCGGGGTCAGCCGGATGCCGGTGCGCGAGGCATTGCGTCAACTGGAAGCCCAGTCGCTGCTGCATGTGGTGACCCACAAAGGAGCGGTGGTGGCGCCACTGATTGAGGACCATTCGGCGGAAACCTATGCGCTGCGCATACTGCTGGAGTCCGAAGCGCTGCGCTTGTCGATTCCCTTGCTCACGCCCGAAGACATTGCCCAGGCCGGCGCCTTCATTGATGCGCTGGAACAGGAAAGCGACTACACCGAAATTGGTCGCCTCAACCGCCTGTTCCACATGGCGCTGTATAGCAAGGCGGGCAACCAGCGGTTGCTCAAGCTGGTTGAGCACGGCTTGAACGAAGAGGAGCGTTTCCTGCGCTTCAACCTCGAGGCCATGGGCCTGGGCGAGACGTCCCAGGAAGACCACCGTGAACTGCTCGACCTGGTGGCGAAAAAGAAGGTCGAGGAAAGCATCCTGACCTTGCGCAACCACCTCACCCGCGGCATGGAGGTGATTACCGGTTATCTCAAGAGCCTTGAAGAGACGGCACAAAACGCTGCACCGTAAATTCTCCGTGGAACCGAGACGCCTCCCTCGACCACAAAGCGCTGCGCAGCGACTTTGGCCGATGGAGGTCAGCGCATAACAGTCAAACCATTAATTCGAAAGAACACTTCCTACACTTCGCAGAGCAATTCAACTACAGCACTATTTTTACTCGCAAAACTTATAAAACCAAAAACGCCTGAATACTTAATCAGATTATTACCAACACCCCAATTCTCCCCAATCGACAGCGTGAACCCTGCTCGGGCGTCACTGCGCGTGGCGTTCCTTTAAATAAAGCTTTGGTGTTTTGTCACCGCGTGCTGCTTGCTTGATCAATAACAGCACGTGGCTGCTTGTTATCAGGGAAGAAATAACGACTTATAGGCATCAATCATGCTCCAGCACTCACACCTGCTTAAACAAAAAAAGCAGAAGTTACACAGCCATCCATTATTTACACAAATAAACACACTTCCAAAGTTGCGATACTTTATGGAAAACCATGTGTTCGCTGTTTGGGACTTCATGACGCTGACCAAACGCCTGCAGCATGACCTAACCGGAATGCGCTTGCCGTGGTTGCCGCCACCGGACCCACAAGCGGCACGCCTGATCAATGAGATCGTGTTGGGCGAAGAATCGGACGCCTATCCTGGTCACGGACACGGCAGCCACTTCGAGTTGTATCTGCAAGCCATGGCTGAAGTTGGCGCGAGCACCACGGCCATCGACAGATTCATCACCCTGCAACGTGACGGCAGCGATGCGCAAACGGCCCTGCAAAAAATCGATATCCATCCTGCCGTGGCCCGTTTCGTCAGAAGCACGTTGCAGGTTGCCCTGGACGCACCCACCCACTGCGTCGCGGCCGCCTTTCTCCATGGCCGCGAGAGCGTCATCCCAACGATGTTCAAACGCATCCTGGGAGGGTGCGAGATGCTTCACCGCCAGGCACCGACCTTCTGCTACTACCTCAAGCGCCACATTGAGCTTGATGCCGACGAGCATGGCCCCGCGGCGGCGCAGTTGCTGCAACGCCTCACGCTTGGCGACCCGAGTCGCGAGCAGCAGGCTGACACTGCCGCGCTGAGCGCCGTGGAAAACCGCCTGGCCTTATGGGACGGGCTGCACCTGCGCCTGCCGGAGGTGAGCGTATGAACCCGGCCGATTACCGCTCATTCGCCGAAGACTGGGAGCGCCGCGCGACCATCCGCACCCGCCCGCGCCGATTGCTGGAAAACGATCAGAAACTGATCTTTCC
This sequence comes from Pseudomonas sp. BIGb0558, assembly GCF_024807515.1. Taxonomy (NCBI): domain Bacteria; kingdom Pseudomonadati; phylum Pseudomonadota; class Gammaproteobacteria; order Pseudomonadales; family Pseudomonadaceae; genus Pseudomonas; species Pseudomonas sp. BIGb0558. Next base: position 606,674 of record NZ_JANUEW010000002.1, read on the forward strand.
CTTGAGCCGTCAACCCTTGGTATTGAGCGCGACCTTTGTCGAGCAATGCCCGCAGTGCCGCGACTTTGTCTTGTTGCAGACGTTCTACAAGTTCATCAACGATGTGGTGATCTTTGAAACCGAAATCGTCGACAAGACCGCACGCAGCATTGCCAAGAATCGATTTTCGGTGCCCTTCCCGCTCGCCTGTCGCTACGACGCCATGACCGTCGTGGTGGATGAGGATTACCACGCCCTCGTCGCCCTCGACTTCATGCAACAGGCCGTCGAGATGACCGGCACTGCGCCTCTTGAACTGCCCGGGGAAATCGAGCTGAGCCGCGCCTTGCCTGCCGCGCTGGCGCTGGCTCCCGAACACCTGCGCGATGCCATGGAGCTGATCGCCGTGGCCATCGCCGAAAACACCGTGACCCATGACGTGGCGGCGTTCTCCAGGGACGACAGCGTCAAGCAATCCATCCGTGGATTGATGGCCGACCACTTGTTTGACGAGGGGCGTCATGGCCTGTTCTGGACGCGCCTGGTGCGAATCTATTGGCAGTCTGCAAACGCCGAAGACCGTGACTGCATCGCCCGGATCCTGCCGGTATTCCTCCAGCATTACCTGACCCACGACCTGCAAAAAAATTTCGACCTGCAGTTGATCGAGCACCTGGATATCAGCGCCGGCACGCGTGCTGCCTTGCGCGCTGAAGTGCTGGCGATGGACTTTCCCATTACCCGCCAGCATCCGCTGCTCGGCAATATCATGGGATTCCTGAATCACAGCGGCCTGCTGCAAACGCCGAGTGTGGTCCAGGCCCTGGACGCCTTTCTTCCAGCAACAGGAGCCCACCCATGAGGCGTTTGAAGATTGGGCTGGCAGGCTGCAGCGCGGCGTTGAAAGAAGTCGGGCTGACACTGGAGCAATACGGTCACGAGGTAGCGCAGTCAGACGAGGAAAAGGGCGTGGACCTGCTGATTGATGACGGTAGCGAGTCGATCCCGCCGGGCTTGGCCTACACGGCCTTGATGAGCCTGCGCCTGGGGCTCGGAGCACTGACCGACAACGGGCTGCCGACGCTGCAACTCAGGTGCTACGCCAGCCCACATCGACTGCTGGCGACCCTGGACATCGCTGGAGAACCCAGCGGCAACGGCCAACGGCTGCGGCAGCAGGCGATAAGCCGCTTGGTGGAATGGGTAGCCCAGCACGTCAGCGGCTTATCGCGGGACGCGGGCTATTTTTCGCAAACCGCAGTCGCCTGCGATGCTCCCGAACACGGCCTGCAAGCCCTCGAATCGTTGGCCTACCTGCATCGCTTCAACCAGACCGCCGACCTGGCACTGCTGGAGCAAGCCCGGGTGCCCATGATCGAACGGCTGGAGCGCAGCCTTGAAACCTTCGCCGAACGACCGGCGCTGAACATCGCTGGCAGCGTGCTGAGTTATCGCCAGTTGCAGCGCAAGAGCCTGGCTATCCAGCAGCATCTGTGGCCGTTGCTTGGGGCCAGCGATACACCGCAGGTGATCGGCGTCTGCCTGGGCAAATCCCTTGAGCTGTACGCCAGCATTCTCGCCGTACTGGGCTGCGGCGCGGTGTACCTGCCACTGGAGCCGGGCCATCCGCTGCAACGACAGCAGGCCATGCTGGAGAACGCCGGCGTCTCGGTGCTACTGGACGACGGCCGACATCCGCTGCGGGAGTTTTTTTCGGCGCTGGATGTCAGCGCCCTCGACACTCACGCCAACCCGCCGCCACCGCGCCAGCGCCCAGCGATGGACGCGCCCTGCATGGTGCTCCACACCTCGGGCACCAGCGGCCAGCCCAAAGGCGTGCTGCTCAGCCAGCACAACCTGGCCCACTTCACCGCCTGGTTCGGCGGCCATGTGCAACTGAGTGAACACAGCCGGGTCTTGCAGTTCTCGCCGTTGAGCTTCGACTCTTCGCTGATTGATATTTTCGCGCCCCTGATAGCGGGCGCCGAGCTGATCGTGCCCGGTGAAGACCCGCGCCGCGACCCGCAACAACTGGTGGACTTCATCCGGCAACAGCGCGTCACCCATGCCTTCCTGCCGCCGGCGCTGCTGAGCATCCTCCCGCTGGATCAACCCTTGGGCCTGGCGCACCTGATGACCGGAGGCGACGTATGCGAGCCCTATGTCATCGAGCGGCTGGCGAGACAGTGTTCCTTGCACAACTTCTATGGGCCGACGGAAGCCACCGTGCTGGTGTCATGCCGCACGCTGCAGCGAGGCGACAGCAATCGCAATGTGGGCACGCCCATCGCCAACAGCCGGGTGCTGATCCTCGACGAGCAACGGCAACCGGTGGATGAACAAGTGACAGGCGAGCTGTACATCGTCGGCCCCGGTGTCGGGCTGGGTTACCTCAACCAGCCACAGCAGACCGCCGAGCATTTCGTACACCTGAAGTTGCCGGACGGCCAGACCTTGCGGGCCTACCGCAGCGGCGATCTGGCGAAGTGGACAGAGGACGGCATCGAGCTGGGCGGGCGCCGGGATCAGCAGGTGAAAATCCGTGGCTTTCGGGTCGAGCCCCAAGAGATCGAACACTGCCTGCGCGCCAGCCAGCTGTTTCGCCAGGTGGCGGTGGTGATCGACCCTGATCAGCGGATCCTGGCCTTTGTCGCGCAGCCTGAGGCCCAAGGCGCCCTGGCTGTGCTCCAGCAACATGCCCGGCAGGCGCTGCCGGATTATCTGCAGCCAACCCTGTGCATGGAGCTTGCGAGCATGCCGTGCACGCCCAACGGCAAGGTCGACCGCCAGGCCTTGCTGGCGCTGCCGACTCTACCGCTGCCAGCCACCAACCGCTGTCCGCCGCAAACGCCGGTGCAAGCACAGTTGCTGAACCTGTGGAGCGAGTTGCTGGGCGTGCCGGTCGCGCAGTTGTCGACGGAGGACAGCTTCTTCAATCTCGGCGGTCATTCCATCCTGTTGTCGACGATGTTGCTGCGTATCCGCGAGCAGTTCGGGCGCAGCCTTTCCCTCAACCGTTTTTTCGAAACGCCCACCGTCCGTACCCTGGCTGCGCTGATGGGTGACGGTGCGGCCCCTGAAGCACCGGCCGGCCAGGCGATACGGGATACTCTGCGTGAACTGGACAGGCCGATATTGCCGGCGGACCAGGCAGGTGAACGCCGCAAGGTCATCGTGACCGGCGCCAACAGTTTTCTCGGCGTCCATATCGTCGAGGCGTTACTGGCCGAGGACGCACTTGAAGTGGCGTGCCTGGTACGCGAACGCCCTGGACATCCGGCTGCGGTGAGGTTCGCCGAGGCGCTGCGTGAGTACCGCCTGGAACACCTGGACCTGAGCCGGGTACGGGTGTATGCCGCCGACATCAGTCAGCCGCGCCTTGGCTTGACCAGCGAGGTGTATGAGTACCTCGCCGGGGAGTTCGGCGTTCTGGTGCACAACGCCGCCCACGTCAATCATGTGATGGATTACGCCACCCTGGCCAAGGACAACGTCGAGCCGGTGCTGGAATGCCTGCGCCTGTGTGAAACCCGGCGCAAGAAGGTCTTCAATTTTATCTCCACACTGTCGGCGGCCAGCAGCATCGATGCCCAAGGCCAGGTCCTGGAAACGCTCGCCGCGACCACGCCACCGCTCTACCTCCAGAACGGCTACAACCTGTCCAAGTGGGTCGCCGAACGCCTGCTGGGACGCGCCGCCGAGGAAGGTGCCTGGGTCACTATCCATCGCCCCGGGAACATCAGTTTCAACAGCCGCAACGGTGCTTGCGAGCCACAGAAAAATCGCCTGATGTTGATGCTCAAGGGCTCGCTGCAACTGGGCCTGGTGCCCAACCTGGGGATGAACTTTGACCTGATGCCCGTGGACTTTCTCGCGCGGTTTATTGCCTTCCACTGTGGCCGCCACTGTGCCGGAGGAAACGTGTTCAATCTGCACAATCCGCAGCCCTTGAGCTGGGAATCCTACGTCGATGCCTTTCGCCAGGCAGGCCATGTTTTCGAGCTGGTGAGCGTCGCCCACTGGCAACGTCACCTGCACACGGTGGATAGCCACAACGCGCTGTTCGGTGTGCTGGGGTTCTATCTCAATGGTGTGGACGGGGACATCGGCGATACGTCGATGATCCGTCATGACAACGCACGGCGCGGTGTCGAGCAGATGGGCGCGCATTACCCGGAAAAAAACCTGGCGCTGCTACGCAAGGGCTGCGCGTACCTCAAGAGCATCGGCTTCCTGTGATCGGGCGCCTAACAAAGGAAAACCGAATGAAACCCGATACGTTGATTCGCAACCCCTGCGCCAGGCCGGTGGTGTCTTCAGTGGTAATTGCCGGCGATGCCGCCCGCGTGTGGACGGTGGTGGGCAACTTTGCAGGGTTTGACAGATTCATCCCCGCGCTGTCGCACATCGAGATGACCGGCGCGGGCGCAGGGTCGCTGCGCAAAAAGTTCTTCCACGATGGAAACCTGGTGGTGGAGCAACTCAACAGCCGCGACGAACAGGCCATGCAGATGACCTGGACGACGATTTACAACACCCTCGGCGTGGCCCGGCTATGGGCGGGAATGCGTGTGGAGGCTGTGGGGGAACGCAGTTCGAGGGTGACCTGGACGATCATCGCCGAGCCGGTTGAACACGGTGTGGAAGGGTTTGATGCCTTTGTGCAGGCATTCGCCGACAGTGCGCTGGAGAATGTACGGCAGATGTTTGGCTGAACTTACCGTAGGAGCGGGCTTGCTCGCGAAAAACGAGAAGGCAGCACGGGCTATCTGATAGCGCTGCGTTATCGTTGACGCTCTTCGCGAGCAAGCTCGCTCCTACAGGTTCATCCTCAGATTTTGAAGCTGTCGACCAACTGCTTCAACCGGTTGGCCTGTTGAGACAACGCGTCGCAATCCTTCAGGGTTTCGTTGAGGTTGGCCACGCCCTGCTGGTTCAACAGGTTGATCTGGTTGATGTCGACGTTGAGGGTTTCCACCACGGCGGTCTGCTCCTCGGTGGCGGCCGCTACCGATTGGTTCATCCCGTCGATCTCGACGATCCGCTGCGTCACGCTGACCAGGCGCTCACCGGCCTGGTTAGCAACCTCGACGCTTTCTTCGCTGGAGGTCTGGCTGGCGTTCATCGTGGTCACGGCTTCACGCGAGCCAATCTGCAGCGAGGTGATCATTTTGTGGATCTCTTCCGCCGACTCCTGGGTGCGGTGTGCCAGGTTGCGCACTTCATCCGCCACTACGGCAAATCCGCGTCCGGCTTCACCCGCCCGTGCGGCTTCAATCGCGGCGTTGAGGGCCAGCAGGTTGGTTTGCTGGGAGATGCCTTTGATCACATCCAGGATGTGCCCGATGTTGTCGGTACTGGCGTTCAGGGTTTCAATCTGAGTGCAGGACAGGCTGATTTTCTGCGACAGTTCCGACATCGCCAGGATGGTTTTCTCCACCACTTTGCGGCCGTCATCGGCCTGCTCGCTGGCACCGCTGGCGTGCTGCGAAGCATCGGCGGCGTTGCGCGCGATTTCCTGGGTGGCGGCCCCCAGTTCGTTGATCGCCGCGGCCACGCTGTTGGTGCGGGCGCTTTGTTCGTCGGAACCGATGATCGATGCGTTGGACGAGGCCATTACCCGCTGGGACAGGTCGTGCACCTGGCGGGTGGCCGAGGACACTTCGGAAATTGACGCATGAATACGCTCGACGAACTGGTTGAAAGCGCTGCCCAAGTCGCCGAACTCATCTTTGCTTTCCACCGTCAGGCGGCGGGTCAAATCACCCTCGCCCTGGGCGATGTCCTGCATGGCGCGGCCCATGGTGGTCAGGGGACGCATCAGGACCTGGATCAGCAGGCTCAGGAACACTGCAATGGCGGCGACCGCGATGAACATGGCGATCAATGCCGAGGTGCGGAACTTGCCCAATGGTGCGTAGGCCTTGTCTTTGTCGATCGACAGGCCGATGTACCAGTCTGCATTCGGCAATCCGCTGATCGGGGTGAAGGACAGGATCCGGTCCTGCCCATTGAGCACCACTTCCTGATTGACCTTCTCGATGCGCACGTTGCTGCCAGGGTAGATGTCCTTGAGGTTTTTCATCACCTGGTCCTGATCCGGGCTGACGATCACCTGGCCGTCACCGCTGACCAGAAACGCATGGCCGATACCGCCAAAATCCACCGAGTTGATGATCTTCACCAGGGTTTGAAGGCTCAGGTCACCACCGACCACGCCGAGCAATTCGCCATTCTTTTTCACCGGCATCGCGATGGTCACGATCAGCCCACCGACTGCGGCCATGTAGGGCGGCGTGAGCATGGTCTTGTCGGCTGCGACGGCTTGCTTGTACCAGGGACGCTGACGCGGGTCATAGCCATCAGGCATTTTGGCATCGGGCCGTTGGGTGAACACGCCGTTGGTTGAACCGACGTAGGTGAACTGGAAGTTGGAGGTAAATGCCGACTGGTCGACCAACCCCGCAAGATCGGCAGCGCTGCCTTGATGGGCGACGTTTTGCGCCAGGCTTTCCAGCACCAGCACACGGCCACTGAGCCAGTTCTGCACACTGCTGGCGGTCAGTTCACCGGATTGCTGAATCGAAGACTCCAGGTTTTGCCTGATGGTGTTGCGCTGCAGGTAGTCGTTGTAGAACGTGAATAACGCGAAGGCCAGAACCACAACGCCTGACGCGGCCAACAGAATTTTATGACTGAACTTGAGATTCATTTCATTGACTTCTTTTTGCCAAAAGGGGGTGAGCGTGCCGGATGCAACATTCCATGTAACGGTATAGGCAGACTCTGCGACTGCTCTATTTCGGTGCACGCATGGCTCGTCAGGCTTTCGGCCACTCCAGGATAAATCTTAGGAATTTGTGAGAAGCATCCGCTTTTAACGTCAGAAGCCGACCGGCGGTAGCCATGTAACGCCAGGAGTTGCAAAATTTTTCCACCTTGTCGACAATGCGACTAATTATCATTTGTGACGCTTTGCCAGGCCGTGTGAATGCCCTCTTCCGAGTACGCAGTACAGACGCTTTACAGCAACCATCACGGCTGGCTCAACACCTGGTTGCGCAGCCGCCTGGGTAACGCCGCGGATGCTGCGGACCTGGCCCAGGACACATTCGTGCGCCTGCTGCAAAAAACCGAACGCTTCGAACTCAAGGCCCCTCGCGCCTTCCTGCGCACCATCGCCCGGGGCTTGGTGATCGATCACTGGCGCCGCGAAGAAATCGAACGGGCTTATCTGGAATCCATCGCCCATTTGCCCGAAGCCGTGGCACCGAGCACTGAGGAGCGTGCGTTGATTCTGGAATTGCTGGAGTCCATCGCCCGACTTCTGGACGGGCTCAAGCCCAAGGTGCGTAAGGCGTTTTTACTGGCTCAGTGCGACGGCCTGACTTACAAGCAGATTGCGCAGCAGATGGGCGTGTCGTTGCGCTCGGTGGAACGGTATGTCGCCGAGGCGCTGTATCACTGTTATGTACTGCGGTATGAGGCATGACTTCGAGGGATAACGCGGCACGCGCAGGAATCGATCCGCAAGTGGTCAAGCAGGCCATCAGCTGGATGCTGCGCTTGCGTAACAATCGCGCCAATGTCCGCCTGAAGATGCAATGCGAGCACTGGCGCGAGGCTCATCATGAACACGAGCTGGCCTGGCAACGGGTGCAGGCTTTGCAACATGAATTGAGCAGCCAACTGGCGGCAATTCCCGGGGCCCATGTGGCGCTGGAGAGCAGCGCCCAGCAGCTCGGGCGCCGGCAAGCGTTGAAGGTGTTGTCGGGTGTGCTGTTAATGGGGTCGGCGGCCTGGGTCAGCCGGGACCTTACCGGCTGGCAACGCTGGACCTCGGACCTGGCCACCACCACCGGCGAACGCCGCAGCGTGCAATTGCCGGACGGCACACGCCTGCAGCTCAATACCGACAGCGCAGTGGACCTGGACTTCAATCCGCAGCAACGCTTGATCACGCTGGTACGCGGGGAAATCCTGGTGACCTGTGCCGCGGCTGCGACTGCACCGCTGCTGGTTCGCAGCCGCCATGGTTTGTTTGAAGGCATCGACGGGCGTTTTGTCGTACGCCAGGACAGCGACTGCACCCGATTGAGCGTCACCTCAGGCAACGTGGCGATTCACTCGCCGCACACCGCAGACGGCCTTTTCACTCAGGTGCATGCAGGAGAAAGCTACCTGGTGCGTCAGAACGAGGCCATCCTCGCGCCGCCTCTGGATATGGACGCCGGGGCCTGGGCAGATGGATTGATCGTCACCCGTAACATGCGCCTTGCCGACTTCCTGGCAGAGGTGGGGCGCTATCGCCATGGGTATCTGGGCTGCTCAAACGATATTGCAGACCTGCGTTTGTCCGGCGTTTTTCGACTGGAAGATCCCGAGAAATTGTTGGCGATTCTTCCGCAGACCTTACCTGTGCGCTTGCGCTACCGCACCCGCTGGTGGGTGAGCCTGGAGCGTCAGGCCTGATTATTGTTGTCGCGCCTGATTTATTTTTGGCGGCTTTTTTCCGTGAGTCCGGCTTAGACAGTAAGCATTTCAATCTGCCTTCAGCGACCTCTACGGATCTCGATAATGACTGTGCGTTTTTTCAGTAACTCACCCTCTTCCTACCCTCTGCTCGGTAAAGCCGTACGTGCAGCGTTGCTGTCGACCACGATGGGCATCGGCTTGTTGCCGGTGGCCGGTGTCGCGGCTGATAGTGGGGTCGAGCGCATCAGCCAGCGCTATGACATCCCTGCCGGGGCGCTGAGCGATGTGCTCAACCAGTTTGCCCGCCAGGCAGGTATCACTCTTTCCAGCACGCCTGCGCAAACTCAGGGCCGCCAGTCTGCCGGGCTGCACGGCGAGTATTCCGCGGAGCAGGGCCTTAGCCAGTTGCTCAATGGATCCGGCTTGCAGGCACAGCCACAGGACGACGTGAGTTTCGTGTTGCAGGCCCAACCCGAGAGCGAGGCGCTGACCTTGCCGACCACCGACATCAAAGGCTTCGCCCTGGGTAACGCCTTGGGCAGCATGGACGGCTACAACGCAACCCACAGCCAGATCGCCACCAAGACCAGTACCGCGCTGCTGGAGACATCACAGACGGTCTCAGTGGTGACCCGCGAGCAGATGGACGATCAGGGCTCGCAAACCGTTGCCCAGGCCATGCGTTACACCCCTGGTGTGCTGACCAACCCGTATGGCGCCACTCACCGCTATGACTATGTGGCGATGCGCGGCTTTAACGACGGTTCGGTGGATAACATTTATCTCGACGGTTTGAAGTCCATGGGGGACAGCGGGACCTACAGCACTATGCAGGTGGACCCGTATTTCCTCGAGCGGGTGGATATTCTCAAGGGGCCGTCGTCGGTACTGTACGGCCGCAGCTCGCCGGGTGGGCTGGTGGCGTTGACCAGCAAGAAGCCGCTGTTTGAGCCTTACCATCAGGTACAGGCCACCGTGGGCTCGCAAGGGCAGCGCGGCATGGGTTTCGACTTCAGCGGCCCGGTGGATGACGACAAGCGTATTGCTTACCGCCTGACCGGGCTTGCGGATAAGTCCGACACACAATTCGACCATGCCAAGGAAAAACGCTACGCGCTGGCGCCGACCTTGAGCATCGACTTTACCGATGACACGTCGCTCACGCTCCAGGCCTACCTGCAACACGATCCCGACGGTGGCTACCACGGAGGCATGCCAGCAGATGGCGCGTTGCATCAGCGCAATGGCCAGCGGATCTCCAATCACTTCTTCGAGGGTGAGCCGGGCATTGATGGGTACAAGCGTGATCAGCAGTCGTTCGGCTATCAATTTGAGCACCGCTTCAACGATGTTTTCACGGCGCGACAGAACTTTCGTTATCTGGACTCCAAGGTCCGCTTGGATCAGGTGTACGCCTATGGGTGGACTACGCCCACCAGTAATGAGCTGAACCGCTATTACTCAGGCGGTGACGAGAAGCTGCATGCATTCATCATCGACAACATGTTGCAGGCCGAATTTTTTACCGGCGCGACCAAACACACGGTGTTGATGGGGGCTGACTATCAACGGCGCAAAACCGTGGTGGACTGGAGCAGCGGTTCGCTGGCACCGATCAATGCGTTCAATCCGGTGTATGGCAACTCCGAGATCAGTTATTACAGCCCGACCAGCTACCTGCGTCGGCTTGAGCAGACCGGCGTTTACCTGCAAGACCTGATTGAAATGGACAAGTGGCGGTTCTCCCTCGGGCTACGTCAGGACTGGGTCGAGACCTCTGATGAGAATCGCATTGCTGAGGTTGGCCGGCCGTTAGGTACCGAGATCAGCGATAAACGTACCAAGCTAACCGGGCGTGCAGGAGCGCTTTATCTATTCGATAACGGTCTCGCGCCTTACGTCAGCTATTCGGAATCCTTCAACCCGAACTCCTACTCGGACAGCGCTGGTAATCCTTTGGCGCCTACCGACGGCACCCAGTGGGAGGTCGGCTTGAAATATCAGCCGCCGGGTACCGACAACCTGTTCACCGCTTCGCTGTTCCGCATCGATCAGGAAAACCTGGCGACCAAGCTGCCGCAGGAAAACTTCTATCGCGCGGTAGGTGCTGTGCGCTCCCAAGGCCTGGAGTTGGAGGCGCATATGCAATTGACAGACAACCTCAAGTTGTTGGGCAGCTACACCTTCACCGACATCGAGTATTCGAAATCGATGGTCAGCACGTTGAGCACTGCGGACAACGTGATCGAGAACAAGGGTAATTCGCCGACCCAGGCGCCGCGCCATATGGCTTCGGTGTGGGCAGACTACAAATTCGATAGCCGCGCCCTGGATGGCCTGCGCCTCGGTGGCGGTGTCCGTTATGTCGGCTACAGCTGGGCGGATGCGGAAAACACCATGAAGGTGCCCGCCTACACATTGTTTGATGCCTCGATGGGCTATGACTTGGGCAAGGTGGGGTTGAAGGGTGTGGACGTACGCCTGAATGCCAACAACCTGACAAACGAGTCCTACGTGGCGTCGTGCGCCAGTCTGAACTTCTGTTACCTGGGTGAAGAGCGCAACGTGAGTGCAACGGTGAGCTACCAGTTCTAATCCCACTCGATTCATACAAAGCCAGTTCCTGACTCCAGGCACTGGCTTTGTCGTCTCTGCAGGAAAATTTTATGCGCGCATTGATGGTTTTACTTCATCGCTACATCGGATTGGCGACGGCGTTGTTTTTGATGATGGCGGGGATCACGGGCAGCCTTTTGGCGTTTAACCATGAGCTGGATGAGTGGCTCAATCCCGGCTTCTATGAGGCGACGGCCAAGGGCTCGGCATTGCCACCAGGCGAACTGGTGGACACGCTGCAGGGGCAGCATCCCAAGCTGCAAGTCTGGTACATGGAGTATCCGCAGGAGGCCGGTCATACCGCCATGTTGGCGGCAGTTGCGAGAAACGATCCGGCGACCGGCAAACCCTTTGAGGAACCCAACCAGGTCTTCTATCTCGATCCGGTCAGCGGCGAAGAAATGGGCCGGCGTTTTTGGGGCGCATGCTGCTTTCAGCGTGAGAACTTAATACCGTTCATTTTAGAGTTTCACTACAACCTCACGCTGCCGGGCAATTGGGGGTTGTGGCTGATGGGGCTGGTGGCGATTGCGTGGGTGTTAGATTGTTTTATCGCGCTGTGGCTGACCCTCCCGAGGGGCAAACCGTTCTGGAAGAAATGGTCGACGGCGTGGAAGATCAAGGGCGGTCATGCTTATCGGTTGAACTTCGATCTTCATCGCGCTGGCGGGTTGTGGCTTTGGCTGTTGTTGCTACCGATAGCGGTCAGCAGCGTGGCGATGAACTTGCCGAGCCAGGTGTTCAAGCCAGTTGTCTCGCTGTTTTCACCGGTTGAGCCAAGCGTCTATGAGGCTCGTGGCAGGCTGCCAAGCGAGCAATTGGGCGTGACGCAACTGAGTTATCAACAGGCCTATGAACGGGCACTGGAGGAAGGCAAGCGTCTGGGACTTACGGCTGCGATCGGAGAGCTGTATTACAGCTTTGAGTACAACTTCTATGGCGCGGGTTTTGGGCAACATGATACCGAGGCCCATGGGAAATCCTGGTTGTTTTTCCACGGGACGGACGGGCGTTTATTAGGGCAGGAAATAGCAGGGCAAGGTACGTTGGGAGAGCGCTTTTATCGGCTGCAACTACCGATCCATGGGGGCAGGATCATCGGGCTGACGGGGCAGGTGTTGATTGCACTGCTGGGCGTTGTGATCGCGATGCTATCTGCTACCGGGATCTATATCTGGTGGCGCAAGCTACTGGCCAGAAGAAGCGGTAAAGCACGCAGGGGTTGAGTCTGCTTTGCTTAGCCCTTAAACGACAAAACCCCTGTCTGCGCTAGCAGACAGGGGTTTCGGAATTCAATCTTGACGATGACCTACTCTCACATGGGGAAACCCCACACTACCATCGGCGATGCATCGTTTCACTGCTGAGTTCGGGATGGGATCAGGTGGTTCCAATGCTCTATGGTCGTCAAGAAATTCTGTGTACCAGACCGTTGCGCTGGCAACGTGCCGGTGAAAATCATGTACTTCTACATAAACAAAACCCCTGATTGCGTTAGCAATCAGGGGTTCTGGAATTTAATCTTGACGATGACCTACTCTCACATGGGGAAACCCCACACTACCATCGGCGATGCATCGTTTCACTGCTGAGTTCGGGATGGGATCAGGTGGTTCCAATGCTCTATGGTCGTCAAGAAATTCGGGTACTGAGTCGTGACCAGTTGGCCTCGCTTCAGCAAATTGGGTATGTGATAGCTTCGGTGTTTTGTGAGATTCGAACTTTCGGTTCATTTCGTCTTCACACACCGCAATCTGGTGCCTTTTCAGGTCAGCAAATTGCTTGGGTGTTATATGGTCAAGCCTCACGGGCAATTAGTATTGGTTAGCTCAACGCCTCACAGCGCTTACACACCCAACCTATCAACGTCGTAGTCTTCGACGGCCCTTCAGGGAACTCAAGGTTCCAGTGAGATCTCATCTTGAGGCTAGTTTCCCGCTTAGATGCTTTCAGCGGTTATCTATTCCGAACATAGCTACCCGGCAATGCCACTGGCGTGACAACCGGAACACCAGAGGTTCGTCCACTCCGGTCCTCTCGTACTAGGAGCAGCCCCTCTCAAATCTCAAACGTCCACGGCAGATAGGGACCGAACTGTCTCACGACGTTCTAAACCCAGCTCGCGTACCACTTTAAATGGCGAACAGCCATACCCTTGGGACCGGCTTCAGCCCCAGGATGTGATGAGCCGACATCGAGGTGCCAAACACCGCCGTCGATATGAACTCTTGGGCGGTATCAGCCTGTTATCCCCGGAGTACCTTTTATCCGTTGAGCGATGGCCCTTCCATACAGAACCACCGGATCACTAAGACCTACTTTCGTACCTGCTCGACGTGTCTGTCTCGCAGTCAAGCGCGCTTTTGCCTTTATACTCTACGACCGATTTCCGACCGGTCTGAGCGCACCTTCGTACTCCTCCGTTACTCTTTAGGAGGAGACCGCCCCAGTCAAACTACCCACCATACACTGTCCTCGATCCGGATAACGGACCTGAGTTAGAACCTCAAAGTTGCCAGGGTGGTATTTCAAGGTTGGCTCCACGCGAACTGGCGTCCACGCTTCAAAGCCTCCCACCTATCCTACACAAGCAAATTCAAAGTCCAGTGCAAAGCTATAGTAAAGGTTCACGGGGTCTTTCCGTCTAGCCGCGGATACACTGCATCTTCACAGCGATTTCAATTTCACTGAGTCTCGGGTGGAGACAGCGCCGCCATCGTTACGCCATTCGTGCAGGTCGGAACTTACCCGACAAGGAATTTCGCTACCTTAGGACCGTTATAGTTACGGCCGCCGTTTACCGGGGCTTCGATCAAGAGCTTCGCGTTAGCTAACCCCATCAATTAACCTTCCGGCACCGGGCAGGCGTCACACCCTATACGTCCACTTTCGTGTTTGCAGAGTGCTGTGTTTTTAATAAACAGTCGCAGCGGCCTGGTATCTTCGACCGGCATGAGCTTACGGAGCAAGTCCTTCACCCTCACCGGCGCACCTTCTCCCGAAGTTACGGTGCCATTTTGCCTAGTTCCTTCACCCGAGTTCTCTCAAGCGCCTTGGTATTCTCTACCCAACCACCTGTGTCGGTTTGGGGTACGGTTCCTGGTTACCTGAAGCTTAGAAGCTTTTCTTGGAAGCATGGCATCAACCACTTCGTTAACTAAAAGTTAACTCGTCATCAGCTCTCGGCCTTAGAATCCCGGATTTACCTAAGATTCCAGCCTACCACCTTAAACTTGGACAACCAACGCCAAGCTGGCCTAGCCTTCTCCGTCCCTCCATCGCAATAACCAGAAGTACAGGAATATTAACCTGTTTTCCATCGACTACGCTTTTCAGCCTCGCCTTAGGGACCGACTAACCCTGCGTCGATTAACGTTGCGCAGGAAACCTTGGTCTTTCGGCGTGGGTGTTTTTCACACCCATTATCGTTACTCATGTCAGCATTCGCACTTCTGATACCTCCAGCAAGCTTCTCAACTCACCTTCACAGGCTTACAGAACGCTCCTCTACCGCATCACCCGAAGGTGATACCCGTAGCTTCGGTGTATGGTTTGAGCCCCGTTACATCTTCCGCGCAGGCCGACTCGACTAGTGAGCTATTACGCTTTCTTTAAAGGGTGGCTGCTTCTAAGCCAACCTCCTAGCTGTCTAAGCCTTCCCACATCGTTTCCCACTTAACCATAACTTTGGGACCTTAGCTGACGGTCTGGGTTGTTTCCCTTTTCACGACGGACGTTAGCACCCGCCGTGTGTCTCCCATGCTCGGCACTTGTAGGTATTCGGAGTTTGCATCGGTTTGGTAAGTCGGGATGACCCCCTAGCCGAAACAGTGCTCTACCCCCTACAGTGATACATGAGGCGCTACCTAAATAGCTTTCGAGGAGAACCAGCTATCTCCGAGCTTGATTAGCCTTTCACTCCGATCCACAGGTCATCCGCTAACTTTTCAACGGTAGTCGGTTCGGTCCTCCAGTTAGTGTTACCCAACCTTCAACCTGCCCATGGATAGATCGCCCGGTTTCGGGTCTATTCCCAGCGACTAGACGCCCTATTAAGACTCGCTTTCGCTACGCCTCCCCTATTCGGTTAAGCTCGCCACTGAAAATAAGTCGCTGACCCATTATACAAAAGGTACGCAGTCACCCAACAAAGTGGGCTCCCACTGCTTGTACGCATACGGTTTCAGGATCTATTTCACTCCCCTCTCCGGGGTTCTTTTCGCCTTTCCCTCACGGTACTAGTTCACTATCGGTCAGTCAGTAGTATTTAGCCTTGGAGGATGGTCCCCCCATATTCAGACAAAGTTTCTCGTGCTCCGTCCTACTCGATTTCATGACTAAGAGATTTTCGCGTACAGGGCTATCACCCACTATGGCCGCACTTTCCAGAGCGTTCCGCTAATCTCAAAGCCACTTAAGGGCTAGTCCCCGTTCGCTCGCCACTACTAAGGGAATCTCGGTTGATTTCTTTTCCTCAGGGTACTTAGATGTTTCAGTTCCCCTGGTTCGCTCCATACACCTATGTATTCAGTGTAAGGTAACCATCTTATGATGGCTGGGTTCCCCCATTCAGACATCTCCGGATCAAAGTCTGTTTGCCGACTCCCCGAAGCTTTTCGCAGGCTACCACGTCTTTCATCGCCTCTGACTGCCAAGGCATCCACCGTATGCGCTTCTTCACTTGACCATATAACCCCAAGCAATCTGGTTATACTGTGAAGACGACATTCGCCGAAAATTCGAATTTCTCAATTAAG